>CAZSQK010000037.1:0-68192 GCA_964608645.1 uncultured Solibacteraceae bacterium | reverse complement strand
AATCCCGGCGGTGGGAATTCCTTCCCGGGCGCGACCGGCGGCGGCAATCCTGGCGGAACCCGGTCGGCGCCTCCGGGAATTGGCGGGGCAGCCGGCGCTCCCGGCCGCGGCAGTAATCCAGGCAATTCCGGTAATTCGGGCGGCGGCAACGCCAACAACGGCAATTTCGGCGGACGCGGCGGCAATAATCCGAACTTCCGCATGCCCAACGACCCACTCAACCGGCGTGGCATCATCCCGCCGATTCCCGAGAGCGCCACGACCAATCAGGAAGTGCTGTACATGCTGGCCGACGGCACCGGCGGATTCGTCATCGCCAACACCAACGACCTTCTCGGCGGACTGCAGAAGATCAGCAAGGAACAGAACGAATACTACCTGCTCGCCTACGCCCCTCCCGAGTCTCTCGAAGGAAGCTGCCACCAGATTCGCGTGAAAGTGAATAAGGGCGGTGTGAATGTCCGCGCGCGCACCGGGTATTGCAATGTCAAGCAGGTCGACCTGCTCTCCGGCAAGCCCATCGAGAAGCAGTTGGAGACCATGGCGGCGGGCGCCGATTCCGGCACGATCAAGGCAGCGCCGATGCAGGTCCCCTTCTTCTACACATCGACCAATACGGCGCGCGTGGTCGTCGCCATGGACATCCCGACCTCATCCGTCAAGTTCGAGAAGATCAAGGGCAAACAGCACGCCGAGATCAGCGTGCTGGGAGTCGCCTACCGGCCCGACGGCAACATCGCGGCCAAGTTCAGCGATTCGGTGAAGCGCGACTTCGAGGACAAGAAGGAGGCGGAGAAGTTCACCGCCAAACCGCTGCACTACGAAAACCAGTTCGACCTCGGCTCCGGCGAGTACACGCTGAAAGTCGTGTTCACCGCCGCCGGCGCGGGCTTCGGCAAGCTCGAATCGCCGCTCAAAATCGACCCCTACGACACCAGCCAGTTCAGCATGAGCGCCCTCGCCCTGAGCGGCAACTACCATCGCGTGACCGCCGAGACCAACCTGGACGATCAGCTCGTCGAAGGGAAGACGCCGCTGATGGCCGGCGCCATGCAATTCGAGCCCGCCGGCGTGATGCGCTTCAAGCCCAGCGACAACGTGGCCGTCTATTTCGAGGTCTACGAGCCGCTGATGCAAGAGGAGAATCCCGCGACGAAGGTGCAGGTAGGAGCGGTCATGAAGATCACCGAGCGCGCCAGCGGAGCCCAGAAAGTGGACTCCGGCGGCGTCGACCTGACCAACTTCCTGCACGCGGGGAGCCCCGTCGCGCCCATCGGGCTGAAACTGCCGGTGAATCAACTCACCGCGGGAGCCTACAAGGTCGAAATCCGGATCCTGGACACCGCCGGCCGGTCATGGGTGCGCACGACGGAATTCGACATCGACTAACGGCTACGCTCGATGAAGAGCGCGATCCCCGCCGGCATCTGTCTGATCGGCCTGCTGACGTGTTCGTGGCTGGCCCTGCGGAACCGCGTCGACCTGCGGAAGTACAAAGTGGAAATCACCGTCCATGGCCCCGATGGAACCGTGATTCCGCCAGTCCGCCCGTCCTCGCGTCCGTAGTCCTTTGACCGGCGAAGGAATAAATCACGAGTTCTTTGCGCCTTTCGCGGCTTTGCGTGAGACTTCTCCCTACGCCGGCGACCACAATCGCGCGCGCCGCCGCGCCCTCGAAACCGCCAGCCGGAACCGGTCGAGATACAGGTAAATCACTGGCGTCGTGTACAGCGTCAGGATCTGGCTGACAATCAGCCCGCCGACGATCGTGATTCCCAGCGGACGCCGTAACTCCGCTCCCGCGCCCCCGCCGATCGCCAGCGGCACTCCGCCGAGCATCGCCGCCATTGTCGTCATCATGATCGGCCGAAACCGCAGCAGGCACGCCTCATAGATGGCGTCGCGCGAGTTCTTCCCTTCCCGCCGTTCCGCGTCCAGCGCGAAATCGATCATCATGATCGCGTTCTTCTTTACGATGCCGATCAGCAGGATGATGCCGATCAGCGCGATCACGCTCAGATCCTCGTGCGTCAGCAACAGCGCGAGCAGCGCGCCGACGCCCGCCGATGGCAGCGTCGAGAGGATCGTCACCGGGTGCACGAAGCTCTCGTAGAGCATGCCCAGGACGATGTAGACGGTGACCAGCGCCGCCAGAATCAGCAACGGCTCGCTGGCCAGCGAGCTCTGAAACGCCTGCGCCGTGCCCGCGAAGCTGCCCTGCACCGTCGCCGGCATGCCGATCTCGCGCTCCGCCTCGCCGATCTCCCGCACCGCATCGCCCAGCGCCATGCCCGGCGCGAGATTGAACGATAGGGTAATCGCCGGGAACTGCCCCTGGTGGTTCACCGAGAGCGTCGTGTTCGTCTGCTGGAAACTGGCGAACGAGCTCAGCGGCACTTCCTGCCCGGTCGACGAGAGCACATAGAGGGAGCGCAGGGCCTCCGGGCTCTGCTGAAACTGCGGGTCTACTTCCATCACGACGAAGTATTGGTTGAGCGCCATGTACATCGTCGATGCGTTACGCTGTCCGAACGCGTCGTACAGCGTCGAATCGATCAGTTGCGTGGAGACGCCATAGCGCGCCGCGGTGTCGCGATCAATCACCAGGTTCAGTTGCTGCCCCTTGCTCTGCTGATCCGTGTTGGCGTCGCGAACCCCGTTCAACGTGCGCATCTTTTCCAGGAGCCGCTGCGACCAGAGATTGAGATCGGCGAGATTGTCGGCGCGCAGCGAATACTGGTATTGCGAATTGCTGCCGCGTCCGCCAACCCGGATATCCTGCACCGATTGCAGAAACAGCGTCGCGCCCGGAATGCGCGAGAGCTTCCCGCGCAGGCGGTTGATGATCATATCCGCCGTAATCCCCTTGCGCTCGCGGAAATCCTTGAGCTGCACGAACACCCGGCCGCTATTCACCGAATTGCCGCCGGTGAAGCCCACGACGTTCTCCACCCCGGGGTCGTGCTGCACAATGTCCACGAACGCGATCAGCTTCTGCCGCATCGCGGGAAACGAAATGTCCTGCGCGCCCACGATCGACCCCGTCAGGCGTCCGGTGTCCTGCTGCGGGAAGAAGCCCTTCGGCACGGCGGTGTAGAGGTACACATTGAGCGCGATCGTCGCCAGCAGCACCGCGACAGTCGGCTGCGGATGGCGCAACACCCACGTGAGCGAGCGGTCGTACCGGCCGATCAGCCAGTTGAAGGCGCGCTCACCGGCGTTGTAGAAAGGGCCGTGACGCCGCTGGCTTTCCGCCACCAGGAACCGGGCGCACATCATTGGGGTCGTGGTCAGCGAGACCACCAGCGACATGCCGATGGCGATGGCCAGCGTCACCGCAAACTCGCGAAACAGCCGGCCCACAATCCCCCCCATCAGGAGAATCGGAATGAACACCGCGACCAGCGAAACACTCATCGACAGCACCGTGAAGCCGATCTCCTTCGACCCGCGCAGCGCCGCCTGCATCGGCGAAAGCCCCCCTTCGAGATGCCGCGCGATGTTCTCGATCACCACGATCGCGTCGTCCACCACGAACCCCGTCGAGATCGTCAGCGCCATCAGGGAGAGATTGTCGAGCGTGTACCCGATCAGGTACATCGCTCCGAACGTCCCCAGCAGCGACAGCGGCACGGCGATGCCCGGAATGACCGTGGCCCAGCCGTTGCGCAGGAACAGGAAGACCACCAGGATCACCAGCGCGATCGACAGCGCGAGTGTGAACTGAACGTCGGCGACGGAGGCGCGGATCGTGGTCGTGCGGTCCACCACTACGCCAATATGGATCGCGGGTGGAATCGACGCGGCGAGCCGCGGCAACAGGCTGCGCACACGATCCACCGTCTCGATCATGTTGGCTTCCGGCTGCCGGAAGAGGATCAGCAGCACGGCGGGCCTGCCGTTCGCGAGCCCCGCGTTGCGGCGGTCCTGCACGCCGTCGCTCACCGTGGCGACGTCCGAGAGCCGCACGGCGTTGCCGTTGTGATAGCTGACGATCAGCCGGTTGTAGTCGGCGGCTTTGAAGAGCTGGTCCGTGGTTTCGAGCTGCCATGTGCTCTCGCCATGCGCCACCGCTCCCTTCGGCGTGTGCGCATTCGCCGCCGCCAGCGTCGTGCGCACCTGGTCCAACCCGATATGGAAGGCTTCCAGCGCGCCCGGGTTCAACTCCACACGCACCGCGGGCTTCGCGCCGCCTCCCACCGTCACCTGTCCGACGCCTTCCACCTGCGCCAGCTTCTGCGCCAGGATCGAATCCGCCGCGTCGTACATCTGGCGGGGATCGTAGCTGTCGGACGTCAGCGCGATGATGAGGATCGGCGCGTCCGCCGGGTTCACCTTGCGATACGTCGGATTGTTCGGCAGATTCGCCGGCAGTTGGCCGCGCGCCGCATTGATGGCCGCTTGCACGTCGCGCGCCGCGCCGTCGATGTCGCGGCTCAGGTCGAACTGCAGGACGATGTTAGCGCTCCCCTGCCCGCTCGACGACGTCATCTCGCTCACGCCCGCGATGCGGCCGAACTGCCGCTCGAGAGGCGTCGCCACCGCCGAGGCCATCGTCTCCGGACTGGCCCCCGGCAGCCCCGCCGAGACGCTGATGGTCGGAAATTCCACCTCCGGCAAGGGCGCGACCGGCAACATCCGGTACGCGATCCCACCCGCCAGCGCCAGCCCCGCCGTCAGCAGCGACGTCGCCACCGGCCGCCGGATAAACGGCGACGAAATGCTCATACCTGCCTCGCGGCGCGCTCTACCATTCCTGCCTCGCGGCCGGCGCGGGGTGTGGCGCGGCCGGATATCCGGCGCGCGCGGGTTTGAACCGCCGCGCCAGCCGGTCGAAGAACAGATACACCACCGGCGTCGTGTATAACGTCAGAATCTGGCTCACGATCAGCCCGCCGACGATCGTGATGCCGAGCGGCTTCCGCAGCTCCGATCCCGTCCCCGTCCCGAGCGCCAGCGGGATGCCGCCGAGCAGCGCCGCCATCGTCGTCATCATGATCGGCCGGAAGCGCAGCAGACAAGCCTGGTAGATCGACTCGTCCGGCGCCTTCCCCTGATCGCGTTCCGCCTCCAGCGCAAAGTCGATCATCATGATCGCGTTCTTTTTGACGATACCGATGAGCAGAATCACACCGATCAGCGAGATCACGTTGAAGTCGTTGCCCGTAATCAGCAGCGCCAGGATCGCGCCGACGCCCGCCGACGGCAGCGTCGACAGAATCGTGATCGGGTGGATATAGCTCTCGTACAACACACCCAGCACGATGTACACGGTCACCAGCGCTGCCAGGATCAGCATCGGCTCGTTGGCCAGCGAGTTTTGAAACGCCTGCGCGGTCCCCTGGAAACTGGCCTGGATGCTCTCCGGAAATCCGATCTGCTGCTCCGCTGCGTGAATCACATCCACGGCCTCGCCCAATGACACGCCGCGCGCCAGGTTGAACGACAGGGTCACCACCGGAAACTGGCCCTGGTGATTGACGACCAGCGGCGTGTTGGAAGTCTCGAAATGCGCGATCTGGCTGAGCGGCGTCTGCGCCTGCAGCGGCGCCGTCCGCGGTTGCCCGGGCGCCGCGGGCACGGGGTTCGCCGAGCGCACGAAAATCTTGCTCAGGTCCTCCGGGCTCTTCTGCGCCGATGGGTCTACCTCCAGCACGACGTGATATTGGTTGAGCTGCGTGAAAATGGTCGAGACCTGCCGCTGCCCGAACGCGTCGTACAGCGCGTCGTCGATCGCCTGCGGCGTGATGCCGAAGCGCGCCGCGGAATCGCGGTCGATCACCACCGTCGTCTTCAAGCCCCCGGTCTGCAGGTCGCTCGCGACGTCGCGCAGTTCGTCGCGCTTGCTCAGCGCCGCCATCAGCCGCGGCGTCCAGATGGCCAGTTCGTTGGCTTCCGCGTCCTCCAGGCTGTACTGGTATTGCGTGCGCGAGACGCGCGACTCGATGGTCAGGTCCTGCACCGGCTGCATGTACAGCGTGATGCCTTCCACCCCGGCGAGTTTCGGCTGCAGCCGCCGGATGATGTCCGGCGCGCGCGACGTTCGCTCGTCGAGCGGCTTCAGATTGATCTGCACGCGCCCGCTGTTCAGCGTCGGATTCACTCCGTCGATGCCGATGAACGACGAAAGCGATTGCACATCCGGGTCGTCGAGGATCACCTTCGCGATCGCCTGCTGCCGGTTCGCCATCTCCTCGAACGAGACCGATTCGCGCGCCTCCGAGATTCCCAGAATCACTCCCGTATCCTGCACCGGGAAGAAGCCCTTGGGCACGAAGATGTACAGCAGGATCGTCGCGGCCAGCGTAGCCGCCGTGACCAGCAGCGTGGTCCGCTGGTAACGCAGCACGAACGAGAGCGTCTTGCCGTACCACGCGATCACGCGCTCGAAGAAGCGCTCGGAAGCGCGGTAGAATCGCCCCTGCTGCGATTCCGGCTTGTGCCGCAGCAGCAGCGCCGCCATCATCGGCGTCAGCGTCAGCGAAACGAACGCTGAAACCAGGATCGTCACCGCCAGCGTGATCGCGAACTCCCGGAACAGCCGACCCACAATGTCGCCCATGAACAGCAGCGGGATCAGCACCGCAATCAGAGACACCGTCAGCGAGACGATCGTGAACCCGATCTGCTCCGATCCCTTGAGCGCCGCTTCGAGCGGCGGTACCCCCTCCTCGATGAAGCGCGCGATGTTCTCGATCATCACGATGGCGTCGTCCACCACGAAGCCCGTCGAGATCGTCAACGCCATCAGCGACAGGTTGTTGAGGCTGTATCCCAGCAGGTACATGACGCCGAACGTGCCGATCAGCGACAGCGGCACCGCGATGCTCGGAATCACCGTCGCCGAGATGCTCCGGAGGAACAGGAAGATCACCATCACCACCAGCCCGACCGTCAGCATCAGCTCGAACTGCACGTCTCTCACCGACGCGCGAATCGTGGTGGTGCGGTCCGTAATCACCTGCATCCCGATCGATTGCGGCAGCGAAGCCTTCAACTGTGGCAAGAGGCGGTAGATGCTGTCCACTACGCTGATGATGTTCGCGCCGGGCTGCCGCTGGATATTCACCACGACCGCCGGAGTCCGATTCATCCAGGCGGCCTGCCGCACGTTCTCCGCGCTGTCGACAACCGTGGCAACATCCGACAGCCGCACCGGGTTGCCATTGCGGTACGCCACAATCAGCGGCCCGTACTGCGCGCTCGACAGCAACTGGTCGTTGGCGCCGATGATGAACGACTGCCGCCCGTTCTCGATATTGCCCTTCGCCTGGTTGACATTGGCCTGACCCAGCGCCGTCCGCAGGTCTTCGAGGCTCATATCGTAAGCCGCCAGCGCCGTCGGATTCGCCTGAATGCGCACCGCCGGCCGCTGCCCGCCCCCGATCGTCACCAGCCCCACGCCCGGAAGTTGCGAGATCTTCTGCGCCAGGGTCGTGTCCGCGAAATCCTCCACCTTCGAGAGCGGCATCGCGTTCGACGTCAGCGCCAGCGTCAGAATCGGCGCGTCCGCCGGGTTGCTCTTGCTGTAGATCGGCGGATTCGGCAAATCCCGGGGCAGGTACGTGCCCGAAGCGTTAATCGCCGCCTGTACCTGCTGCTCCGCGATGTCGATATTCAGATTCAGCGCGAACTGCAGCACCAGAATCGAGCTCCCGAATGAGCTCATCGATGTCATCTGCTTCAGCCCCGGGACCTGGCCGAACTGCCGCTCCAGAGGCGCCGTCACCGACGACGCCATCACCTCCGGGCTCGCGCCGGGATAGAACGTGATCACCTGGATGGTCGGATAATCGACTTCCGGCAGCGCCGAGACCGGTAGTTGCCGGTAGGCGACAAAACCCGCCAGCAGGATGCCAAGCATCAGAAGGGACGTCGCGACCGGGCGGAGAATAAACGGCCGCGACGGGCTCATGGTTTCCGGTCTCCGCCGTGCCCGCCCCGCCCGTGTCCGCCAGACGGCGCGCCCGCGCCTCCCGAGCCTGCTTCACCCGGCTCCGGGCGTGTCTCGACCTTGCTGCCTTCCTGCAGCTTGTCCTGGCCGTCCACCACAACCATCTCTCCCGCCGCGACCCCGCTCGTCACTTCGAGATCGTTGCCCTCCGTCACACCGAGGGTCACCGGCCGCATCGAAGCCGTCCCGTTCGCGTTGACGACATAGACGAATGCCCCCTGCGGCCCGCGTTGCACGACGGGCGCGGGAATGAGCACCACCCCGTGCCGCGTCTCCAATAGCATGCGCGCGTTCACGAACTGCTGCGGGAAGAGCGCATTGTCCGTGTTCGGAAACACGGCCTTCAGGCGCGACGTGCCGGTCGCCGGATCGATCTGGTTATCCACCGTCTCGAGCGCGCCGGTGGCGATGCGGATGCGGTCGGCGCGATCGTACGCCTCCACGGGAAGCTGCACTCCGGCCCGCAGCTTCGCCAGCACCGGTTGCAGGTTATCGGCGGGAATCGTGAACAGCACCGCGATCGGCTGCATCTGCGTAATCACGGCGACTGGCGTCGAATCGCCCGGGTGCACGATGTTGCCCACATCCACCTGCCGCAGCCCGATGCGTCCGGCGATCGGCGCCGTAATCTTCGTGAAGCTCAATTGCAGGCGCGCGTTCTCGATGTTCGCCTGATCGGCTTCGATCACGCCCTTGAACTGTCCCACCTGCGCGGCCTGTGTGTCGAGTTGCTGCTTCGCGATTACGCCTGCCTGCCACAGCGCCTGGTACCGCGCCAGGTTCGCCTCCGCGTCCTTGATCTGCGCCTGGTCGCGGGCGAGCTGACCCAGCGTCTGATCCACCGTCGCCTGGAACGTGCGCGGATCGATCTGCACCAGCAACTGCCCCTTCTTGACCGTCTCGCCTTCCTTGAAATTGATGGCGACGATCGGCCCGTCTACGCGCGTCTTCACGTTCACGGTGTTGTATGCGTCCACCGTGCCCAGCCCGCGCAGATAGATCGGCAGGTCGCCGCGGCGCGCCGCCGTCGCCGCCACCGGGACGGACCGGTTGGCGGCGCGCCGTTCCTGCGCCGCGGCCGCCGCGGCCTTCTTCTGCTGGGCGCTTTCGTACGATCGGAAGACGATGAATCCCAGGATTGCCAGCGCCAGAAGCCAGATCCACGCCCGGCTGCGCCGCGCCGGCGCCGGCGGCAGTGCCTTGCGCTCCGGCCCCGGCGGCAACGCATGATGGCCGTCAATCGGCGGGACGTCTACTTTGTGGTCGATCATGATTCGTTACCGTCCGCTCCATGCCATGTCCCGAACACCTATTCAAATCGGCGCGTCCGCGCCCCGTGCCCGTTACCGCGCGCCCGATGACTAATCCGGGCCATTGCGAACGTGCTGCCGGACACACCGGGTGTTATCCTCGCAGTTCGGATACCAGCATGCGAATCGCCAATTTTCTTCTCGTCGCGTTCTGCGGTGTCGCCGCAGCCGCGGACCGGCCGGAGTGGGACAACCCGGCCATTGTCCACGTCGGAACTGAGAAACCGCACGCCACCATGATGGTCTACCCATCGGCGGAGCTCGCGCGGACCGGAGATCGGGCGAAGTCCCCATGGTTCCAACTCCTCAACGGCGCCTGGAAATTCCACGGCGCCCTTCGGCCGGCCGAACGGCCGCTCGACTTCTATCGTCCCGACTTCAACGACACGGCGTGGGGAACCATTCCCGTGCCGTCGAGCTGGCAGATGCACGGCTTCGACATCCCGATTTACACGAACATCATCTATCCGTGGCCGCAGGACGCCTCCAAACCGCCCCAGGTTCCGTACGAATTCAACCCGGTCGGCAGTTATCGGATGCATTTCAACGTCCCGCCCGAATGGAAGGGCCGCCAGATTTACCTGCACTTCGATGGCGTCGACTCCGCTTTTTACGCCTGGGTCAATGGCAAAAAACTCGGCTACAGCGAGGACAGCCGCACCCCCGCCGAGTTCAACCTCACTCCCCATCTGAAACCCGGCGCCAATCTCCTCGCCGTCGAGGTCTACCGCTTCGGCGACGGCGCGTTCCTCGAAGATCAGGACATGTGGCGCATGAGCGGCATCTTCCGCGACGTCTACCTCTGGGCCACTCCCGATCAGCATGTTCGCGATTTCGAGACGCAAACCGGACTCGACGATGCCTACCGCGATGGCACGCTGCGCGTCCGCGCCAAGATCGCCAACGCTTCCTCCAAGCCGTCAAAAGTGACGCTCAGCGCCGCTCTCGACGGCGTCGCGACGCCCGCCACCAGCACCGTCGAAATCGCCGCCAACGGCGAATCCGAAGCGGAGCTCACCATCCCCGTCGCGAATCCGCGCAAGTGGTCGGCCGAGGAGCCGAACCTCTACAAGCTCCTGCTCACCGCGAAGAACGCCGCTGGCGCGACTCTCGAAGTCATCCCGCAAAATGTCGGCTTCCGCAAAATCGAGATTCGCAACGGTCGATACCTGATCAACGGCAAGGCGATCCTCATCAAGGGCGTCAACCGTCACGAGCACGACGAAATCACCGCGAAGTACGTCCCCGTCGAGTCCATGCTGCGCGACATTCGCCTCATGAAGCAGTTCAATATCAATGCCGTGCGCACCTCGCACTATCCCAACACGCCGGTCTGGTACGACCTCTGCGACCGCTACGGCATCTACGTCATGGACGAAGCCAACATCGAGTGCCATCACTACGGCAACAATCCGCAGAATCGCCTCACCAACGACCCCGCGTGGCAGACGGCCTACCTCGACCGCGTGGAACGCATGGTGGAGCGTGACAAAAATCACCCGTCGGTGGTCTTCTGGTCGATGGGCAACGAATCCGGCGACGGCCCGAACGCCGCCGCGGCCTACCAGTGGACCAAAAAGCGCGACCCGTCGCGGCCCTTCCACTACGAGGGTTCGACCAGCCACGGCGGCTCGAACGCCGACATTAATTCCTTCATGTATCCCACGCCCGACCGCGTCAAGCAGGCCGCCGCGGCTCGTCCGGACATGCCGCTCATTCTCTGCGAATACTCGCACGCCATGGGGAATTCCTCGGGCGGCTTAAAGGAGTACTGGGATATCTTCTACTCCGGCACGAACGCCCAGGGCGCCTTCGTATGGGACTGGGTCGACCAGGGAATCCGCCTCCCCGTCCCCGGCGAGTATCGCGCCAACACCGCCAAACCCACGTTCTTCGCCTATGGCGGATGGTGGGAAGACAAAACCGGCATTCGCAACGACAACGACTTCAACAACAACGGTCTCGTCGCGGCCGACCGGACGCCCCACCCCGGGCTCTATGCCATCAAGTATGTTTACCGGAACCTCCACGCCTCGATGGTCTCGCCTGAGAAGATCCGCGTCAAAAACTGGTTCGACTTCCTGAATCCCAAGGATCTCGTCGAAGGCTCGTGGGAGGTGAAGCAGGAGGGCAGGACGATCGCCGCCGGCTCGCTGGGCGTCATCGATATCGCCCCCGGTGAGGAGAAGGAGTTCGCCATCGCCGCGCCGAAGATGGAAGGGGGCGGCGAGTTCTTCCTGAATGTCAGCTTCAAACTGAAGAAGGCGGCCGCGTGGGCGGAGATCGGTCACGAAATCGCCTGGGACCAGTTCCGCTTGAAGGAGCCGGCGCCGGAAGCCGGCCTGCCCGCCACCGCTCTCACGATCAAGGAGGACACCGGCGAGACCACCTTCACCGGGGCCGTTTTCTCGGTCCGCCTCGACAAGCGCGCCGGAGTCCTGCAGCATTACCAGTACAAGGGCGTGACACTACTCGAGCGCGGTCCGCGCCCCGATTTTTGGCGCGCCCCGACCAATAACGACCGCGGCGCCTGGAAGGTCTTCCGCCAGGGCAATAAGACGGTCAACATCGAGGTTTGGCGCGAGGCCGGTCCCCGTTGGGAAGTGAATGACGTTCAGGTCACGCGAATCGACGGGAACTCCGCGCGCGTAACGGTCGCCGCCGCCCTGCCCGTGGCCGGCGCAACCTACACGATGCAGTACACCATCCACGGCAACGGCGAAATCGTCGTCGAATCCGCATACAAGCCCGGGACCGAAAAGCTCGCCATGATGCCCCGCTTCGGCAATGAGCTGGTGGTCGCCCCCGGCCTCGAAAATATCGCCTGGTACGGCCGCGGCCCTCGCGAGACGATGATCGACCGCAACTTCGAGCGCATCGGCGTCTACCGCAGCACTGTCGACAAAGAGTGGGTGGAGTACATGCGCCCGCAGGAGAACGGCAACAAGACCGACGTGCGCTGGGTGAAACTGACCAATGCCGCCGGAACTGGACTGATGGCGACGGGAGACGTCCCCCTGAACGTCACCGCCCGGCACTACACGAAGGACGACGTGGAACGCGCCGGCTACACCTTCCAGATGCAGCGCCACCCCGAAATCTATCTGAATCTCGACTGGAAGGAGATGGGCGCTGGAGGCATCGATAGCTGGAGCCCGAACGCCTATCCGATGACGCCCTATCGCATCCCCTCGGACCAGCCATACACATACACGTACCGGCTGCGCCCCATCTAGCGCGGGCCTCCCGTGTGGCGAGATCACTCGCTAACCCTCGGCGGTGAATTCTTGCGCTTCGCCCTACTTCTTCTTCCCCTCGACGGCCTTGACCTTTGCGCCATCGCGGACGGAGTCGCCGGGATTGACCGCCAGGCGGTCGCCCTCCTCGACGCCCGCGAGAGCCTCCAGCCGGTCGCCGAGATCCCGCCCCAACTGCACGCGCGTATAGTGCACTGTGCCGTCCGCGCCGACCACCGCCACTTGCGGCCCGTCCGCCCGCACCACCAGCGTGTCCGCCGGAATCATCAGCGGCGGATTCTTCCGCGGCACCGCCAGATCCACCTGCGTGTACATGCCCGGCATCAGCGCCCCCGCGCCATTGCCGATCTGCAACTCCACCAGCAGCGTCCGCGTCGCCGGATCCAGCGCATTCGCCGTCCGTGCGACGCTCCCCGTGAACGTGCGGCCGTGCAGGTCCGGAATGATCAGCGTGGCCCGCTGCCCCACCCGAACCGACTCCGCATCCGCCTGCGGCACGTTCAAATACGTGCGCAGCCGGTCGGTCTGCGCAATGCGGAACAGCAGCGTGTTGCCCTCGTTTACCAGCGCGCCGGTGTCGATATTCCGCAGCGTGATCACACCCGCGAACGGCGCCCGCACCGTCTGATACCCCAGCAGTTCGTTCAATCGCGCCAGGTTGGCCTCGACCGCCGCCGCATTGCTCTTGGCCGCGCCGATCGCCTTCTCCAGCGCCAGCACATTCGCCTGCTGCGCCTCGAACTGCGCCTGGTAGGTGTCGCGCTCCTGCCGCGAAGTGACGTTCTGCGCAAACAACGCCTCGTAGCGGTCGCGCGTTACGCGCGCCAGGTTGGCGTTGGCTCGACCCTGCACCAGCGCCGCCTCGGCCTGCTGGACCGTCTGACCTGCCTGGTCTATCGCAGCCTTCGCCTGCCGAATCTGCTGGCCCAACTCCAACGCCTCGATCTCCGCCAGTATCTGCCCTTCTTTGACGCGGTCGCCGATATCCACAAACCGCTTCTTGACATACCCCGTCGCGCGCGCCAGCACCGGCGCCTCGGTGACCGCTTGAATGTTGCCCGGCAGCACCAGGTTGCTCTGCCCGGACGACCGCGCCACCCGCTCCACGTTCACCACTGGCAGCGACACGATCTCCGCCCGCGATTCCGCCGCCAGCACCTGCTCCCGCCGCATCTTCGGCAGGTAGCCAAGGAAGTACCCCGCCAGCGCCAGGCCGCCTGCCAGCAGCAGCACCACCAGCAGCGTCACGACGGAAGGACCGCCCGCCCGCTTCTTGTTCGCCGCCAGTTCGCGCTTCAGTTCTTCGATTTCGGCCCGCAGTCGCTCTTCCGCGCCGTTGTTCGTCTGATTCATTGCCTGTCCCCGCGGAGCATCATCTCGTCCCGCAAGTATTCGTGTTCCTCTTCGATGATCTTACGCTCGAAATCCACCGGCGGCTTGGTGCGCAGCAGGCTGTACACCAGCGGCACGATGAACAGGGTCGTGATCGTCGCCAGCGTCAGCCCGCCGATCACGGCGCGCCCCAACGGCGCGTTCTGTTCCCCGCCCTCGCCGAATCCCACCGCCATCGGCAGCATACCGATGATCATCGCGCTCGCCGTCATGATGACCGGCCGGATCCGCGTATGCCCGGCCGAAAGCGCCGCCGACCGCGCATCCATCCCTTCTTCGCGCTGATCGTTTGCAAACACCACCAGCAGGATGCTGTTCGCCGTCGCCACGCCCACGCACATGATCGCGCCCATCAGCGAGGGCACGCTGAACGTCGTCTGCGTCAAAAACAGCATCCACACGATTCCCGCCATCGCGCCGGGCAGCGCCATCAGGATGATGAACGGATCCAACCACGACTGGAAGTTCACCGCCATCAACAGGTACACCAGAATCACCGCGAACGCCATCCCCAGCCCCAACCGGTAGAACGAGTTCTCCATCGTCGAAATCTGCCCGCGCACCGCCAGAGTCGTTCCGCGCGGCAGCTTGGACTCCATCCGCTGCACGATCTTCTCGACTTCAGACCCCACACCGCCCAAATCGCGGCGGTCCAGATTCGCGTACACATCGAACACCGGCTGTACGTTGTAGTGGTTGATAATGGCCGGCCCGATGCCGCGCGTCACACCGGCGAGGTTCGACAGCAGTTGCGGTCCGCCCGATGTCGCTCCCGGATTGCCGTACGCTACCGAGGTCTGGCTGGGCGCTGTTCCGACGAAGTTGTTGCCCGCGTTGGCGGTTCCCGCCAGCGAGTTCGCCGTGTTCGTGTTCACGCCCGTTTGCAAAGCCCCGATCGGCGTCCGCATCACCGAATCGAGCGAGTCCAGTTTGTGCTGCGGCGTCTGCACGCCGACGAAATAACTGACGCCACTCCGGTAATCGAGCCATTGCGTGGGCGAGATCTGGCTGCTGCCCGTCAAGGAGATCAGCAGGCTGGTGCTCACGTCGCGCTGCGTCAGGCCGACCAGACCCGCCTTGCTGCGGTCCACGTTGATCTGAATTTCGGGATAATCCACCACCTGGTGAATATGCACGTCTGCCGCGCCCGGAATGTGCTCGATCTGCCGCTTCAACTCCGAAGCGATCTGGTAATTCGCCGCCGGGTTGCGGCCCAGCACCTGCACGTCGATGGGCGCCGGCAGTCCGAAATTCAGAATCTGATTCGTGATGTTGGCCGCCTCGAAGAAAAACACCGTGTCCGGGAATCTCTCGTGCAATCGCTTGCGCAGACGATCCGTATATTCGGCGGTCGAGCCGTGCTCCTCGGCTTTGAGCGAGATCAGGATGTCGCCGTCGCTGACGCCAAGGGTCGGACTGTCGCCGAACGCCAGGTTGAATCCGCCGTTGGGAATGCCGATGTTGTCCGTGATGGTTTCGATCTCGCGGGCGGGAATCACCTGCCGGATCTCGTTCTCCACGGTGGCGAAGAGCGTTTCGGTCTCCTCCAGGCGGGTGCCGGCCGGAGCGCGCGCATGCAGCCGCATCTGGCCGGAATCGACCGTCGGGAAGAAATCGCGTCCGATGAAGACCATCAGGCTCAGCGAACCGAGCACGAACAGCGAGAACCCGATCATCACCGGAGCGCGATGATCGAGACACCAATGCAGTAGCGAGGTGTACGACGCCCGCATCAGCTCGAACCGGCGGTTGAACATGTAGTGGCACCGCCAGATGAGCCCCTTGCCGCCCGCCGATTCTCCATGCTCCCCGCGCGCATACAGCTTCACCTCCGGGCGCAGCATGTAGTGCACCATCGTCGGAATCAGCGTCCGCGAGAGGAAGTACGACGCCATCATCGCGAACACCACGGCCCCGGCGAGCGGAGTAAACAAGTACTTGGCCGCGCCCGTCAACAGCAGCACCGGAACGAACACGATGCAGATCGCCAGGGTCGACACGAAGGCCGGCGCCGCGATCTGTTGCGCGCCGTCGAGAACCGCCCGCACCAGCGGCTTGCGCATCGCCATGTTGCGGTGCGTGTTTTCGATTTCCACCGTCGCGTCGTCCACCAGGATGCCGACCGCCAGCGCCAGCCCGCCCAGCGTCATCACGTTGATCGTCTGCCCCATCAGGCTCATCACGATCAACGAAACCAGAATCGAAAGAGGAATCGAGATGCAGACGATGATGGTGCTCCGCCAGCTCCCCAGGAACAGCAGGATCATCAACCCCGTCAGCACCGCCGCGATCACCGCCTCCCGCACCACCCCGCCGATGGCCGCCCGCACAAACAGAGATTGATCGAACAACTGCCGCACGCGCAGCTCCGGCGGCAGGCCGGCCAGAATCTTCGGCAGCGCCGCCTTTACGTTATTGACCACCGCCAGCGTGGACGCCTTCCCGTTGCGAAGCACCGTCAGCAGCGTGCCGCGGCTCCCGTTCGTGCGCACGATGCTGGTCTGCACGGAGTAGCCGTCGTGCACCTGCGCCACGTCGCGGAGGTAAACGGTCGCGCCGTTCACCACCTTTACCGGCAGACCGTTCATCTCGTCGAGAACCCGCGGGCTGCTGTTCAGCTTGACCTGGTAATCCTTGTCCCCGATCTTCGCCGTGCCGGCCGGCAGAATCAGGTTCTGGTTGCCCAACGCGCTGGACACGTCCGCGGGCGAGAGACCCTTGGCAAAAAGCTGCTGCGGGTCGAGATCCACCATCACGCTGCGGAACTTTCCGCCATACGGCAGCGGCACCGACGCCCCCTGAATGGTCGCGAGCTGCGTGCGGATGAAGTTTTGCCCCATGTCGAACAGCTCCTGCTCGCTCATCGCCGGGCTTTCCAGGCTGAGCTGCAGAATCGGCACGCTCGACGCGTCGTACTTGATCACGCTGGGAGGCGTGGTCCCCTGCGGGAAGATGCGCAGCAGAGTCTGCGAAATGGCCGTCACCTGCGCCAGCGCAACCTCCACCTTCGCGTTGGGCTGGAAGTAGATGCGCGTCACCGAAACGCCGGTATACGACTGCGATTCGATGTGCTCGATATCGTTGACAGTCGTGGTGAGCGAGCGCTCGAAGATGGTCACCATGCGCTTCTCCATCTCTTCGGGCGAAAGTCCGCCGTAGTTCCAGACCACGCTCACGACGGGTATGTCGATATAGGGGAAAATATCGACCGGCATGGAAATGATGGCCGCTGTGCCCAGAATGGCGATCAGCACGGCCATCACGACGAAAGTATAAGGGCGCCGTAAGGCGAGTCGGACTATCCACATGACGGAAACCCAGCGACAACCGGAGCCGCTGGAAGGGTTTACATCTATGATACCCGAGCCCGAAAGCCGTATCGGTTAGCTCTTTTGGGCTAACCCGGGGGAAATGGCTCTGCAGTCGTTGATCGCTGCCACGGCGCTCGAAGCTGGCCTCACGCTCGCGACCAAAAATCGCAAGCATTTCCAGATGATCGGCGACCTGAAGCTGGAAGTGCCCAACTACTGAGTTCAGCCGGGACCCGAATGGCGCGAATCAGCGCCCTTCCACCACCACCACCACGCGGTCCGCGGCCGATGTGACACGATCGACCTGTCCGCTCGGCCAGCGGACTTCGATTTCCGCCGTCTCCGCCTTCCCCAACCCGAAATGCACCCGCAGATCGCTCTGCGAAAGATAGCTCCCGCCGCTGCGCACCTCGTCCATCTGACGATGCGCGCCCGTCGTGCAATACACCCGCGCGCCGATCCCCGACCGGTTCGACTTCACCCCAACCGCTTTCACCGCGATCCAATGGTTGCCCGGCGCGGCGTCGCAGCGCAGCAACTGCGGGACGTCGTTGATGCAATTGACCAGGACGTCGACATCGCCGTCGTTATCGAAGTCCCCGAACGCGCAGCCGCGCCCCGGCGCCCGCTCGAGAATCCCCGGACCGCCCGCTGTCGAGACGTCCTCGAACTTCCCGTTCCCGAGATTGCGATACAGCACCTTGCGCTCGCGATACCCCGACTCCTCCCCCGTCTCGCTCACCTCCGGGTACACGTGGCCGTTGCAGACCAGAATATCGGCCCACCCGTCATTGTCGAAATCCGCGAAGCCCACGCCCCATCCGAGGAATCGCGTGTTGCGGCCGAGCCCCGCCTGAAAGGTCTGGTCGTCGAAACCCATCTTGCCCAGGTTCCGGTACAGACTCGACGTGTCCCCGGCGAAATTGGTCTTGACGATATCGAGATTGCCGTCGCAGTCGTAGTCGATCGCCGACACGCCCATGCCCGCCTGCGGCTTCCCGTCGGCGCTGTAGGCCGCGCCCGCCTCGATCGCGATATCGGTGAACGTGCCGTCGCGGTTATTGCGGTAGAGCGCCGACGAAGTCGAATCGTTGGCCACGTAAATGTCCGGCCAGCCGTCGTTATCGAAATCCGCCGTCAGCACCCCCAGCCCGTACGTCCCGGCAGTCTTGAGAATGCCCGCCTTCTCCGACACGTCGGTAAAGGTCCCGTCGCCGTTGTTATGGAACAGAATGTTCTTGCCGCCCTGCAGCCCCGGCGGTCCGCAGGCGACCTTCATGCCCCGGTAAAGACACTTGCCGGATTCCGGCACGGGCGCGGTCTTCGGGTCGAAATCGATATAGTTGGCGACGAAAAGGTCCAGCAGGCCGTCCTTGTCGTAGTCGACGAACGAACACCCGGTGTTCCAGCGGCGCGCTCCATTGGCCGGCGTCGTGGTCACCCCTGCTTTGCGCGCGACATTCGTGAACCGTCCCTTGCCGTCGTTGTGCCACAGCACGCACTCGCCCCAGTACGTCACGAACAGGTCGTCGAGCCCGTCGTTGTCGTAATCGCCCGCGCAGACGCCCTGCCCCCATCCCGTGTGCGCGACGCCCGCCTCGGCCGTCACGTCGGTGAATGTGCCGTCGCGATTGTTCTTGTAGAGCCTGCTGACCGGCGCCTGGCCCGGCGGCCACTTCGCCTCGAAGCGCGTGCCGTTCACCAGGAAGATGTCCAGCCAGCCGTCGTGATCGTAATCGAAGAAGGCGCAGCCGCACCCGGTCGTTTCCAGCAGGAAGCGATTCGTCTTCTCGCCGCCGAAAATCGTCTTCGCCCGCAAACCCGCCTCGCGCGCGATGTTCACGAACTGAAACGGCAGCGGCAGCACCAGAGCGGAGGCGATCTGGTCCAGGCTGAACACCGGAACCGCCGCGCAGAGAGAGCGCAGGAAGCCGCGGCGCGACGGCTCACTTCTTCTGCAGCATTTTCCCAAGCTCGGTCTCCTTTTTCTGCTTCGCCTTCGCTCCTTCGGCGAACGCCGCCCGGCTGCCGGCCTCATCGCCCTTCAGCCGCAGCACCTGCCCCAGCGTGTTGTATGGCCCCGGATCGTCCGGACTGAGCCGGATGGCCGCGCGCAGCGCCGCTTCCGCGCCCTCCAGGTCGCCCTTCTGCTTGAGCGCCGTTCCCAGCATGAAGTGCGCCTCGCCATACTCCGGCGCGATCGCCAGCGCTGCCCGCATTTCTCCCGCCGCTCCTTCGAAATCCCCGAGCTGCCAGTGCACGATTCCGAGCGTGTAATGCGCCTCGGCCAGCGTCGGGTCGAGCGCGATGGCGCGTCCCAGCTCCGTCCTGGCGCCCTCCAGATCGTCCTTCTGCTTGAGGGCCACGCCGAGATCGTAGTGCGCCACCGCCGAGTTGGCGTCGCGCGCCAGGACCTCCCGGAAGGCGGCGGCCGCCTGATCGAGCTCCGCCTTCTGTAAGTGGGCGAAGCCGATATTGAGACGCGCCATGGAATTGTCGGGCTCCGCCGCGAGGATTTTCTGGAACTGTGCGACGCCCTCGCCGGCGCGTCCCGTGTTCACCAGCATGACGCCGAGATTATTGCGCGCGTCGAGATTCTCCGGGTCGAGCGCGACCGCCCGGCGGTAGGCCTCGACGCTCCCTGCCGCGTTGCCCGTATGCTGGCGCGCCAGCCCGAGCTGGTTCCACGACTCGGCATGCTTCGGATTGAGCGACGTCGCTGCAGCCAGCTCCGTCAACGCCTCGCCGTAATGCCCCGTGGCGTTGAGCGCGTTCCCCAGAAAGTAACGGTATTCGAAGTTCTTCGGGTCGAGAGCCGCGGCGCCCTGCAATTCGGGGACGGCGCGCGACGGGTCGCGCGCCAGCCAATAGGCGACTCCCAGGTGATAATGCGCCGGAGCGAATCGCGGATCGAGGGCGAGGGCCTGTTGAAACGCCTCCACCGCCTCCGCTCTGCGATTCAGCACCGCCAACAGAAACCCGATCTCGTCCTGCACCCGCGCCGACGGGCGGTCCACCTTCTGGAACAACGCCAGCGCTCCCGCCGCGTCGCCTCGCGCCTTCAATTCCCGCGCGCGCTCCTCGACCCCGGCCGGCGTTTGGGCGGAGATCGAAGCCGCCGCCAGAAGGAGGCACGGAAACCCGAGGCGTCTCACCTCAAAATTGTAGCCTTAACCCGAACTGCCATTTGCGCATCTGCGAAAGGCTCGCCAGCGCGAAGATCTGGCCGGCGGTCGGCGAATCCACCTGCCCATTTGGTTGGCCGAGATTCACGTGGTTGAAGGCGTTGAACAGTTCCGCGCGGAACTGTCCGCTCCACCGCTCGCTGATCTCGAACCGTTTGCTCAGCGATGCGTCCACGTTGAAGAAGTTCGGACCGAAGAAGGAATTCCGCGCCACCGTGCCGAACGTCCCTGGCGCAGGACGGCTCCAAGGGCCGCGGGTGCAGCCATTGGCGTTCAACAACGGCGTCGCCACCGCTGTGGTTAGGCATCCCGTTCCGCTCGTTCCCGCCGGCGCGGTGACGTACCAGGCCTTGGCCGACGGATTGTCCAGCGTCGCGTTGCCCACTAGGTTAGCGCGGCACGGACCTGTATCCTCGTCGCTGCCGCAGCTCGCGTAGCTTGGCGTGAACGGAAAGCCCGACTCCCACACCCCCAGCCCAGCGATCTGCCAGCCGCCTAGCAGCAGGTTGGCGGCGCGCGAATCCGTCTTCAGGAAGGCCTTGCCTTTGCCGAACGGCAGTTCATACAACCCGTTGTAGTTGCCGACGAAGCGGCGGATTCCGTTCTCACGCCCGTACATCAGGTCGTGGTTCCAGAAGTAATACGAGTTCTCGAAATCGAAGGCGCTCGCCCAGGTGAAATTGCCCTGGAATTGCAACCCGCTGGCGAAGCGCTTCTCCCCGCGCACCTGCAGCGAGTTGAATTTCACGCTGCCGTCGTCGCTGTAATACTTGATGCTCTGCGTCCAGCCGAACTTCTGGAAGAACAGCCGCCGCTGGTTGGTGCTGAGCGTCCCGAAGCCCACGATCGACGGCTGGTTGATGTTATAGTTCGTGCCGCCCGGCGTCACGTGATAACCCTTGTTGCCGACATAGCCGATCGACAACACCGCGCTCGACGAGAACTGGTGCTCGATGGTGAAGTTCCACGCGTCCACGGTCGGCAGCCGCATCGTGTTGTCCTTGGTCAGGGGCAGCACGTTGGGACTGATGCCGTTGGGCAGTAGCGGGAAGCCATTGGGGCCCTTGGGCTGCGACGCCAGAATCGTCGACGGATCGAGAACCGCCGGCGGACCCTGCGCCAACGTGAACACCGATAACCACGGCTGCGCCGGGTTCAGCGACTGGTTGGCCAGCACCGGCAGATTCTGCGTCACGTTGTGGCCGAACGACACGCCGAATACGCCGACGTCGTATGACCGGCCATATCCCGTGCGAATCACGGTCTTCGGATCCAACTGGTAGGCCATGCCGATACGCGGCGCGAAACGTGTGAACGACGTCTTGACGTTGCCATTGAGGCCGATGCCGTTTTCGCCCGTGATCAAAACCTCGCCCGTGTTCAGATTCTGGAAGCCGCCGCGGTCGTTGCCATTCACGTACTGCGGGAAGTAAATTTCCCAGCGCAGGCCATAGTTGATGGTCAGCTTGCGCGTGGCTCGCCAGGTGTCCTGCACGTAAGAGAAAAAGCGGTTCTGGCGCTCGGCCGCGTCCGTCGAATTGCTGACGTAGCGTCCGAACGACTGCACCTGTCCCATCAGGAACGACGCCAGCCCCAGCCCGCCGCCGTTCGGTCCCGATGTAGTGGTGGGATCGAACGTCAACTGGCCTGAGCGGTGCGTGTCGCTGGGCACGCGCAGGTTCTGCTGGAAGCGCCAGTCGGCGCCGAACTTCAGGGAGTGGTCGCCGAAAATGTGCGTGACGTTGGCGACGCTCTGGAATTCATTCTCCTGCTCGTTGAGCGGGCAGTTGCACTGATTGATGCCGAGCGAATAGCCGAAGCTGAATCCGCCGGTGCCGTTGAGCGAAAACGCCGGCATGCCGGACGTGTAATACGGATCCAGGTTCAGCCCGGGAATGCCGGCGTCTTTCGCGAACGACGAGCCTAAGCCGTTAGGATTGACGAACACACGGTAGCGGAAGAAGCCGAAGCGAAAATCCGTCAGCCAGTTCGGCCGCGCCATGTAGTCGACCGCAGCCGTCAGGCTCTGGTCGCGCAGCGCCGAGCTTCCCGCAAACGCCGCCGCACCGAAGTTGGGGCCGCCCGCGTCGTTCCCGAACGCGCCCGGCGCCTGGATCGCATACCGCATGAAGCTGTACCGTCCGAACAGGTGCAGTTTCTCGGTCTGATAACGGTCGATGCGCACATTGGCGGCGTCGCTGTTGAGGATTCCCTGCCCGGCGGCCGCGAAGTTGGGGGTGCTGCCGGTCACGCCCGCGATGTTCGGCAGCGGGATCATCTTCAGCAGGTTCAGCGCCTGGGGCGAGAGCAGCGAGGCCGAGATGACGCCGTTCGCGAACGGCTGGCGCTGCGCCGGAGTGATGTTGCAGTCGCTCAGCGACCCGTTGCAGGGATTGAAGAACGGCGTATTGAGATCGCTCAGGTCGCCGGTGCGCTCGGCCGCCGTCGGCACGCGCGTCAGGAGAGATCCGCCGTTGTGTTGCCGGTTCGCCTGGTAATCGGTGAAGAAGAACGTCTTATCCTTTTGAATCGGGCCCCCGATCGAGCCGCCGAACTGGTTCCACAGCGTCGGCAGGATATAGCGGCCGTTGCCGCCGGGAATCGGATTCGCTTGCGAGAAGGGATCGCGCGCCGCGCCGTGCTGGTCGCGCCGGTATTCGAACAACGATCCATGCAGCGTGTTTGTCCCGGACTTGGTCTGCGCCGAGATCACCGCCTGGCTGGCCTGTCCGAATTCCGCGTCATACGCGGTGGTCGTGATTTTCAACTCGGAGACGGAATCGAGATTCGGCGTGATCACCGGCTCGCCCAGCACCGATTCGCGATTATCGGTCCCATCCAACTGGAAGGAGATGCCGCCCCAATACTGCCCGCCGACCGACGGCCGGTAGATGTCCTGCGGCTGTTCGCTGGCCGCCGTGGTGCCGGTGGCTTGCACTCCCGGAACCAGGAAATACAAGCGGCTCATGTCGCGCGAGAACACGGGCAGCTCCTGCACCGCCTTCTGCGTGACGGTGTCGGAGACGTCGGCCCTCTCGGTCTTGAGTAGTGGCGCCTCAGCGGTCACGTTCACGGTCTCGCCGACCGTCCCCAGCGCCAGCCGCGCGCTGATCTGCGTCACGGCGTCGACCTCGACGTGGACGTTTTTCTGCACGTATGCGCTGAACCCCTGCGCCTCCACGCGAACGTCGTACACGCCGACGATCAGGTGCCCTTGCGCGTAGTTGCCGGACTCGTTCGTCGTGGTCGAGTAAGTCACGCCTTTACCGGTGTCGGTGATGGTGACCTTGGCGTTCGGAACGGCCGCGCCGCTGGCGTCGGTGACGTTCCCGGAGATGCTTCCATAGACAGCCTGACCGAAAGCCGCGAACGGCAGGCACAATAAAACGAGGCAGCACAGCAACGTTTTCATGTGAATCCCCTTCTGAGTACAGTGACTGACTGGAATTTTATGCCAGCTTCGCGGGGATTACAAATGAAATCGTGTGCACCGCTACTGATCGGCGCGAATACTAACTTTGTCGGCGGTAGGGAAGTCGGCAGGCACTTTTTGGGTCACTTTACCGGTCGCCGCCCATTCGGTTCCGCGTTGGAACGTGGTGATGAACCCGACGCAGCGCAACGCGGCGATATCGTGCCCCATGGCAGTGTGAAACACCCGGCCCTTGCCGTAGGCAATCGTCATCAGGATAGGCTCATCGCGCCCCGTGCCCCTGTTGGCGGGGTCGGAGTGCGCCGTCGCCAGCACGGTCATATGCTGACCCGGACCGCGCAGGGTCGCGTATAACTCGTCGCCGGCGTGCATCCAGACTTTGGGCAGCCCGCGGAGGATCGGGTGTTGCGGGTCCTGTGCCGTCACCTGGTATGGATTGCGCGCGCCATGCGACCCGGCGCTGCCCGGCGTGGGGTCCGAAACGAGCTTGCCGTCCTTGTAATACCAGAGCGGCCCCGACTTTTCGTTGCGTCCCCGCCATCCCCCGACCCCGATCATCTGGTTATACGCCGCCCAGTTCGCGAAAGCATTATCCGCCGCGTGGACCACCACCAGCCCGCCGCCGTTCTGCATGTACCGCTCGAACGAAGTCATCAGGTCCGCCGGCCATTCCGGTGAATCGAGATTCGACACCACCACCTGGTATTTCGCGAAATCCGGGTGGAAGCCCGAGAAGTCGCCGCCCGAGGGCGGCGCGGTCACGACGTCGACCTGAAACAGCCCGGTTTCTTCGAGCTGCTTCTTGAGGACGGGAGTCGTCTGCTGCCAGGCATGGTAAGTTCCGCCGCTCTGCCCGTCGAGCAGCATGACCCGAACCGGAGCGGCGAAAGCGAATCCCGCCGCGAGTAACGCAAGGATGACAGATCGCATACAATCCTTCTACCACGTTCCGGAGAATGGGCCCGAAAAAAAAGAAACCGGCGGACAGGGAATTCCCCGCCGCCGGTTTTCCTTTTAAAATTTTTAGTGGTTACCCGCGGCCACGCCCGTTGCTTTCCGGCTGAGGAAGCATTCGCGGCAGTATACCGGCCGTCCTTGTGTCGGCTTGAAGGGCACCGTGGTTTCCCGACCGCATTGCGAACAAGTGGTCATGGTCTCCGTTTTGGTGAAACCTGAGGCCGAAGAACCCTGGCGCTTGGTCTTGCAGTTTTTGCACCGTTTGGGTTCGTTCTTGAAGTTTTTGTCGTGGAAGAAGTGTTGTTCTCCCGCTGTAAAGACGAAATCTGCTCCGCAATCAACGCACTTGAGAACGCGATCCTGAAACTCCGCCATGGCAACTGGTCCCCGTTTTGAACATGAACTGAACGTATCGGATGACGGCGGCGGGGGACGTGCCGAAGCCAAGTCTCCCGCCGCCGCGGTTTATTCGATTTCCCGGCGACTCTTCTTCCGGTTCCGTTTGCGAGCCAGCGCTTGCTTAGCCCGCAGCTTCTCGCCCGGCTTCAAATAGAAGGAATGACGCTTCACTTCCTTAATAATGTCCTCTTGCTGGACCTTACGTTTGAAGCGGCGAAGGGCGTTTTCTAACGTCTCGCCCTCTTGAAGCTTTACTTCTGCCAAATGAAATACACCTCCAGACCGACCAAGATTCCCATGCGTTGTTTTGGAGTTTTGGAAGAACCGACCATACCAGATCCTGAATGGCGCGACCCCGAAAATTTCCTGCTCAACACACAGAAGGTACTGATATCATAGGTGGTTGACAAATAAAGTCAAGCCAAAATTTGGGACGCCTCGGACCCAACCCGCAGGAAACCACAACAGCTTCTTTCTTTTCAGGGATTTACGCTGAATGGAAAATGTGCTGGCAATCCTACTGGCGGGAGGAGCGGGAGAGCGCCTATATCCCCTGACCCGGGACACCGCCAAGCCTGCGGTGCCGTTCGGAGGGGTTTACCGCATTATCGATTTCACCCTGTCCAACTGTATCAACTCCGACGTCCGGCGAATTTTCATCCTAACACAGTACAAAGCGTTGGAATTGATCCGCCACATCCGCGACGGCTGGAACATCCTCTCCACCGAGCTTGGCGAGTACATCGAGATTATCCCGCCCATGAAGCGCGTCTCCGAGGACTGGTACCAGGGCACCGCCGACGCCGTGTTTCAGAACTTCCAGAGCATCGAAGCCGAAGCACCCACCGCCACCCTGATTCTCTCGGGCGATCACATTTATAAGATGAACTACCACGAGATGGTCGACTGGCACCGGCTGCACAACGCCGACGTCACCATCGCCACCATCCAGGTTCGTCCCGAGGAGGCCTGCCGCTTCGGCGTCGCCGAAATCGCCGACGATTACCGCATCGTGGGCTTCGAGGAAAAACCGCAGCACGGCAAGCCCTCGCCCTCCCGATTCGACCCGTCGATGGTGAGCGCCTCCATGGGCATTTACGTGTTCAACACCGATTTTCTGCTCCGCGCGGTGCACACCGACGCGGAAGATCCCAATTCCAGCCACGATTTCGGAAAAGACGTCATTCCGCGCAGCCTCGGCCAGGCCCGCGTCATCGCCTATGACTTTCGCGATATCAACGCCAAACAAGTCCGCTACTGGCGCGACGTCGGCACGCTCGACGCCTATTACGAAGCCAACATGGACCTGGTGGCGGTAGTCCCCGAGTTCAATCTCTACGACCGCAACTGGCCGGTGCGAACCCGGGTCACGCAGCAGCCGCCCGCCAAATTCGTCTTTGCCCAGGAAGGCCGGCGCATGGGCCTCGCGGTGGATTCCGTCGTGAGCGCCGGCTCCATCGTTTCCGGGGGACGTGTGTTGCACAGCATCCTCTCCCCGGGCGTGCGTGTAAACAGTTACTGTGAAGTGGAGTATTCCATTCTGATGCCCGGCGTGGAGATCGGCCGGAACAGCCGGATCCGCCGGGCCATCATCAATACGGGCGTGAAAATCCCGGACTCGACCGCCATCGGCTTCGACGCCGACGCCGACCGCGCGCGGGGATATCACATTACCGAAGGTGGAATTGTCGTCGTCGCATAGCTGCTCGCATTCCGCGGGCAGTCATTTTTAGGAGCAAATGTTTTGACCACGATCGTAAAAGTCATTGGACGAGAAATACTGGACTCGCGGGGCAACCCGACGGTGGAAGCCGATGTCTACCTCACCGACGGAAGCATGGGAAGGGCTGCCGTGCCCTCCGGCGCGTCAACCGGCGAGCATGAAGCCGTGGAGCTGCGGGACGGCGACAAGTCGCGTTACCTCGGCAAGGGAACGCTGAAAGCGGTGGGCCACATCAATGGCGAAATCGCCGCCGCCCTGCACGGGAAGGATGCCGCGCAACAGGCCGAGATCGACCGCATCATGATCGAGCTCGACGGCACGAGCAATAAGGGCCGCCTCGGCGCCAACGCCATTCTGGCCGTCTCCATGGCCGCCGC
This sequence comes from uncultured Solibacteraceae bacterium, assembly GCA_964608645.1. Classification (GTDB taxonomy): domain Bacteria; phylum Acidobacteriota; class Terriglobia; order Bryobacterales; family Bryobacteraceae; genus CAZSQK01. The sequence goes on along the minus strand of CAZSQK010000037.1, from coordinate 40,894 downwards.
GCGCGCCGCCGCCGTGGCGCAGCGCACGCCTCTCTATCGCTATCTCGGCGGAGCCGGCGCCGCGACGCTCCCCGTGCCCATGATGAACATCATCAACGGGGGCGCTCACGCCGATAATTCGGTCGACTTGCAGGAGTTCATGATCGCGCCCTTCGGCGCCGGGAAGTTCTCCGAAGCGCTCCGCATGGGTGTCGAGGTCTTCCACACCCTGAAGAAGGTCCTTTCCAAGAAGGGCTATTCCACCGCGGTCGGCGACGAGGGCGGCTTCGCGCCGATGCTGAAATCCAACGACGAAGCCCTCGAATCCGTGCTCGAGGCCATCTCGCAGGCCGGTTACCAGCCGGGGACGCAAATCGGTGTCTGCCTCGACCCGGCGTCCAGCGAGTTCTTCAAGGACGGCAAGTACATCTTCAAGAAGTCCGACAAGAGCGAACGGACCTCCGAGCAGATGGTCGAATTCTGGGCCAATTGGGTGCGGCAGTACCCGGCGATCCTCTCCATCGAAGACGGCATGGCCGAGGACGATTGGGCCGGCTGGAAACTCCTCACCGACACCGTGGGCGGCAAGGTGCAGCTCGTGGGCGACGACCTGTTCGTCACCAACAGCTCGCGTCTCCAACGCGGCATCGACGAGGGAATCGCCAACTCGATTCTCGTCAAGGTGAACCAGATCGGCTCGCTGACCGAGACCCTCGACGCCATGAATATGGCGGCGCGCGCCGGCTATACGTCGGTCGTGTCGCACCGCTCGGGCGAAACCGAAGATCCGTTCATCGCCGATCTCGCCGTGGCCACCGGCGCGGGCCAGATCAAAACCGGCTCCGCCAGCCGCACCGACCGCATCGCCAAGTACAATCAGCTTCTCCGCGTCGAGGAGCGCCTCGGCCCCGCCGCGCAATACCTCGGACGAAAGGCCTTCCGCCAATGAAGAAGCTCGTGCTTGTCCGCCACGGCGAAAGCACGTGGAACAAGGAGAACCGCTTCACGGGCTGGACCGATGTCGATCTCTCCGAAAAAGGCCGGCAGGAAGCCAAAGAGGCGGGGCAGGTGCTGAAACAGGAGGGCTACACCTTCGATGTGGCCCACACTTCGGTGCTCAAACGCGCCATCCGCACGCTCTGGACGGTCCTCGACGAGATGGACCTGATGTGGATCCCGGTGCATCGTACGTGGCGCTTGAACGAGCGCCACTATGGCGCGCTGCAAGGCCTCAACAAGGCCGAAACCGCCGCCAAATTCGGCGAGGATCAGGTGAAAATCTGGCGGCGCAGCTACGACATTCCGCCGCCCGTCCTCACGCCCGATGACGAACGCTTCCCCGGCCACGATTCACGCTATCGCGGCCTCGGCAAGGAGGAATTGCCGCTCACCGAATGCCTGAAGGACACGGTCGCGCGATTCCTTCCCTACTGGCACGAAACGATCGCCCCGGCGGTGCGCGACGGTCAGAAGGTGGTGATCGCCGCTCACGGCAATAGCCTCCGCGCGTTGGTGAAGTACCTCGACAACGTGTCCGAGGCCGATATCGTCGAGCTCAACATCCCGACCGGCATGCCTTTGGTCTACGAGCTCGACGACAGCCTGAAGCCCCTCAATCGCTACTATCTCGGCGACCCGGAGAAGGTGAAGGCCGCCATGGACGCGGTCGCCGCGCAGGGCAAGAAGAAGTAGCCCGGCGCCGCCCCGCTCACCACGGGTTCGAGAGGCGCGGATCGTGAATCACTTCGCGATCCGTCAGCGCCTTCAGGAACTCCACCAGGTCCGCGCGATTCTGCGGCGTCAATTGCAAGGGCCGCATGCGATCGTCCTTTTGCCGGTTCTCGTGCGCCCGCCCGCCCGCGGCGTAATGCTCGACTACTTCCTCGAGTGTCGCGACGCTGCCGTCGTGCATGTAGGGCGCCGTCAGCTCGACGTTGCGCAGCGTCGGCGTCTTGAACTTTTCGGCTTGTCCGGGATGCAGCGCGGTATTGTGAAACTGCCCGTCGCTGAAGTTGCGGCCGCTGTGGCAACGGAAGCAGCCGCCCAATCCATCGGTGAAAAAGAGGACCTCGCCGCGCTTCGCCGCGTCCGAAATCGCGTCCGCCTCCGCGCCGTAATAGTAGCGATCGTATGGCGACCGGCTCGAAACGATCGTGCGCTCGAACGCAGCCAGGGCCGCCGCCACGTTCGGGATCGTAAACGGGTCCTTTTCGCTGTGGAAAACACTGTGGAAAAGCTGTTGATAAATCGGGTCGTCCCGTAACACCTGGAGGAGGTGTACACGACTCACTCCCAGCTCGATCGGGCGCTCACCGAACATCGGCACGAGCGCCTGCTTTTCGAGCGATCGCATGGCCGGATCGGCCCACGTCAGCGTCACAGCCGACCCGACATTCACCAGACTCATCGAGCTGCGGGTGTGCGCCTGCCCGGTCGCGCCGATCGCCACCGCGCGCCCGTCGGTGAACGCCAATTCCTGCCGGTGGCACGACGCGCAGGATTGCGTGCCGTTGCCGGACATTCGCTGGTCGTAGAACAAACGCCGTCCGAGCTCCACCTTCATCGGCCCGGCCGCCGCGCACTCCATCAGGAACAGGAAGACCAGCGATTTCACACGCGCAGCCGCACGACGTTGGCGATCCGTCCCTTCACGCGGCAGATGACATCGGTCTCGCCCCGGCCCGCGAGGCTCGCCGGCAGTTCGATCGTGACCTGATCGAGCCCGGGCTGATCGCCCGCGCCGAACGACACCACCGGAACGCGCACCCCGCCTACCGTCACTTCGATATCCGACGCCGCGCCCGCGAAACGGAAGCCGCTGCCGGAGAGCCGCACACGAGCTTTCGGCGCGACCGGCAGCGTCCGGCAGGACCCGGAGGCGCAAGCGGATATTTGCGAAAGCTTCGCGCCCACCGCATAGCCCGTCGCGGGGCCGGCGCAACTGACGCCGGTCCAGAACCCCGGCGCGGTGTCGACGATGTCGATATTCGCGGTCGCGCGGCTCCCATCGGCGCGCCGCACGACGATCCGTGCGGGACCCGTGGCGCTCTCCGCCGGAACCACGAAATTGAGCTGGCCCCAACCCGCCGACGCCCAGCGGATCAGCGCGGGGCGCGTCCCGCCGGCGGCGTCCGTCACGTGGACCGACATGCCGTCGCCGCGGCCGTCACGCGCCGCCATCACCGGTCCGTAGGCGATCGCATAGCCGCCGCGCGACACGTCGACGCCGCCTGCCGCGCTCACGACGAACAGCCCGCGCTCGACGCTGGCGCGCATATGCGCCTGCACCAGCCGTCCCACGCCCGCGCGCGGCGCCGTCCGGCGGCCGCACGTCCAGCCGTTTTCGAGCGACGTGGCGTCCTGCTGGAAGAGATCGTCCACGAGCTTGCCCGGCTCATAGCTGGAAACCACCCAATCGATCCCGCGCGCGTCGAACCCGGCGAGCTTGTCCATGACCATTCTGCTGACGGCGGCGGGATCGGGCGGCAGCTTCGCGCAGGCCGCGTCGTCGTCGAAATCCGGCTCCCATCCGCGCGCCAGATCGAGTCCCTCATCGGAAACGACGTTCGGATAATCGCGCAAGGCCGCCGGCGCCGGTCCCGCGACGATCACGAGGAGTTCCAGATCGTTCGCGAGCCGCGCCAAACGCGCCAGCTCCGGTCGCGCGGCGTCCGCCGGATTCACGGCCAGGCGGACCGCATTCATATTGAAGCGGAGACGGATGGCGCTCAAGGCAGTGGCCGAGTACGGGCCGAAGTCGCTGCCCGACCGCGACAGATGGGCCACGTCTGCGCCTCGAAATTCGGGCAGATTTGTGCCGCGGATCAGGAAACGGCGGCCATTCGAATCGATCAGCCGATGGTCGACAACCCGAAAGGGACCATGCGGCGCGGGTGTGACCTGTTGCGCCTGCAGGCAGGCAAATGTAAACGCGACAGCAATTCCGAGGCGATGCATATTGCCCGCAGTATATCAGCGGCGGGGATGCCCTATGCGAACGTCAGCACCGCGGCGCTGACCGGACCCTCGCCGACTGGTATCAGTGCGAACAATGGCGTCGGACGATAGCGGCCAGGCGGCGGCTCCTGATTGGTCAGCGCCTGAAAACGGATCACCGCCAGATCGCCGGACTTCTCGTTCAACACCAGCGCATACTGATCCTCGCCTTGGCGCGCCGGCGTAACGACGATGGCGCGCGGCTCCTGTCCGACCTGCACGGAATGCACCAGCTTGCCGTTGTTTTCCAGATCGAGCACCGTCACGCTGTTGGCTTCGGGGTTGGTCACCAGCAAATAAGCGGGCGCGTCCAGGGCGAGCATGCCCGCCGGCGCCCGTCCGGCCAGCAAAGTCTCGGCGATTTCCGTCTGGTACACGTAAACCACCACCACCGCGTCCATCCCGTCGCCGCTGATGAAGAGCTGGCCGCCGTCGGGCTTGATGGAGAAATGGCGGGGTTCGAGCGGCAGCGGCAACCGCACCACGGTGCGGCCCGACACGACATCGGCAATCGTGAGCACACGCCCCGGCCGGCTGGCGATGAAGAGATGCTTGCCGTCTTTGCGGAACGCGACGATCGATGGCTCGTCGGGCGTCCCGATGGTCCGTTCGATCGCGCCACTGCCGAGCGACGCCACAGTGACCGTCCGGCTCCGCACTGAGGCGATGGCGGCGCGGTTTCCCTCGCCCAGGTCGAAGCCGTCGGCGGGAGAAGACAACTTGATGCGGCGGCCGGGCCGCATCGAAGCGAGCGGAATCTCGACCAGCTCGGCGGGATCGCGGTGCAGCAACCACACCGCGTCGCCGGCAGGCGACAATTGCATTCCGATGGCCGCGTTCCCGGCCCGCGCGCGCCGCGAGACATCGAGTTTGGCGGCGTCGATCTCGTAGACCGTGCCGGTGTCCGGCGCCAGGGCCAGCACTTTCGCCTCACGGGGATGCGCGATCACCTGGGCCGGCGCCGCGTCGAGCGCGATCTGCTTGCGCACGCGGAAGCGGTTCAGATCGACGACACCGATGGAGCGCCCCTTCCGATTCGCCACGAAGCAATACCCGCGGACCCCGGTCGCCTTTCGATGTCCGCAGCCGAACGCCGCAAAACCAGCCGCCAGCGCCGCGCGCCGCGATATGAGGGATCGATCCACCAGGATATTGTAAGTTGTAGCGCGGCCGGCGGTGAGGCGGAGCGCCTGCGATGAGCTGCGGGTCGCCCGGCGGACCAAGGCGAAGAACAGCGCGTCGCGGCGCCCGCCCTTAGTGCGAACGATTCGCGGCGCCCATCAACTCCCGCAGCTTTTGGCCGAGCGCGGCGGGGGTGAAGGGCTTCTGGATGAAGTTCGCTTCGCCGCCCAGCCGATCCTGCAGGCGAACGGCGCGGTCGGTATAGCCCGACATGTATAGCACCTTGGCCCCTGGCCGCAATGCGGTCACCCGCTCCGCCAGGTCCGGGCCGTTCATCCGCGGCATGATGACGTCGGTCAACAGGAGGTCGAACACGGCCGCACTGTCGCGCACGATGTTTAAGGCGTCGTCGGCGTCGGCCGCTTCGATCACCCGGTAGCCCTGCTTCTCCAGCATGCTGCGCACGAACTTGCGGACTGCCGGCTCGTCCTCGACCAGCAGAATGCCCCCTTCGCCGTGCGCGGCGCGCTCCGGCATGGGCGGCACTTCGGCGCGCTCCCCGGTCTCCACCGACGGGAAAAGAATCTTGAACGTCGTTCCCTTCCCGAGTTCGCTGTAGACCCAGATCGAGCCTTCCATCTGCTGCACGATGCCATAGACCGTCGCGAGCCCGAGGCCGGTTCCCTGCCCCTGCGGCTTGGTCGTGAAGAACGGTTCGAACAGCCGCGTCCGAACCTCTTCGGTCATTCCGGTGCCGGTGTCGGTCACCGCCAGCATGGCGTGCGGGCCCGTCTTCACGGCCAGATGGGCGCCGGCATAGTCTTTGTCGAGCCAGAGATTCGCGGTCTCGAGAATCAGCTTGCCGCCATTCGGCATGGCGTCGCGCGCGTTCACCGCCAGATTCATGAGGATCTGTTCGATGGAGCCGGGATCGGCGCGGATCGCGTCCAGATTCTCGCCCGTAGCCAGAATCAAATCCACATCCTCCCCGATGACGCGGCGCAGCATCTTCTCCACCTGGCGGATGGTCGAGTTGATATTGAGGACCTGCGGACGCACCACCTGCCGCCGGCTGAATGCCAGCAACTGTCGCGTCAGCGCCGCCGCGCTCACCGCCGCCCTCTCGATCTCCTCAATCGGCTCGCGCAGTGGATCGGCCGGATCGAGACCGTCCAGCGACATCGAACTGTAGCCCTGAATGATCGTCAGCAGATTGTTGAAATCGTGCGCCACGCCGCCGGCGAGCTGGCCGATCGCCTCCATCTTCTGCGACTGCCGCAACTGCTGTTCCAGACGCAGGCGCTCGCTGATATCCGTGATGAAGCTGATGGCGAGCGGATGGCCGCCCACCTCGACATAGTTCAGGCTGATCTCGATGGGGAACTGCTGGCCGTTCTTGCGCTTCCCCGCGAGATCCATGCCGATGCCCATCGGCCGGGCATGCGGGCGCGCGAAGAAGCCCTTGCGGTGGCCGGCGTGCGCCTCGCGGAGCGCGTCAGGGAGCAACATCTCGAGAGGTTGCCCGATCATTTCGTCGCGGCCGTAGCCGAACAGTTCCTCGGCCTTGTTGTTGACGACCTCGATTCTGCCCTTGTGGTTGACCGCGATGATCGCCTGCGACGCGGATTCCATCAGCGCGCGGAATTTGGCTTCGCCGTCGGCCACGGCGTCCGCGGTATGGTGAGCGCGGCCCAATTCCTGCTTCACGTTGAGCTCGTGCATGACCACCGCGGCGAGATCCGCCAGCGTCGCCACTTCGTCTTCCGTAAGCGCCGGACGCGGCCGCGTATCCAGGACCGCCAGGGCGCCGATGCGCAATCCGTCCGGCGTGATGAGCGGAGCGCCGGCATAGAAGCGGATGCGCATGCTGCCGACCGTCATCGGCGTCCCCCGGAAACGCTCGTCCCGGGCAGCGTCCGGCACAACCATCACCTGGTCCGAGAGGATCGTGTGGGCGCAGAAGGACACCGCTCGCGGAGTTTCGGTGAGGTTTAAGCCGAAGTGGGATTTGAACCACTGCCGTTCGCGATCGACGAATGAGACCACGGCAATCGGCGCCTGGAACAGCCGGGCGGCCAATTCCGTCACGCGATCGAAGGCCGCATCTTCCGGCGTATCAAGGATTTCCAATCGGTGCAGCGCCGATAGCCGTCTCGCTTCCAGATCCGCCACTTACTCTCCCTTTTTCTGCGTGCCTTGCGGAAATTGTATCAAAATGTGAGTTTTTAGACCAAACCTATCCCGGCGGACGCTGGCGTAGTACAACTGAACATATGATGAAGCTCGCGCTGATCCTTTTGGCCGCTCTCCTCGTCACGGGGTGTGGGTCGAAACCGGTGGAACCGGAGAAGAAGACGGAGACTGCCAAGCCGGTCGAATACTTCCGTGTGGACGCCGCCACAGCCGGCAAACTGCACGGCCGGATCCTCTATCAGGGCGCCAAGCCGGCAAAGCAGCTCATCGATATGCAGTCTGACGCGGCCTGCAAACAGGAGCACGCCGGCAAGGCGGTGTACGACGAGCCGGTGCTGGCCGGGAAGGATGGCGGCCTCGCCAATGCTTTTGTCTACATCCAGAAAGGCCTCGAAGGGAAGACGTTCGAGCCGGTGAAGGAACCGGTCCTGCTCGACCAGCGCGGCTGTCTGTTCCTGCCGCGGGCGTTGGGAATTCGCGCCGCGCAACCGCTCGACCTGCGCAATAGCGACAAGGTCTCGCACAATGTCCATCCCGTCCCGCAAAATAACCGCGAATGGAACGAGCAGCAGTCCCCCGGAACTCCCGATGTGGAGCACAAGTTCGCGCGGACGGAAATCATGATCCCCGTGAAATGTAACATTCACCAGTGGATGCACGCCTACATCGGAGTCGTGGAACACCCCTATTTCGCGGTCACCGGCGCCGATGGATCGTTCGATCTCAGCAATGTGCCGCCGGGCGACTATACTGTCGCCGTTTGGCATGAGAAACTGGGTGACCAGACCAAACAGGTCCATCTGGCAGCTTCGGGCAACGAAGCGGTGGACTTCACGTATCGATGAGGGTGGGGTTCATGATTCTGAAAACGACGCTGTTGGCGGCATGCGCCTCGTGCGCGCTCTTCACCGCGGGATGCGGCAGTACGCCGGCGCCCGTCGAACATACCTACCGGGTTTACGTCAGCAACGAAGCGTCGGGCGACCTGTCGATTATCGATCCGGTCAAGATGGAGACGCTGGCGACGCTGCCGCTCGGCAAGCGCGCGCGCGGCATCCATGCGAGCGCCGACGGCAAGCTGATCTTCGTCGCGCTCAGCGGGTCGCCATTCGCGCCCCCCGGCGTCGACGAGAGCACCCTGCCGCCTCCCGACAAATCGGCGGACGGCGTCGGGATCTTCGATATCGCGCAACAGAAGATGCTGCGTAAAGTGCCCGGCGGGTCGGATCCGGAGCAATTTGCCATCGCCAAGGACGGCAAGCTGCTGTATGTGTCGAACGAGGACGCGGCGGGGCTGAGCTTTGTCGACCCGGCCAACGGCCAGGTGCTGAAGACGGTCCCGACCGGACGCGAACCGGAAGGCGTCACGCTCTCCCCCGATGGCAAATTCGTGTACGTCACGTCCGAGGACGAGGGCACGGTCGCCGTGGTCGACACCGCCAAACAGGAGGCCTTGAAGAAGATCAAGGTCGGACGGCGGCCGCGCGGGGTCGTGTTTCTGCCGGACGGATCGCGCGCCTATGTCACCAACGAGAACGACGCCACGGTGAGCGTGATCGACACCGCGAAACTGGAAGCCACCGGCACGATCCCGACCGGCGAGGGCAGCAAACCGATGGGAATGGCGCTGACCAAGGACGGCTCGAAGCTGTACGTGAGCACCGGACGCGGCAAGTCGGTGCTGCTGATCGACACGGCGGCGGGGAATGTCGTCACCACGTTCGAAGTGGGGCAGCGGCCCTGGGGAATCGCGCTGTCGCCGGATGAAAAGCTGCTGTTCACCGCGAACGGCCCATCGAATGACGTGTCGATTGTGGACCTCGCCACCAAGGCGGTCGTCAAGAAGGTGAAGGTCGGCGACCGGCCGTGGGGTGTGACGGTCGTGGCGCAATGAAAAAGCCGCCGTCGTACGCCGAATTCGGGCCATTCTTTGTCCGGTTTCTGGTGGGTTTTCACCTGTTTTATGGAAATTGGGGCCGGTTGGTGAATCACGCGGCCTGGCTCGATTTTCATGCGCTGCTGGTGCGGAATCACATCCCGTTCGCGACTCCGAACACGTGGATCTCGGCCGGCGCGCAGGTGCTCTGCGGCGTTCTGTTCATGCTCGGGCTGTTCACCAGACCGGCGGCGGCGGTGATGGTGTTCAATTTCGTGGTCGCACTGACGATGGTGCACTGGGGGCAGCCCTATCCGCGGCAAGCGCTCGCCCTGATGATGCTCTGCACCTCGATCTTCCTCTTATTGCACGGACCGGGGCGGGCGGCGCTGGATAACTTCCGGAAGTAGCGCATTGGCTCTGCCGGAATGCGCTCCCTCCGGGAACTCGATGGCCCGGGCCGCGGACCGCGCCCCCGGCCCTCTTTACCGAACCATAGCGATGGCTGCCATCCGCGCCCTCGAGGCTGCTGACCGGCTGCGGAGGTCTACCCGGCGCATCCGACACGGACTATACTAGTAGACCTTATGCGACACTGCCACACCCTCCTCTTAGTTGCGGCGAGCTGCTTTACGTGCCATGCGCAGCCAAGCATGTCTCGGGGGCAGCAATCGCTCACGATCCGATCCGACGAGTGCCTGCGGCGCGCAGCACTCGCGCTCCGAGCCGAAGGATACAGCTCCGGGGGATCCGGGAACTTCGCACAGGGATTCAAAGGGGAGCATGGGGCTTATATCATCTGTAACGACTTGTCCAACGGCACAACCGTCGTCAACATCGTGGTCGCAAGTCTTGCCGGAGACGCCGGCGTCCCAGGCTATGAGCGGCAAAGGCTGCAGGCCCAGATGGAACGCCCTGGAACAACTGGCGCCGGCCCGGCCATCGGAAGCGCGTGCGGCTTAGGCGCGCTCTGGAAGGAGAGCGAAGAAGGCTGGACTGGGGTCTGGACCCGCCGGGGCACGAGTAATGTATTCGATGTGCGGTCCTCGAAACCGGGGATGCAGCCGTTGACTGCCCTTCAAACCATCGACATCAGTGGAAACCGGGTCTCTGTCAAGCGAACATCGTCCAGCGATGGAAACACTTGCGACCTGGAAGGCACAATCGCTCAAGACGGAATCCACGTCTCAGGCTCCTACCGCTGCCGGAGTGGAGGTCCGTACTCCTGGAGCGCGGAAATCCAGTGTGATCGCCCGTAACATATTGCCATAAGTGCTCTTCCAGTGACGATGGAATGCAAGTATGGCGAGCCCGGTCGTTGAGGAATTCGTGCCGGGATGGGGTGTTAAGTAGCGATCTCAAATCGTCGCACGAAGCCTCACCCGGGCGCGTAAAGCAGGAGTTGCATAGTCAGCGTAGGGTTAGCTAGCCAGTTGCCTTTTCGATCCAGTTTGACTTACCCGGTAAACGTTACGCCGTCAGCGGAGACCTACACATTTAAGTTAGCCCGCAAGGACTGCGATGATGACGAGTAGAATCGGCCGGCGCGGAATTGCACGCTTATTCTTGTCTAATTGCGGCGACCGGATCGCCGCCAGGCGGCCCAGCCGCTCAGCGCTTGACCGTCAGATACATGTTCTGCGGGACCGCCGCCGTATTCCCCACTCGGAGCGTCACGACGTAGTCGCCATCGGCCACATCGGGAACCGTCACATTGACCTGATACAGTCCCACGGAGTTCGGCGCCAGGCCGCCGTACGTCACCTTCGCCTGGGTCGAGCCGAACGACACCGTCAGACCGGCAACGCTGGTCGAGCCCGATGCGACCACGCCCGGCGGGCTGGACGGCGTGACGTCGCCGAACCCGATTCCGTAAAGCGCGATGCTCTCCCCGGGTTTCGCCGGCCGGAACGGGACACCCGAGATCAGCCCTGGATTGCCCACGTAGGTGACGCCATCCAGGAAAAGGGCCGCCAGATATTGCCTGCCGCCCACGTTGAACACAGAGGGAGCGAGCAGGCCCGGAGCGACGGCCGCCTTCTGCACGGAAATCGATGCGCTGGCGCAGGCGGCGGGCGACACGGTCAGCCCCACGGTTCCCGTGGCCGAATCGGCCGGCGCCTGGACGTTGATCTGCGTCGGGCTGATGTAGCCGATGAAGGCACGCTTGCCGTTAATCGTAACCGTCACGCCATCCAGGGCGGTCGGAGCATTGCTGCCCTGGAAGTCGTCGCGCGACCAGGTCCGCGTGTTCGGCGCAAGGTTGCTCCCCTTGACCTCCAGCCAGGAGCCCGCGGCGAAGGTCGCCGAGCCGCCGAAGTCGCCCACCGACCGCGCAGACGAGATCGCCGGCTGCGGCACGCTGCAGGGGATCGCTGTTTCGTTGAAACCCACCGGCGGCAGGGTCACGCCGCTGGCGGTGGCGGTGATGGTCACGGCGCCCGCGGTATCCCCCAGGCTGACGGCCGTGCTGGCGAAGCCGTTGACGTCGGTCGTGGCTGTCGCGGCGCCCAACTTGGCCGATCCGGTGGTGACGGCGAACGTAACCGTGACCCCGGCAATACCGAAACCGCTCCGCCCGAGCAGTTGGACCTTAAGCGCCTTGGCGAGATTCTGGCCCGTGCCGCCGGTCTGGTCCGCGCCGTCCGCCGCAGTGAACGACTTCGGAGAGTTCAACACGAGCTTGCGGACGGTGTGGGCGCCAGGGTCGGAGGCGTATAGGTCGCCATTGGCGTCCACCGCGAGGTGGTTACTGTGAAAGCCGGTCGAAAGGGCCGGCGTACCATCCGTCAGCGGGCCGCCGTTGTTGTTGCCGGCTATGGCGGTGATGATGCCGTTTTCGATTTTGTAGATGTTCCAGTCGTCCAACGGAGCGACGCCGATTATCGTAACCAAGCTCAGTACACTGTTGACGTACATCGCGCCTGAGCTATCGAACACCATGGAATTGGCAATGGAGAAAGGCGATGTCTTGATCGGTCCGGACGCGCGCCCCAGGGCGCCATTGCCGAGGAAAGTGTTGATGATACCGGAGGGATCGACAACGCGGATGCGCTTATTGGAGCCGTCCCCGATATAGACATTTCCTTTGGAATCGACTGCCAGGGGCATCCGGTTGTAATCCGGGCCGAGGCCGGCACTGACCGCGGGACCACCGTCCCCGGTAAAGGTCAGTTGGCCATAGTGACCGGCAAATGCGCTGATGATTCCGGTCGTGGCGTCGACCTTGCGCACGCGCATGTTCGACGGGTCCCCAATATAGACGTTGCCTTTTGAGTCGACGGCAAGCCCTTCAATTCCGCCAAAACGAGCGTCAGTTGCCTTACCGCCGTCGCCGGAACTGGCCGTGCCGTAACGCTCGTCACTGGCCTCTCCGCGGCCGGCGACTACGGCAATTGTGCTGTTGGACAGCTTGTAGACTCGGAATTGATCTGAAAAATAGAGGTTCCCCGTGGCATCAAACGTCATCGCAGTGAGAGGCGGCAAAGGACCCCCGAAAACGGGAATGTCGCGAGAGAACTGATTCGCCAACTGGACGAACGGCTTTCCGGCGGCCGTGGTGATCGTGCCATCGGTCGCAACGCGCCGGATCAGGAAATTGCCGGAATCGTAGAAGTACACGCTGCCATCCGGATGTGCCGCCATCAGTGTCGGAATATCGACGGTCGCGGAGATCGCCGGACCATTGTCGCCGGCATTATGAGGTTTTCCCGCGATTGTTACCACGTTGCCGTCCGGCATGATCTTACGGACGAGGTTGAACCCATCGCACAGAATCGGGTTTCCCGCCGCGTCCACGCTGTTGACGCTGGTGATACCGAGCGCCAGCCCGAGTGCCGGCCCGTCGTTCGGAAATCCGGCACCGCTATTTCGCAGGTTGCCGGCGATCTTCTTTAGTATGCCGCCCGGCGAAACCTTCATGATGAAGTAGAAATCCGTCACATAGAACGTGCCGCTCGGCTCGAGATAAAGGCTTGTCGGCACGTCGAACGGGCTGCGGATCCAGGGACCGTCCACCGCCATTCCCACGCTTCCGTTGCCGCCGAGCGTCGATACCGTGCCGCCGATCGTGAATCGGCGAATGTATTTGTTGTCGGCGTAGAAGATCGTCCCGTCGCCGCCGATCGCGATTCCGCCGATTCTGATGATGAACATCTGACTGGCAGGCGTTCCGTCAATCTGAGCTGTGCTGGCTGCGCCCGCAATAGAACGTATGGCGCCGCTGGTCAGGATCTCCCGTATGTAGTACGTGTGGGCGTTCCCGTCCGGGATGAATCCGTCTTCGCCCACGTAGATGTTTCCTTCGCTATCCACTGCAAGAGCGGTGATTCCCCAGAACTCGGCTTTCAGGGCCGGGCCGTCATCGCCGCTGTGCCAGGCTACGCCGGTGCCGGCGATCACGCTGACGGCGCCGGCGGGACTGACCTTGAGCACCTGATGCAGTGTGGCGACGAAGAGGTCGCCCTTGGGCCCCAAGACCATGTGGTAACTGTCGGATGGGACCGACGCGAGCGTGGAGATCCTGCCGTCAGGGGTGACCTTGCGAATGCGCCCGTTGCCGGAGTCCAGAATCAGAATGTTGCCGGCGGCATCCGCGATCGCGGAGCGTGGGCTGCTCAAATAGGCTGACGTGGCCGGGCCGCCGTCGCCGAGGGCGGTTGACCCCGCGAAGGATTTAAGGATATAGGGATAATTCGTGTTCTGCGCATGCGTCGAAAGCGCGAACAGCAGTGTTAAGCCCAAGAACCGGAATGTCTGGCGCAAGCTCACCCTCGTACAAGCTGTTGAGATTCTGAACAGTATAGCGTCGTGAGGACGGCCACCGGGACAAATTTCGTGCCCTCGAAACTGAAGGAAAGTCCTGGAGCTTCTATACCTTATTGGGACGCTCCGCCGGTCGGAAAGGCGCCGCTACCGAAACGGAACAAGAGAGCCTATACGTTAGGCGCCTATGACGTTTCCCGTCGGGCTTGATTCCCTCGTCATGTCCGGCTCGCGCTACTGAATCGCCAGCCCCACTCCCGGTTGGCTGAACAGGTTGCCCACGTGCAGCACCACCGGCTGGAACAACGCCGGCTCTACCGTGTCCGGCACGCGGACCCGCACCTCGCTGACTCCCGGCCGCGTTCCCGATCCGTGCGTCGAGATCACTTCCGCTGGATGACCGCCGATGTGCACTTCAATGGGCAGGTTTCCGGTGTTATATCCCGTGGTGTCCAGCGTCACTACCGAGCCGCGCGCCGCCGGATGTTCGGCGCTGTTGATCGTGCCGTCTTCGTTACGCGCGTGCGCGATGCCTCGGCCGTATTGATTCGTGCCGAAAATCGACGGATTGGCTGGCACGACGTCCAGGGTCACGGGCTTGGAGCGCCGTCCCCGGTGCTCCACTTCCAGCCTCACTTCCGAAGCGCCCGCCAGTTCTTGCGGCACGACCACTTGGATCTCGTTGTCCCCGGCCGACTCGACTTGCGCCGGTATTCCGTTGAACAACACCGCGCCGCCGAGACGATGGCCGTAGATCGACAGCACTTGTCCCGGCGCGATGACGCCATTCCCCGCCGATACGACGGTCGGCGAATCGTCATTCACCTGGGCCGCGACAGTGCCGATCCCCTGCGCTCCGCTGGCCGGGAAGATGTAGCACGCGATGCCTTCCATCGAGTATCCGGCGGGCGCCTCATGGGAATCCGTCGTCCAGAAATGCAGGTTCTGACCCGAGAATGCCTCGCGGTAGAAGGGAATCGTATTGGCCACCGGCGGCGAGACCTGGCCCTGGGCGTTGATGTACGGCATCACGAATGCCGCCACTCCCTCCCCTACATATGCCTGCTGCGCGTTCACCAGGTTCAGAAACTCACTGCGGTCCGACGTCCAGAAATGGCTACTGGTCGCGTTCACAAACACGCGATACCAAGCCATGTTGGAAGCGCCGCCCACCGTAGTGGAGCCATTCATCACCAGTCCCGAAACGCCCTGCAGCGTGAAGCCGCGGCTCCCCAGAGTGTTGTACTCGTTCTGGTCGGAAGTGTAGAGGTAGGACTTGGAGAACGGATCGTAGATGCGATACCAGGGGATGGCTCTGACCGTGGACTGAGTGGGGAACCAGACACCGTAGACCAGCCAATTGGTGCTGAGGTTGTTATAGTCGACCGCCTGCATCCAGATATGCCGCTGGCCGGCGAAGCTGGGCTGGAAGGTGAGGGAGGCGACGATCGTGAGGTTGTTACCGCTGCCCGTCGCCGACGAACTCGCGGCGTTGAGGGTGCATTGGCTGTTGGAGATGCTGCCGCCGGAGCCCGGCACAGCAGTCCCCGCGACACTGTTACCGTCATCGGCGGTGAGCGTGAAAAGGCCGGTGCTCGGCGCGTATTTGACATAGCAGCCGCCGCCGCGGGAGTTGGCCTCCCAGCGGGGATTGATGATGAACTCGGCACTCTGGATGGTGGCCCATCCGTTGGGGTGCGCGTAAACCAGCGTGAGAGTGGCATTGGGGCCGCTCCCCTGGAAGGGGTTGAGCGACACCAGCGAAGGAATCGTAATCCTCCCAGGTATGTAGGCTGCCTGTGTCACAGTGACGGTCTGGCCGGCTACTGTGATTGTGCCGCTGCGCTGCTGTATGCCGGAGCTCACATTGGCTCCTACGGTCACATTCAGAGCACCGCTGGTTCCGGACGTCACGGCCGGCGCCAGCCACGGGACATTGGGAGTTGCCGTCCATCCGCAGCCTCCGTTGTTCAGGGTAATCGTCAAGGTGCCCCCCGCCGGGCCCCACGCCAGCGATGTGGGGGATACGGTCGGCGTACAGGTGGACACGATGGCCGTATCGGCTGCGCTGGACGTTGCCGCACCGCCGCCCGAAACGCTTACCTGATTGGTCAACAGCGTCGCCGCACTACTGGCCACATTCACCGTCACCGTGATTGCGGGATAGCTTGACCCACCATTGAGCGCATCGCTGCGCGTACACGTCGTGCCGCCCGCCGGACACGTCCACCCCGCGCCCGCCATCGACACCAGTGTCATTCCCGGCGGAACTGTCTCTGTCACCGTCACGGCGCCGGTTGTCGGGCTCGACCCAGCCGCGCTCGACACCGTTACGGCGTACGTCGCGCCGTTCTGTCCTGGCGTGAAGTTCCCCGTATGGGTCTTGCCGATCGTCAGGCTGATGGCAGGGCTGGCCAACTTCGTGACGAAGGCGTTGGTATTTCCCTGGAGTGTCGCCTGGTACGGCGACTGCGTGGGGAAGTCCGGTCCAGTTTGCCCCGTGATGTAGGCTGAGCCCGCCCCGTCCACCGCGATCGCGTAGCCAATGCTTCCGCGCAGGTAGGTGGAGTAGAGTAGCGCGTTGCCCGCGGGCGCCAACTTGGTGACGAAAACGTTGGTGCTTCCTTGCAGCGTCGCTTGGTACGGCGACTGGGTGGGGAAGTTGGTGGAAAAGGTGTACCCGGTGACATATGCCGAGCCTGCCCCGTCCACCGCGATCCCGATTCCCAAATCATCGGTGCTTCCGCCCAGGTAGGTGGAGTAGACCAGCGCGTTGCCCGCGGGCGTCAGCTTGGTCACGAACGCGTTCTGCCTTCCTCGGAGTGTCGCCTGGTACGGCGCTTGAGTGGGGAAGTTGGTCGAATAGGTGATCCCCGTGATGTATGCCGAGCCCACCCCGTCCACTGCGATCCCTGCGCCAAAATCAAGGTTGCTTCCGCCAAGGTATGTGGAGTACACCAGCGCGTTGCCCGCCGGCGTCAGCTTCGTCACAAATGCATTATCAGATCCCGGGAGTGTCGCCTGGTACGGCGACTGGGTGGGAAAGTTGGTCGAAAGAGTATCCCCTGTGACGTAGGCCGAGCCCGCCCCATCCACCGCGATTGAGGTGGCACGATCGATTCTGCTTCCGCCCAGGTAGGTGGAGTAGACCAGCGCGTTGCCCGCCGGCGTCAGCTTGGACACGAAGGCGTTGGAACTTCCCTGGAGTGTCGCCTGGTACGGCGTCTGGATGGGAAAGTTGGTCGAAGTGGTGGCGCCCGTGACGTAGGCCGAGCCCGTCCCGTCCACCGCGATCCCGCGGCCAGAATCAGTGTCACGACCGCCCAAGTAGGTGGAGTAGACCAGCGCGTTGCCAGCCGGCGCCAATTTCGTCACGAAAGCGTTCTTACTTCCCCGGAGCGACGCCTGGTACGGCGACTGGGTGGGAAAGTCGGTCGAATTGGTGTCCCCCGTGACGTACGCTGAGCCCGCCCCATCCACCGCGATCCCCCGACCGGCGTTAACGTCGGTGAACCCCGTCGGAGCAATGCCACTGCCCCCCAGGTAGGTAGAGTAGACCAGCGCGTCCCCAGCCGGCGTCAGCTTCGTCACGAACGCGTTGGGAAATCCCCGGTTTGTCGCCTGGTACGGCGACTGGGTGGGGAAGTTCGTCGAAATGGTGTACCCCGTGACGTAGGCTGAGCCCGCTCCGTCCACGGCGATCGCCTGGCCCGAATCATAACCGTTACCGCCCAGGTACGTGGAATAGACCAACACTACCGGGTCAATGCGCAACTGCCGCATGCGATCATACCGGCCCAGTGCGAAAGTCACCCGATTGCTCGCCAGCACGGCGTACCGTGCTCTCACCTCCACCTGCTTGCCACCCACGTCCTGATACACCCGCGGCTTCTGCTGCCGTATCTCGCCCAGCGCTGTCCGCAGCACCAGGTCGCCGCCGGCATCGACCAGCAGCGACTCCACACCCTCATACGCCACCTGGATCTGCTTCGGGTCCGCACCCGGCGCCACCAGGAAGTCGTACTCCAGCCGCTGCTGGTTGCCGTACCACACCAGGTCGATTCCCGGATACACGCCCTCGTATTGGATGCGAGCGAAATGCGGCACGTCCCTGCGCCACTTCGCCGGGTCGTTGCCGATGAAGTAGTTGGAGATGCCGGGCAGCTTTTCCAACCCAGTCGCCGGCCCGGGTTGGCCCGCGCCCTCCAGTTTCATCCGCACCACGGCCTGCTCGATTTCGGGCGGCGCTGCCTGCCGGCTCCGGCTGAGCACCATCACCGTTTCGCGATCGGTGAAGAACGTGGTCATACCCCCATCCCGCGCTAGAAAACGCACACGCGCATCGGTTTGGCCCACGTTGGGTTCGAAGGCCAGCGGCAGCTTCCCGTAATCGCGGCTCTGATTGGCGCTGGGCCATTGGCGTAGCGGAGTCTCCGCCTTGCGCCGTGTCTGCCGCGTGGATATCCCGGCGGGAGACTGTATGGCCAGAACGGCAAATACGGTAGCGGCCGCGAATCGGTAACAGGTTGGTGCTACTTTCATGCTCCTGTCTCGTTCCACGCGGCAGACTAGGTTGATTGTCGCATACTGCAGGGTTCCTGCCGCTGGAGCCGGTTTGGCGAGGAACGGCCCAGCGGCGCACTTCTTAGCAATACGACGGGAAACAGTAACATCGCGGTGGGCTACTTAGCCGGCACAAAGGTGACGACCAACAGTGCAGAAGCAGCAGGCGATGCTGGAGGAGCGACTCGCGAAGCGCGGCGCATCGTGGCCCGGCCGCTTGGCGTCGACGCTGCACAAAGCTATCATGGGCCGGTGATGAGAAGTTTGACCCTGTGGCTTGCATTGGCATCCGCGCTGCCGGCCGCGCCGCTCGGCAAAGTAACGGAATCGCCTGAACCTTGCCCCGGCGGCGCGGGACGGCTGGAGCGGACCGCCTGCCGGCAAGTTGTGGTGACCTGCCCCGGCTTGAAGGATCTGCAGGCTCAGCTTCGCATTACCCAGCCGGCCCCAGCGAAACCTCTCCGGGGGACCGTAGTGCTGGGATCCGGCGGCAATGGCGCGACGTTTTATGCCGCCGCCGCGCCCGTTCTGGGGCTCGTCCGCGATCTGTCCGAAATGGGCTTTCTCGTGGTGGACCGGGAATGGGACGGGGGTTGGGTCACGCAGGAAGGCGGGCTGAAGCTGGAGGCGTGCCGCTATGCCACTCTCCTGACGTGGATCCACGCCACTGTCCATCGCGGGGGCAAGTTCGTGGCCACGGGAAACTCCGGCGGTTCGGCCGAGATCGGGTATGCGTTGACAACTTACGGGCGCGCCGCGATTCTCGACGTCGCCATTCCCACGTCGGGACCGCCGGTCGCGCGGCTCGACTACACTTGCCCCGCCAAGCCATCGGAGGAATGGACCGCCCTCTGCGCGAGCCTCGTGCCGCCGGACACCCTCGACTGCAAGCCGGGGTGCATGCTCGGGCCGGCCAACGGCGTTTGCCGGCAGGTGACGTCGCAACCAACCGTCGCGCAGCTTCTCGACGACAGCGTCGCGCATCCCGGCGCGGTGCTCGAGTACCCGAAGACCCGATTGCGCTTTCTGTTCGGCGCGCTCGATTGCGGCGAGCCCGTGCCCGCCGGGCTGGCATACGCGGCGAAGGTCACCAGTCCGAAGCAAATCGAGTTCGTGCCGCGCACGCCCCACGCCCTGATGTCGACTCCCGAGGGACGGGAGGCGATCCGCAAGGCCATCGACCAGGAAACCGCCGCGGCGCGGCAGTAGCTTTGGCCCCCCACGCTACAATCTGAGCTGATGTCCCGATGGATTCCCGCGTTCTCGATGCTGCTCGTGTCCCTGATCAGCTATGTCGACCGCAGCACGCTCGCCCTGCTGGCGCCGACCATCCTCAAGGAAACCCACCTCTCCGGCGAGCAGTACGGCTTCATCATTTCGGCCTTCTCCGTGGCCTACATGGTGTCCAACCCACTGTGGGGCTGGATCCTCGACCGCGCCGGACTGCGCCGCGGCATGACTCTCGCCGTGTCGTGGTGGACCGTGGCGTCCGTCGCCCATGCATTCGCCGGAGGATTCTGGTCCTTTGGAGCGGCGCGCGCGGCGCTGGGCTTCGGCGAAGGCGCGACGTTCCCCGGCGGCTTGCGGGCGGTCGTGCAGACGCTCGGGCCGGAGCACCGTGGACGGGGCCTTGCGGTCGCCTATAGCGGCGGGTCGCTGGGAGCGTTGATCACGCCGCTGATCGTTACGCCGATCTTTCTGTGGTGGGGCTGGCGCGCGGCCTTCTGGTTCACCGGCCTCATCGGCGCCGCATGGCTCGTGATGTGGTCCGTGGTTTCCCGGCGCAAGGATGTCGCCGCGCCTGCGCGGGAGGCGGTCTCCGCCACCGCCCGTCCCCGGCTCGGCGACCGCGCGCTTTGGGCGTTCATGTCGGCCTATGCCCTCGGCGCCCTGCCCCTGGGCTTCGTGTTGTATAGCGCCGCGCTCTATCTGGCCAAGCCACTCGATCATTCCCAGGAGTTCATCGGAAGGGTGTTGTGGATCCCGCCGTTGGGGTGGGAGGCCGGCTACTTCTTTTGGGGCTGGTTGTCCGATCGCGGATTGCGGCGCGGCGAGCCCCGCATTGCCGGATTAGGACGCCTGTTGGGGCTCTGCACGATTCTGAACCTGGTCTTCGGCGGCGTGCCCTGGATGGCCAACGTATGGTGCGTGCTCGCGGCGATGTTCCTGGCGATGTTCGTGGCCGCCGGCTTCGTCGTGCTGGCGGTCGCTTATGCCACCCACGTCTATGCCTCGGACCATGCCGGCCTCATCGCGGGCACAGGCGCGGGATCGTGGAGTTTGCTGGTGGCGATCATGATGCCCCTATTCGGCAGGCTGTTCGACCTGCACCGGTACGACGACGCGTTCTGGATTGCGGCCGCGATTCCGCCGGCCGGTTATGCCGGGTGGCGATGGCTCAGTCGTCCGACGGCGGCTTCCCGTTGACGATCAGTTCGGTGAACTGCTTCAAGATCTTCGTGTATTGGCGGCGCGCCTCATCCTCGTCGGCAATGGCGCGGCGCAAGGCGAGTCCCGAATCCCCGCGGGGCATTTCCTGCTCCCGATACTCCTCCGAGAGACGCCGGAATTCCGCCACGGCGAGGGCATACGTTGCCTTTGCCTTCTCCAGACGGGTCCGCCAGAGGATGACTAATTCGGGTGCGGGCTGCGGCGGTTGTGACTGAGCCATGGCACGGGTCAAATATACACCGAAACAGGAAAAACCGGCATGTGAGGAAACGCCTCACTATATTAAGACATTTTAATCTTGCGGCCAGTCCTGTGTGCGGTATGTCACACAGTTTTGGAAGGTAAGCCAAAAAGCTGATGCACGAGGCGCCGCAAGCGGGTAAGCTCACCTAGGCACCGGGAAATGGTGCAACAGAACCCATTGGGAGGGGATAGGATGATTCGCACAAGAGAAACCGCTTTTACCGCTGAAGACCCGCTAACGTATTTACCGCGTAAACCCGTGCAGGAATTCGCCAAAAGGCGCGTAATCTATGACCCTCAACAGCCGTCCGACCACCTCTACGTTGTAATCCTGGGCCGTGTGAAGATCACCAACGTCAGCGATGACGGCAGCCAGATGGTCGCCCGGATCGTCTCCGCCGAAGGTTTATTCGGCGAGTCAGCGCTGATTGGCGGCCAACGCCGCACGGAAGCGGCGATCGCCCTCGACAATGTCACCCTCATGTCCTGGACCGTCAATGAGATTGAGGCACAGATCGAACGAGAGCCGCGGCTCGGCCTGGCGCTGTCGCAATACCTCGTCCGGCAGTGCATCGAACTGCAGGACCGCATCGAAAGCATGGCCGTCTACAAGACCCCGGAGCGCGTGATGCTCGCCCTGGTACAGCTTTCGGACTCCCTGGGGACCCCGATGTCCGATGGCTCGGTGCGCGTCTCGGCGCTGACCCATCACACGATCGCCGAGTACGTCGGCACGTCGCGTGAAATCGTCACGTTCCAGTTGAATCGATTGCGGCGGCTGGGCATGCTGCGATACTCCCGCAAGCATATGGACATTTACACCGGAGCCATGCAGTCCGCGCTTCGCGACCAGGGTGTCGGGCTCCCGCACCTGCACACCGTGCTCACGCAGCGCGCCGGCGTTTAAGTCCTCAGGTCATTGTCCGGACCGGTGATTCTGCCGGTCCGGACTCCCTCTGTTTTCGCCTACACCAAACCCCGCCGGATGGCTTCCCGCACGACCGACGCGATCTCGTGAACATCGAGCTTGCTCATGATGCTGGCGCGATGAGTCACCGCGGTTTTGAAAGAAATTCCCAGTTCGGCAGCAATTTCCTTGCTGCTTTTTCCCGCAACGATCAACGTGAGCACCTGATGCTCGCGCCGCGAAAGTCCCTGCGCCACGGGTTTGGGTGTGACGCCGCCCTGCAGCGCTTCGCGGATCCGTTCCGACTTTCGCCGCAGCCGCATCGAGGCCCGGATCGCCACACTGCCCTGTTCCAATACGGCGTCGGCCTCCCGTTTCAGCTCCGTCGTGCTGCGGTCCTGGGGATCCGGCTTCGACCCGACAGGCGGCTCTTCGGGGTCTTCCGCGGTGATCGCGCGAAGGTCGGTGCGTGAGGATAAAACCTCGTCCAGCAACCGCTCGAGTTCGCCGTTACTGGCTTTCAACTCTTCTGTAGCGGCCCGCTGTTCCAGGATGACGCAGTGGAGGAAGTGTCGCGCTTTGTTGATCTGGCTCTTGTTCCTGGGGCGCTTTTCCATGTCGCTGTACCTGCAATCTTAACCTGCGGTAGATACAGCACGCCTCGGGCATTTGTTCTATTTATCAAGTATTTAGTCGTACGCGAAGTGGAGCACTTTCTTCAGATCCTCCCATGCTTCGCGCTTCGCATTGACGTTGTACGCGCGGAGCAAAAAGGATGGATGGTACGTCACCATTACCGGAATATCGCGCCATTGAAACCACCGTCCGCGCATCTTCGTGACCCCTTCCTTATGCCCGGTCAGCGCCCGCGCGGCGGTGCCGCCGAGGGCGCAGATCGCCTTCGGCCGGATGGTCATCAACTGCCGGTAGAGGAATTCGCCGCAGGTCGCCATCTCGTCCGCTTCCGGCGTCCGGTTCTCGGGCGGGCGGCATTTGACGACATTGCAGATGTAGACATCCTTGCGGAGAATGTCGATGCCTTCCTTCTTCGCCGTGCCCTCGATCATCTGCGTCAGGAGTTGTCCGGCGCGCCCGACGAACGGAATCCCCTGCGCGTCCTCATCGGCGCCGGGCCCTTCCCCGACAAACACCAGCGGCGCCTTTTCATCGCCCACACCAAATACGAGCTTGGTTCGGCCCTCGTGGAGGCGGCAGCGTTTGCAATCGCCGATGTCGTCGAGGATCTTGAGAAGACTGTCCGCGCCGGGTGTCATGGGTGGTAGTTCCTGGAGAGGAGGCGCGGCGGCAGCGGCCTCGGTTTTGCGGCGATACAGATCTTTGATCCCGAGATCCTGGTAGAACTCGAGGTAGTTGCGGAGATCGTCAGCGTCCATGGGCGGCGTGGAGGGTGAGACGCAGTTTGAGCGCCTCGTCGAAGATCCGATCGGCGATTTCGCGCTTCAAAGCGCGCGCTAAATGCACATTTTCACCGGTTTTTAGCGCCAAAATGACCTCATTTTGATCGGATTCGAAGCCAGTTTCGCTATTTCCGACCAGATTTCCGACCACCATATCGCAGTTTTTGGTCTCCAATTTCCGCCGGGACTCCTGCAGGAGGTTCTGCGTCTCGGCGGCGAAACCGATCAGCAGCCGGTCACCTTTCTTCCGGCCCAGCTCGGCGAGGATGTCGGGGGTCGGGTCCAATTCCAGGGAAACCCGCGCGGCGGTCTTTTTGACCTTTTGATCGGGAACCTTACTGAGGTGAAAATCGGCAACCGCAGCCGACTTGACGACCACATCGGCGGCGTCGAGATTCTCGAAGACTTTGTCCCGCATCTCCTTGGCAGTGCGGACGTTGATCAATTCGACGCCGCGCGGAGCGGGCAGGTGCACGGGACCGGAAACGAGAATCACCCGGGCCCCACGCGCCGCCGCTGCTTCCGCCAGGGCGTAGCCCATTTTGCCGCTCGAACGGTTGGAAATGTAGCGGACCGGGTCGAGCGGCTCCTGTGTCGGCCCGGCCGTGATCAGGACGGTTTCCCCTTCCAGATCCTTGCGCGTATGTGCTAAGGAATGAATCGCTTGCACGATTTCATCAGGTTCCGCGAGACGTCCCTGGCCTGTCATGCCGCAGGCCAGATACCCCGCCCCCGGCTCGACGATGTGGTGCCCGCGCCGCCGCAGCGTCTCGACGTTGGTCTGGGTCGCTTCGTGATTCCACATGTTCACATTCATCGCCGGAGCGATCACGACCGGCCCGGTGAATGCGAGGTAAACCGTTGTGAGGAAGTCGTTTGCGAGTCCGTGCGCGAGCCGCCCGAGGAGATCGGCCGTAGCCGGCGCGATCGCCAGGACCTCGTGCTCCTGAGCCACCGCGATGTGTTCGATGGCCGATTCGATGGCGAAGAGGTCGGTGAGGACCTTGCGCCCGGTCAGCGCGGCGAAGGTCAGAGGCTGGACGAACTGCTCCGCGGCGGCGGTCATGACCACCTGCACTTCGTGACCGTCCTGCATCAGAAGGCGGGCGAGTTCGGCCGCTTTGTAGGCTGCGATTCCGCCCGAAACGCCGAGAAGCAGTTTCATGAAAACAGGGGACTTAGAGGTTCGGCTCGGCAGCCGGTTCTTCGGGGGCCGGCCCGGTGAGGGAGTACTTCACGAGGCCGCGCCGCACCTCTTCGGTGGCAATGATGGTGGGCTTCTTCGAGGATGTCGGAAGAACCGGCCGCGCACCTCCCTGCAATTGGCGCGCCCGCTTGGCGGACACGATGATGAAACGATAGGTGCTCTGCTCCGGATCGTCCGGCAACGTGCAGTGGACGTTGTTACGTGGAGCCTTGTTCTCAGCCATGCTTTTGAAACCTCTTCAAACTTGAAATGTGTCCAGAATGGGCCGAATCTGGTCTTCAATCCTGGTTCGCCGGACGCGCTCGGCGCGAACGATGGCGCTCAGCACCTTATCCGACTCGCCCAGGTCCCGATTGATCAAAACATAATCGTAGACGTCGTAATTCCGGATTTCCTCGGCCGCCTCCCGCAAGCGCCTCTCGATTACGTCGTCCCGGTCCTCGCTGCGCGCCCGCAGGCGCTGCTCCAGGATCTGCCGCGAAGGCGCCAGTATGAACACCGTAACCGCTTCGGGAATCTGGCACTTCAATTGTCTCGCACCTTGGACATCAATGTCGAGTACCAGGTCCTTCTGCTCGGCCCGCGCCTGCGCCAGGATGGACCGGTGCGTGCCGTAGTAGTTGCCGAAGACCTGGGCGTGCTCGAGGAATTCCCCGCGGGCGAGCATGGCTTCGAACGCCTCGCGGGTGACGAAGTGGTAGCTCTGCCCATCGACCTCGGCGCCGCGCGGCTTGCGGGTGGTGTACGACACGGAGAACATGAGCCCTTCCACCTGGGTGAGGAGGCGCGACACGAGCGTCGATTTGCCGGAGCCGGACGGCGCGGAAACGATAAAAACTGTCGTCATTCGAGGTTGAGCGATTGTTCGCGAATTTTGTCGATCTCCGATTTGGCCGCCAGGGCCAGGTCCGTGATGGTCAGGCCGAGGTCGCCGAGGCCGCCGGTCTTCGACAGGATGGTGTTGGATTCCCGGTTCATCTCCTGCAGGAGGAAGTCGAGACGCTTGCCGATCTCGCCCTCGCCGGCCAGCATCGAAGCGAGGTGTGCGGCGTGGGTGCGAAGGCGGACCAGCTCCTCGGAGATATCGCTTCGATCCGCCAGGATGGCGGCTTCCTGGGCGAGACGCTGCGGGTCGATGGAGGCGCCTTTGAGCAGATCGTCGAGCCGTTCGCGGAGGCGCCGCTGGAAGGCGGGCACGGCCCCCGCGCGAATGTCTTCGATGCGCGCCACCAGGGTTTCGATATTGCTACAGCGGCTGCGCATTTCCTCCGCGGTGGCGGCGCCTTCCCGGGCGCGAAAGACATTCAGCACGACGACCGCTTCGGCGGCCACCTCGAGGATGGCCTTGCCGACGGCCTCATCCAGTTCGGTTTCGCCGCCCGCGCTTAGCATACCCGGAATGCGCAGGGCCGCATTGAGATCGGGCTGGCTGTCGATCTGATACCGCTCGGCGGCTTCGCGGAAGGCCTGGAGGTAAAGGTCGAACAGTTCGCGATTGAGCGAGGCCGCGCTGGCGCCCTGGCGGACGAACGAGACGTTCACCTGCATGTGGCCGCGCGCCACACCCTTCTTGATGACGCCGCGGATCTCGTTTTCAATGGCGTCGAGTTGCGGCGGAAGGTGGAAGTGGAGGTCCAGGCCGCGATGGTTCACGCTCTTGAGACTGACGACGATCTCGCCCTGCTCGATGGCGCGTCTCACGCGGGCAAAGCCGGTCATGCTGCGTACGCTCACAGGTCCACCACCTCGAACTGAAGATCATGGAGGCGCTGGTAGATGCCGCCATGGTTGACCAGCTCCTCATGAGTGCCGATCTCGCGCACGTGCCCCTTTTCCAAGACGACGATTTTGTCGGCGCGGCGGATGGTCGAGAGGCGGTGCGCGATGACGATGACGGTGCGATGCTCCATGAGGTTCGCCAGCGCCTTTTGTACCAGCATTTCGGACTCGGTGTCCAGATGCGAGGTGGCCTCGTCGAGAATCAGGATGGGCGCATTCTTGAGGAGCGCCCGGGCGATCGCCAGCCGCTGCCGCTGTCCGCCGCTGAGTTTGAGGCCGCGATCGCCGATCACGGTGTCGTAGCCGCGCGGCAGACGCTCGATGAATTCGTGCGCCAGGGCGGATTCGGCCGCATGGCGAATCTCGGCCGGCGGCGTGCCGGGGCGGCCATAGGCGATGTTGTGGGCGACGGTGTCGTTAAACAGGAAGGTGTCCTGCGCGACGATGCCGATGTGGGCGCGGAGCGAGGCGAGTTTGAGATCGCGGAGGTCGTGGCCGTCGATGCGGATGGCGCCGCCGGTGACATCGTAAAAGCGCGGCACGAGATTGGCGAGGGTGCTCTTCCCCGCCCCGCTGGGTCCCACCAGGGCGCAGACTTCCCCGGCTTTTACATCGAGCGAGAGCGACGGGATGACGAAGCCGTCCGGCGCGCCGGGGTAGCGGAAGCTGACGCGATCACAGACGATGCCCTCGCGGAAGCCGCTGAGCTCGACCGCGCCGGGCTTCTCGACGATGGCTTCGGACTGGTCGAGATACTCGAACACTTTGTGGGAGGCGCCGATGGCCTGCTCGAAGATGTTGTGGATGCCGACGAGGCGCTTGACGGGTTCGAGGAGCATGACCAGCGCGAGGATAAAGCTGGCGAAGTCCTCCGGAGTGAGGGATCCGCCTTTGATCTGGTCGCGGGCATAGGTCAGCAAGCCGACGATAGCGATGGCGCCGACGAGCTCGATCAGCGGCGACGACATCGCCTGTTGCAGCACGTACCGCAAGTTGGTGCGGAGGAGTTTGTGGGCGGCGTCGCGGAAACGGCGGGACTCGTAGGGCTCCGCGTTGAAGGCCTTGACGACCATGTGGCCGCTCAACGTTTCCTGGAGGATCTGGTTCAACTCGGCCTGTTTTTCCTGGGTCTGGCGGCTGGTGCCGCGGATGCGGCGGCCGATCTTGCGCGTCGGCAAGACGACGAAGGGGACGATGACGATGCTGAGGAGCGCGAGGCGCCAGTCCTTTCCGATGACGACCAGGACCAGGCAGGCGGCGGTGAAGAACTGGCGCAGGAGGTCGGCGAGGATGTGGGAGATGGCCACCTGGACTTTGTCGATGTCGTTCATGATGGACGACATCAAGCGGCCGGTGGACTGCGCTTCGAAGAATTCCGCGCCCTGCTTCTGCACTTTATCGAAGACGGTATTGCGCAGGTTGGTGACGGCCGAGAAACCGACGTAGTTCACCAGGTAATTGCCGAAGTAGTCGCACAGGCCCTTGAGAAAAAAGACGCCGAGCATGGCGACGGCGACCATCGTCCAGACGTTGTGGATGGCTGAGGGAAGGAAGCTGTTCAGGTAAAAGTGATGGTGGAAGACGGGATCGGTATAGAGGAGGACGGGGCCGGCGGGGGCCCGCGGGTCGAGCACCTTATAGAGGATGGGGCCGACGAGGAGCGCCATCATGCCGGTAGCGGCGCCGGCCACTGCCATCAGGACCACCGAGGCCACCAGGTGCGCCGAATAGCGGCGGGCATAGGCAACCAGGCGGAGAAGCTCGTTCACGCGGCCACCTTGAGGCGCGCCAACGCTGCGACCACCTGTTGGGGATCGGCTGAGAGCGGGAGGATCTGATTGGGTGTGCGCCAGGGGGCCCAGACTTCGCGGTCGGACGAGCCGAAGAGAGCGACGACGGGAAGTCCGAAGGCGGCGGCCATGTGGGCGGGCCCGGAGTCGTTGCCGACGAAGAGAGCGGCGCGGGCGAGGAGGGACTTCAACTCGGAGAGGGCGCCCTGGAGGATGGGATGAAAGGCGGAGAGATTGTCCGCGGGCGCGCCGATGAAGACGGGATCGAGGCCGCTGGATTTGAGGTGGGCGGCAACGGCCAGGAAGTTGGCGGCGGGCCAGGTCTTGGCGGGCGTCGCGGCGACGGGATGGATGACGGCGATGGGAGATTGGCTGGCCGCGGGGGCCGACAATTTGGCGCGGGGGATCTCGCCAAGGGGAACGCCGAGGTAGAACATCGCGCTGGCGAGGTGCTCGGCGGTATGGACCTTGCGGCCGACGCCGAGGATCTCCTGCGCGCGGGGGATGCAAACGTTGTACAGAAACTGGTGGCGGTAGTGGGCGAAGCCGGCGCGGAGGCGGGCGCCGGAGAGGGCGGTCATCCAGGCGCTCCGCGTGCCGCCGTGAAAATTGATACAGAGCGCGGGGCGGAAGCGGCGGAGGGCCGGCAATTCCGGGGGGAGGATTTCGTCGAGATCGGGATTGCCTTCGAAGACGGCGCGGAAGCGGTCCTCGACGACGATGGCGAGGCGGAGATCGGGGCGGTGGCGTTTGAGGATGTCGAGCGCGGGGGTGGTGAGGACGCAATCGCCGAGCGATCGAAGCCTAACCACGGCCACCCGGCTGCCCGGCGGCAGACATGCCAGAACGCTTTCCACGTCTCCCTATTCTTCGACCTTGGCTTCATCCACCAGCATGACGGGGATCTCATCGCGGATCGGATACACGCGGCGGCACTCGACGCACTTGAGCCCGGTGTTGTCGGGCTTGAGCTCGACCACGGCCTTGCAAATGGGGCACACGAGGATTTCCAACAGTTCTTTGCTGATAGCCATAGCGAATTAACAGTTTAGCAGGTGGGGGGCGGACGTCGAGGCGAGGCCTTATCGAGCCCATCAAAACTTTCTTTCCCGGAATATCTTTCCATCCCTATCCGATTCGAGTAGACTACGGTTGATCGCTAGCGAAACGAACGGGCTTTCCAGCGAAATGTCAGGGGACCCCCGTTCGTAAGCCCCCCAGGCTCATTGCCGAGCCGAATCCCAAATCAATCATCCACGGGCGCACTCTAGTTTTTTGTGCGACTGCTGTTGGCGATTTTGCCTTTTGGAGGTTAGGTGGCAAGCATGGCGAAGCTATATCGGGGAGTGGCGGCGTGACCGGACTGCCGCTGCTGGAAAGCGATCTACTCTACCTGCCCGCGCCGGCCGGACCCGCCGGGTTAACGCAAATCGGGCACGCGACGAACCTGATTCCGCGACGCGCCCCGCAAGCGGGCGAGCAGTACCGCTTTCACTTCGACATGACGAAGTGCATCGGTTGCAAGTGTTGCGTGGTGGCGTGCAACGAACAGAACGGAAATCCGGCCGCCATCAACTGGCGCCGCGTGGGTGAGATCGAAGGCGGACACTATCCGAACACACAGCGGCATTATCTTTCGATGGGCTGCAATCAGTGTGTCGAGCCTTCCTGCATGATCGGGTGTCCCACGGAAGCTTATACGAAGAACTCCAAAACAGGCGTGGTGGAGCACAGCGCCGACGCGTGCATCGGGTGCCAGTATTGCACCTGGAACTGTTCCTACGGCGTCCCGCAATACAACCCCGAGCGGGGCGTGGTCGGCAAGTGCGATTTGTGCCACAACCGCCTTAGCGACGGCATGGCCCCCGCTTGTGTCGAAGCATGCCCTGAAGGCGCGATTGCGGTCGAGATCGTCAACGTCGCGCAATGGCGGTCGGACTACATCAGCGCCAATGCGCCGGGCCTGCCCTCGGCGGATGACAGCATCTCCACAACGAGGATCACACTTCCCGCGAACATCTCGCCGTCTGCCGGGCGCGTCGACTCCGGACACATACGCCCGCAAGATCCACACCTGCCCCTGGTCTTCATGCTGGTGGTGACGCAACTGGCAGTGGGGGCATTCGGGGTTCTTTGGCTGCTCGATCTTGGCGGGCACGCGGACCGCTTGTGGATCTCCGCAATGGCTTCTCTGGCGCTTTCCGGCGCGAGCCTGGGCGTGTCCACTCTGCACCTTGGGCGGCCCGTCTACGCGTGGCGCGCCATGCGCGCCCTCCGCCGATCCTGGTTGAGCCGCGAAGTTCTCGGCCTATCGCTATTTGCAGTCGCCGCGGCGGTCTTTGCCGCCATGCTGCTGATCCATGCAGGCGGCCGGCCCTGGATCGGACTGGCGACTGTCGCATTCGGCGCGGCGGGTGTGACCTGCTCGGCGCGCATCTACATGGTGCGCGCGCGTCCTGCCTGGCACAGCGGCTATACCGCAACGGAGTTCTTTTCGACCGCGGTGCTGCTGGGCCCATTGTTCGTGCGCGTCATGTCCGTATCGGATGCCCCGTGGATCGCCTGGACGGCGGCAGCGGGGGCCTCCGCGCAACTGATTACCCAGACCGTCAAATTCCTGTGGCTGTCGCAATCCGAGACCTTCGAACTCCGCGCTTCTTCGCTCCTGCTCTCGCTTCGCTTCCGGATCTGGTTTCTGGCCAGGCTGGGTCTGCTTGTGGCGGCAGGCATCGTGGCGCCGCTCGCGCTGAAGGGGCAAACCGCGGTGGCCGGAGCCTTCACGCTCGCCCTGGCCGGGGAGTTCCTGGGGCGCTGGCTGTTCTTTGTCAGCGTGGTTCCCAAAGACATGGGCGCGGCATTCTCGGCAGGGCGGAGAGCGGCCGCATGAACATCAAGCGCTGGATCGGGCTCGACAACCTGTCTCACGACTACGCCTACGCTCGCGACGGAGAGAACGGCTACACATCGGTGAAACGCATCCCTTCCAAATGGGTGGCGACTACATGCGGATACTGCTCGGTAGGCTGCGGGATGGAGATCGGGGTGCGCGACAACCAGGCGGTCGCCGTGCGGCCGCTGGAGGTCCATCCGGTCAATCGGGGCAAGCTCTGCCCGAAAGGACTCTCCGAACATCACACCATTGCCGCCACCACCCGCCTGAAGCGGCCGCTTGTGCGCCGGCACGGCAAGCTCGTGGAAGCCGGCTGGGATGAGGCGCTCGAACTGCTGGTAGCGCGCTTCGGCGACACGCAGAAACGCTACGGGCGCAACTCTCTGGGCGTCATCAGCACCGGACAGTTGGTAACGGAGGAGTTCTACACGCTCGGCAAGCTGGTCCAACTGGGATTCGGCACCAACAACTACGACGGCAACACAACTCTCTGCATGGCGACGGCGGTTTCCGGGTATAAGCTCTCCTTTGGCAGCGATGGGCCTCCGGGCGCTTATGAAGACCTGGAGAAGGCGGACGTGATTCTGCTGATCGGCGCCAACATCGCGGAGAATCATCCGATTCTCTGCCAGTACCTGGAGTCGAACCCGAGCAAGACGCTGATCGTCGCCGATCCGCGCGTGACCAAGACTGCGATGATGGCGGACCTCCACCTGCCTCTCAAACCGCGGTCGGACCTGGCGCTGCTGAACGGCATCGCACACATTCTGGTGAAGCACGGCCTGATCGACCGGGAGTACATTGCCCGGCACACGACCGGATTCGACGAACTGGCCCGCCACTTGGAGAACTACGCTCCGGCGAAGGTCTGCGACATCACCGGCCTGACCCAAGACCAGCTCTACAAGACGGCGTTTCTCTACGGCCGCGCCAAGGCTGGTTTCATCGGTTGGACCATGGGGGTCAACCACAGCACGAAGGGCACGGAGACCGTGAACGCCATCTGCAACCTCGCGCTGCTCACAGGGCAGATCGGGCGCGAGGGAGCGTCGCCATTTTCGATCACGGGGCAGTGTAACGCGATGGGCACGCGCGAGTCGGGCTTCACCAGCAGCATGCCCGGATATCGCAAGTTCGATGACCCGGCGGATCGGAGAGAACTGGCGGAGCTTTGGGGGATCGACGAATCGCGCCTGCCGCGAAAGCGCGGCCTGGCGTATCCCGACATCGTGGAAGGCGCGGTGAGCGGCGCGATCCGCGCGATGTGGATCATCGCGACGAACCCCGTGGTTTCTTTTCCCAATCAGTCCGTGCTGCGGCAGGGGCTCTCGAATCTGGAATTCCTGGTGGTGCAGGACGGCTATCACCCCACACCGACCACCGACCTGGCGGATCTGGTATTGCCGGCCGCCATTTGGGGAGAGAAGGAGGGCACGTATACCAACTCGGAGCGGCGCGTCAGTAAGGTCAACAAGGCGGTGGAGCCCATTGGCGAGGCGCGCCCGGATTTCGATATCTTCCTGGCGATCGCGGAGCGGCTCGGCTGCCGCGAGGAGTTGTTTCCGGGCTGGCGGGGGCCGCGGGACGCCTTTGAGGAATGGCGCACGGTATCGCGCGGCCGGCTCTGCGATTATTCCGGAATCAGTTACGAGCTTCTGGAGCAGGAGGGGGCGGTGCAGTGGCCGTTCCCCGAAGGCGCTCCCCGTAGAGCGGTGTCACGGCTGTACGAAGACGGCCGCTTCGAGACTGCCGATGGACGCGCGCGTTTGATCTGCGGGAACTGGGAGCCGTTCCCGGAACAGCCGAGCCGGGATTATCCGCTGGTGCTCAATACCGGCCGCACGGTGGAACATTGGCACACACGCACCAAGACGCGCGAGGCGCCGATCCTGGAGCGGCTGGCGCCGGAATCATGGCTGGAGATGAATCCGCGCGACGCCGGGCGCCTCGGATTGCGCAGCCACGACCGGGTGGACGTGGTTTCGCAGCGCGGCCGGGTCAGCGCCGTGGAACTTCGGCTTACCGAGATCACCGGCCCCGGCCAGGTGTTCATGCCCTTTCACTATTTTGAAACCAACGCGAACGAGGTCACGCTGAGCGCATTCGACCCTGTCTCGCGAGAACCGAACTACAAGCAATGCGCGGTGCGCGTGGAAAGAACGCAAGCGTAGAGGCGGCCTTTTCAACCGGAGACGAAACGACGTGAACATACGAAACAAAGCTACGGCTATTCGTTTGCTTGATTTCAGGAGCGCGCCGATGCGCGCGTTCCACATGACATGGCTGGCATTCTTTCTCTGCTTTTTCGGCTGGTTCGGGCTGGCTCCGCTGATGCCCGTCATCCGGCAGGAGCTGCATCTGACGAAAGAACAGATCGGCAACTCGATCATCGCTTCGGTGGCGATCACGGTGCTGGCACGGCTGCTCATGGGCTGGCTATGCGACCGCATCGGGCCGCGGCGCGCCTACGCGTGGCTGTTGATATTGGGTTCGCTGCCGGTATTCGCCGTGGGGCTGGCGCATGACTATACGACGTTTCTCCTGTTCCGGCTGGCCATCGGCGCAATCGGCGCATCCTTCGTGATCACGCAATTCCATACATCGGTCATGTTCGCTCCAAACGTGGTGGGTTCGGCGAACGCCACCGCGGCGGGATGGGGCAACCTGGGCGGCGGGGTCACGCAGATGGTGATGCCGCTGCTGTTCGCCGGGTTTCTCAGCCTAGGGGTCGGGTCATGGTGGGGCTGGCGTCTGGCGATGATGGCGCCGGGAGCCGCTCTCTTCGTGACCGGCATCGCTTACTACTTCCTGACGCGGGATACGGCGGACGGCGATTTCGACGAACTGCGCGCGCAGGGGCGCATGCCCGGGCGGTCCGCCGCCGGCCATGCGTTCCGGGAAGCGTGCCGCGATCCACGCGTCTGGGCGCTCGCGATTCTGTATGCGGCCTGCTTCGGCATGGAATTGACCGTCGACAATATCGCCGCTCTCTACTTCGTCGATAATTTCAAACTTTCCCTTCAGGCCGCAGGCATTGCCGCCGGAGCCTTCGGCATGATGAATCTGTTCGCGCGCGCACTGGGCGGCATCGTAAGCGATCGCTGCTCCTTGCGCTGGGGCCTGCGCGGACGCTCCGTCCTGCTGGGCTTCACCATCGGCCTGGAAGGCGTGGCTTTGGTCTGCTTCTCGCAGGCGCGGTCCCTGAGCCTGGCGGTCGCGGCCATGCTCATCACCGGCCTGTTCATCAAGATGTCCAACGGCGCCACGTATGCGATCGTGCCCTTTGTCAACAAGCGCGCGCTCGGCGCCGTGGCGGGCATCGTGGGAGCAGGCGGCAATGTGGGGGCTGTGGCCGCGGGCTTCCTGTTCAAGACGAAGAGCCTCACGTGGCCGCAGGCCCTGCTGATTCTCGGCGTTCTGGTGTTTGCCAGCGCTTCGCTCACGGTCCTGGTGCGATTTCCGGAGCATGACGAGGCTTCCGCCCGCGACGAGTTGCGGGCGAGACTGAATCCCGCTCTGCGTCCAGCTTTTGCGGGAGATGGGGATTAGAGAGAGGAGAAGGCCGAATCCCGCTTCCTTGGTCGCAGTTACTCTTGGCCGGCACTGCCTACGTGCTGGGATGGGATGCCCCGAACGTCATGCGTCGTCGTTCCGCCGCGAGGACTAGCAGGCCGACATTGGCTGCTAATCTTCCCGGCGGACTCATCCAGACGATGTACGGCGTGGCGGCGGATCTTCCGCCAGCGAAGATGTTCCTCGACTGGCGTTTTGTCTTCAAATTTAAGAGTTCAAGGCTCTTTTATATCTAACAAGTGCTAAAATCGAGCCGAATCGGGAAAAAGGGGGTCGTATGAGCAAATTGCCGAAAGGCGCAAGACTTGCTTGTTTTGCCCTGTTGATCGCGGCGCCGGTATGGGCCCAATCGTCGTTTACCGCCGCGGTGCGCGGCACGGTGACAGACCCAAGCGGCGGTGGAGTTCCCGGCGCGCGGGTGACCGTCACGGAAGCGGAACGCAATGTCCCGCATCCCACCAGCACGGATGAAGCAGGCCGCTACGTAGTGACGGCGCTGCCTCCCGGCGGGTACACGCTGACGGTCGAGGCCAATGGCTTCAAGAAGTATTCCCAGGTCAATATCATGCTGGCGGTCCAGCAGCAGGCCACGCTCGATCCGATGCTGCAGGTGGGAGATCTCGCCACTTCCGTCGAAGTGCAGACCACCACGCCGTTGCTCAACACGACCGCCGCCACCTTAGGTCAAGTCGTGGAACAGCGCTTCATGATGGCGTTGCCGAATATCGGACGGAACGCGCTGCAATATCTCAGCATGACGGCCGGACTGGTGGGCGCGAACAGCCAAACGAACACGCCGACCAACACCAACTTTGTCGCCAACGGGGCGCGCAATGCCACGTCCGACGTGTTGGTGGACGGGGCCATCGTCAACACCACCGAGCAGAACACCGGCAGCACGGACCTCAAGTACACGCCCTCGGTGGACGCGGTGCAGGAGTTCAAGGCGCAAGTGAACTGGTTTGGCGCGGAGTATGCCGAGTCGGGAGGGGCGGTCATCAACCTGATCACGAAGTCCGGCACGAACGAGTTTCACGGCGACGCCTACTACTATCGGCGGGATTCGACGTTGAATGCCAACAGCTGGTCGAACAACCGCAATGGCGCGAAGAAGACGTATTACCGGCGCGATCAGCCGGGCTTCGTCGCCGGAGGGCCGATCCGCCGGAACAAGACGTTCTTCTTTGCGACGTACGAGCGGACGAAATCGAAGAGTCCGCAGACGTTTACCGGGAGCTCGCCGATCGCGCCGTTCCGCAGCGGGGATTTCAGCACCCTGATGTTCAGCGACGGGAAGCCGATGACGATTTACAATCCCTTCAGCACATATGCGGACTCCACCGGCGCGACCAAGCGAAACCCCTTTGCCGGCAATATCATCCCGGCGAGCATGATCGACCCGGTGGCCGCCAAGGCGATGAAATTCATCCCGCTGCCGAACGTCACGCCCACCAATGCGTTCACCAGGGCCAACAACTTCTACATGCAGGGGATCAACCTGGGTTCGACGCATCAGGCCGACATCAAGATCGACAACAGCTTCGGCAGCCGGATCCGCGTCACCGGCCGTTACAGCCTGGCGCGCAGCGAAGGCGCGCCGGCGAACCTCTGGGCCGCCTACGATCCGGCGATCGCGGCGGCTTACAGCCCGAATGACGGCCCGAACCACACCTACACGCAATCGGCGGCGGGAAACCTGACGTTCGCCCAAAATGCGACCACAGTCTGGGTCCTGAACTATGGGTTTGTCTACTCCGACTATCAACGGACTCCCTTCCAGGACTTCGATTCCACGACCCTCGGGCTGCCTAAGTACTTCTACGACAACGCGGCATATAAGGCGTTCCCGTTCTTCAGCGGGTGGGGCCTGGACATCGGCACGCAGGGATGGCTGATTATGGACCGGCAGGAGGGCGTGCATCAGCCTTCGCTCTCCATGACCAAGACGCATGCCGGCCACACGATCAAAGCCGGCAGCGAATTCCGCCACAATTTCCTGGACTATGCGCAGCCCGGCTATCCGCAGGGTCAACTCACCTTCGGGCAGCAGACCACGAGCCAGGACCTGAACAGCGGCAGCACCTACCAGGGGAACTCATTCGCTTCGTTCCTGTTGGGATGGGGTAACGGCGGGCAGTACGCCAACGATCCGAAGGCGTTCATGCGCGCCAGTTACTGGGGATTCTTCGTACAGGACGACTGGAAGATCACGCGCAAGCTCACCATGAACCTCGGCCTGCGGTATGAGTTCGACGTTCCACGTTACGAGTTGCAGAACCGCACGAGCTACTGGGATCTGAGCGCGGACGCTCCGATCAAGGTCCCCGGATATACGCTCAAGGGGGTCTTCAAGTTCAATAGCGATAGCAACCGTTCGCCGTTCGACAAGGACCTCAACAACTTCGCTCCGCGGCTGGGCATCGCTTATGCGCTGAATAGCCGGACCTCGCTCCGGGCCGGCGCGGGGATCTTCTACACCCTATCGCGCGCGACGGTAGCCGGCCATACGGGCTCGCCCTTCAGCACGAATCCGGGCGTGCAGTGGTCCCTCGACAGTAACGCCACGCGTTACGCATCGCTGTCCAATCCTTATCCGGTCGGGATGCAGATGCCGCTGGGCTCCACCATGGGCGACATGACGCTGATCGGGCAGGGCGCCGGGACGATTCTGCGGAACACGGGCCAGAATCCACAGATGTACAACTGGAACTTCTCGCTGCAGCGGGAGGTGGGTTGGAACTCCATCATCGAGGTCAACTATACGGGCAGCCGCGGCGCGAAGCTCACCAATGCGGCGGCCACCAGCATGAGCCTGCTCCATCCGATGTACTGGGGCTTGGGCCGCACGGCCTTACAAGCCAGGGTGCCGAACCCGTTCTACGGGATTATTACGGACCCCAAGGCCACCAATCTGAACGGAACGACGATTCAGTACTATCGCCTGCTGCGCAACATGCCACAGTTCGACGGGGCGAGCGGCTCCGAGCTCGGCAACGGCGACTCCTCGTATCACGGCCTGCAGATCCGCTACGAGAAGCGTTTCTCGCGCGGCTTGACCATGCAGGCGCATTACACGTGGTCGAAGATGATCGACGACGTTTCCAATGGATCGAGCAATCTCGACTGGCTGAGCAGCAGCAACGGCCGCTACCTGCAGAACCTTTTCGATTACCGGCAGGAGAGGTCATTGTCTTCGAATGACGTGCCCCACCGCTTCGTGGCAGTGGCGGATTATCAGCTTCCGGTCGGCCGCGGGCGGCAGTTTGCCAGTAATGTGAATCGTGTGGTCGACGCGTTCATCGGCGGGTGGGAGACCAGCGCATTCCTGACGCTGCAAGCCAGCCAGCCGTTGCAGGTCACGCAGAACGGTGGAACGCTATGGAGCGGCACACAGCGGCCCAATCTGATCGGCGACCCGGCCACGTCGGGCAGCGTCTACGACCGCTGGAACTCCTGGTTCAACGTGAGTGCCTTCTCGCAGCCCGCGGCGGACACCTTTGGCAGCGCGCCCCGCTTCCTCAATGTGCGCGGTCCCCGGCTGAACACGATGGATGCGGCGTTGATGAAGAGCTGGAAGACCAGGGAGGGCCAACGTCTGGGGTATCGAGTGGAAGCTTCCAACGTCCGCAACCACCCGGTATTCAATCCGCCCGGCACGACGTTCGGATCCGGAAGCTTCGGGCAGATCACCAGCACGAAGATCGGCTCCCGCGCCGTGCAGATGAGCCTCAAGTACTACTTTTAGGGCTCGCCAGAAGAGATCCTGGGGGCGTGGGTCCTATGCCTTTCACGCCCCCGCTGGCATTCGCCGTCTGCGTAGAGATTGTGCGACGCCCTCAGAAATGCCTCGAATTGACCTGATCTTCCACGCGTGCTCGGCAAACCCACGCCCTGTCATAGACCCTGAGCCGGGTTATAGGGAAGGCGCGGGTTTGCCGTATAGGAATTAGCCGGCTTTTCGCTCGTGCTGTTCGCCGCTGCGCTTTTCCTGTTGCCCTTCCTTACGGTGGTCCTGCTGTCCCGACGTTTGGCCCGGCTGACCGTGCTGACGTTGGCCGCCCTGCCCTTGCTGGTCGGGCTGGCTTTGTTGATGCTGTCCGCCTTTGCCTGGCTCCTTCTGTTCCTGTTGGCGACGTTCGTCGTGTCCCTGTTGGCCGCCGGACTGATGTTGGCCGCCCTGCCCCTGCTGGCCGGGCTGGCCTTGTTGATGCTGTCCGCCTTTGCCTGGCTCCTTCTGTTCCTGTTGGCGACGTTCGTCGTGTCCCTGTTGGCCGCCGGACTGATGTTGGCCCGGACCGCCTTGCTCGCGTTGGCCACCTTTGCTTGCATCCTGCTGTTTGCGTGGATCGTCTGCCATCACTTGCTCCTTTGACCGGAAAAATTGAAGCTACGTGGTTCCGGTTGGTCGGCTTACAGAATGGACTATTCGCTCAGTCATGTCTGTATGAAGCTACACCACGCCGGCATTGTCGTCGTGGGACGTGCGATGAAACACCCTGTTGTCTAGTCCTGACTGCGGACGAGTTGGGGCGGACCCTATGACTTCGGGCGATGCAGCGGTCTAATCTGCAGATTGCGAGCCCGCTGGCCACCGGCGCGCCCGCGGTTGTCCATAGCCGAGAAGACAATACCGGCCGCTCCCCCGTTGTGGCCGATCCGCGGCGGACCGTCCCACACCGGCGGGACGGCGATCCGAGTGCCGCTGTCGCGGAATGTCACCGGTTTTCCGTCCAGCCAGACCTCGAGGGTCTCGCCGCGGGCTTCCATCTCGATGTGGTGGAAGACGCTGGAATCGAAATCCGCCGCGGGCGCGCTTAGACCGACCAGCGCAGTGGGGTTCAGGCGGCGGACCGCAATGAGTCCACGGGAATTGAGCTGGACCCAGTAACCCGCTGACGCGCCGCCGATGAGCCCGTCGCCGGCGGCCGAGCGGCGGCAGCGGAAATACGGACCGGCTTCGACGGTCTCTCCGCGGGGACCCTCTGGGACCAAGAGATCCACTGCCAAATGCAAATCCTGACCGACGTCCGCCCCGATCAGGCTCGGAAATCCCCGGTCGGGATTGGAACGGCCGAGTTGGATGCCGGTGTAATCGAAGCCGCCGTTCCGCAGGGGCGTCGAGACCTCGCCGGGACCGCGTTTATCGAGAACGACTCCCGGAAGGAAGATGGGAATAAAGTAAAAGTCGTCGAGGTCCTTGATTCCGGCCGAACAACGGTACAGGGCAAACACCTTGGGGGTGTCGAGCGCGCGCTCATAGATGCGCAGATCGGCCAGATATCCGCGAAAGGCCGAGCCGCCGACCGAAGTGTTAGCGCCGATCTTCCAGGTGCTATCGCGGGGCGTGGCGAGAGGGAAGAGCAGGTTCTGCTCGGTGTCGAGGACGCCGTCGACAAAGATGCGAACGAGGTTAGCCGGCGGACCGTCATAGGCGATCGTTGCCTGGTGCCAGACATCGTCATTCCAGCGGCCGGCGCCCACCACCCTGCCCCCTTCGATGGGCGCTCCAAAATCCAACCGCCCGTCCCCGAGAATCTGGAGCCGCACCCGTTCCATGGTGGGTCCGCGGAAATCCGACCCGTAGCCGAAGAGAAGCATGCCATCGCCCGACATGGCGGTCCGGAACCAGACGCTGATCGTGCGGGGAGCGCTTCCGGCCGGAAGGCGGTTGGCCCGCCCGGTGATCCCGCTCTCCCCGCCTTCCAACCATATCGCGCGGCGTCCGTGGTCGTTGACCCAGCGGGCGCGGCCGGCAATCGTCCCGGGACCGCCGCGGCCGGCCGAATCGATCACGGCCTGACCGGCGGTCTGGTCCAGCTTCCACCACGCGATCTCGAGAAAGTCCGGCTCGTCGGGGGGCTGGAGCTGCCATCGTACGAGCGCGACTGCAGCAAGGAGGACGACCGCCGCGGCCGCGATCCACAGGATGAGAGGGCGCTTCGATCGGGCCGGTGGCTCGGGCACTTCCTCCGGAGTGGTCAGCGTCTGGACGGATCTCAGGCTATATCCCAGTTTAGGAAACGTCTTGATGAACTGGGGATTCTTGGGATCGTCCTGAAACGCCTTGCGAAGCTCGACCACGCTTCGTACTAGTTCATTGACCGCGTGAAGATTTGCATTTATAACCGAACTTACGTCGGGCC
>CAZSQK010000036.1:0-69804 GCA_964608645.1 uncultured Solibacteraceae bacterium | reverse complement strand
CGTCACAAATGCGCCGCGCAGCGGTCTCCATCCCGGCCAATATCGCCGAAGGGTCCGTCGAGGAATGCCGTTACTTTCTGATCCTCGCCAGGGACCTTGACTATGGCGACTACGGCACACCCGCCCTACTCGAGGAAATCAGTCGTCTCCTCAACGCCTACACCGCCGCCATTCTGACTCCTGGCTCCTGACTCCTCACTTCCATATCCCGAAGGGTATCAAGGGCGAAGCCCTTGCCTAGTTAAGTTAGTTAGTTCAGCAGCCTTCCCTGCCGCAGATACGCCGGCGTGTCCAGATCGTCGAGGTCGAGCATCGGCTCCGCTTCCGCGATCATGACCCGTTCCGGTTCCGGCGCGGCCTCCGCAACCGGCTCCGGAATGAACATCGCCACCGCCGGTTCGCGCGCTGGGATGAACTCGGGCTCGACCCGAATCACCGGCGTGACGATGGATCGTCGCGCCACCGCCGGCAGATGCTCCGGCTGGAACCCCGTCGCAATCACCGTGATCTTCACCGCGTCGCCCATCGAATCGTTCTGAATGACGCCGAAGTTGATCTGCACGTCGTCGCATTCCGCCGCTTCGCGGATGATCGAACAGGCCTCATTGACCTCGTGCAGCCCCAGACCGCTCGACCCCGTGATGTTAATCAGAATGCCGCGCGACCCCGTGATGCGCGTGTCCTCCAGTAGCGGACAGCTGATCGCCTGCCGCGCCGCTTCCACCACCGCATTCTCGCCGCGCGCCGTCGCCGTCCCCATCATCGCGTAACCCATCCCGACCATCGTCGCCTTGATGTCCGAGAAATCCCGATTGATCAATCCGGGCGTCACAATGATGTCGCTGATGCTCTGCACCACCTGCCGCAGCAGGTTGTCCGACATTTTGAACGCGTCGAAAAAGCTCGTCCCCCGCGGCGCCAGCTTCAGCAGCCGGTCGTTGGGCATCGGAATCACCGCATCCACCGTCGCCGCCAGTCTGGCGATGCCCTCCTCGGCCAGCCGCATCCGGTTCGTGCCTTCGAACGCAAACGGCTTCGTGACCACCGCCACCGTGAGCGCGTCGAGTTCCTTCGCCAGACCCGCGATCACCGGCGCCGCCCCCGTCCCCGTGCCGCCGCCAAGGCCGGCCGTTACAAACACCATGTCGGCCCCTTGCAGCAACTCGACGATCTGATCCGTATTTTCCAGCGCCGCTTGACGACCCAGATCCGGGTTCGCGCCCGCCCCCAGCCCGTTCGTGACCTTGCTGCCGAGTTGCAGCTTGTTCGCCACCGGGCACGCCGTCAGCGCCTGGATGTCCGTGTTCACGGCATAGAATTCGACGCCCTCCATGCCTTCCTCCACCATGCGGGCGACAGCGTTGCATCCGCCCCCGCCCACGCCCACGACCTTAATCGTCGTCCCGCGCCGCGCTTCTTCTTCCATCTCGTACTTGAGATCGTTCATAGTTCGCTCCCGCTGCGTCTCCGCTTCGAATTCTTACCGCAAGATCTTCCCGATCCACCCCGCCGACTCGCGCTGTTGCTCGAACTGCGACTTCAACTTCGCCGAATACATTGCCAGGCCCGCCGCCACGCTCCATTCCGGGTCGTCCATGCTTTCCGGCCAATCCCGAATCCCGATCGTCAACCCGTACCGCGCCTGGCATTGCAGCTCGTGCTCGGCGACATCGCACAGGTCCGGCAGCTTGGCGCCGCCGCCGCTCAGGAAAATGCCGCCCATCAACGAGCGGTCCATCCCCACGCGCGCGAGCTCCATGCGGACGAAGCGGAACAGCTCCGCGGCGCGCGCCCCCAGCACCTGATTGAGGAACCGCCGTCCCGCCTGTCTCCGGTCCCGGTTGTCCCGCGGCGGTAGTTCCACCAGGACGTTGTCCGCGCACTGCTCCGGCGCCGTCCCGCCGAACTCCAGCTTGATCAGTTCCGCGTCCTCGTAGCTGACACACAGCGCCTGCGCCAGGTCGCGCGTGAAATGGTCTGCCGAGATCTTCACCGTCGACGCCAGGTACATGGCGTCCCCGTAATACACCACCAGTTCCGTCGAGTGCGCGCCGATGTCCACAACCGCAATCCCTTCCTGCCGATTCTCCGGCAGCACCGTCGCGTAGCAGGCGGCCAGCGCCTCGAAGATCGTTTCCTCCGCCAGCAGGTGCGCCTGGTTCACCGCGCCGACCAGCGCCGTGTGCTCCTGCACCGACCCCGTCACCAGGTGGACGTTGATCTCCAGCCGCGACGCCAGCATGTTGCGCGGGTCGCGGTGGCCGGGGTGATCGTCCACCACGAAATCCTGCGGAAACATCTGCAGCACCATGCGGTCTTCCTGCAATTGGACGTTGGACGCGCGATCCACCACGCGATTCACGTCGCGCTGCTCCACTGCCCGCACATGCCCCAGGTCGATCACTCCGCGTCCGTCCGCGCCGCGGACGGTGTATCCCCCCATCCCCGCCACCGCCGCTTCAACCGAAACGCCGGCCGCCGCCTCGGCCTCCCGCAGCGCCGCCCGAATCGAATCGGCCACCGCCGTCTGGTCCGCGATGCGTCCTTTCTTCCATCCGTGCGACGGCACGCAGCCGCTGCCCAGGAAACGCAATTGCCCGCCCTCCAGCGCGCAAATCACCATCCTGGTCTTGCGGCTCCCTGCGTCCAGTCCGACTCCATATAAGGGTTTCACTGCCATTCGGGGCCTAGTCCTTTGCCGTGATCCGATCGTCCAATCGCAAATCGAACGTCTTCACCTCCGGCGATCGCTTGCGGATCTCCGGGTAATTGTTGATAAAGTTCTGGAAACGGCGCGCGAAGTTGCTGTCGCCAACGATCAGTTCGAGCGCCCGCTGCTCCACCTGCGCCACAATCCGGATATTCTCGATGTCCGCCACATTCACTTCCGAAACGTCTTTCGCCAGGTATCCCAGGTCGTCCTGCACCCGCAGCATCGCGCGCACCCGCTCGCGCCGCAGATCGTCCGGCTCTTCCTCCCGCACGCCGTTCAGCACCGGGAAGGTGAACTGCGCCTGCGCCGGCGGATCGAGCAGCACTCCCTCGTGATCGATCAGCAGCACACCGGAACGGAAAAACACGAACGCCACCGGCTGGCGCTCCCGAACTTGCACCATCAGCCGGTCCGGCCACACCCGCATCACCGATGCGTCCTCCACCCAATCGATCGCCAGCAGCCTGCGCCGCCGCTCCTCGATCGGAATCGAAAAGATGCTCCGGCCGTAATCTCCCGCGAAGATGCGCGTCACCTTCTGCCGCGGCGTGTGCTTCAGGCCCGCGATCGTCAGGCCGTCGGTCTTGTCGCGCGACAGCTTGAACTGCGCGTCGGAAAGCGCATACTGCCGCACCTTGAGTCC
This sequence comes from uncultured Solibacteraceae bacterium, assembly GCA_964608645.1. Classification (GTDB taxonomy): domain Bacteria; phylum Acidobacteriota; class Terriglobia; order Bryobacterales; family Bryobacteraceae; genus CAZSQK01. The sequence goes on along the minus strand of CAZSQK010000036.1, from coordinate 66,448 downwards.
CGCCCACCCCGTGGAGACGCACGCGGCGCCGGCCACGACGGTCCATGCCCACAGCCGCCAACGGATCGGGCTTCGCCCCTTCCCTTCCGGTTTCTTCGACTCGCGCGCCATTAAGACCCTTCCCGCAATCGCTCCAGCACGTTCTCCCCGGCCTGCCACACGCTGCCCGCGCCCAGCGTCAATACCAGATCGCCATCCGACGCTGCCGCCAGCAGCGCTTCCACGCCGCGCTCCAGCGTGCCCACGTATTCCGCCCCGCGATGGCCGAACGCCCGGATGCGCTCCACCAGAACCTGCGCCGTCACCCCGGCAATCGGCTTCTCCGACGCGGCATAGATATCCATCACGAAGAGGCTGTCCGCTTCGTGGAATGACCGCGCAAACTCGTCCATCAGGTGAAAGGTGCGGCTATAGCGGTGAGGCTGAAATAGCACATGGATCCGCCGGAAGCCGCACAGCCGCGCGCTGTCGAGCGTCGCCCGGATCTCCGTGGGATGGTGGCCGTAATCGTCGACCACCGTGATCCCCCGCTCCTTGCCGCGCACCTGAAACCGCCGGTCGACGCCGCTGAACGTCGCCAGCGCCTCGCGAATGGTGTCCGGCTTCACCTCCAACTCCAGCGCCACCGCCACCGCCGCCATCGCGTTGAGCACGTTATGCCGCCCCGGAATCGCCAGGTGAAAACGCCCCAGGTCGGCCGACCGGAGCCGCAGCTGGAAGTCGCTTGCGAAGGGTCCGCACTGGATCTCGTGCGCCTGCATCTCGCTCTGCGACGTCGTGCCGTACGTGATCGTCCGCCGCTTCACCGAGGGCAGGATGCTCTGCACGTTCGGGTCGTCCAGGCAGACAATCGCGGCGCCGTAAAACGGCGCCTTGTTTACGAACTCGATGAATGCCTCCCGGATCGCGTCGATCGAAGGGTAGTGGTCCAGATGTTCCCGGTCGATGTTGGTCACCACCACCAGGATCGGCGCCAACTTGAGGAAAGACCCGTCGCTTTCGTCCGACTCGACCACCAGAAAGTCGCTGTGCCCCACCCGGGCGTTCGATCCGCCCATCGTCCCTACCCGGCCGCCGACCACCACCGTCGGGTCCAGACCGGCATAGTTCAGGATCGTCGCCGCCATCGAAGTGGTCGTGGTCTTGCCGTGGCTGCCCGCCACCGCGATCCCGTACTTCAGGCGCATCAACTCCGCCAGCAGCTCCCCGCGCGGAATGACCGGGATCTGCATCCGCCGCGCCTCCTGCACCTCGGCGTTCTGCTCGTCCACCGCCGAGCTGACCACCAGCGCCCGCGCGCCGCGCACGTTCGATGCCTGGTGTCCCTCGTATATCGTGGCCCCCAGGCCCCCCAGCCGTTCGGTGATCGGCGAGAGCTTCGCATCCGACCCGCTGATCTGATAGCCGAGGTTCAACATCACCTCGGCGATTCCGCTCATGCCGATCCCGCCGATGCCCGTGAAATGCAGGTGTTGGGGTCGAAAAAACATTTCTTTACCGTATTGTTTCGGCTGCCGAATGAATAGTCAATTACTATTTCCCGCTTCCTCGAGCACGTCGGCGGCGCGCTGCGCCGCTCCTGGCCGCGCGAACTGCCGCGCCGCCTCGCCCATCCGCTCCAGCACGCCGCTCGCGCGCGTCAGTTCCCCTACTGTCGCGAACAGTTTCTCTCCGGTAAATTGCGCGTCGGCCGTCACGCGGGCCGCGCCCCCCCGCTGCATTGCCTCCGCATTGCGCGTCTGGTGATCGTCCGCGGCGAATGGGAACGGGACCAGCACCGAAGGCTTTCCCGACGCGGCAAGCTCCGAAACCGTGCCCGCGCCCGACCGGCAAATCACCAGGTCCGCGGCCGCGAACGCTGCCGGCATGTCCGTGATAAAACGCACGATCTCGCCTTCGATTCCTGTCTTTGCAAACGCATCGCGCGTCGCCTCGAACTCCGCCGCGCCGGTCTGGTGGACGATGCGCACCGGCATCGCCGCCTTCCCGAAAAGATCCCAACTCTCGCGAGCCGCCCGGTTTAAGGTGCGCGACCCCTGGCTGCCGCCGGTAATCAGCAGGTGCAAAACCTCTCCCCGCGGCTTCGGCGCAATCCGGAAAAACTCCTCCCGCACCGGCAGCCCCGTAATCTCCGTCCGCCCGCGCGGAAAGTAGCGCTCGGTCTCCGCGAACGACAGCAGCGCCCGCGAAACACACCGCGCAATCGCCCGATTCGTGAATCCCGGAACCGCGTTCGGCTCCATCACCACCACGGGAATGCGCGACAGCAAAGCCGCCATCACCGGCGGCCCCGCCACATAGCCGCCCATGCTGAACACGGCCGCCGCGCCCTGCACGCACCCCCGGCACCCCGCCGTCGTCAGCGGCAGCCGCCAGAGGGTCGCGATCTTCTGCCGCAGTCCCACCCGATTCAGCCCGCCGATCTCGATCTTCTTCAGTTCGAACCCTTCTGCCGGAACCAACTTCCCTTCCATCCCTCGCTCCGTCCCCACAAAGAAGACGGAGCGTCCCCGCCGCCTCAATTCCCGCGCCACCGCCAGCGCCGGAATCACGTGCCCCCCTGTGCCGCCGCCGGCCATGACAAAGGGCCCAAAGGCGGACTGTCCCTTCATCCCGCGTTCTCGCTCACATTCATGAGGATCCCCAGCAGCACCAACGTGCTCAGCAGCGAGCTTCCCCCATAACTGATCATTGGCAGCGGAATCCCCTTCGTCGGCATCATTCCGAGCACCACGCTCATGTTGATGAATCCCTGCACCACCACCACCACCGTGGCGCCGAGCGCCAGGTAGCGCCCGAAGTCGTCGTCCATCCGCCACGCCGCCCGCAGCCCCCGCCAGCAGATGATTCCGAAACACAGCAGAACCGCTCCCGCGCCCAGGCCGCCCAGTTCTTCTCCCACCACGGCGTAAATGAAATCCGTATGCGCTTCCGGTAGGTAAAGCAGTTTTTGTTTGCCATTCATCAGCCCGACTCCGGCCGGACCGCCCGCGCCCACCGCGATCTTCGATTGCTGCAATTGGTAGTTCGTATCCCGCGTCGCCAGCGATTTCTCCATCCGCAGCCGGACCGACCCGCTTCTGTCGAACCGCGTCAAGATGCTGAATTGCGGATCGACGAAGTGCACCACCCGCGCCAGCCGGTAGGGCTCCCGGTAGATCGAGATCCCCAACCCCAGTAGCGCGATCGCCGCTGCGATTCCGCAGTACCGCCACTCCAGGCCCGCCACGAAGAACACGGCCATAGCCGCGACCCCGAGGACCACGGCCGTACCCAGGTCCGCCACCACCACCGCAAAGATCACGAACCCCACCGCCAGCGCCGCCGGAATCAGCGTGTGCCGCGGATCGTTAATGGCGCGGCCGCGCCATGCCACGAAGAACGCCAGGAACAACACCAGCGCCGGCTTGGCCAGCTCCGATGGTTGTAGCCCGACGGGTCCGATACGTAGCCACCGGTGGTGCCCGTCGATGAAATACACCGCCGCCAACAACAGCAGCGCGACCCCGATCGCGCCGAACGCCAGCGGCGAATTGTTCAGCCTGCGATAGTTGGTCCGCTTCAACGTCATCATCAGGACCACCGCTACCACGGCCCACCCGAGTTGCCGGATGACAAAGTGCCATCCCGATCCGAACCGGGGATCCACGCTCGCCATGATCGAGGACGCGCTATACAGAATCACCAGCCCCGTCGCTACCAGGAACAACACCGTGGCGAAGAGAATCCAATCGGTTTTGAGTCGTTGCGACATATCACCCCTTCGGCGCGAGCCGCGAAACGACGTCCTTAAAGACCTCGCCGCGATGCTCGTAACTGCGGAATTGGTCGAAGCTCGCGCATGCCGGCGCCAGCAGCACCGTGTCGCCGGCCGCGCCCGCTGCGTAGGCGTGAGCGATCGCCCCTTCGAGCGTCCCCGCGTCGAGCAAGGGCACGGCGCCCTGCAACGCCTCTGCGATCTTCCCGGCCGCCGCGCCGATCAGCAATGCGGCGTGCGCCTTGGCCTTCAATGGCTCTCGCAGCGCGGCGTAGTTCAAACCCTTGTCTTTCCCCCCCAGAATCACCCACAGCCCGCCGCTGAACGCGTCGAGAGCTTTTAAGGTCGCGTCGACGCTCGTGGCCTTCGAGTCGTTGTAGAAATCGATTCCGCTCACGTTGCGCACGAACTCCAGCCGGTGCTCCACCGCCCGAAACGTCCGCACCGCCGCCGCGATGGCCTCATGGCTGAGTCCCGCCCGCGCCGCCGCAATCGACGCCGCGAGCACGTTCTCGATATTGTGCCGTCCCCGTATCGGAATCTCTCCCGCCGTCATCAGGAGTTTCCCGTCGACCACCAGTTTGTCGGCGCACAAATGCGCCCCTGGGGTCACTTTCCGCAGCCCGCTGAACCATTGCACCGCCGCCGCGGTCCGTCGGGCATACTCCACGCATACCGGATCCTCGGCATTCAGCACCGCGAAATCGCCCGCGCGCTGCGTCTCGAACAGCCGCCCCTTCGCCGCCGCGTAATTTTCGAAGGTGTGGTGCCGGTCCAGATGATTCTGTGTCACGTTCAGCCCCAGCGCGATATGCGCCCGAAACTCCGTGATCGTCTCGAGTTGAAAGCTCGACAGTTCCAGCACATTCCACCCGTCGTCTCGCGACGTGTCCACCATCGCGCAAACCGCCGTTCCGATATTCCCCCCGACCTGCGCTGGCACGCCGTTTTCCCGAAGAACGTGCCCGATCAGGCTGGTGGTCGTGGTCTTCCCGTTCGACCCCGTGATGCCGATCGTCCGTCCCTTCAGATAGGGCCCTGCCAGTTCGACTTCCCCGATCGCCCGCAACCCGCGCAGCACCGGCAAATCCGCCGGGACGTCGGGAGAGATCACCGCCAGGTCGCACCCCGCGAACACCGCCGGCGACTGCGGCGAGAACGGCACGCCGAAGCGCTCCAGCACCTCCCGCGCGTGCGGTAACTGTTCCAACGGCTTCAGATCGGTCGCACGCACGTCGGCGCCACGCCGCGCCAGAAACTCCACCGCAGCGATGCCCGACTTCTGCATCCCGACCACCACCGTTTTGAGCCCGCGAACATCCATCGCCAATCCATTCACCGGCCTACGTTCAGAAGCGCCAAGCTCACCTCGACGCCCTTACCGAAGCTTCAGCGTCGTCAATGCGAACAACGCCAGCACCAGCCCCGCGATCCAAAACCGCGCGATGATCTTCGACTCCGCCCATCCCAGCGCTTCGAAGTGATGGTGTAGCGGCGCCATCTTGAAAATGCGCTTGCCGTGCCGCAGCTTGTAGCTCCCCACCTGCAAAATCACCGACAGCGCTTCCAGAATGAACATTCCGCCAATAAATAGCAGCAGCACTTCCTGTTTGACCAGCACCGCCACCACGGCCATTGCCCCGCCCAGCCCGAGCGACCCGACGTCCCCCATGAAGATCTCCGCCGGATGCGCGTTGTACCACAGGAACCCGAGGCTCGCGCCCATCATCGATCCGCAAAAGATGGTCAGCTCCTGCGTGTGCGCATTCCGCGCCAATTGCAGGTACTCGGCCAGTTGCACGTGCCCGCCCGCATACGTCAGCACCGTCAATGCCCCGGCCGCAATCACCATCATGCCGATCGCCAGTCCGTCCAGACCGTCCGTGAGATTCACCGCGTTCGACATGAAGACCACCACCAGCGCGACGAAAATGCAAAACGGGGCCGCTCCCAGCACGTATGTCCACGGATGTTTCATCAGCGATTCCAGCAACAGAGACGGGTGGAATTGCTTGAAGAACGGAATATTCATCGTGGTCGAAAACTCGCCGTAGGCCCGCATCACCAGCAGCACGGTCGCAAACGTGAATCCCATCGAGAACTGGTACAAGAGCTTGCGCCGGCCGGTCAGCCCGAGATTGCGTTGCCGCGTGATCTTCGCGTAGTCGTCGAGAAATCCGATCCAGCCGAATCCCAGCAGCGCCGCCAGGGCGATCCACACGTACGGATAGCGAAGGTCCGCCCAGAGCAGCGTCGGCACTACGATCGAGATGATGATCAGCACGCCGCCCATTGTCGGCGTCCCCGCTTTCTTCTGGTGCGACTTGGGACCCTCCTCGCGGATATACTGCCCGATCTGAAACTGCCGTAGCTTGCCGATCAGCCAGGGACCGAGCGCGATGCACAGAAACAGCGCGGTCAGACTCGCGAACGCCGTCCGGAATGTGATGTAGCGGAAGACGCGGAACGGGCTCACGTATTTGTTGAGCAGCTCGTACAGCAAAAAATAGAGCATCTACGCCACGAACCTCTCCACCGCGCGCTCCACCCTCACCCCGCGCGACCCTTTGAACAACACCGCATCGCCCGCGCCGGCCGTCTCGCGGGCCAACTCGCCCGCCGTCTCCGGATCGTCGAAGAACTCCGCTTTGCCGCCCGCCGCCCGCGCCTCCTCTACCATCCACCGCGCGCTCCCGCGAATTCCGATCAGCAGGTCGACTCCGCGCTCGGCCGCATATCGCCCCACGCGCCGGTGCAGCGGCTCCGCTGCCTGCCCGAGTTCCAGCATCTCCCCCAACACCGCGATCCGCTTCCCCGCCGGGGTCGCGCCCAGGACGTCGATCATCGATTGAGCCGCCTCGGGGTTCGAGTTGTAGCAGTCGTTCCAAACCGTGACGCCGCGAACCTCCAGCTTCTCGCCGCGCATCTTGCCCGCGGTGAACGTCCGCACCGCCTCGCGCAGCCGCTCCGGAGCGATCCCGAAAACCTCCGCCACCGCGATCGCCGCGAGCAGGTTCAGCACCGCGTGCCGCCCGGTCATTCCCGTTTCGAAATCCACGCCTGACGCGCGAAACCGCGTGCCGTCCGCGCCGAACTCGGCCGGCTCCGCCCGTACGTCCGCGCCGTCCGAAAACCCGAAGCGAATCGACCGCCCCGGATGCCGTTCCCCGAAACGTGTCACCCGCTCATCGTCGGCATTCAGCACCGCCACGCCCGACGCCGGCAGCGATTCGATCAGTTCCCGCTTGGCCGCTGCCACTCCGTCGATGGAATCGAAAAACTCCACATGCGCGTACCCGACGTTGGTCACGACGCCGATTTCCGGACGCGCGATCTCCCCCAGTCGCGCGATCTCTCCGCCGTGATTCATCCCCATTTCGAGGACCCCGGCGCGGCAGCCATCCGGCAGACGAAGAATCGATAGCGGCACACCGATATGGTTGTTCAAGTTCCCGATCGTCCGTCCAACCGCCATCTCGACGCTCAGGAGGTGGGCAATTGCGTCCTTTGTCGTCGTCTTGCCCGCGCTGCCCGTCACGCCCACCACCGTCCCGCCCCACTGCTCACGCGCCCACTGTCCGGCCCGCTGCAACGCTCCTAACGTATCCTTCACCGCCAGCACGGCTGGACGGTCTCCGGGTCCCGCGGCCACCTCTAGCCCTTCCACGACGACCGCCGCCGCGCCCTTCGCCGCCGCGTCCCCCACGAAGGCATGGCCGTCGAAGTTCGGCCCTCGCAACGCGAAGTAAACGTCACCCGGGTTCTGTGTCCGCGTGTCCACACTCCACCCCGTAACTTTGGCCGAAGGGGCGGGTCCATGGGCTTCGATCGCTTGCGCAACTGCTTGTAGATCCAAGGTCATCGTTCGGTGGCTTTGTGGTACCCGTAACCCTTCAGCACTTCTCTCGCCACAGCCCGGTCGTCGAACGAGATGGTCTTGTCCTTCAGAACCTGGTAACTTTCATGCCCCTTCCCCGCCAGAATCACGATGTCGCCCTCGCGCGCCTCCGTCAACGCGCGCGCGATCGCCGCCGCACGGTCCGGTTCCACCACGTGCGGCACGTCCACGCGGCGGATGCCGACCAGAGCGTCATTCATGATCGCCAAAGGGTCCTCGGACCGCGGATTGTCGCTGGTCAGCACCACGAAATCGCTGGCCTCTGCCGCCGCTTGGCCCATCAGGGGCCGTTTGGTTCGGTCGCGGTCGCCTCCACAGCCGAATAACGTGATGACCCGTTTCGGGTTGAGACCGCGCGCCACCGCAATGACGTTGCGGAGAGCGTCATCCGTGTGAGCATAGTCCACAACTACGAGGAACGGCTGCCCTTCATCCACCCTTTCGAACCGCCCCGGCACTGCTCGCAGCTCCGCGATTCCCTGCGCCACCACCTCCGGCGGCAGGTCATACGAGAGGCCGACGCCGCACGCCGCCAGGATGTTATACACGTTGATCCGTCCAATCAGCGGCGATTCCACCGCGAATCGGGTCTTGCCGTATTGCACTACGAAGCGCAGCCCGTGCGAGCCCGATGTGATATGCCGCGGACGCAGGTCCGCTTCGGCGCCCATGCCGTAAAACAGCGGTTTTGTCGAGGGAGCGAGCTTGATCCAGCGCGAATACGAGTCGTCGCGATTGAGAACCGCGTATGCCGGTGGCGGCCCGCCGGCCCCCATGAACAGGAGATTCTTGGCCGCGAAATAGGCGTCCATGTTGCCGTGAAAATCCAGGTGATCCCGTGTCAGGTTGGTGAACACCACGGTATGGAACCGCAGCCCGTACACGCGCCCCAACGCCAGGGCGTGCGAGGAAACCTCCATCGTCGCGTGGCTTCCCCCTTCCCGCTCCAATCCGGCCAGCAGGCGCACCAGGTCCAGCGATTCCGGCGTGGTATTCACCGCCGGTAGAACCTTCCCCGCCAGGTGATATTCGATCGTCCCGATCAGCGCCGTGGTCTTCCCGGCGCCTCGCAGGACCGAATCCACCAGATACGACGTCGTGGTCTTGCCATTGGTGCCGGTGATGCCGGTCAATCCCAGCCGTTCATCCGGCCGGCCGTAGAAATTGCGCGCGGCCAGAGCCAGCGCCTGCCGTCCATGTTCGACACGGATCCATCGAGACTGGAGCTCGGGTGGCGCCTCGGACTCGCTCGCAATCGCCACCGCGCCCCGCGCCATCGCGTCCGCCGCGAACTGCCGCCCGTCCGATCGGCTGCCCGGGAACGCAAAGAACAGGAAACCCGCCCCGGCCCGGCGCGAATCGAAATCCAACCCTTCGATTTCGAGCGAGGCAAGCTCCGGCGGGACTGGCTCCGCGAGCCGCACGCCCGTGAGTATCTCGCTGACTGTCATCGGGAAAACTGGACGCTAATGCGCTCTCCTTCGTGCAGCACCGCGCCCGCCGGCGGCTTCTGCGCGCGCGCGATCCCGCTGCCGTTGGGAGCCACCGCGACCCCCTTCGCCGCCGCTTCCGCCAGCACCACGCGCATCGTCTTGCCCACGAAATTCGGCACCGTGGGAAGGACGGCTTTCGGCGGCGCCGGCTTGTTGTCCGGCCGCGGCCCTACAAACGCCTGCGCCGGAACCGCGTCTTCATCTCCATCCTCCAGGATGTTTTGCGCCGATAGGTTCGCGTCCGACAGATCGCTCACGTCCGCCGCGACCAGTGTCGGCAGCGGCGATTCGTCCGGCACATCCTTCGGCACTTCCAGAACCCGCAGCGCTTCCGCCGCCACCGCCTTGAATACCGGCGCTGCCGCTGCCCCGCCGAAACCCGCCGTGCCGTGCGTCCCGTTCAGCGTGACGACGATCACGATGGATGGATTCGTGACCGGCGCGAATCCCATGAACGATCCGTTGTACGTGTGTGTGTAGTGCCGGCTGGCGTAGTCGTAGATCTGTGCCGACCCGGTCTTGCCTCCCACCGAATAACCGGCCAGCCGCGCCCCCGTTCCCGTGCCGTGCAGCACTACCCCTTCCATCATCTGCCGCATCGTGATCGCCGTGTCCGGCTTGATCGCCCGCACCGGCGGCGCCGGCGGAACCGTCTCGTCTCCCTTCTTGAGAACCAGCCGCGGCCGCACCAGCAACCCCCCGTTCGCCACCACCGATCCGGCCTGCGCCAGTTGCACCGTCGTGACGCTGACCTCTTGTCCCATGGCGATCGATGCCAGCGACGTCGTTCCCCATCCTTTGAGCTTTCGCAGTTTTCCGCCGGACTCCCCCGGCAGTTGGATCCCGGTCTTTTGTCCGAAGCCGAATCGCCGGACGTAGTCGTACATGTTTTGCTGTCCCACCCGCAATCCGACCTGGATCGCGCCGATGTTGCTCGATTTGGCGAGCACCGTTTCCATCGGCATAACGCCGTACCCCAGGTGCGAGTCGTGGATCACGCGGCCGGGCAGCTTCAGGACGCCTCCGTGACAGTCGATTGGACTCTGCGGGCGAAGACTCGTGGTTTCCAGCGCGGCCGACAACGTGATGACCTTGAATACCGACCCCGGCTCGAAGGGCACCCCCACCGCATGATTCTGGCGATTCGAAACCGGCGTTGCCGGTTCCGGCGGGACGTTGGGATCGTAAGTCGGGTAGCTTGCCAGCGCGATGATATCTCCAGTGTGCGGGTTCATCACCACGAGGCTGCCGCTGACCGCGTTTTTCGCCTGCACCTGCGCCGCCAGCTCTCGTTCGGCGACGAACTGCACGCGCTCGTCAATCGTCAAGGTGACCGTCTTGCCGGGCCGCGCTTCGCTGGCCAGATGGGAATCGATGCCGCGCCGTTTCACGTCGGTCAGCAGCCGCAGTTGCCCCGCCTGTCCGCGCAGATCTTCATCCAGCGCTTTCTCTATGCCCGCGTTGCCGCGCTCTTCAAAATCGACGCCGCCGATCAGATGCGCCGCCAGCGCGCCGTTCGGGTAGTGCCGCTGGCTCTCCCGCTGCATATTGATCCAGTCGAGGTCGAGATTACGCAGATGCTGCGCCTCTTCCCACTCGACCTTCCTCTTGACGATCAGGTACCCGCGATGGTTCTCGAACGCCTGCCGCATCTCGCCATAAAGGGCCGCCCGGTCCAGGTGCAATTCGGCCGCAAGGATCTGCGCCGCCACGCCGAGATCAGGCACTTTCATCGGATTGATGTAGACGGAAATGACCGGCGTGCTCATCGCCAGCACCTGGCCGTTGCGGTCCAGGATCGCGCCGCGCGGCGCCGGAATCTCCCGGGCCCGTTCTTGCCGGGCCCGCGCCATGCGGACATATTCCTGATGATGGAATACCTGCAGCGAAATCAGCCTGTAGAAGATGACCGCGCCCCAGAAGACCACGATCCAGGCGAGCCATTTGAGACGTCGCTTCACCATAAGCGTGCCGTGGGGCAGGCCATGGCCTGCCCGAAGCTACTTCACCATAGCGACGGCGCCGTCCGGCCGGGTCTCCAGATGAAAGACCTGCCCGGAACCCGGCGTCACCAGATTCTGCCCCTTCGCCAGCTTTTCCAACCGCTCGGGGCTCAGCAGTTGCGCCTCCTGCAGGTCCAGGGCGCGGCGCTCGTCCAGCAGCCGCTGCTCCTCGGCCCGCAACGATTCGAGTTTGTACCCTTCCATGGTTCCCGTCACCTTGGGCGCCATCACCATGCCCAGCGCCACCACCGTGACGCACGCCGCTCCGATGACGTTCCAGCACGTCCCGCGCGCCTGCGGATCGGGTTCGCGCACCAGACGGGAATTGTCGATCTTCTTGGCGAAGAAGAAAACGTCCTCCTGGGGCAAGGCGCGCAACGCGCAGACGCCTTGATCCGCATGGACCGCCATTTGCCAGTGGGCCTGCCGTGGCGGTTCTTGTCGATGAAATATTTTTGGTAGTGTCGCCATGGTGCTGTGCCTCTAGTTCATCTCCAGCCCGCGCAGCTTGGCGCTGCGCGACGCCGGATTCGCCGCGATTTCCTCGTCTCCCGGCTGCAGCGGATGTTTCGTGAGCAGCGTCGCTCGTCCCGCTTTTGCCAGTTCACGAAAGCTTTCTTTCACCTTCCGGTCGTCGATCGACATGAAACTGATCACGACCAGTCTTCCACAGCTTTTCAACAGATTTGGGCCAGTTTTCAACAGGCTGTCGAGCTCGCCGGGCTCGTCATTCACAGCCATCCGTAAAGCCATGAAAGTCTTGGTCGCCGGGTGCAATCGACCCGTCCGGTGCACGGCCCGCAACACCACATCGGCCAGATGTAGCGTGCTCCGTATGGGCCGTGCTCGGACGATTGCTCTGGCTACGTTCCGCGCCCTCCTCTCTTCGCCGAGCTGATAGATCAGGTCGGCGAGTGTTTTCTCGTCCGTGTGGTTGACCAGCTCCGCTGCAGTCATGCCCGTGGTTTGATCCATGCGCATGTCCAGCGGACCGTCCGCCATGAACGAAAAACCGCGCTCCGCGGCGGTGAGCTGGTAGCGGCTCACCCCCAGGTCGGCTAGAAGTCCATCCACTTTGGAGACTCCCGCAGCCGCCATTCCCTCCGCCAGCCGGGCGAAGGGGCCGTGAATAAATCGGATTCGGTCGCTCCACTCCGCGGTGTTGCGCCGCGCCATCTCCAGCGATTTCGGGTCGCGGTCGTTGGCGATGATCGTTCCCGTCGTCAAACGCTCGGCGATCAGCCTCGTATGCCCCCCGAGGCCGGCAGTGGCGTCCAAATACGTGCCATCGGACCGCACGTTGAGCAATGAGAGCGCTTCGGCGGGCATGACGGGCAGGTGCATAAGCCATCAGTTCAAGCCCGCCGACTCCAGATTCTCGACATCGTCAGGCCCCGTCTCGATGGCCTCGCGCTTCCGCTCTTCGTAAATCCGTTCGCTCAAAACCTCGATCCTTCCCTTGTAGGCATATAGGCGCACGGGTTGGTCTTCCATGCCGAGTTCCCGCCGCAGCTCCGGTGGGAAAGTAATCCGCCCCTGGGCATCCATCTCGGCCTCCGCCCCCAGATCCGCGGCATTGAACGCGATCTTCTTCGCGACCTTGGGGTACTCCCGGTACGTCTGGAAGAACTTTTCGTTTTGGCGCCAGACGTCCATAGGGTATATTTGCGCTATGCGGCGATCGAGGCTCGTGACGAATAGCTTTTTTTCGGGAAGGGCGGCAATGTACTGCTGGAACGCTGCCGGCATTTTGATACGACCCTTGTCGTCCAGCCTGCCCGGAAACATTCCGCGCGGAGGCTCGTTTCTCGGCAGTTGAGTTTCGCCATCCACCCTTAGTCCACGAAATGACCTAAATTAGGCCAAATTCTTTCCACAACCAATAGTGGCACGAGGATCTCGTGTTTGGCAAGAGGTATTTTGTTGAAGTCACTGATACGGACGGAGTTAAGGGAACACATTACAATCTACACTGATCGCGCAACACACCACATATAGACGCGCAGCGAAGACGAGGCGAAGAACATGGAGCTAAAAAAAGGGACGAGGCCGAAGCCTCGTCCCTTTTTTGTCCACCCGGGTGGCAATTATTGTACAGGAATGTTCGTAGTCGAACTCGTAATCGGCGAGCTCGCACCCGCCGGAATCACCGAAATTGAGAACGGCACGTCCGTCCCGGTTTGCATGTCCACCGGAATCGTAAACGTGACCAACCAGAGCCCGACGACGTCGTAGGACAGTTGGGTCGTGACCAGCGGCACTCCGCCCCCGGCCATACCGGTGACGACGATGCCTTGCGGGGCCACAATTGCGCCCGGAGCGGCGACCGAGTTGGTTCCGACCGGTGGATTCGCCGGACCGAGGCCCGTGGCAAACGCGATCACATTCTCACCGCGACGCGCCGGGTTGGCCAGGCTTACGAAGGAACCGTCGGGCCGCAGGATGACGGCCCGGCTTTTACCATCCGTCATGATGGTCTGGAAAACCCCAGGGCTGGCGGCCTGAATCGGAATGTTGATCGTCGCCGACCCGGAACCGACGCCGACGGCCACCGGAACGCTGCTGCCCGGCGTCACATCGCAAGGAACCTGGAAGGTGAGCTGTTCGCGCCCGTTTCCGTTCAAGCCGACGCTGACAATCGGCGCTGCGCTGCCGCCAACTCCCACCTTATCGTTGGCAAGCAGGTAGGGTAGAGGCCCGATGAAACCGGCGGACACCATGCCCTGCAGACCCGGCGCCAGACCGGGAGCGATAATCGTCGCCAGACTGCACGGCGAAAGCGCTCCGAACTGGAAGTCGGCTGCATTCATAAAGGAGCCGGCGGTCAGGCTCGGTCCCGGGGGCGATACGGTCAGGTTGAAGTTCGCCGTGAAGCCGTTGGCCGAAGCGGTCACCGTAACGGCGCCAGGAGTTCCGGTCGCCCGCACGGTCACCTGCGCCTGGCCCGCGGCGTCGGTGTTGACCACGGTCGCCGAGAGTGTGCCAGGGCCGTTGATCGAGAACTGCACCGGGATGCCGGCAGCCGAACCGCCCGTCGCATTCAACTGCACCACCAGCGGCGAACCGAACGGGGTGTTGACGATTGTGCTCTGGCCCGTCCCCGAGATAGCAGTCAAGCCGGTAACCGTGATGTTCGGGATCGCGGTCACGTTAAACGTAAAGGTCTTGCTGGCGTCGGTGGCCAGCGAGGCGATCACCTGCACAGTGCCGCTCGCCGTCGACGCGAAACGGAGCGTGTTGGAGGTCTGTCCGTTAGATCCTGTGGTCGTCGTGGAACTGCTCAGGGTAGCGGCGCCCGCAGGGGAAACCCGCCAGTTGATCGGGAGCCCAGCCAATCCCGCGCCAGCGGTGCTGTCCACTTCGACCACCAGCGCGGCCGAAAGCGCCTGTCCGGCTTGAGCCGTCTGAGAATTACCCGAGATCAACCGCAGCGCCCCCGGGATGCCCGGGGTTACGCGCACGACCAGCCGGCCCGTGTCGCCGCCCGGGAAAACCACGAACGGCGTCGGCTGCTGCGTCGGGTCCGAGAAATGTTCCAGAGGATAGGAACCGCCTACCGAAACGTACGCCGTACCAGTCACACCCGGCACGCCCCCGAAGATCGGATTGCAGGTTGCCGTCCCCGTGGCATCCGTCAGCACGGTGTCGGTGCCCGCGCCGGACTGCGTGGCGCACAGGATGGTCGGCCCCGAACTGGCTGGTTGATCATTCACGAGCATCACGGAAACGTTAGGAACCGGATCGTTGAGCAGGCTGCTCACAACCTGAATCTTAATGGGCGTGCCGGTTGTTCCCACTTGCCCTGAAAAGACGGTGCCATTGAAGAGCGACGTCACGGCGCGCACGGTGATCGGAGGAAATCCAATTCCACCCGTCAGCGCCGCATTCGCCTGCAGGCCCTGGGTGAGCGTGAAGGTCGCCGCGGCATTGCCCGAGCTGGCGACAACGGTGGTCTGCACGAATGCCTGGGCCGGGGTGCCCACGGAGATATTAAACCCCGCATCGTAATTGTTGTATGTAAGACCGTTGAAATCGGTCACCGTTGTCTGATTTCGTAACGCGCCGGAAAAATCTCCGCCGGTGACGAGCCAATTCACCGTGGCGTTAGGCACGGGGTTGCCATTGGCGTCCGTGACCCGCACCACCATCGATTGGAAATTGAAAGAGCCCGTCGGCCCCACGCAGAACGTGCAAATCAGTTGCCCGTTTCCTTGCAATACGGTCATGTTCGCCGGTGTTTGAGCCGACGCCATGCCGGCACAAAGCAGCAGGGAGAGCATCGCCGCCCCAACTATGAGTCTGAATCTATTCAAGAAAACCTCCTTGGTTCTAAGAACACAACTGGACTGGCTTGGACGCGGGGAAATCTCAGTGTACCAAAAAAAAGAGGGGAGCCGAAGCTCCCCTCCAAGTTTAAAACAACGTGCTGAGTTTAGTGGCCGGTGCCTTCAACCGCACCCGTGACGCCCGGTCCAACGAGCAGGTTCGCCGTGTTGCGAGCGGCAGTGCCGGTCGGGATCACGAGCGCCAGGTAGCCGGTCGCCCAGTTACGGATGCCAGTGTCGCTGAACAGCGCGTAGCCGTGAGCGAGCTGGAAGTTGCAAACCGCAATGACGTAGCCAGTGAAGCCGGCCGGCGGCGCGCCAGCAGGAATGGTGCTGAGCTGAGCGGCCCAAACGGACTTGTTGGCATTGTCAGTGGCGCCCACGCCAATGATCGGAGTGGTGAACGACGCCGGGTTCGTGGGCCCTGGACCATAGAAGTTCAAGGTGCACGTTCCGCTCTGAGTCTTCGTTCCGAACGGATCCTGCGTCGTGTTAGCGATTGCGATACCCGTATCGAAGCCCGGAGCCGAGCTTACGAACGGATATAGCAGTGTCGTCTGGCATAGCACCACACTGATCAGTGTGGACGATGTAGACGGCGGAGTGAACCTCGGCACCAAGCCGCTGGCCGTCGGCGTGGAGAACGTCGGCGCGAAGCTCATGCTGACGGTTCCAGTCGGGGTGATCGGCGGAGTGTTGGTGGCCGGGTTGCCGGTGAACGAATAGAAGACGCCAAACTCGGCGGTTTCGAACGCGTTCGGGTTGGTGGTCAAGATCTCCCACACCGCCGTCGCAGTACCGTTCGCATCCACCGGGAGCGGTCCAAAGATATTCGCGCCCGAGTTGTTGTTGGTGCCGGAAGCCAGCGGGAGGAATCCGCCCTGGCCAGCCGTCGCGGTCTCGCTCAACACCAGACCTGCGAGCAGGTTGGGAGTGTTGCCGACCGGGATATTGGTCGTGAGAGCCGTCAGGTTGGTATTGGGGGAAGCCAGCAGGTTGACGCCCGTGTTGCCGAGCGGGTTGATGTTCGTCGTGGTGACGAAGATATTGACGCCCGTCGGAACGTTGTTAAAGGTCGCCTTCAACCGGGTGCCGAAATCGGCGAAACCGGCCGTGTTGGAGCCGATGGGCAGGATGAAGCCCGACTCGGAACCAGGCGAGAATTGGCCAGGAGTGTTCTGCGTTAAGCCAGACGGAGCCACACCGCCAGCGCCGCCGCTGACCGTAGCCGCTCCACTGTAGGTGGCCGTCGGGGATACGCGGGTCTTGAATGCAGCCGCGAAGCCTTCGGGGAACCTCAGAACCGCGCCAGGTGTAATACCGGCAGTGCCGCACTGCAGCAGGTTGGTGATGCTGCTGGTGCCGGTGTCGTTACCGGCGCTGCGGACCGCGGTGGTGCCCAGACCGTTAAACAGATAGGAGGTCGTGAGCAACGAGTTCGTCAACGTGATGCCGTTGCTGATCGAGACCGACGCCAAGATCGGAATCTGACCTTGGAAGGTGCCCGACTGGCCGGCGAACTGAGCCGCATTGGCGCGCACGTTCGTGATACGGTACACGCGGGCAAAGCCAGCCGTCACCGGGGCCAGAACCGGCACGCCGTTGAAGATGACCTGATTGCCGCGAACGAGGCCCTGATACACGTTCGGAACCGTCGTTGTGCCCGGTAGAACCGCGGCAGTGGCGGTGCCACCGCTGTTAGTCACCGTGCCGACCACCAACGAGCAACCGCCGATACCGGCGCCGAGGGTTGAGCTGCTGCAGAGGGTCTGCGGCAGAACGGTGCCCACCGACGGGGAGGTCGGCAAAGAGCCCGGCTCGTCGACCAACAACAGCGCTTCGGAAGCTCCGGTGCTGCTGCTGAAGATGCGGCTGGTCACGATCGTATTGTTCAGCGCGACCGTAATGTTGGCCGTCGGAACCGATGAACCGATCGCTCCCACTGCGCCGCCGATGCACGAAATGACGATGTCGCCCTGCAACTCAGCATAGCCTTCCGACCGAGATTGCGTTGGGTTCGCCACGTTCGCACTGCACGTCAGCGGGCCAGCGGAAGAGCCGCCGCCACCGGGGACGATTACTTGCGCGCTGGCTAGTCCGGTAAACAGGGCTAGCACAGCAATCGCAAGAATTACTCTGCGAAAACTTACCATTTCCTTCTCCTTGTGAATTTCGAAATTGAATCGGTCGAAGTTCTCTTTTTCAACCTGAGCCTCAAAGTGAACCAGAAATCCGTTCAGCCAAACCTAGGGAACTTCTCCGTGTCGGGCGGAGAGCTAATTTTCCAACGCTCACCAAGCTGAGCGTCGGGCCTTACTGAAATTGTCGCCCGTGAGGCATCATTCTGTTTTTATCGTGTTGTGCTCTCACCGGAAACGAATACAAAATTGCACACTGAAACCGAACGCGGTAAAGATATTGATAACTGATTGCCCGCCCTGTGTCAAGAGAAATTCTTTCCCTTCAGCGGATAACAGCGCGTCGGGGCGCTCCAACCGTGTGTGAATCAAAGCTGCGCCGATTTAACCACGTCCGACCCTGCCACGTCAATGGTTTCACACCGAATCGTCTCATTTTTTCGCTATTGGACTGCGACCGTCACCACATTGCTTAGCTGCCCGGCCTGTTTCAGAGCCAGAGTGAGACCGAGCCCGGGCGGAGTCGCCGCCGGAACCACTACGTTCACTTGGTAGAGCCCGGGAGATCCCGGAGTCAGGCCTGCAAACAGAACCGGCAAGTCCTGACCATTCAACACCACCGTAACGGGGGTTGCCGCTACCGAGAAGTTCCCTTGCCGGGTCACGGCTCCCAGTCCCGTCGCATAAATCACCATATATTGTCCGCGTGGCAGCGGCGCCGAAGGACTGTTCAACGATCCATCCTGGTTCACTATGGCCCCCATCGGTGGATTCCCTATCAGGAATATTCCTGAGGAGGTTGCCGAGACCGTTACTGTCTGGCGAGCCGTGCCAAACGGCGACCGCACCGTCAAGATATGGCTCCCCGGCACGATCGATGCCGGAACCATGGCATTCACCTGAAATGCCGAGGCCAAAAACACCGTGGCCGGGGTCCCGTCGAAGTCCACCGTGGTGGCCGTACCGGAACCGGCGAGCCCCGTCCCGAAGATCGAGAAAATTCCTCCGGGCGAAATTCCCGGCCCAAAAGTGGCGGCGCTCACCACGGCATCCGCGGTAAAGGCGGTGTCCTGCGGCGCCAGCACGACATTCAACTTCGTCCGTGTCACCTTGTAGCTCGCGGGCGCGCTGCCCGAGAGATCGATCGAGGACCCTGCCGTGGCCAGATCCGTCAGGAAGGCGCGGAACGGGCGCGCCGCGCCGACGCTCACCTGATAGGCCGGCTGCGCTCCGTCGCACGCCCGCAGCCGCGATACCAGCCCACCCGAAGCGTTGCCGGCCGCATCGACCCCATCCACCAGTTCCAACGGCGCCCCGCAGGCTCCAGCCGCGGATTGAATGTCGATCGCCAGCGTCTTCATCAGATCCGGCTGCTGCGATAACGCTCCGACCAGGAAGCGCGTCGCCGACGGACTACGGAGAGCGAATTGCACGACGCCCCGCAATTCCGCGGTCCAGGCTCCGTCCGCCGTCGCGAAGCCGTTGAGATAATCGGCCAGGCTGGTCCGGGCGAAATAAGGACTCGGGTCCTGGATGAGCAGGGATCCGTCCGCCGCCACTCCGGTCGCCACCACGAAATGCCCCCCTGCGGGGACGCCGTTGCGGGAGAGCGCCAGAGAGAGGAGCGCGGGCGAGCCCTGCGCGAGGACATCCGCCGCGGCCGCCACGGTAGGCGGTTGCACCGCGACATCGGCGCCGCCGGTGAATTCCGCCGCGCGCCAGAGATTGACGATTTGCTCCGCGCCGGGGCCGGCCGACAAGTAGCCGTCGCACAAGGTGGCGCCCTTGGTATCGACAACGCAGTATTGCGTCAGGAACTGATTGAGCGACACCGGATCGGCGGCGCCGTTCGGCGACCGCAGCTCGCCGCGGTTCTGGTGGTATCGCAGGATCGAGGCCACCGAGGTCAGCAGGGCGCCCTTCTGCGCGATGGTTGCCGTCCCATTGCCCAGCGGCGAATCGCCCGCCTGCACCAATTTGGGCACATTCGTGAGCCCCCCGCCCGCCGCCCGCACGTAAAACGTCACCGGAACCTGCGCGATCGATCCGGCTGTCACGGTGATCGCGGCAATCCCTTCGGACGAGGGCAGCCGCACCAACACCTCGGCCTGTCCCGCGCCGTCGCTGAGCATTGACGCCGCCGAAAGCTGCAAGCCCGCGGAGGGGGTAAACGTCACAGGGGCGCCCACCACCGGATTATTCGAGACGTCGACCAATCCCACGCGCACGGTCAGGGGCAGGGCGGATCCCGGCAGGCCGCTCTGATTATCTCCCTGCAGTTTCGCGATCTGTATTCGATTGTCGGCGAAGCCCTTCACGGAAAGCGTTCCGTCCGCCACCGCGCCCTTGCCGTCCACGGCATGGATCGCGATCGAGCCGCTCTTGGCGGTGAGCGGAATCGCCATATCCCAACTGTAGGCGCCATTCGCCGGCGTCACCGTGAAATCGGGCGACCCCGTGAGCGAGACGCGCAAGGTGCTGTTGTTCGGGAATCCTACCACGGCGAGCCGCGCGCGTCCGCCTGCCGAGACCGACGCCGGGGAGGCGATCACCGCCGGAACCCGCGGCGCGGCATGCTCGACCGCGGCGGTATCGCCCGCGGCGTATGTGAGATTGCCGCCTTCGAAATTCTGCTGCCGCAGGCCGCCATTTGAAAACTCATCGCTGGCCGGCATGCCGAAATCGCCCGAGGCGCCGCCCAGCGCGTTGTAGCGCGCCAGGATGAGGCCGCTGACAAAGTACGCCTGCCCGGCCCGCGGGCCGGTGGAAGCGCCCAGGATCGTGCCCTTGGTGAAAGCCTGTTGCTGGCCGGAATTCGCGCCCAGTGTCGAAAATGGAACCGCCTCGCCCGCCGGCAGCCCTGCCGCCCCGCTGTCGTAGCCGAGGAGCGCCCACTTGGCGAGAATCGGCGCCTGGACCAGACGCACCGGACTGCCGCCGAGCGCCGCGCCATTGGCAAACAGCTGCGTGCCTCCGGCGCTGGCGTCACTGGCCGGATATCCGAGCGTCCCGGCAGGCCCACCGAGAGCCTGATAGCGGGCGAGAATCCCGCCGGACACCACATACGCCGTCCCCAGCCGGTCGGACTGCGCCAGCATGTATGTGGTGTTCGAGTCCGGGGACTGGAGCATCTGCACATACCCTCCGCCCACCCGCGCCGCCGGCGCGGGCAGCGGCGGCTGCACAACAATCTTATTGCGCGTCAGCGCGTCCTGAAATGCCTGCTGGACGGACGCCGGGGCCCCGTCGCCCACCTGGCAACAGGGGGATATCACAATGAAGCTGATGCGGGCGCTGGAGATTCCCTGGCTCGCCGCCTGCACGCTGGCCGCGCCGCCGGCGATGGCGCTGACCACAGCGGTCCCGCCGGTGGCCTGAATCGAAAGCACCTTTCCATTGGTGCTGGTCCATGACACCGGCCGGTCCGGCGCATCCGCGCCATTGGTGATCACCGGTGTTGCGGTCAGCGTCACCGACTGTCCCACATTGAGCGTGATCGTGGTTCCCGCGACCGCTCCGTCCAACCGGATTGCGGCCACCGGCAGCACTACGGTCGGATCGCCGCCGGAGGTGTACTGCAGCGCGCCGCCCTCGAAGGTCTGCTTGTAGACGCCGGCGGCGATCTGGAACAACTCGCTGGTAGGCATCCCGAGGGTTCCCGCCGGCCCCTGCTGGGCAATATAGAGGCTGTAAATCGGCTGCGTAATCGCGTAAATCTTGCCCCGGCTGGCGCCCGAGGTGATGGAATAGATCGCGCCTTTGGCAAAAGTCTGCACGGTAGCGGTCGTGCCGGTGGTGGCGGGCGCTATCGGGGTCGCGGTGATGTTGGCGGTCTGCGCGCTGACAGGACTGCCGAGCGTCGCGAACCCGCCCAGCGCCGTCCATTCCGTGAAGAAAGTTCCATTGACGTTGAAATTCTGGCCGCTGGCGAGCGTGGTGACGTAAGAGAAGAGGGCGTAGTTCTTATCGAAGGTGTCCCAGACGCAGGAGACGTTCTGCGCCGAGCAGGTCTGCGAGTCGCCCAGCGGATATCCGGCCGTGTTGGCGCCAATCGACGTGTAATAGGCATACAGCGGCGCCATAATCTGGAACACCGCGTTGGTCCCGCCCAAACTGGCGGCTCCGGTGATCAGCGCATCTTTCAACGAGGTATTCGCGGCGTCGGTAAACTCCTGGACGTATCCGGTGTTTCCAAAACCCTTCACATTCCCCAGCGGCGCGCCCACGATCAGGGCGTTAAACCCATTGCGGTTGTATGCGCCCTGGAACGCAGCCTCGACCGCGGGCGTCGGCGCCCCAATGCCCACCAGATAGAGAGGCGTCAACGTGACGGTGGCGGTGGCGGATTTGGTCGTGTCGGAAATGCTGGTGGCGGTGACGGTGACTTTCTGGGTCGCCGTGAGGAGGCTGGGCGCGGTATATACGCCGGCGGGGCTGATCGAGCCCACCTGAGGATTGATCGACCACGTGACGTCTTGCGTCTCGGCATTCGCGACGGTCGCGGTGAACTGCACCGACTGGCCGTTATTGAGCGACGCGGTGGCGGGCGAGATCGAAATCGTCGGCGTGTTGAGCTGTACGCTGGCAGAGCCGCTGACGCTGGGGTCGAAGACGCTGGTGGCGGTGACCGTGACCTTTTGCGTGGCTGTAATCGGGCTGGGAGCGGTGTAATTGCCGCTGGCGTCGATGGAGCCCAACTGCGGACTGATACTCCAGGTCACGCCCGTCTGACTCACGCCGAAGACGTTGGCGGTGAAGTGTTGCGACGCTCCCGCCGTCAGCGTGACGGTGGCGGGGGTCACCTGTACGGTGACCGTGGGCGGCACAAGGGTGATTACGGTCGAAGCACGCGTCCCATCCGATGCCGTCGCCGACACCGTCACCGTCTGGCGGGAAAGGATGGGGTTCGGCGCGGTGTACGTGATGGTGGTGAGGCCGGTCGAATTGGGACCCGAGGGATTGCCGATGACGGCTCCCGCGACTGTGGGGCTGAAATCGAAGGTCACAGTGGCCGGCGAGAGGCCGGTGACGCGGGCCGAAAGCGTGCAGACGCCGCCGCCGCTCAGATTGCAACTGCCGCTCGAACCCGACGACGCCCCCAGGGAGAGCAACGTCTGGCCCTGTGCCAGGCCCGCCACGGAGACCAGCAGGAGAGCCCAAATGCCAATTGAAGTAGACCGATGAAGACGCACGAGTATCCCGTTATCTTAATATGCTGCAAACCCCGCCACGGGAATGGAGTTGCGATGCAGCCCGGCGGCTGGCTCTTTATCCCTTCCTTACCCGCAGTCCCAGCCACGCCCCGGACGCCATCAGGGTCACGGTGGCCGCAAGATAAGCGGCCCAAAGCGCCGCCATCACGCCTTCGGTCACCCCGGACGGCTTGAACACCGCGAGGCGGGCAAAAAGCTCGCCGCGGGGAAGAGGGAAAGCCAGCCCGGTGTAATAGGGAAGGGCAATCGCATGCATCGAATAGAGGTCCAAAAGACCAAACAAAGCCACGCCGAGCACCATCGCGCCGCCTCCGAAGAATCGCCGCAGGCCCGCGACCGTAAGCGCCACCTGGGCCGCGATTACCGCGTAAAGGTACCATCCCATCGACGTCGGCGTCCCCTTCGTCACGTAGATCAGGATCACGTTATAGAGTTGCGCCAGCCAGAAGACGCCGTAGATCAGGCCAATCGACCGGATCTCCTGCTTGCGCCAAAAGCCGGTCAGCCCGAGGGCGGCGAGGATGATGGCCAGATAGAAGGGGCCGTACATCCAGCCGGGCGCAGTGAGCGAACTCCACCCTCCGAAGTACAGGTGGGAGAGGAGCGTGGTCTGGACCGCGCTCCGCCATGGCAGGGTGTCGGCCGCGCGGAGCATGCGGAACGAGGACGTGCCGCGCAGGACGATGGATTCGCCCATACCGGTCAAGGTGCCGGTATTCAAGAGGTTGCGGACATACCACCACCCTGCGATCAGGGCCGCCACGGCGAACGCCCGTGGCGCGAAGAACGTCAGCGCGACTCCGACCAGAGCGGCCAGGAAGTATGCCTTCGTAATGAGCCCGAGGCCCAGCAGCACGCCCAACGCCAGCCAGCCGCGTTGCCGCACGGTAAGCCAGATGACGGCCGAGAAGAGCACGACGGCGAGGGATTCGTTGCTGACCCGCGCCATGCTTACGGCGAGCTCGGGCATCAGCGCGACAATGGCGGCGCAGCCCAGAGCGATCCGATCGTCGGAAAACACGGCGCGTCCAGCCAGAAACACCAACGGAATCAGGGAAACGGCAAGAAAGATGGAAGCCCAACGGAGCGCGAACACCTGAGTTTCCAGGCTGGAGCCGCGGAACACGCGCAAAATCGGAGTCATGAGCCAGTAGTAGAGGGGCGCCTGCTCCGTCTGATACGCGCTGATCCGGCTGGGCAGCGCGGCGAACTCCAGGGGGATCGCCCGGAATGCGGCCAGGCGGGCGGCGCGATCTTCGGCCCCGAGCGCCCAAAATGCCTGGTGCGACAATGCGCCCTCAGGCAGATTTCGCAAAGTCGGCGGCAGGGGGACGTATTGCAGCGACGCCGCGACATCCAACGGCAGGGTGGCGGAACGCGGCGACAGCAGGGCGCCATTCGCCATATACCGGACAACCGCGAAATGCGACCACTCGTCGAACCCTTCCCAGAGAGGAAAAGCCGTCGCGTAGAACGCCAGGCGTAGGAAGAAGCAGGCCCCGATCAGCGCGACCCACCACCGCGTTCGCATGGAAGCACGATTATCCCACGTGGCGGTCTTCCCAACGACGGGGCCATGCGCGCCTGGCTCGGCACTGGGCTTTTCCATGGCTCTAGCGGGAGTTCGCCGACGGGGCGATCGAGCTCGACTGGTTCAAATCGTCATGGCGCCGAAACCGCCGTCGACGCGAAGAATCGAGCCCGTGACAAACGACGAGGCGGCGCGC
This sequence comes from uncultured Solibacteraceae bacterium, assembly GCA_964608645.1. Taxonomy (GTDB): domain Bacteria; phylum Acidobacteriota; class Terriglobia; order Bryobacterales; family Bryobacteraceae; genus CAZSQK01. The sequence goes on along the minus strand of CAZSQK010000036.1, from coordinate 41,894 downwards.
GACGCCAGGTAGACAGTGGCGCCGACGAGCTCGTTGGCTTCACCGAAACGGTTCATCGGCGTGTGGTTGAGGATGCTCGCGACACGCTCCGGGGTGAGGACCTTGCGATTCTGCTCGGCGGGGAAGAAGCCCGGCAGGATCGCATTCACGCGGATGTGATGCGGCGCCAGCTCCCGCGCCAGGAACTGGGTGATCTGGTTCACGCCGCCCTTGGCGACACCGTAGGTGAACACTTTCGAGAGCGGCGGCCCGGACGACGCCGAGGTGACGTTAATAATCGATCCGCCCCGGCCGGCATCCACCATTGCCTTGCCGAACACCTGGCATGCCAGGAATACGCCCTTGAGATCGATATCCAGGATGCGATGCCACTCTTCTTCGGAGATGTCGAAGAAGGGCGTGGCGGAATTGACGCCGGCGGCGTTCACGAGAATATCCACGCGTCCGAAACGCTGCAGGACCGTGTCCAGGGCGGCCGTGAGATCGGCCTTACTGGTGGCGTCGCATTGAATTCCGATGGCCTCGTGTCCCCTGGCGGCGATCGACTGCGCCCGCGCCTCGGCATTCTGCCGGGTGCGTCCTACAACCGCCACACGCGCTCCGGCATCGGCGAGTCCTTCCGCCATCGCGCCCGCCAGCACGCCCCCGCCGCCAATCACCACGGCTACTTCCCGATCGAGAGAAAAAAGTCCGTTATCAGCCATGAAACAGCTATGGTAGCAAGGACAGGACGGGGAGCCGCGCGAAGCCAGCTCTATTGCACGAGCATCACGGTTCGCGGGAACGCGAACTTGCGGCCGATTTCGTCGATCACATTGATCTGGCAGGTGTAGCGGCCGGGGGCGAGCCCTTTCAGGGGAACCTGCAACTGCACGGGGGTCGCGTTGGGCCGGGTGACCGCGGTCTCGGAAGCCTGCACCGGACCGGCCTCGAAGGCCTTTGCGCCTTTTTGGTTGAACAGGCTCATGCTGACGGAGACGTGGCGGGCGCCGGCCGGGTCGGGGATGGCGTCGTATACGTCAAAGGAAATATAGAGGTTCTGGCTGCGGCGGAAGACCTTGGTGATGTTGGGGACAATCTTCTCGTTGCCCACGACCAAGGGATTGGCGGCGCGGGCCTTCTTCTCGTCCTTCTTGTCCATTTTGTCGGCGGACGCGACAATCGCCTGGAGCGGCTCGCGCTGGCTGCTCCAGATGACGGAACTGGTCTTCAGCAGGGTGGAATCGGCGCTGAGGTCGGGAACCACGAAGCGCGCGTCGAAGGTGCCCATCTTGCCGCTCTGGCCTTCGCGCACGAGGAACTTCATACGGTAACGGCCGGGCGCCAGCGTGAAGCCGGCATCGTAATGGAAATTGCGGCGAGCCAGGCGCTCGGTGTTGGCGGCGTCGAGCTTCACCTTGATGAAGTCGCGAACGTTGCCGACGACGGTGCGGCGCTCGTCTTGAATCTGGCCGAGGAAATCGAACTCGGTCTGACCGCCGCCCTTTTTCTCGGCGAGCGCCAGCACCGACCCCGGCACCTTGAGCGACACCGGCACGAAGTAGGCGGTAGGCGACACGCGGAAGTAATCGACCTCGAGTGCCAGCGGCAATTCGGTGCGCGGATCGCCTGCCGCCAAAGCCTCGCGCAACTGCTGCTCCTTGTCCTGGCCGGTGAACTTGCCCCAGACCTTATCGGCGTAATAGCCTTGGCGGTGCTCCAACTTGGCGGTGAGACTATTCAACTTGACCGAGATGCGGCGGTATTTGCCGTCGGGTGTGTCGTTGGTGGTGTAGTAGCCGAGGATGTAGTAGCTGCGGTATTCCTGCTGCACCTCGGCGAGCCCGGCGGAGAGGTCGTTGGTGTCGAGGAAGGCCTTGCCGCCCGTGTCGGCGGCCAGCGACGTGAGGGTCTCCTGCGAATTGTTGATGGCGGCGCGCTGCGCGTTCTGCGCCTGGCCGCTGAAGATTCCGCTGCCGCGCGAGGAGCCCTTGGCCGCGCCGCCGCCGGGAGGGTCGGCCATGAGCCCGCGCGCATCGAACGGGTAGATGGCGACATTCGCCTTGACAGCCGCATTGATCGAGGCTTCGAGCTGCGCCTGGTTCTCGACGCCGGTCTTGCTCACCCCGCTCGAGAAATAGAGGAGGGCCTTCTTCTCCGGCAGAGCGGATAGCTTGCGCACGGCATCCTCGATGGCGGCGAGTTTGCGGTCGGTGTTGTAGATGTTGAATTCCGTTTCGTCGGCCACGAAGGCGGCGTTGGTATCCTCGCCGTTGTCGTCCCCGGTGTCGGCATCGGCGGCGAGCTCCGCCATCTCGCCGATGGGCAGCTCGTTGAGGATGTCCTTGAGCATGGCGCGGTTATCGGTGAAATCGGTCTTGACCTGGATCGTGCCGCTGAAGAGCATGATCGCCACCATGTCGGACGGGGTCATCTGGGTGTCGAGGAACTTGAGAGCGGCCTCCTGCGCGCGAAGCTGCTCGGGCATCGCCATGGAGGAGAAATCGAAGAACATCACGAGGAGGCGCTTATCGTGATACTGCACCTGGCCGGGCGTCTGCGTGCCGATGACGGTCTTGGGGCCTTCGGGGACGTCGTTGATATCGGCGAGGGTCGGCGGGGGCTCAGGCGGAGCGGGATCCATGCTCAGCTTCTGCGCTTCGAAGACGACGACCTTCTGCGGCTTGCCGTCTTCGAGGACGGTGAAGTCGGACGCCTTGAGGCCCTCGATCGCTTTGCCGGATTTGTCTTTGACGGTGACATCGACGACCACGAGGTTGGCGGTCGCGGAGAAGCGAACTCCGGTGGGGGCCGGAGCGGGCTGCTGGGCCATGGCAGTCAGGACAACGAGGGCGAGGGCGGCGAATCGGCGTAGCCTCATCAGAAGTTGAACCTCAGGGTCAGCGTCGCCGTCCGGGTGGCGGAGGCGGCGACTGGCAGGCCGTAGGTCGCCGAATTGACGGTCGTGCCGATATTGGTGATGGCCACGTGGTTCAGCGCGTTATTGGCGGCGATGCGGAGTTGCAACTGGCGGCGCGTGTCGCCGAAGCGGAAGGCGCGGTTGAGCGAGGCGTTCAAGCCGAGTTGAAAAAGTCCGGGAATGGTGTTGCGGCCGGCGTTGCCGTACTGTCCCCCGGGGGGCAGGGTGAAGGCGCGGAGATTGAAATAGGCGAAGCCGCCCTCGTTGATATCGGCGCCGGTAGCCTGCGCGCGGCCCGTGCCGAAGGCGGCGGTGCCGCCGGTGTTCGAGAGATTGCCGGAAACTCGCGCCGTCAGCGGCGTGCCCGAGATCGCGGTGAAATTGCCGGAGATCGTCCACCCCGTGAACGCTTTGGTTTTCCACCCGCCATTGCGCCACATGCCATGGACGCCGACCGGCGAGGACAGCGTGTAGCCGGCGTTGAGGCGGTGGCGCGTGTCGAAGGTCGAAAGGCCGCGCTCGGCGGCGAGGTTCTGCGGGTTTTGCGCCACCACGCCGCCTCCGCCGCCGAAGCTCGAGGCGTTATCGATGGACTTCGAGAACGTGTACAGCGCGTTGGCGGACAGGCCGCGCGCGAAGCGCCGCGTGATGCGGATCTGGCCGGCGTGAAAGATCGAATTGCCTTGAGAGGTCTCGTAGGTGAAACCGGTGGCGTTGCCGATTTGCAGCCGCTGATCGGCGGTCAGCGGCGAGCCGGGCGTGGCGCGGTTCGGCTGCATGCTGATGTCGAGCCCGGTGCCCTTCGTGCCGAGGTATTCCAGTTCCACCAGCAGGTTGCGCGGCAGGGTCTGCTGAATGGCGGCGGTCCAGGTCTGCGCGTAGGCCGGCTTGTAGTTGCGGTCGAGGGCGTAGGTGTTGGTGACGGTCTTCGAGGGCGCGGTGGGGAAGCCGTTCTGGATGGTGAGGGGGTTCGCCGTGCTGGTGCTCAGCGAGGCCGTGGTGGCGAAGGGAGGCTGCGCGGCCATCCGCGCCGCGAACTGCGCATACGACGCTCCGCTGAAAAAGACGCTGTAGCCGCCGCGGATAATACGGCTGCGCTTGGCCGTGGGCCGCCATGAGAATCCGAAGCGCGGCGAGTAGTTATTGGTGTCGCTATTGACGAGGCTGCTGGGGAACTGGCCGGAGAACGCGCCGCCGGCGCCGGGAGTCACCACGCTGACGGCGTTCCACTGCGGGCTGATATCGAGATTCGCCAGATGGCCGCGCAACTCGGTGAATGGCGCGAAGTATTCGTAGCGGAGGCCGACATTCAGGGTGAGGTTCGGGCGGGCGCGCCAATCGTCCTGCGCGTACCAGTTCAGCGACCAACTGCGGAAGTAGTTATTGGCATTGCCGAGGCGCAGCGAGCTGGTCTGGGGCAGCCCGAGCAGGAAATCCGCGAAATCGAAACCGGTGCCGGGGACGGGCTGGGACTTATCGTCAAATCCGCTGGTGAGGAGGCCGCTGAAACTGAAGGCGCCGCGCGAGTTGGCATAGGATAGCGAATTCTGCTGGATGCGCCGGTAGCCGAGTCCGAACGTGAGGTTGTGCTTCTTGCGAACGTAGGTGATGCCCTCGGTGAGGGATGACGTCTGGTTGCGCCCGACGGAGGCCGAGCCATCGGAGAGGCCGGCGAAGTTCGTGAAAGACAGGTTGGGGGGGCCCCAACTGATGGGGTCCTGCGAGGTGCCGAGGATGCCGAGTTCGGCCGCCACGTTGGAGGTGTATGCGAAATACGGAGCGGCCGTGTTGCGGCTGCGGCTGAAGTTGAAATTGAGACTGCTGTTCAGGCGCGGTTTGAAGCTATGGCTCCAGCCGAGGCCGGTGCTCCAGCCGTTGCCGCCCGAGCTGTCCTGGAAGCCGAACAGGGTCTGGCTGACTCCGTTATTGCGGTTGTACTGCTGGTTGACGTTGATGCGGTCCTTGCGCGAGAGAGGCAGGTTGACGCGCACGCCCAAACTGTCGCTGCCGCTGGGAATCGAGGTGACCAACTGGTAGTTCTGCACGATGCCGGCGTACATCGGCGCGGGAAAGTACTTCAGGAGGCCGGCGGCGGCGGAATTGATCCGGGAAGTGGGAACGATGTTGCCGGGGAACGGCGCGTGGGTGGAGGGATCGTAGATCGTCACCGGGGCGCCGCGAATTTCAGTTCCGGAGAAATCGCCGGCGCGCTCGGCGAGGGTCGGCAGGGCGCCGGCCTGGTGGAACGGGTTGCGATTGCGGTTGCCCTGGTAGTTGATGGACAGGATGAACTTGTCGTTGGTGATGAGCTTGGGAATGCGCAGCGGCCCGCCGAGGTTGAGGCCGAAACCTTCCCGGGCGTAATTCGGTTTGATTACGGTCTGGCCGTTGAGGGAGTAGGGCGCGGCGTTGAAGGCCGAGTTGGCGGCGTTCAGGAAAAGAGAACCCGTATAAGCTGGTTGCGTGCGTCGCCGGTTGCCGAAAGCGGCGAATTGGCCGTTGAACGGCCCGCGGCGTGTATTCTGTGCGTTGCGGCCGCCTCTGCCGGGGCGCGCTCCACCGCCACCGCCGGCACCACCGCGGCCTCCACCGCCTCCTCCTCCGCCGGCGCCTCCGCGGCCGCCGCCTCCCGGTCCGCCCGGTCCGCCGGCCGGAGGGCCGAAACCGCCGCCGTTATCGGCGCCGAAGCCGTTGTTCGCGCCCGCCGCTCCGAAGGCGCCCATGCCGAGGGGGTCGATGCTGGTCCCGTTGAAGGCGATCTGGTTGGCGGCGCCGAGCATGCCCTGGGTCCCGTCCGGCCCGCCAGGACCTCCGGGGCCGCGTCCGCCGGGCTGCCGGTCGCGCCGCGACTGCTCGTCGGCGGCGGCGGCGAGTCCGCCGCTCATACTGCCGTTGACGACGAAGGAGTCTTCCGTGTTGTCGGGCGGCGCAGGTTCTTCGTGCGCGGCGGCGGCCAGGGCCTGTTCGCCTTCGGCGGTGGCGGTCACGGTGACATTCTGAAACGCCGGGGCGGCTTGTCCGTTCGGTCCCCGGCCACGGCCTCCAGCGGCGGGCGCGCCAGGCGCTGCGTTGGGCCCTCGTCCAAAACCGCCGCGTCCACCCGGGGTGGGGCGGGGGGCCGTCGAAGCCTGTTGCGGTTTGGGCGCCTCGGCGGGCTTGGGCGGTTCGACCTTCGCCGCCGGGACAGCCGGCTGCCCTGGGCGCGGCATCTCGATGGTCCAGTCGCGCGTCTCGGGAACGTCGGAGATCGTAACCTCGCCATGAAACGGCGCGAAGCCAAACATCTCGAGATCGATCTGCCAGACGCCGGGAGTGAGATCCAGCGTGTAGCGGCCGTTTTCGTCGGTGTAGGCGACGATTTTCGCGCCACCCTGGCGGGCGGTGACAGCCACACCCGGGATGAACTGGTCGGCGGCCCGCACCGAACCGCGGTGCTCGGCAGCCATCAGGGACGCGGCAGCCAGCGAGAAGAAGATGGAGAGGAGGCGCATTACGGGCTATTCATGGTTCGCTCCGCGGCGGGAGCGGGTTCCATTAAAAGATGCCGAACCGGGCCGTAATGTTACGTGAACACCGAATTCAGCGAGGAGTTGTGGAAAAGGGCCGGGCAGAGCCGGCCCCGAAAGGAAATAAAGGCTTACAGACCCTTTTGGGCGAGAAAGGCGATCAGATCGACGACGCGGCAGGAGTAGCCCCACTCGTTGTCGTACCAGGAAACCACCTTCACCAGATTGCCGCCCTGCACCTTCGTCAATGCGGAATCGACGATCGAGCTGTTCGAGTTGTGCAGCATGTCGGAAGAAACGACGGGATCTTCGGTGTAGGCTAGAATGCCCTTCAGCGGGCCTTCGGCGGCAGCCTTCAGCGCTGCGTTGACCGCCTCGGTGGTGGTGTCCGCGCTCAGCAACGCGACGAAGTCCACGACCGACACATTGGGGGTCGGCACGCGCATCGCATAGCCATCGAGCTTGCCCTTCATGGCGGGCAGCACGAGGGAGATCGCCTTGGCGGCCCCGGTGGTGGTCGGGATCATGTTGATCGCGGCGGCGCGGGCGCGGCGGAGGTCCTTGTGAGGGAAATCGAGAACCGGCTGGTCGTTGGTGTAGCTGTGGATGGTCGTCATCGACCCCTTCTCGACGCCGAAGCTGTCGAGCAGCACTTTGACGACCGGGGCCAGACAGTTGGTGGTGCAGGATGCGTTGGAGAGGATGTTGTGCTTGGCGGGATCGTACATGGCGTCGTTCACGCCGAGCACGATGGTGACGTCCTCATTCTTCGCGGGAGCGGAAATGATGACCTTCTTCACGGAGCCGCGCAGGTGCTTGCCGGCGTCTTTGCCATCGGTGAAGCGGCCCGTGGATTCGACGACGACCTGCGCGCCGACGGAGGTCCAGTCCAGCTCCGCCGGGTCCTTGGTCGCGAATACGCGAATTTTCGTGCCGCCGACGGTGATGGAATCCGCGTCGCACTTGACGTCTTCGTGCAGTTGCCCGAGCACCGAATCGTACTTCAGCAGATGGGCCAGCGTCTTCGTGTCGGTCAGGTCGTTCACCGCCACGAATTCGACGTCTTTGCGGCCGAGAGCGGCCCGGACGACATTCCGGCCGATGCGGCCGAAGCCATTAATACCTACTTTTACTGCCATTTTTTCTCCTGTTTGGAATGAGGGTTCGGGTTAATTCAAAGGATATCAGGATGTGCCTATCCGCGGCAACCCGCCAAGCGGGATAAAAAACTCCGAAATCAATATAGGGCCGGGTAGGCCTCGCGCATTTCCTGCGCTTGCGCCCGCGCCGCGCCGATCTGAATGAGCGGCCCCTTCCCCATGCCCGGGCAGTAGCGGGCGGTCTTGCGCCATTCGCGGCGGCTCTCGATCAGTTCGGGCCAGAACGGGAAGATCCGGCACTGCGCCGGCTTGACTTCGTGAATCGAGCAGCCGCCGTCGAACAGGAAGTGGCAATTGCCGGCGCGCGGCACGCGGAGGCGGGCGCGATGGCGCGTGCGATAGATGTAGTGACTCTCGAAGGCCGCGGGCGTGAGGCCGAGATAGGCGGAGATGCGCACGATGTCGGGCTCGCTGAGATAGACGAAACCTTTCTGGCGGCAACACTCGGTGCATCCGGGCTGGCATTCGAATCGGAGCGCTTCGGCCATGGAGACGGCCTTCTCGGTGGCCATGATTTACATTGTAGTGCGTTCAGAATTGGTTCACTTACGCCCCGGCCGCCAGCGACGCGGCGCGGACGTCTCGCAGAATGGCGCACCACGGAGGGTAGCCGCGCGACGCGGAGTAAGCGTCTTCCTCCAGCGAAAAGGCGATATCGACGCGGGCGCCGGCGGGGAACTCATGCGCGCGGGCCGCGAAGTTCCAGGCTTTCAGAAACAGCTTGCGGCCGTTCTGTTTGACCTGCACCTTCAGGTGTTTCTCTTTCCACACCGCGGCTGGGCCGGCGACTTCGACATTGACGGCTGCAAACAGCGGCGCGGGATTGCCGTGGCCGAACGGCGCCAGCGTGAAAACGCTATCGACTGACTCGGCGGTAATCTCGCGCAGCTCGAGGACGGCATCGATATCGAGGCGCGGCTGAAAGTCCTCGGGCGCCAGGCGAGCGGCGGCGTAGGCGTTGAAGCGGGCGCGGAATTCATCGATTCGGGCGGGGTCGAGCGTCACGCCGGCGGCGTGCTCGTGGCCGCCGAAGCGGACGAAGAGGTCGGACATGGATTCCAGCGCCTGCAGCAGGTGGAAGGCCGGGATGCTACGGCCGGACCCTTGCGCGAGGCCGTCATCCTCGTTCAAGCCGAGCACGAACACCGGCCGGTAAAAGCGCTCCACGAGGCGGCTGGCGACGATCCCGAGCACGCCGCGATGCCAGTTCGCGGCGTAGTACACCAGCGCGGCGTCGCCGTCCGCCACGGCGATGCCCTCGCAGAGGTCGCGGGTGTCGGCCTCGACCTGTCGGCGCTCCGTGTTGCGGTCGTGAAGCTGCTGCGCGAGTTCCCGTGCGCGGGCGGGGTCGGTGGTGAGGAACATTTCGACCGCCGCCCTGGCGGTGTCCATCCGTCCCACGGCGTTGATGCGGGGGGCGATCTGAAACGCGACCTGACGCGCATTGGGAGCGACGCCGGCGGAGAATCCGGCCACGTCGAGCAAGGCTCGTAGTCCGGGATTGCGAACCTTGTCGAGGCCGCGCAGACCGTGGGTCACGATGATCCGGTTTTCGCCGGTGAGCGGCACGACATCCGCCACGGTAGCAATGGCAACCAGTTTGAGGAACGATTCCGAGACGAGGCGCAACTTGGCGGCGGGCCAGTTCAGGCGCGCCAGCAAGCCCTGCACGAGTTTGAAGGCGACGCCGGCGCCGCACAGATTCTTATCCGGGTACGGACAGTCCGGCCGGTTGGGATTGAGCACCGCGATGGCCGGCGGCAGTTCCGCTTCGGGGAGGTGGTGGTCGGTGACGATCACGTCGATGGCGAGTTCGTTGGCGCGCTTCACAACCTCCGCGGCGCGGATGCCGGTGTCGACACTGACAATCAGCGTGACGCCTTGCGATGCCGCCGCCTCGACCACTTCGGGGCGCATCCCGTATCCGTCCTTCAGACGGTGCGGGATGTGAAAGCCGGCGGCGCCTCCGGCCAGCTCGATGGCCTTGGTGAGCACGACGACGGAGGTAGTGCCGTCTACATCGTAGTCGCCGTAGATGAGGATCTTCTCACGAGCCTGGATAGCGCGCTCGAGCCGCTCCAACGCGGCGGGCATGTCGCGCATCAGCAGCGGGTCGTACAGTTCGTCGAGAGAAGGATGGAGAAATCGCCGTGCGGAGACCGCGTCCCCGAGCCCCCGCGCGAACAGCACCTTGGCCGCGGGAGTCCCGATCTGCAACGCGGCGGCAAGGGCCGCTACACACTCCGCGTCGGTGTCGGGAAGGACCCAGCGGCGGACCATGGGTCAGTTCTTGGAGAAGTATCCGCCGAGCGGCTCGTCGTCTTCGTCGATATCGTCGTCCGCCAGCCGCGTGACGATTTCCTCGTCGAGCTCGAGGAACGACTCGAACCAGTCAGGCTGAAGCTCGTAGACATACAGCCGCTGGTTGTAATCAAAAGCGAGCTCGATCGAGCAGGTGACGCCGATGTACGACCGGAGATCGCGCAGCCGGGAGCGGTATTCCCGCTGCTCGTCGCGCGGCAGTTCGCTGGTTTCGAGCTGCTCGGTGAGCTCATCCAGGTCCCCCGCTTCAAACTCGCGGCTGCCGAAGAGAATCAGCTTGATGCCGGTTTTGCGCGCGACATCCAGGAACATCTGGTAGTCGGGGTAGTGCTCGGTGTCCCAGAGCACGACGGTGGGAGCGCCTTCCAGGCTGCCGGGGCTGCTGCGGAAGACAGCGAAGCTCGCCTCGTCGAGGTAGCCCAGAATTTCACGTTTCAGTGTGTCCAGATTGAGATCCACAAAGTGCCTCAGCCCTGCAACGTCGTCATGGAAATAGGGCGACCGATGCCCGATCTCGCTCGCGCCGGTAAGGGAAAACGGCGAGAAGCGGCGGGCGCGAGATTGTTGTCTGTCCTCATATTTCCGCATTCCTCTAAGCCAACACCAGAATATCAGAGGGACCGGCCAAATCCCGGGCGGACGGCGTGACAATCGTCTTCGGCCCGATATAGATTTTGCGCTTCTCCCGGATAGCGTCACGCACGTCGGCTTCGCAGACGAAATCCACCGGCTTGGGCGGAAGCTCGGGCGCCGCGGCAGGCACGTCCGGAGTCAACGTGCATTGGCGCGACAGTCAGCTGTAGCCGCTCTTCCCGCGATTCGACAAGAAGCGATCCACCACGTCCGCCGCCACATTCTTTACCGCCGAGACAGCCGGAGCGGGATGCGAGCAGCCGCAGGACGAGGCGGCAGGGGCGCCCCCGGTTGCCGCCACCGCGATTCCGCGCGATGCGAGGTACCGCTCGACGGCCGCGACGACCGCGTTGCGGTCGACCGGGCCCACCAGGCCCGGCGTGGGCGCATTCGGCGCCTGGTTGTAGTCGAGAGGCATCTCAAACGCCTCTTCCGGCTTGCGCACGACGTAGGCCAGACGTTTGATATTGATCAGGTGCTGCGGGCCCACATTGTCCGACGTGATGTTGCCCGCGACCGCGCCGCAGCCCAGGGTCATCGAAGGGAAGACGTTCGTCGTGATACCGGTGGAGCCCTGCGGGGCCGGGGTATTCACGAGAACGCGGTTCGCGGGCATGCGCAGCGCGTATTCCCGGGTGCGCGCGTCGTTCTTGGAATAGATGACCGCAGTGTGCCCCGCTCCGCCGAACTTCAGCAGGCCGAAGCATGCGTCGAGGGCGGCATTGAAATCGGACACAAAGAGCAGCGACAGCACCGGCGAGAGCTTCTCCGCGGAAAGCGGGTGCTGCTTGCCGACGCCGCCGATTTCGGCGCAGATAATCGACGTGTCGGGCGGAACTTCGAAGCCCGCCATCTTCGCGATTTTGGTGGGAGCCTGACCCACGCACTGCGGGTTGACGGTCCAGTTCGGCATCATGAGCAGCTTGCCGAGCGCGTCGCGCTGAGCGTCGTTGCAGATGTACGCTTTGTGGGCTTTGAGCAGGCCGACGATGCGGTCCCGCATGCCGGTTTCGGCGACAATCGCCTGTTCGCTGGAGCAGACGGTGCCATAGTCAAACGACTTGCCGGCGACGATTTTCGGAATCGCATCGTCGAGATCGGCCGAGGTGTCCACGAGGACGGGCACATTGCCCGGTCCGACGCCGAAGGCCGGTTTGCCGCTGGAATACGCCGCTTTGACGATTCCGGCGCCGCCGGTCGAAAGAATCACGCCGGTGCGTTCGTGGCGCATGAGCGCATTGGTGCCCTCGATGGTGGCGGTGTCGACGCAGCCGATGATGTCTTCGGGGGCGCCCGCTTCGAGCGCGGCGCGGTAGAGGATCGCGGCCGTCTCGCAGGTGCAGCGGTGCGCTCTGGGATGGGGGCTGATGACGATACCATTGCCCGCTTTCAGCGAGACGAGCGTCTTGTAGATCGCGGTGGAGGTCGGGTTGGTGGTCGGAAGAATGGCGGCGATTACGCCGACGGGCACGCCGATCTCGACCATCTTCTCATCGGGAAGTTCGCGCAGGATGCCGATGGTCTTCATGCCGCGCATACGGCGCGGCAGCCAATCGGAGCAGAGCAGGTTCTTGACGTACTTGTCCTTGGCGTTGCCGTAGCCGGTCTCTTCCACCGCGAGGTCCGCCAGCCGGCGGGCATTGGCCCGCGCCGCCGCGGCCATGCGCTCGACAATGGCATCGACCTGCTCCTGCGAATAGGTGCGGTACTTGAGCCAGGCTGCGTACGCCTTATCTACTTTGGTTCGAACCTCCTGGATGGAAAGGAGGTCTTTATCCTCGAGCATCGCCCGCTATTTCTTGAGGCCGCCCGTAGGGAGGGCCTTCTCGACTTCTTCGTGGGGGCGCGGAATGACGTGCACCGAAACGAGCTCGCCGACACGCCGCGCGGCGGCAGCACCGGCATCGGTGGCGGCCTTGACCGCGCCGACGTCGCCGCGGACCATGACGCAGACCAGCCCGGCGCCGACGATTTCCTTACCGGCCAGAACCACGTTCGCGGTCTTGACCATGGCGTCGGCTGCCTCAATGGCGCCGATCAGCCCTTTTGTCTCAATAAGGCCTAGGGCCTCCATTCGTCCTCCAATTCGGGGTGAAAGAGATACCGTAGCACATTTGGGGCGCCGGAGGCCGATACGGCGAGGCGCGGAACGACGTTCGTTTGCCCACATCGGGGCGGCAAGTGCCGGAGGAACAATGGAAACGAGCGCCTATGGGGACGTTCTTCTTAGTGCTCGCGATTACGGGGATTGCGATCCAGCTGCTGCTGTTGATTCTGGCGCTGTTCGAGCCCGGACTCGCGTACCGGATCGACGAGCCTCCGCCGATCCCTGTCGATGGCGAGGCATTCTCGCGGATGCTCGCGGTGCTGGCCGATGCCGATCCACATACCGGCACGTCCGTTGAAGTGCTCACCAACGGCGATGCCTTCTACGAAGCGGAACTGGAGGCCATCGGCGCCGCGCGGAGCCACGTTTGTCTGGAAGCGTACATCTTCCAGAAGGGCGAGATCGCCACTCGATTTATCCAGGCGCTTACGGAGCGCGCCCGCGCCGGTGTCCGGGTGCGGATCGTGCTCGATGCGGTGGGGAGCTTCAACACGTGGCGGAGCACCTTCCGGGAACTCATCGCGGCCGGCGGAGAGGTTCACTGGTATATGCCATTGCGCTGGTACAACCTGACGCGCTTCAATAACCGGACGCACCGGGAGTTACTGATTGTCGATGGCACGGTCGGGTTTCTGGGCGGGGCCGGCGTCGCCGACCATTGGTACCGGGCGCGGCGCAATCGGGCGCGCTGGCGCGACACGATGGTCCGGATCAAAGGACACGCCGTCGCCAGCCTGCAATCGGTGTTTTCCGAAAACTGGCTGGAGGCGTCGGGCGAACTGCTCACGGGAGAGCGATACTACCCGCAGTGCGACGCAGCCGGCAGCGCGGCGGCAATGGTGATCGACAGCACGCCGTCGGCAGGCCGTGCGACCCGCGCGCGCATGCTCTTCCAGACCCTCATCGCGGGGGCATGCCGCAGTATCCACATCACGACCCCTTATTTTCTGCCGGACCGCGGCGCACGGCAGGCGCTGATCGACGCCGTGGTCAAGCGCGGCGTCGAAGTCAAGATCATCGTGCCCGGCAAGCACAGCGACCACCTTCTGACGCGCCGCTCCAGCCGGCGGCTCTACGGCGACCTGCTGAAGCATGGGGCGCAGATTTATGAATATCAGCCGTCGATGATCCACACCAAGTCGATGGTTGTGGACGGAGTGTGGAGCGTGGTGGGTTCGACGAATTTCGATTCGCGCTCGTTCGGGCTGAACGACGAGGCGAACCTCGCGGCGCTCGACGAGGAGCTCGCCGGGCGGCTGGAGCGGGACTTTCAATGGGACCTGGCCGATTCGCGGCGCATCACTCACCGGGACTGGCGGCGCCGCTCGCCTTTCGAGCGGGTGCACGAGTGGCTCGGTTGGATTCTGGAGAGGCAGGAATAATGGGATTGCGGGTGGCGACGTACAACGTGCATAAGTGCCGCGGGATGGATGGGCGGACCAGCGCCGCCCGCATCGCCGAGGTGGTGCGCGAGGCGGACGCCGACGTAGTCGCGATGCAAGAGGTGCTGGAGCACCAGGCGGAATCGATCTCGGCCGCGCTGGAGCTGCCATTCGTGCTCGGCGAAAACAGGAAACACCGCGGGTATAGCTATGGCAATGTTGTGCTGAGCCGGTTCCCCATTCGCTCCACGCGGAACTACGATTTGAGCGTCCGCGGACGGGAAGAGCGCGGCTGCCTGCGCGCCGACCTGGAACTGGAAGACGGCTCGCTGCTGCACATATTCAACGTGCACCTCGGGACGGCGCTGATCGAGCGCCGTCACCAGGGGCGCAAACTGATCGCGCCAGAGTTGCTGAGCGACGCCGGTCTGGACGCGCCGCGCATCGTGTTGGGCGATTTCAACGAATGGACCACCGGACTGGCGACGCGCCTGTTGCGGTCGCATATGCAAAGCGCCGACGTGCGGGCCCATTTGCGGCGTTCGCGCACCTATCCCGGGGTCCTGCCCTTCCTGCATCTGGACCACATTTATTACGATCCGGCGCTGCGGCTGCAAAAGCTCACTCTGTGCCGGACGCGGAAGGCGCTGGTGGCGTCGGACCATCTGCCGCTGGTGGCGGAGTTTCAATGGGCCGCTCCGGAACTGGCCGGCGCCGCGGCCCGGCAATCAATCCACTGTGAAAACTAACAGCGCATGCCCCGCGGCAATCGCGACGTACTGCTTGCCGTCCGCAAGATAGGTGACCGGGTTGGCATCGATGAACGCCCCGGCCTCGAAGCGCCACAGGAGCGCGCCTTTGTCGGCATCGAGGGCGAAGAAGGAGGAGGCGTTCGAGCCCAGCAGCAGGCCCCCGGCAGTCGTCATGAGGCCCGCATGGGAGGGCGTGAACAGCTTGTATTCCCATTTCAGCTTGCCGGTCGCGACTTCGAGCGCGCGCACGGCCCCGTACGGGTCCTCGTCCTTGTAATCGCGCTGGCCGCCGCCGTTGAATTGGGCGCCGGGTTTGTACTCGGCTTCCCCCTTGTGGTAGATCCCGGCCTCTTCCTTGGCATTGACATAGTAGAGATTGCTCTTCGGGCTATAAGTCGAGCTATACCAGTTCGATCCGCCTCCGAGACTCGGCCAGATGGCCATCCCCTCGACCGTAGGCTCGATGTTGGGCAGGCGGATGGCCCGCCCGGCTTCGTCGAGGCCGCTGGCCCAGCTCTGTTTCACGTACGGCTGGCCGGCGACGAATTTGCCGTTGGTGCGGTCGAGAACGTAATAGAAGCCATTGCGATTGGCGAGCACGACCAGTTTCCGCGGCTGGCCATTCACGCTGGTGTCGACCAGGGTCGGGGTCTGCGTCGAGTCCCAATCGTTGACATCGTGATGGGTGTACTGGAAGTGCCACTTGAGCTTGCCGCTGTCGGGGTCGAGCGCCAGCAGGCTGTCGGAGTAAAGATTGTCGCCCTTGCGGTTGTCGCCGTTCCAGTCGGGGCCGGGATTGCCGGTGCCCCAATAGAGCGTGTTGGCGTCGGGATCGAAAGCGCCGGTCACCCAGGTGGTCGCCGACCCGGTCTTCCAGCTTTCGCCGGCCCAACTGTCGTTGCCCGGCTCGCCTTTCGCCGGGATCGTGTAGAATCGCCAGGCGCGCTGGCCTGTCTTGGCGTCGTAAGCGTCGAGGAAGCCCCGGACGCCAAACTCGCCGCCCGCCATGCCGATGACAATCTTGTCCCGCAGCGCCAGCGGGGCGCCGGTGCTGGAGTAACCGAGCTTGTAATCGGCCATCGTGACGTCCCACCGCAGCGCGCCGGTGCGGGCGTTCAATGCGATGAGATGGGCGTCGATGCTGGCGTAATAGACGCTGTCGCCCAGGATGGCGAGGCCGCGGTTCACTCTGCCGCAGCAGAGGCGCAGGTCGTTCGGTATGTCCTTGCGATAGCGCCAGAGCGTGCGTCCCGTGCGGCCATCGAGGGCGAGCACGGCATTCGGAGGCTCGGTGACATACAGCGTTCCATCGACAACGATCGGCGAGGTCTCGATCGTGTCCATCTCATGCGCCTGATACATCCAGGCCAACCGCATCTTGCCCACATTGCCGGCGTGGATGAGGTCGAGGGGCGAAAAGCGCTGGCCGGAGTAGTCGCGGGAGTACGTGAGCCAGTTGCCGGGCTCTTTGTCGGCGGCGCGGATGCGATCGAAGGGCACGCTCACTTGCGCCGCGAGCAGCACGGGAACGCAGAAGACGGTTGCGAGTCTCATTTGCTCTCCTTCAGCGATGCCAGGTAAGCGACCACATCTGTCAACTCCTCTTCGGAGAGCCGGTCGCGATAGGACGGCATGGGCGACTTCCCCCGTTGGCGGTCGACCTGGACGAGGTCGCTCTTCCACAGCGAGTGCGCGCGGCCGGCGGTGTCGCGGATCTGGATGGAGAAGGAGTCTTCGTTGACGCGCTGCCCGGCGACGGTCTCGCCGCCGCGCGTGACGGCGGAGACGAGCAGGAAGTTGTCAGGGACAGCAGCCGAGGGACTTACGAGGGATTCGCGGAGAAATGTGGCCCGCCGCAGGATCCTTTGCCGCGGTAGACTTCGGCGCCGCGAGCGGGGTCGCCTGGGACCGGCTTTGACGATATCCTCCCGAGCGAGCGCACATACGCAGCGGTCAGCCGCTGTTCGTGGGGCGACATGGAATCGGCGCCTGGCATCTCGGTGCCGCGGATGCCATCCTCCAGGATCTTAAGCAGCGCGGCATCGTCGGGCGCCCGGAGGAGCTTGGGCTGGGCAAGTTGCGGTCCGCGGCTGCCTTCGCCTTTGGGGCCGTGGCATCGGGCACAGTGAACGAGAAAGAGCTTTTGGCCTTGCGCCAACTCGGCGGCGCTGGTGGGGAGCTTGACCTTTTCCTTTTCCTTGTCCGCCCCCCAGCAGGCGAAGACGAGGCACAGAAAGACGGCGCGCTTCATATGGGGACTAATGGTATACCAAGAAACGGTGCGGCGCGCATGCCGGCGTCCCCGCTGGCGTTCTTGACTTTGTCCCCCCTCAGAGCGGAAGACCCGCCCGTCCGGTCCACCGCCTCGCGGACTGACGTCGAACTGCTAGACTGGAGTAGCTTTCCGCACGTTCGGGAGCGCCCCAGGGTAAACGTACGATGAAGTTCTTCTGGCCCCTTGTTCTCGCATTTCCCCTCGCCGCCGCCAACGTCCCGAATCGATACATCGTCGAGCTTTCGACCGAGCCTGTCGCGGCCAGCGCCGGGCAACTGCGACTCATCCACGGTCCCGCCGCGGAACGGCGGCGGAACGGCGTGCGATCCGAGCAGGCGTCCGCGCGCTCCCGGATCCAGCAGGCGGAAGGCGCGGTGCTGGGGAGCGTGGAAAATGTCGGGAATGCGCTCATCGTGCAGATCGACGATGCCAAGGCGAACCGCCTGGCAGCACTGCCCGGAGTCCGTAGAGTCTATCCAGTCCGCACGTTCCGCCTGAACTTGGACCATGCGCTGCCGCTGCATCACGTCCCAGAGGCGTGGACCCAGGTCGGAATCGCCAATGCGGGCGCCGGGGCGCGGATCGCGATCATCGATACGGGGGTCGACATCTCGCATCCGGGGTTCCAGGATGCGAATTTCACGGCCCCGAATGGCTTCCCGCGGGGCGATCCCGCCAACACGAACAATAAGGTGATCGTGGCGCGCAGGTACGTCGGCCTGCTGCCGAACCGCGATCCCGACCTGTCGGCATCCGATCATGTCGGCCACGGCACCGCTATCGCAATGGCTGCCGCCGGCGTGCGCAACACCGGGCCGCTGGCCATCATCAGCGGCGTGGCGCCGTCCGCATATATCGGCAGTTACAAAGTTTTCGGCACACCTACGGTCAACCCGGGCCCGACCGAGGACGTGGTCCTCCGCGCCATCGACGATGCCGTGGCGGACGGGATGGACATCCTCAACCTGAGCCTGTCGTGGGAGATTGCCCTGCTTCCAGCCGACGATTTCACGATGAGAGCCTTGGAATATGCATCGGGGATCGGAGTCGTGGTGGTATGCTCTGCCGGCAATAACGGTTCGGAACCGATGACCGTCGCCTCCCCCGCCGCATCGCCCTCGGTGATCTCGGTGGGCGCCACGGCTAACGATCGCATCTTCTCGGCGCGCGTCTTCGCGGGAGACCAACAGTATCAGGCCATTCCGGGCGCAGGCCCGGCGCCCGCCTCGGCGATCACCGGCATGCTGGCCGGCGTTTCGACCTTGGACGGCGATGGATTCGGGTGCAGCGGACTGCCCGCCGGTTCGCTGGAGGGGAAAATCGCCTTCGTTTCGCGCGGGAACTGCACGTTCGAGCTCAAGCTGAACAATGCGCAGGCGGCGGGCGCGATCGGCGCGATCGTCTCCAACAACGTGGACGGACCTCCGCTCATTATGGGCGTCAATTCGGCGACGCTGCCCGCGGAGATGATCTCCCAGTCCGATGGCGCCGCACTGGGCCGGCAAATCGCCAATGGCATTTCGATCACAATGGACTTCACGGCTGGTCCGGTGTACTCCGATCCATCCCATCTGGAGAGCTTTTCTTCCATCGGCCCGAACGTCGATTTCTCGATCAAACCGGATCTGGTGGCGGTCGGAGGCAATGTGTATGTGGCGGCCGAGAAGATGGATCCGCGGGGAGCCGTCTACGATCCGAGCGGTTATGCCATCGAAGCCGGCACCAGCTTCTCCGCGCCCCTGGTGGCGGGAGCGGCGGCCCTGCTGAAGAGCGCGCGCCCGGGGTTGAGTGCCGCGCAGTACCGCTCTCTGCTGGTGAATACGGCGGACACGGCATCGTCCGCGCCGGGGTCGCCGGCGCACGTGCAGCAAGCGGGCGCGGGTCTGTTGAATGTGTTGGCCGCGGTGAACGCCACCGCCGCGTTCGCGCCGGTTTCGCTGAGCTTCGGCGCCGATGTTGGAACGGTCTCGGCCACACGCCAGTTGACGCTTTGGAATCTCGGAACGGAGTCCGACACATTTCAGCTATCCGTCTCGGCGCTGGGGGGCAATGCCGTGCCCGAACTGCCTTACGCGTCGCTGCAATTGGATCCCGGAGCGTCGGCGACAATTCCGGTGAGTTTTCCGGTGGACGGTCTGGCGCCGGGCGAATACGAGGGCTTCATCCAGGTTCAGGGCACGCGGTCGAACGTCACCAGCCGTGTGCCGTATTGGCGGGGGGTCACCTCCGGCCAGCCGCGGCATATCACCGTGCTGGCCAACCCGGGCGCCGCCGCCGCTGGCTCGACGATTTTCGACGGCCTGCTGTTCCGCATCACCGACGAATCCGGCATCCCACTGATGAACCTCAATCCGGCCGTACGGGCGCTGTCCGGAGGCGGCGACGCCAACAATATCCGCCTCTATGGCGCTCCCTATCTCTATGATGCGAGCCTGCGGCTGGGGAGCCGTCCAGGCGCTAACGTTTTCCGCATTCAGGTGGGCGATCTTACAAAGGACGTGACCATTATCGGACAGTGAGGCGGCGACGGCGTCCGCTATAATGTCTCGGTGGAGTTCTCCCCCGTTCGATGATCGATATCAAGAAGAAGCTTCAGGACGAAATCACGGCGCTCGAATACGAGTTGCACGTCGACCTGCCGAAGGAGATCCTGAAGGCGCGCGCGCACGGGGATTTGAAAGAGAACGCCGAATACCACGCGGCGAAAGACCGGCAGGGATACGTGAACGCGCGCCTCAACCAGTTGAAGAAGCGGCTGGGCGAGATGTCGATGATCGACTTCACGAAGATCCCGCAGGGCAAGGCCGGGCTCGGCTCCACGGTTGTCGTGCTCGACACGAAACGTGACGAGGAGATGACTTATTTCCTGGTGACCAGCGAAGAGGCGGCGCCGGCGGAAGGCAAGATTTCGACGACTTCGCCGATCGGCCGCGCCCTCCTCGGCAAGGAGCCGGGCGACTCGGTGCGGGTGCAGAGTCCGGGCGGCGTCAAAGAACTGGAGATCCTGAAACTGACGACTATTCATGACGCGGTCGATTAAGCTATGACCTACACGCGCCTGATCGGGATCACGTTCGGTTGGATAATCGATCGGATCGTGCGCTGGCTCGCGCTCTCGAAAATTCACCCCAACGTCCTGACATTTATCGGGCTATTGATCAATATCTGGGCCGCCTGGCTGTTTTCCGGAGGCAAGTTGTTTGCGGCCGGGATGGTGGTAGTCGGCGCCTCCGTGTTCGACATGGTGGATGGCCGCGTGGCGCGCGCAACCAATCAGGTCACCCGCTTCGGCGGGTTCTTCGATTCGGTGCTGGACCGCTATTCGGACCTGGCGCTCTTCATGGGCTTGCTGGTCTACTATGCTTCGATCAACCGCTACGGTTATATCGTGCTCACCGCGATCGTGATGACCGGATCGGTGATGGTGAGCTATACGCGCGCACGGGCCGAGAATTCGATCCCCAAGTGCAAAGTGGGCTTTTTGGAGCGTCCCGAGCGCATCGTGCTGATCATGATCGGGGCGCTGTTCAACCGGATGGCGCCGGTCCTGTGGGTGATCGCCGTGCTGTCGAACTGGACCGTGGTGCACCGCATGATCTACACCTGGCAGGAAGCCAAGCTCCTCGAGGACGCGCAACTACGGTCGGTCAAAGAACCCTTCGAGCGGTAGCACTCGCGGCCGGCCGGCGGTTCCCTCCGCCCCGGAATTCTGGCATCCTTTAGCTGTGAAGTCCCTTCTGCTCACGGCCATGGCCTTGGCGGTGGTCTATATCTGGTATCCGCCGGCCCGTCTTCTGGGACTCGTGGCGATCGGACGCAGTCCGGTTTGCCCCCTGAAGAACGCCCTTCGGGTGCGCGCCAATCTCGACGAGGCGGGCCGGGTCAAGGACCGCATTCTGAGTTCCAGCCGGCTGGTGAAGGAGGAATCGGGGCTGGAATTGTGGGACACACCGAAGGGGCCGTTCTGGATTCCCAGAGGCAACCGCTTCGTTCTGCCGTTCAATCTCGCGGAGATGGAACGGCATATTTACGGGGAGGGCCCGCACTTTATCCACCCGGGCGATATCGTGCTCGATTGCGGGGCGAGCGATGGCGACTTTACACGAGAGGCGCTGCGAGCGGGGGCGTCGAAGGTCATCTCGATCGAGATTGCGCCTGCGAGCGCCGAGTGCATCCGGCGGAATCTGGCGAACGAGATTGCGGCGGGACGCGTCGTGGTTTACCCCAAGGGCGTCTGGGACCGCGACGACACGCTCATGCTGCAGGTGGACGATTCCAACTTCGCGGCGAATACGGTAGTGTTGCATCCCGGGACTACCCATCCCTCGGTTCAGGTTCCTTTGACGACCATCGACAAAATAGTGGCGGAATTGGGCTTGCCGCGGGTCGATTTCATCAAAATGGATATCGAGGGAGCGGAGGTAAATGCCCTTGCCGGCGCGCGGGAGACGATTTCGCGCTTCAAACCGCGGCTCGCGATCACGGCGGAGCACAAGCCGGACGACGAGGTGGAAATCCCGCGCGCGGTGCGCAAGATCCGCGCCGACTATCAGATGGAGTGCGGGCAGTGCCTGGAGGCGAACGGGCGGATCCGCGCGGACATCCTGAAGTTCTGGTAGCGCCTCCAAATTCCGTCACAAAACCCGCATGTACAACGTAATAAACAGTGTGCAGCCCGCGGGGGAAATCGCAATCATGCCCGGAGATGGCGCGTCCGGATTCTGGTTCGACGCCATTTTCCGCGAACATTACCCGCGAATCGTGGCGCTTCTCGCCCGGCTGACCGGGAATCGCGCGCAGGCGGAAGAGATCGCGGCGGACGTATTTTGCAAGGTCTCGCAGCGGGGACGGATGGCCCTCGGCGGCGAGGATCCCGCGCCGTGGCTCTACCGAGTGGCGACCAATGCGGGACTGGATGCGTTGCGGTCCACGACACGGCGGAGGCGGCGCGAGGAAGCGGCGGGCGTGGAAACCCTGCGAGTGGCGTCGCGGGATAACGCGCTCGACGGTGTGCTGCGGGAGGAGCGATGCGCGCGCGTACGGGAGATTCTCGGCGCGCTCAAGCCACGGGACGCGCAGTTGTTGTTATTGCGCGCCGAGGGGCTGGCGTATCGGGAGTTGGCGGAAGCGCTGGGGGTGCAACCCGGCTCGGTGGGCACGCTACTGGCGCGCGCCGAGGCGGAGTTCGAGCGGCGGTTCCGCGCGCGTTACGGAGACGGTTTATGAAAGAGTGTTGGACGGAAGGCGATCTGAGGTCGCATCTGGATCGCGAATTGCCGGGGCCGGATCGGGACCGGGTGGCGGAGCATCTCGCGCAATGCGGCGAATGCGACGCGCGCTACCGGGCGATTGCGGCGCGCGCGGAGCGGGTCGCAACCGCTCTCGGCGCGCTGGCCGAAGGCATTATGCCGGAGGCGCCGCAGCGGGCGGCGCGGCGTGCGACGATGTGGCCGCGCTGGGCGGCGGCAGCGGCGATGGCGGCGGGGTTGGCCGCGCTGTTGGCCAGTCCCCGGGTGAAACCGCCAGCGGCCCTCGCCTTCGAAAAGGGAGATTTCGTGCCCCTGGACAGTGAGCCGATCGACGCCGGGCTGGTAGTGCGGGTGTCGCTCGGGCCGAATGACGTGCAGGCCGATGTCATTATCACCGCCGACGGGCGCGCTCGCGCCTACCGGCTGGTCAAGAATCAAACAACCAATTAGGAGATGGATCGATGAAGAAACTTTGCGTAATTCCGGCGGCGCTGGCGTTGCTCGCCTTTGCCGCTTCCGCCCAGGACGAGAAGCTGGCGCTCGAAAAGTTGGCCGCACAGGTGAAAGTGATGAGCCTGCAGAGCGGCGTCATGGGCAAGACGATCAAGGGGGCGCCCTACTCGGGCGTCGAGGTCAACGAGAGCACCCAGATGCTCGCCGATGGCACCCGCATTCACAACGAAAGCCAGACGCAGGTCTTTCGCGACAGCGAAGGACGGATGCGCCGCGAGACGCCGAATGAGATCACCATCTGGGATCCCGTCGCCAACGCCAGCTACGTGCTGAATCCGAAGACGCAGACCGCGCGCAAGCTGCCGATGGGCAATTTCGTTTATAGCGTAAATAAGACGGGCAACGGCGAGGTGTTCACATACTCCCTGCGGACGTCCTCCTCGGAACCGGTGCACGCGGAACTGGCGTCGTCCGAGGCCAAAATGAAGGCGGAGATCGAATCCCGGACGCGCGCGGGAGGCGGCTACACCGTCGCCGCACCGATGGTGGCTAACGGCGCCGTGATGAAGCGGGGGATGCGAGCCGAGAAAGGCTCCACCGAGTCGCTGGGCAAGCGGGCCATCGAAGGCGTGAACAGCGAAGGCACACGCACGGTGATGACCACCGAAGTTGGCGCTATCGGCAACGACCGGCCGATCCAGAGCGTCACCGAGCGCTGGTTCTCGCCCGAGTTGCAAACCATCATGCTGACGCGCAGCACGGACCCGCGTAGCGGCGAGGAAGTGTTCAAGCTGATCAACGTGAACCGGTCGGAGCCCGCCGCGTACCTCTTCCAGGTGCCGGCAGGATATCAGACCGTCGATGCGAAGTAGCGTCGAGTGAACGTCCGGCCGCCCGCTCCCCCCGGGAGATGGGCGGCCTTTTTGTTATACTCGTCGTTCTCTTATGGCGAACCCGAAATATGCGGTCTCCGACAAGCCCGTGCCCGTCTCGGAGTTGGTGGCGACGCTGAGCGACGGGACCAAGGTGAAGCGGCGCACACCTCGCATGCGCGCCTGCAATGAGAAGGACGAAAAGGGCAAGCTCTGCGCGGGGCACCTCAAGCGCTGGTATTTCTTCGGCGATGAGGTGAAGCAGAAATTCGGCGCCGCCGCCGAGGTCTATCGTTGCGAGCACTGCAAGACGTTGTATCTGCCGAACCCCGAAGAAGCGCCCCGGACGGGCACGTTAAGCTATTAGAAGCGGACCCGCCAAGACGGTTGCGCTCCAACCGTTTTTTAAAGAAATAAATAACTTACACGTGCCCCGCGAGGATCAGACGGACGTCCATGACGTTGGTGTTCGTCGGGCCGGTCTTCACCAGATCCCCCAGACTCTCGAAATAGTGGTACGAATCGCTGGCGTCGAGAAAGCGGCGGGCTTCCGGATTCCGTCGGAGGGTGTCGCCGTCCGCGATCGCTCCGGCGGCGTCGGTGGGACCGTCGGTTCCGTCGGTGCCGGCGCTGAAGACCGTCACGCCGGGGAGCCCTGCGATATCGATGGCGGCCGCCAGCACGAACTCCTGATTGCGCCCGCCGAGCCCTTCTCCCTTGAGAGTCACCGTCGTCTCACCCCCCGTGATGATACAGGCGGGCGGGCGGACGGGCTGTCCGGCGCGCACGATCTCGCGCGCGATGGCGGAGTGCATGCGGGCGATCTCGCGCGTCTCGCCTTCAATCTCGCTGGCGAGCACCAGGGTTCGATAGCCGAGTTCGCGCGCGCGCCGCGCCGCCGCTTCGAGCGCCAGGCGGTTGCTGCCGATTACGGTATTGCGCACGCGACGAAACAGCGGATCGCCCGGCTTGGGAGTCTCGGGCGCCGCCTCGGCAAGGCGCCGGCGCACGCTGTCGGGGACGCGGCCGGCGATCCCGTACTTGTCGAGGATCGCGGCGGCGTCCGCGAACGTCGAGGCGTCGGGAGCGGTCGGGCCGGAGCCGATGACGTCGAGATCGTCGCCGATGACGTCGGAGAGCAGGAGCGATTCCACGGTGGCGGGGGCGGCGAGCCGCGCGAGCTGCCCGCCTTTGATCCGGGAAATGTGCTTGCGGACGGCGTTGATCTCGTGGATATTGGCGCCGCACGCCAGCAGCAGCCGCGTCACCGACTGTTTCTCGCCTAAAGTGATCGGCGGGGCGGGCGCGGGGAGGAGCGCCGAGGCGCCGCCCGAGATCAGGCAAAGAACCAGGTCGTCCTTCTCCGCCGCCGCCGCAAGGGCCGCGATGCGTCCGGCGCCGGCGACGCCGCGCTCGTCGGGGACCGGGTGGCCGCACTCGTTCAATTCGATGCGCCGCAGTTTGGCTGTGTGGCCGTCCTTCACATTCACCAGGCCCGCGGCAATCCGGCGGCCGAGCATGCGCTCGGCGGCCTTCGCCATCGACGCGCCCGCCTTTCCCGCCCCCACCACGTAAATGTTGCGGTAGGCGGAGGTTTTCAACCCCGCGAGATGCCGCGCCACGGCGGTGCCCGGGTCGGCCGCGGCCAGGGAGGCGCGGAAGATAGCGAGCGCGTGGCGGCGCAACTGGCGTGTGCTCATCGGAAGATCGGGCCGGCGAGGATCGCGTCGACGGCCGCCTCGGGATCGTCCCCTTCGATCGGCACGCGGACGTCGGCAAGTTGGTAGACGTCGCGGCGCGATTCGTAGAGGGCGGCGAACTTCTCCGGGTCGCGCGCCAACGGCCGCAGAATCCCGCCCTGTTGCGCCTGCACGCGGCGCTGCACCGTCTCGAACGGGCAGTCGAGCCACACGGCGACGCCGCGGTCCTCTATGAGATCCCGGTTCGCCTGCTGGGCGAATGCCCCGCCCCCGAGGGCGAGCACGGTAGGCCGGCCCCGCTCGATCCAGCGCACGTGTTGCCGCAGGATCTCGCTCTCGATGCGGCGGAATTCCGCCTCGCCGTGGCGCTCGAAGAGGTCCGCGATGGAAGCCCGCTCGGCGGACTCGATCTCACAATCGGTGTCGAAGAAGTTCCAGCCCATCCGCCGCGCCAGATGCCGCCCCACCGTCGATTTGCCGGACGCCATGAAACCGACCAGATAGATGCCGGGCGTGCGCTTCAGCTTCAGATTCATGCCGCCTCGACCATCCCCGCCATGCGGCGCTGCGCCGCCCCCGGAAAGAGGCGGCAAAGCGCCACCAGGATCCAACCCGAAGCCGGCGCGAGCACCGTGCGGGCGCCCCGCTCGACGCCCCGCCGGACAACCGAAGCGCACTCGTCCGGCGTGATCGCAAAGCGCCGCGAGCGCTGGATGTCGCTGGGCGGGTGGCCCCCCAGGACATTCTCCTGGAACTGAGTGCGCACATAGCCGGGGCAGACCAGCATCGTGTGGACGTTATCGCGGCGCAGCTCCATGCGCAGCCCCTCGGTGAGCGATCCCACCGCGTACTTGGATGCGCTATACAGCGTCAACCAGGGCAGCGTCATCTTGCCCGCGATGGACCCGACGTTGACGATCGTGCCGCTGCGCCGCTCGCGCATGTGAGGCGCGGTGAGTTGGATCATTCCCAGCAGCGCGAAGAAGTTCAACTCCCACATGCGCCGCGTCTCTTCCATCGGCGCGTTCCACGATGGCGCATATGTGCCGACCCCCGCGTTATTGATGAGCACATCGATGGCGCCGTACCGCTCGAGGGTGCGCTCCACCACGCGGCGGCGCGTGTCTTCGCTGGTGAGGTCGCCGGGGGTGACCAGCGCATCCGGGCCGCCGGCGCGGATCAGGCCGGCTTCGTTGCGCGCCGTCAGGGAGAGTTTCGCCCCGTATCGCGCGAACTCGGCGGCGCAGGCGGAACCGATCCCTTCGGAGGCTCCGGTGATTAAAACCACTTTCCCGTCGATGCGCATCGGCTGTTTGAAACGCCATAATGGTACCATGTCCACGCGGCTCCTCCCGCTGTTCCCGTTGAACGTGGTTGTCTTCCCGCGCACGCGGTTGCCGCTGCATATTTTCGAGGAGCGATACAAAGAAATGGTGGGCGCGGCCCTCCGCGACGAGTCCGAATTCGGGATCGTGTTGGCGAAAGACGACGGCATCGTCAACGCCGGCTGCACCGTCGCCGTCGATAAGGTGCTGGAGATGTATCCCGACGGGCGGCTCGACATTCTGACCT
Organism: uncultured Solibacteraceae bacterium; assembly: GCA_964608645.1. GTDB lineage: Bacteria > Acidobacteriota > Terriglobia > Bryobacterales > Bryobacteraceae > CAZSQK01. Next base: position 15,012 of record CAZSQK010000036.1, on the reverse strand, counting down.
CCGGCCGCCGCCGGTTCGAGATCGGCGCGCTGAATGAGGAAAAACCCTATCTGCAGGGCGAGGTCACGTTCTTCGACGATGAAGACTTCGCGCCGGCCCCGGAAGACGTCCGCCAGGAGGCTCTGGCACAGTACCAGGCGCTGCAATCGCTGCCCAACACGCGCGATCACGCCGCGCCCGATCTCAATGACCGGCAGGTCAGCTTCCAGTTGGCGCAGGCCGTGCCGGACCTCGACTTTTTAAGCGGTCTGCTGCGCCAGCGCTCGGAAACGGCCCGGCTGAAAACGTTGAGCGCGTTTCTGGCGGACTACGTCCCGCGGCAGCGGACCATTGAGCGCATGAAGGGCTTGGCGCCGACCAATGGTTTCGGCGGCAAGCCCGCGGGGCTGTGACGGAGCATGCGAGTGCTCGTGCGCGCGGAAAAGACGGCGATACGCAGTTCGATGTCGTTCTCGGCATCCGGGCTGATTCATGCGACGCTGCTCGGCCTCGTGGTCTTCGGCAAGACAGCGCCGGCGCCGGAGAAGCCGCGGTCGTTGTATGACGAGATGATCCGGCCGTCGGAGCGGCATATCGTCTGGTATCACCTGCAGGATAAGTTGCCGGAGGTGCGTCCCGCCGCCGGTCCGCGAGCCGAAAGGCGCCCTCTGCGCGCCACCCGGAAATTCGAGCAGCGGATCGTGGCCGGACCGCGCGACGACAATCGTCCGCCGCAGATCGTTTGGGCGCCGGAGCCGGAGGTCGCTTCACCTAAGATGACGCCTCTGCCGAACGTGCTGGCCGTGGAGATGAAGAAGCCCGCCCGGCCGTTCACACCGCCCGCCGCGAAGCCGGTCGCGCCGGCGCCCTCGCTGTCCGAAGCGCCGGACGTCGCGACACGGCCGGCGCCGGCAGGACCGTCGTTGCACCCCTTGAAGAAGGCGTTTACGCCGCCGCCGGTCAAAGCGATCGCGCCCGGAAACGAATTGGCGGCTCTCAAAGATCCCGGGAAGGCCGGAATTCTGGCCAACGGTGTGGCGCCCGCGGGTCCGGCCCTGCACCCCTTGAAGAAGGCGTTCACGCCGCCGCCGGTCAAAGCGATCGCGCCCGGAAACGAATTGGCGGCCCTCAAAGACCCCGGGAAGGCCGGAGATCTGGCCAACGGCGTGGCGCCGGCAGGACCCGCCCTGCAGCCCTTGAAGAAGGCGTTCACAGCGCCTTCGATGAAGGCGGCCGCGGCCGGACATGAATTGAGCGCATTCGAGGATCCGGGGCAGCCGGCCGCCTTGCCGCACGGTATCGCGGCGGCAGGGCCGAATCTGGCGCCGCTGACGAAGACGTTTACGGCGCCTCCGGCAGCAAAGGGCGCATCGGGGCCAGGCTCCGGCGCGGCCGCCGACCTCCCCGCGATCGACACCGCCGGGCAGTCCGGCGACGTGCCCCATCTGGCGATCGTCGGACTGGATCCATCCAAGACGCCGGACATTCCGGAGCCTCCCCCGTCACGCACGGCTGGCTTTTCCGCAGGTCCGAAACTCCAGCCGGACGGCGCGGAGACCGATGGCGGCGCGGCGGGCATAGCCGTCCCCGGCGTCACGGTCCGCGACGGGATCTCGCGGCAAGCGCTACTGGCCAATATCCGCCCGATGTCACGGCCCATTCCCGCCGGACCTCCTCCCGGACCGCCGCCGCCCACGCGGGTTTCCAGCGCGCCGGATGCCAGCCTGGAAGGCCGCACCGTATATTCGCTGGCGCTGCAGATGCCGAACGTCACCTCCTACTCCGGAAGCTGGATCGTGTGGTTTGCCGAGCGCGAAACCAGCGGCGGGGCCATGCGCGCGCCGGCTCCCCTGATCAAGGTCGACCCGAAGTACATCGCTTCGGCCGTCGCGGACGGCGTCGAGGGGATCGTCCGGCTCGGCGCGGTCATCCGCAAGGACGGGCGCGTCGAATCGGTCAAACTGCTGCGGCATCTCGACGAGCGGCTCGACCGCAGCGCCATGGAATCGCTCGCCAAGTGGCAGTTCCACCCGGCGATGTCCGGCGGCGCTCCCGTGGATGTCGACGCGGTCTTTGAGATCCCCTTTCGCCTCGCCCCCAGAACTCACAAATGAGCCGTCAATTTTTAATGATTGACGCGGACGACACGCTCTGGGAGAACAACATCTACTTCGAGCGCGCCTTCGACGCGTTTGTCGATTTCCTGGCGCACTCATCTCTGACGCCGCGGCAGGTGCGGGACGTGCTCGACGAGATCGAAGACGCCAACAACAAGATCCACGGCTACGGCACATTGAATTTCGCGCGCAACCTCCGGCAGTGCTATCAGAACCTGGCGGAGCGCGACGTCGACGAAGCTGACTTGCGGAAAGTGGTGGGATTCGCCGAGCAGATTCTCGAATGCCCCATGGAGACTATCGCGGGCGTGCCCGAAACGCTGGAATACCTGGCGGGACGCCACGATCTGACGCTGTTCACCAAGGGTCACCCGGAGGAGCAGAAGCTCAAAATCGACCGCTCCGGGCTCGGCGTCTGGTTTGCGCATACGGCGATCGTAAAAGAGAAGGATGCGGCGGCATACCGGAGCCTGGTGGAGACGCGCGGCATGGATCCCGCCCGCACGTGGATGATCGGCAACAGCCCGAAATCGGATATCAACCCCGCGCTGGAGGCGGGCTTGAACGCCGTGTTCGTGCCTCACGCGCATACCTGGACGTTAGAGCGGCAGGAGATCCGCCCCGGCGAGGGAACGCTGCTGCGGGTCGAGCGCTTCGCGGATCTGCGGGCGCACTTCTAGGTCGCGTTGATCTACTTCCCGACGTAGGCGATCGCGTCGATCTCGACCTTCGCGCCGGCTCGCGGCAGCGCCGCCACGATGATCGTGGTGCGCGCGGGCTTCGCCTCTCCGAAAAACTCCGCGTACACCCCGTTCATCGCCTGGAAATCCGCGGCGTCGATCAGATACACGCCGCAGCGGACCACCTGCGACAGAGAAGCCCCGCAGCCTTCCAAAATGTTCTTGATATTCGTGAGGACCTGGCGCGTCTCCACCCGCACATCGCCCTGCACCACCTGTCCGCTGACCGGATCGACCGAGATCTGCCCCGCCACGTAAATGCAGTCGCCGGCCTTGACGGCCGGCGAATAAGGGCCACCCGGGGCGGGCGCGCCGGGAGGGGAAAAGCGTTCGATCATGCTAGTGCCCTTCCGCTTCCAGATACCGTTCCACTTCGATGGCCGCCATGCAGCCCGCTCCCGACGCGGTGATCGCCTGGCGATACACCCGATCCTGCACGTCGCCGGCATGAAAGACGCCCGGGATGTTGGTCCGCGCGCCGCCCTTCGAGATGATGTAGCCGTCGGAATCGGTCTCGATCTGTCCCTTGAATATCCTGGTGTTGGGGATATGGCCGATGGCCACGAAGAAGCCGTCCACGTCCTGCTCCCAGACTTTGCCGGTCTTCAGATCGCGTAACCGCACGCCGGTGACGACGTGCTGCGCCGCATCGAACACGTCCTCCACCACGGTGTTCAACAGGAAGCTGATTTTCGGATTGTGCCGCGCCCGGTCGAGCATGATCTTCGACGCCCGAAATTCTGCGCGCCGGTGCACCACCGTCACCTCGCGGCCGAACCGTGTCAGGAAATTCGCTTCTTCCATCGCCGAATCCCCGCCGCCGATGACCATGATTTTCTTTTCGCGGTAGAAGAACCCATCGCAGGTGGCGCAGGAACTGACGCCGTGCCCGATCAGTTTCTGTTCGGATTCTAGCCCCAGCCAACGGGCCGAGGCGCCCGACGCGATGATCACGGTCCGCGTCTCGATCCACTCGCCTTCGATATTCAGGCGGAAGGGCCGGGTCGAGAAGTCGGTGTCCACCACCGCGCCGTGCAGAAACTCGGCGCCGAAACTCTGCGCCTGCTTCTTCATGTTCTCCACCAGTTCCGGACCATGAATTCCTTCCGGAAAGCCGGGAAAGTTTTCCACCAGGGTGGTGAGGGAGAGTTGTCCGCCCGCTTCATGGCCGCTGACCACGAGCGGGCTCAGATTCGCCCGCGCCGTGTAGATCGCGGCGGTGTTTCCGGCGCAGCCGGAGCCGATAATGACGACGTTCCGCATCTTATTTTTGGGTTAGAAGTCTCAGCGTAGCACGCGCGGCGCGCCCCCGTGCGCGCGGGACATTTGTTTCCTTCCGCACAATCTGGGGCGGCTCCGGGTGGGCATTCGAGGCGTCAGTCCATTACCCTAAGATCGGCGCCGGAATGGGACAGTTGCTGCGCGGGCTATTCATCGGGGATACAGGGGCTGAGGCCGTCGCGGCGGAGCTTTCCCAGGCGGGTTACGAGCCTTCGTTCGAACGGATTCTCACCGAAGCCCAACTGCAAGCCGCACTGACCGGCAACTGGGACATCGCCATCAGCGACTTCGCGGTCGGCGATTTCGGCGCTCTCGCCGCGCTGCGCATCATCCAGGAGCGGGGCATCGACCTCCCCCTCATCGTGGTCTCCGGCAAGATCAAGGACACCGACGCGCTTTCCGCTCTGAAGGCCGGCGCGGCCGACCATCTGACGCGACGCAACCTGATGCGGCTCAACGCCGCGGTCGAACGCGAGATCCGCGCCGCGCGGCTGCGGCGGGAACGCAACCGCCTGGAGGAGCAGTTCCGCCAGGCCCAGAAAATGGAAGCCGTCGGCCGCCTCGCCGGAGGCGTCGCGCACGATTTCAACAATCTCCTGACCGTCATCACCGGCTACAGCGACATGCTCCTGGCGAGCCGCGACTTGAAGGATTCGCAGCGCACCGCCCTCGAGGAGATTCGCCGGTCCGCCGAAAGAGGCGGCGCTCTCACCCATCAATTGCTCGCCTTCAGCCGCCGCCAACCGCTCGAAGCCCGTTTGGTCAACATCAACGACCTCGTGATGCAGATCGAGAAGATGCTGCGCCGCCTGATCGGCGAGGATATCGAGCTGGTCACGATTCCAGCCGCCACCCGCGACGTCGTGGAGGCGGACCCCGGACGCCTCGAGCAGGTCATCATGAACATGGTGGTGAACGCCCGCGACGCCATGCCGGACGGAGGCAAGCTCACGATCGAAACAGGCGCCGTGCATCTCTCGGAATCCTTCTCCGCCAAGCAACTGGGTGTGTCGCCCGGCCCTTACGTCACCGTCTCCATTTCCGACACCGGGATCGGTATGGATGAGGCGACCCAGAGCCACCTCTTCGAGCCATTCTTCACCACCAAGAACCCCGGCCGCGGCACCGGCCTCGGCCTGGCGACCGCGTATGGCATCATCCGCCAGAGCGGCGGCGCCATCCGCATCATGAGCCAGTTGGGCAAAGGCACCACCGTGCGGATTTACCTGCCCCCGGCGACCGCCAAAGCCGCGCTGACACCGGAGAGGGCTGCCCACTCCGGCCCCCTCACCGGAGCCGAAACGATCCTGCTGGTGGAAGATGAAGCGCGCGTGCGCAAGCTGATCTTCGACGTGTTGACCGCGCGCGGCTACCGCGTCCTGGAGGCTACCCGCGGCGAGGAAGCCATTCGTCTTTGTAAACTCCACGACGGCGAGATCGACCTGGCCGTGGTCGACGTGGTAATGCCCGAGATCAGCGGCCCGGAACTGGTCCGGCAGATCGCCCCGCTGCGGCCCCACCTCAACATCCTCTACATTTCCGGGTATACCGACGAGGCGATCGTGCATCACGGCATCCCGGAATCGGGCGCGGCCTTCCTGCAGAAGCCGTTCCTCCCCGACGCTTTGGCGCGGAAAGTCCGCGAAGTCCTCGACAGCCGCGGCGCATCCGCCAACGACTCCGCGTGAGCCGGCCTTTACTCCCACCACCGGGTTCACTATACTCTCAACCGACGTGCCGACTCCCCCAACCCGCTTTCTCGACTCCCCCCAGCAGGAACCGCACCGCGATCGCACGCGGACGCTCCTCCGCAGTCATCCCGAGTTACGCCGCCTGATCGGCAAAAATCCGTATACCGCCCTGATCATCCTCGGATGCGTCTCCGCCCAGGTGGCGGCCGGGGTGCTCCTCCGGGATTCGCCCTGGTGGCTCATCCTCGCGGCGGCGTTCACCGTGGGCGCCTGCGCGAGCCATGCGCTCTGGACCCTGATTCATGAATGCTCGCACAACCTGATCTTCTCCCGGACCTATCTCAACACCATCGCGTCCATCGTTGCCAACTTGCCGCATCTATTGCCCAGCGCCGTCTCCTTCCAGCGCTATCACATGAAGCACCATGCGTTCCAGGGCGTGTATGAGTTGGATGCCGACCTGCCCAGTTACTGGGAGGCCAGGCTGGTGGGGAATTCGGCGGCCGGGAAGGCTCTCTGGCTCCTTCTGTTTCCGATTTTTCAGGTCACCCGTCCGCCGCGTTTGCGGGAAATCCGCATGTTCGACCGCTGGATTGTGGTGAACATTGCGGCGCAGGTCGCGTTCGACGTAGCGGTGTGGCAATTCGCCGGACCGAAAGCGTTTGTCTATCTCCTGGCGTCGTTCTTCTTCTCGGTCGGCCTTCATCCCTTCGGCGCCCGCTGGATTCAGGAGCACTATCTGGTGGCCCCGCCGCAGGAAACGTACAGCTACTACGGCGGCTTCAATCTGGTTGCCTTCAACGTGGGCTACCACAACGAACACCACGATCTGCCGTCGGTGCCGTGGAACCGCTTGCCGGAAATTCGCAGCGCCGCGCCGGAGCTTTACAATTCGCTCGTGTATCACACATCGTGGACCAGGCTCCTGTTGAAGTTCGTCTTCGACCCCGCCATCTGCCTTTTCTCGCGGCAGGTCCGCACCGAGCGGGGCCGCGTGCCGCTGGATGCGGAGGTGAAGCCCGATATCGACTTCCTGCAAGGGCCGGCGCTGGCGGCTCCGGCAGTCATAGAAAAGTAGGTAGCCCCAGAAAACCGACCCCGCCGAACGGCGCCCCCAAGTAGTACCGGGCCCCGAAGGAATCGAGGCCCAGGCTTCCCCGTGAGCTTCGGCTCTGCAATCCTGGACGGCTTCTTCCCCGGTATCGAAGAGGTTGGCGGCGCTGCAGGACCGCTCGGTCACCGGCCTCGTGGCGTTCGATGGTGATGTTCTGAGTCCGGATTCCACCGTCCGGGCGTTGGTGTGGATGGGCCTCGATGATGGAACCCTTGTCGGTCAAGCGGCACGTCATTGCTTTACCACCTTCAGACCGGGGATCTGCCCATATGGGAACCCGGGTTCCTATACAGCACCCATTCTGGGGTGGCGTGTCATTACTCAGCCGATGCGAAGCATCGTCTTTTTCTTGGAGGCTTTGGATCTCGCCGGAGGATGGCGCGATTTCTGACGCCAGATTACCTTTTCGCCGCAGCCGCCCGCCAGTCGTTCTCCAGAGGACCAGCTTTCAAGCGGTAGATCGTCCCTGCTGGACAGGAACTCAGCGAGTCTATCGGCTGCCTCTGGTGTCGGCAGGCCGCCCTTGAGAAGGCGATAGAGGTCCTGAAGGATTTCCTTGGCGGAGTGGAAGTATTCATCGGGTGAAGACCCAGGACGGAACCGTGATTTAACGATGAAGAGGTTCCAGATTGAATTTTGGCGAACCACAACACCAGTTCCGGACGGCTACCTCGACTACCTGCGCCTTAAGCTCCGTGGCCTCCTGGACAAGGCCGAACCGGCGAAAGTCCAGAAATCTACGTTTTCAGATGACCGCTAACAATCAGAGGGCCTGCTGAAGCAACATAGCTCGACCTGTGTCGGGATCTCCAAGCATAACGTGGATTAAATAACGGGGCTTCTGATGGCGCAGATTCAGCGAGATTCGGTGATGGTCGGCAAAATCAAGCTGAATAACCCAGACGGCCACCCCATCGTCTTCCTGCTGAATTGTCCACACTCCTGAACCGGATTGAAGGATTCGATGTGACTCACCTCCGAAACTGCTCCACCAATCAGGCATGTTCGTGACGGAAAACGTCCCATCTGCGTGGAGATCCAGTTCGTGCCTGGAGATAGTGTAGCCGCCTCGCTCCCTCATATCCTTGAGACTTGCGGGGGTGGGCACCCACCTGCCAATCAGGTCCGTCTTGGATGGTTGGTGCCGAGTAAAATCCACCTCAGACCACTGGATCCCATGACAGGCCGCGAGCGTCATCACAAAAATAATCACACCCAAGCTCCAGGCTCTCGGGGAGCTGCGCGATAGTACTCTTGAGAAAAACACGCCAAACCTCTCTATTTGGGTCCACACGGATTCGGTATCGTAAAGTCGAATGTCTGGTTGATCGTAGAAAATGGTCCGGAGGAGAACGGGCTGTTCGGTGTCATGTGGAGAAAGAAGGACTTTGCGCCGGCATCATTCGGAATCTGTATGTGAACCGAATTCCCAGTTGCAGTCCACGTGCCTCCCGCGTAGCCGCCAACCTGTACACCGGTCGGGGACCACATAATGTCATGAGGGAGATTTCGCGCCGCCGCACCAGTCCCCAGTGCGATTTTGCCCGACGTGATTCCCGCCTGACAAGCCTTCGTGATTCTGCCTACCACTTGCTGAATACCCTCCGATCGCTTTAGATCTGCCGTTTCAAAGTAGGAGTCATTATAGGTGCGTCTTCTGTTCCCAGATCCGGTAAAAAGATCGATTAGCAGACCAAAATTGCCACCCCAGCCATAGACGAAGTTGATAAGGTTCTGGGCCCCGACGCTTGGCACTTGTGCAATCTGGCCAGGAGTTAAACTGAATATGCCCCCGCCCGTGCTACCGCTGCCGAAAACGGTGCCGGTATTTAACCCTCCACCAAAGCTGCCGCCAATCGGCAACTGCTCGTTCCAGGGTCCGTTGTTCACCCCCCCGATGTTTGGGACTCCTCCGGAGTAGCCCCAGTTCTGGCCGACGATGTTGCCAATAAAGTTGATAATGTCCGACAAGCCAAATAGGCCTGTGGGGTCCACGTTCGACAGTGGATTGTTGCTGACATACGCATACCCGTTCCAGCTCTGCGGATCTCCCAACGCCGCCCCCGCGTTCTCCGGATCCACCCCCGTGAATCTCCCCTGCGGCCCCGAAAAGTACCTCGCGTGGAAATAGTCCAGCGTCGACTCGCTGTCCCGCTCCTGCCCGGTAAACCGCTGCTTCACCGTGCCCGAAACGTACCCCAAAGCGCTCGTCCGCCAGCCGCCCACCGCCTCCACCCCAAATGGCAGATAATCGTGCCGCTCCGTCCCGCCCGCACCCACCACCAGGCGCGTGCTCCCCAGATGATCCACCGTCACGTACTGCGTCCCCGCCGCCGGCGCCCCCGCCGTCGCGTACTCGGCCGCCAGATTCCCAAACGCGTCGTACACAAACACCGTCTGATTCACTCCGTCGGCGTCCAGCCGTTGCACGCGCCGCCCTTCTCCATCGTAGACATATCTCGTCCTCCCCGTCCCTGCCGCGTTCGGGCACCCGTTGGGGTCCTGCGTGCAAATCGACACCTGCCGGTTCTCCGCGTCATACGCGAACGTCTCCCCGGTCCCGGCCTTCGTCACGTTCCCCGTGTCATCGTACTCCCAGTTGGCTGCCGTGATCCGGTTGTTCGTGCCGCTGAATAGCGACACGTCCCAGCCCGTATTCACATCGCCGTACCGCTGATCGACCCACCGGTTCCCCTTCGTGTCATACCCATAGTGTTGGCACCACACCCCGCCGCCGGCTCCGCAGTTCGCCGACGGCAGATTCTCCGCCGCCACCGTCAGCCGGTTCACGCTGTCGTATCGATACTCCTGCGTCGCCGATGCCTGTCCCGGGATCGTCACCGTCTGCCGCCAGATGTTCGTAAGCATCACATAAACACCGTTTGATGGCGACACCCCTGCCGCGCGACCTTGCAACTGAAATTACGCTGGCTGTTGGACCCAGCGATGCGGCAGCAGTTCGTCGAGCTTCGTGACCGGATGATCGGCAACCCGCGACAGCACATCGTGGAACCAGGCGAATGGGTCCGCCTTCACCACTTCGCACGACGCCACGAAGCTGCGCAGCACGGCCGCCGTCCTCCCGCCGCGGTCGCTTCCAAAGAATGTCCAGTTGTTCCGTCCCACCGCCCAGCCCCGCAACGATCGTTCCGTGTGGTTGTTGTCGATCGCCAAATCCGGGTCTCGGCTATACCGCGTTAGCGCCGTCCAGTTCTTCAGAATGTAAGCCACCGCGTGACCCGCTTCGCTCTTCGGCAGCAACTCCTCCTGCATCTTCACCAAGCTCACATGCAGCCGTTCCAGCACCGGAGTCGCGCCCTGCTCGCGCAGCACTCGCAACTCCTCGCCCGCCAAGCCCCGCTCGCGCCCCAGTTTCTCCACCGCATACAATTCCGCGATCATCCACAGGAGCGGCCGCATCCGCGATGGATCGCTCTCCAGCGCCTGATGCGCGTGCCGCCGCGCATGCGCCCAACAGCCTACTTCCACCATCCCGCGCGACGGGCTCGTGAAAAAGCTGTCGTACGCCACATAGGCGTCTGCCTGCAAATGTCCCCGGTACTCTTTCAAAAACGCTTCCGGCCCCGCCCGCTCCCGCGTCGCCGTGTAGTCGTAAACGATGGCCCGATGCTCCCGGTCTCCCACATAGGGCCAGATCCGTCCCTTGCGCGCTTGCGGCAGTTTTCGATCCAACACTTTCACCGGAGTGTCGTCGGTCCCCACCACCTTCGATTCCAGCACGAACCCTTTCAGTCTTCGGTACAGCGGCTCCAGCAGCGCCGCGGTCTGCGCCATCCATCCGCACATCGTCTGGTCCGAAATCTCGATCCCATGCCGCCGGAACATCTTCGCCTGCCGGTGCAGCGGCAGGTGGTCCGCGTATTTCGCCACGATCACCTGGGCCAGCACGCTCGCACCCGCCGTCGACTTCTCGATCGGCTGCGCCGGCTTGGTCGCCGTCTTCACCGTGCAAGCACAGGCATAGCTGAAGCACGCGTCCTCGATCACCTTCATCTGCGCCGGCACATACTCGTAACGTTCGCTGACTTCCTCGCCGATGCGCCGCAAGTCCTCGCCGCATTCCGTGCAGTGCTTCTCGCTGTCCGCCAGATCGTGCTCGATCCGCTCCCGCTTCAGATGCCGAGGCAGCGATTTGCGGCCACGCGGTCGGGCCTCGGTCGAACCAGACCCGCTCGCATTGGCCGGCGGCTCGGTGTCGCTATCGGACTTGGATTCTTCCGCTTCCGGCAGAGAGATGCCGGCTTCGGCTGCAAACAGCGCCAACTGTTCCCGCGAGAGCTGCTCACTCTTGCGCCCCGTCTTGGATGCCAGTAACTGCCGCAGCAGTCGTTCCGTGCGGTCTAACTGCGCCGTCACGTCCACTAACATCTTCTGCAATGTTTGGGGATCTTGCGGGAGTGTTTTGGGATCGACGGGCACCTGTTCTGATGATATCCGCGAAGGCGCCATTCACCAACAGAAAAATGCGTCCGGACCCATTATTTATGCGGTTGCGGCGGGCTTTCTTGCGTAACGCTTGCGCCGCTCGGCGCGGCTCAGATCAATGCCGCTCAGCAGCGCTCCCAACTCCTGCGCGGTGATCTCGCGCCGCCGTTCTCCACCCTCGCGGAACGGCATGGCATACGTGCCTTCCTCCAGCCGCTTCGCCCACAGCGCCAGCCCGTCGCGATCCCAGTACAGAATCTTCACCCGGTCGCGCCGCCGGTTCGCGAACACGAACAGATGCCCGGCGAACACGTCCAACTCCAGGGTGTCCCGCACCAGCGCGTGCAGCGTGTCGAAGCTCTTGCGCATGTCGCACGGCGAGGTGCACAGATACACCCGCACGCTGGCCGGCAGGTGGATCACACCCGCTCCCGCAAAGCCGCCAACACAGCCCGCAGAGTGGCGCCATCGACTCCCGCCGGAATGCGGAGTCGTTCGCCGCCGGGCAAATCCAGCTCCAGCCCGGAGTTCGGTTGCGGCTCCGGCCGGACCCTCACTTCGGCAAACTTCACAGGCGCCTCCTTGCCGAACCGCCGGCGCCACATGTAAAAAGTGTGGGTGCAGAGTCTTTCGCGCTCGCAGAATGCCTTTGCCGACAGGCCACTGTTCGATTGCCGGCCGATCACCTGCCGCCAGTGCCGCTCCCGCTCCGCAGTTCTCATTCCACGAGTATCGACGGAACTCCCTTGCTCGCGGAAGTGGTGTTCATAGGGTTCATAGGATGCTTACGCTTGGCGATCTCCGACGGCGCCGCTATCCGCGTCTGTGAACGGAGAGGCTGCTATTTCTTTCGCAACTCGTGCCGAATCTCAGAGATTACGGCCGGATCCTTGAGATCCCTATGCCACCAGTGGTTACGAATATCCAAGGGCTTTTCGGTCCGTCGACGAAGATCACAGACGCCGAGTAATGCCAGTAATAATCGAAAGGCTTTCAGCAGTTCATTTTCGGGAAGATTCGCAATTTTCGCGATCTGGGTCCGCACTTCGCCGCTTCGGAGCAGAACACACGGAGTTGACGTCGTCTTGAGGCCACTCTTCTCGATGGCTTTCGGTATATCTTCTCTCCGAGGACTCGCGTTGGCGATCATGAAGTTGACATCCCGTAAGGCAGCCGTCTTCTCAGCCGTTCCCAATGATACGAACCAGCGCTCTCCTGCATCAGTATCAATGAGTCCCTGTGCGAGTTGGTGTATCAAGATGAGTTCGTCGATTTCCATCGATTTACCTCCCACAACTCTGGGGCCTAAAGGTTACATGAGGCCAGGTCGGGGGAAGCTTGAGGTAATTTGGGGCAGCCGGATTGTAGCTCTGGAAGATGTCGATTCCGGTCTCCACGTTCGCCGCATTGACTGCACCACCAGCCACGCCTCTCGGCAACGAGCTAGCTGCCGAGTGTCTCGCGCGGGACGGACCGGAGAGTATGTAATCCCAATCCGACATGGCCCCAACGGTTCCTTTGGCACGACTCCCGATGACGGTGATCTCCTGCCCGGTTCGCGTTGCTGCGTTCTGAATCCTTGTCGCATCACCCAACGAAATACCGGCCTCTTCCCAGGTTCTTGCAGCACTGCCTTCTCCTCCGCCGGCCAGACACGACAAAACGCCAGCCAAAGCCACTCCATTGCGTTGGTACGGTGCATTGGTCTGAAAATACGGTACGCGAATACTGTGGCCGTGAACTCCATACGACTTTTCGGACATCCAGAGGTTGAGGTTGGCGAAGTCGACCGCGATATTGAGGAGGCCGATACCTGTACCCTTTATAAGGTCGCCTGGATTCGCTCCGCCGACCTGATCCTCCAAGCTGAAGATGAAGGGACCTGTGCTACCTCCACCGAAAACACCGCCGCCGATCGTGCTGCCTACGCCTCCGATTCCACCGCCGCTCCCCCCAAAGCCGCCGCCCAAGCCTGCTGTGAGGAAATTCATTCCAACGTTAAGTAGGAACCCTGCCAAGTCAGACCAGAAGCCGAGCCCCGACGGATCGGTATAGCTCAGTGGATTGTTGCTGACATACGCATACCCGTTCCAGCTCTGCGGATCTCCCAACGCCGCCCCCGCGTTCTCCGGATCCACCCCCGTGAATCTCCCCTGCGGCCCCGAAAAGTACCTCGCGTGGAAATAGTCCAGCGTCGACTCGCTGTCCCGCTCCTGCCCGGTGAACACCCCGTTGCAGATTGTTGCCCGGCGGTTCACACTCTGTTCTCCGAACGATTCGGACCATTAGTATGCCGACACAGTTGCGTGGTTGCGGCACCCGCTCCGGGCTGACGGTACAACTCCTCAGCCGCCGCTCTCGGTTTGATTCCGTCATCTGCGGTCTTCGCGTCGATGACAGTCTCAATCTCGATCATCATGTCGAAAGAACCAAGATGGCCATAGGTCTGGGAGGATCCCTTAAAACGGTCCTTGATCCAATCCGGAAGTTTCGGATCAACCTTCACCGGCTCGCCCCCGTGCATCGTCCCCTGGACTGTCACGAGTGCTGCGTGTTTCTTTTCCACGATCCGGCGGAGCGCTTTCATTTGGCCCGCGACTTTTGGTTTGAACTCAACCCAAACCAGCGGTTTGCCGTCTTGGCACGTCGGGTCATATAGAACAACGTTCTCTCGCCCTACCGCGAAGAACGCCCTCATTCGCACTTCACGGCCACTATACGCACTGAGGTTCGCTGCTACAGTACAAAGATCGAGCGTGCGCGGAGACTGCTCTTGCGCGGTACAGAAACCGGAGCAGCCTACCAGCAAGAACGCGATGAGCGATTGCTGCATTTTGCCTCCTATTCCTGCCGGGGTTTCAAAAGCGAAGGGTAGAGCACCGTATCGAGGTTCTTATAGATGCTCCCGGGATGGGTCAGCAATTCCCTGATTAACTGATCGCGCTGAGCGGGCATCTGTGTGGGCGGAAACTTACATTCAGTCATTAGGCCGCAAGGGCCGAAGTTGGTCGTTTTGTTGCCCTGTCTCGCTAGACGAATCGAAAGGTCGTAGGCGCGAACTTCCGTCTCCATGTGAGTGATGTTCAGAGATTGATCGCCCCACTGGTTTGCAATACTCAGTGACTCTGCAAACGCCTGATAATCTGCGACATGACTACCCTCGTGAGCGACAGTTTCCGCGTTCCCGATGTTTCCAGACTCAATCGTCACTAGCAGATTGGCTTGGAAGTGCTCGGGGTTGTTCGGATCGATTCGAATGCCACCATCAACGGGGCCCGCTGTCCCACCTCGATCAGGAAGTTTGTCCGCGAATCTTACGACGACCCCATTGTCCTCCCCCGCTTTGCCGTAAGCCTTTCCGGCAGCGACTGAATCCTTCGATTTCAGAAGCCCAGCACGTGTCTTCTCAAACTGCTTACACTGCTCCGCTGTCCCTTCGCAAGTGTAGAGCCCGGTCGGGTCAGTAAACCGAAGCGGGTTGTTCAGACCGTACGCATAGCGATTCCAAGTCTGCGGATTACTGACCTTTGCGCTCGCCATCAGCGGGTCCGGACTCGTAAACCTCCCCTGCGCCGCCGAGAAGTACCGGGCCCCGAAGTAATCGAGGCCAACTAGTCGGCCCACCGCCGTCCTGTCGTAAATCT
>CAZSQK010000035.1:0-71644 GCA_964608645.1 uncultured Solibacteraceae bacterium | reverse complement strand
GGTCCCCGCTCTTTCTGCTGTTGCTGCTGCTCGTCTGCCATGTCCTAGACCTCAGTCACCAATCTCGCCCACTCGAGCGCCACCAGGCCCGCCGGCCGCAGCTTCACCTCGGCCGTTCTCCGCCCCATCATTTCGCTGATCAGGTGCGTCCGCAGTTTTTGGAATTCGCGGTCCCGCGTGCCGCTCAGAATGCGATTGAACCGCCTCTGGAAACGCCACGTGCGCTGCACGTCCGCGCCTTCGCCGTGCGCCTCGCGCCGGTAAAAACTGCGCAGTTGATAGAGGAATTGCCGCGACATCCGGAAATCGTGGATGAGCCGCGTCACCGTGTCCTTCAGCTCTGCCGCATCCGAAAGATGCCGCCATTCGAGAATGCGGCCCAGCAGGTAGATGCAGTCCCGATCGGCCGATTTCGCCAGGTCGAGATTGCGCCCCGCCTCCTCATACACCGCCCCCAGCGAATAGTACGTCTCGGGCGCCAGCGCGATTGCCATCGAGATCGTTTTGCCTTCGGCCCCCGGATACTCCTTCAGGTTTTCTTCCGTGAAACGATGGAAGAGCCGCTGCACCTCGCGCGCCAGCGCGATCAGCGCGTCCCACGATCCGTACACCGCGAAATCGTCCCCGCCGGTATAGATGATGCTGACCTTGCGCCAGAACTCCGGCAGCGAGCACAACACTTCCAGCTCGCCGGCGAAGAATTGCTTGTACAGCACCGAGAGCGGCACGTGCTCCTCGATCGAGTGCACCCGCCGCAGCCGCAATCCGAAATGATCGACGTCGCCGCGCAGCACGCCCCACGTCGACCGCCCCTGCGCCCGCCGCGCCAACGTCTGCACCGGAGCCGCCGACTTCCCGTCGTCCGACGGGGCAGCATGCCGCGCCAGCATGATCCCGTCCGGCGAGAGGTTCGACGTCAACGGCCACGTGTGCTTGCCCTCGCCCGGCAGGACCTTCCCCGGATTTTCCGGCGACCAGCCGATCTTTGCCGTCTCGCGCACCTTTGCGCCCAGCTCTTTGGCGAAGTAGTTGTCGGAATCGGAGCGCGCCGGGCCGGCCACCGGCTGAAACGCCGCCGCTCCCACAGCCGCCAGGGGCGCATTCTGCTGCGTCTCGAGCGAGTCGTTGATGCGCCGCCGGATCACCGCCCAATCGCCCAGATTGTCCGTCGCCGCCCAGATCAGCTTGACCAGACCGCCGCTCAGCGTCGCGATCTGCGCCGCCGCCGCCTCCAGAAACCGATCCGCCGGCTCCCGCGACTCGCCCGGCAGAACTACCAGGAACTGTCCGCCGCCGCTCGACCCAAGCAAGATCCGCGCCAGCCCCAATTCCGCCAGTAAGGCGCGGGGCAGCACTTCGCACAGAAGAGTGATCCACTGCGACCGTCCCGCCAGCAGATCTTCGCCGGCCGAACGCGCAGAACGTCCTTCGGCGGCGCCGGCCAAAAGGAACTCTTCTGTGCCCAGGATTTTACCTTGCAACAGGATCTGTTCGGGCATTGAAGGCTAGAGAAACCCTCACTCTAACACAGATTGTTGAGAGCATTGACAATCTCAACGCACTGTATGGGTATGCGGTATTTCGCTATCCTTCTGCTGTCCTGCCTCTTACACGCCGGCGATACCCGTCCCGTGCAGACCCACCAGCGCGAGGCGCCGCCGAAGGCCGCCCCTCGGTTAACCGACCCCCAGCTCGAGGCCGCCATCCGCGCCCGCTTCGCCAGGTCGAAGATCAACGCCGACAAATTCCAGGTTCGCGTGCAGGGCGGCGTAGCCACCCTCGAAGGGCACACCGACGTCATTCAACACAAAGGCACGGCCACCCGGCTGGCGAAGACCGCCGGCGCCGTCGCCATCAATAATCGGATTCAAATCAGCGACGCGGCCCGCCAGAAAGCGGCGGACAACCTCGAAAAGGGCCGCCGCCGCGTCCAGGTCAATCGCACCGAGCCCCGCTCGGACCCGGCGCCGGCGCGGCGCCACTGAACGGAGCCCTGCAAGCCGCATGGTAAACTGGGCCCAGATCTCCCATGAAGTTCCTGAGTTTCCTCGTGTTTCTGGCGCCTGTCTGGGCGCAGTCCTCCGCTCCCTTGCCGGACCTCCCCGATGAGACCGTAGTGGCCACCTTCGAGGATGGCGTCCGCATGACATTGGGTGACTTCAAACGCCTCTACGCCGTGCTTCCGCCGGAAAGCCAGCAGGCAGCCATGCACGACCGGCCCGGCTTCCTCAAACAATGGGCCCTGATGCGGAAATTGGCGCGCCTCGCCGAGGCCGACCACCTCGACACCCTGAGCCCTTCCAAAGAGGCGCTCGAATACTACCGCCTGATCGTCCTCAGCCAGGCAAAGGTCAACGCCCAGGCGGGGCAGATCGCCGTCCTTCCTTCCGAAGTCTCCGAATACTACGAGACCAATAAGGACCGCTACAAACAGGTTCGCGTGAAGGCCATTTACATCGGCTTCGGCGGCGCCAAAATGACCGAGTCCGGCGCGGCGGCAAAAGCGGCGAAACTCCTGGCGCAAGCCCGCGCCGGCGCCGATTTCGCCAAGCTCGCCCGCGAGAATTCCGACGACGAAGCCTCCCGCTCCAAAGGCGGCGACTTCGCCACGCTCCGCCTTTCCGACAATATCCCCGACGCTGTTCGCGCCCCGGTCTTTCAGTTAAAGGAAGGCGAGGTCACCGAGCCGATCCACCAGTCCAACGGCCTCTACCTGTTCCGCGCCGAAGAGATCTCTTTCCGCCCATTCCCGGAGGTCCGCGACGACATCTTCAGCGAACTGAAACAGAAACGCTACGGAGAGTGGATGGCCAAGACCAACGGCGACGCCATCGTGCTCTTCAATAATCTCGCCTTCATCGGCGCCGCTCCCGCCCCCGCCCCTGCTCCCACTCCTGGCGCCGCTCCGAAGAAGTAGCACCGTTCACAGAATCGTGCGCCGGCGGACCCTGAATTGCTCCATCCGCTGGATATGTCGGCAACGGTAGCGATCGCACATACGCGGGAAAAACACCGCTCCATAGAACGCGTTCACGCCCTCGTCCGTGAGGCGCTCGACCACCTTGGCGGCATTCAGTCCTTCGTCAAACCCGGCCAGACCGTCCTCCTCAAACCCGACGACTCCTCCGCGGGGGAGGCGTGCGCAACCGATCCGCTGGTCGTCGGAGCCCTGATCCGCCTGTCCCGCGAGGCAGGCGCCGCCCGCATCCAGGTCGCCGATGCACAGGGCGTCTTCGCCGCCATCGCCGAAGGCGCGGAACGGATCGATCTCGCCGGCAACGACCTGCCCAACGCCGTTGTCGAAATCCCGCTCGGCAAAGTGATCCAGCGCGCGCCGCTGCCCGCCCCTCTGATCGAGGCGGACGTCATCATCTCCATTCCGAAAGCGAAGACGGACCACGTCGAACCGGTCTGCGGCGCCATGGCACTCTGGTTGGGCGCGGTCAACCGCCAGTGGCGCGAGTTCAACTCCGGCGACCGCGACACCGCCGGCCGCTTTGCCGACATCATGACGGTCAGCCGCCCCGACCTGTGCGTCGTCGACGCGCTGATCTGCGGCGAGGGTGACGGCCCCTCCGCCAACCTCCCGCGCTGGTGCGGCGCCATCCTCGCCACCACGGATCCCGTCGCGGCCGACGTCGCCATCGCCCAGCTCATGGGTCTGGATTGGAAGAAGCTGCGCTTCGCCGAAGCGGGCGAGGCGCGCGGTCTCGGCGAGCGCCAGCCCATTGTGTGGCTCGGCCCTCCGATCGAGGAAGTCTGCTTCCACGCATGGCCCGCTCATGAAGGCTTCGACCATCTGCCGGTGCACGTCCTCGTCGGCCAGGGCGTCACGGTGGAAGGGACCATCGGCGAGGTCAGGAGCGCCCTCGATGGCATGCAGCGCCGCGGCGAGCTCCGGCAGGTCATCCGGACGAAAGGCGTCCCCACCGTGATGATCGGCGATGTCGAGGATCCGGCGTTTGAAGAGCATGTCCTTCAGGGCCCCTACCTGGTCTTTGACGACGCCGCGCGGGCCGAATACAAGAGCGATCCGCGTGTCCACTTCGTCCCCGGCCATCCCGTGCTGCGCACCGCCCTGCCCGCGCTTCGCAAGGGAATGGGATCGGAGGCCGACGGCAAGGCGGCGTTCCAGTACGGTCCGATTGCCCGAAAGGTCGCGACCGTCGCCGCGCCGGTGGCGGTGGCTGCATTGGCGGTCCTGGGAGGCCTCGTCGGCGCCGGCCTTCACGCCCGGAGGCAGGAGCAGGATGAAGCGAAAAGTCGGCGGTAACGGCTCGGCGGGCAAGGGCCACCATCGCCCGCACCATTTCATGTTCGCCACGGGTATCGAGAACAGCTATCCCGTGGTCACGGGCAAGGACGGACGCGACTTACGCGTCGACGAGATGGCCAAGTGCCGCCACTACGAGCTCTGGCGCGAGGACTTCCGGCTTGTCAAGGAAATGGGCCTCGAGTACCTGCGGTTCGGTCCCCCCTACTATCGCGAACACCTCGCCCCCGGCCGCTACGATTGGGATTTCGCCGGCCAGGCCTTCGCCGAACTCCGCCGTCTCGGGATCTATCCCATCGCCGATCTCTGCCACTTCGGCGTCCCGCAATGGGCGGGCGATTTCCAGAATCCCGATTGGCCGCGCCTCTTCGCCGAATACGCCGGCGCCTTCGCCCGGCGCTTCCCCTGGATCCGCCTCTACACGCCGGTCAACGAGATTTTCGTTACCGCGACTTTCTCCGGACAATATGGCTGGTGGAACGAGCGCCAGAAGTCCGACCGCGCCTTCGTCACCGCCCTCAAGCACCTCGCCAAGGCCAACCTGCTGGCGGAAGCGGCGATTCTCGAAGCGCAACCGAACGCCCTCTTCATCCAGAGCGAGTCCACCGAGTATTTCCACCCGGTCGACCCGGCCGCGCAGAGCCGCGCCGCCGCCTTCAATGACAAACGCTTTCTCTCGCTCGACCTTTCCTACGGCCACGACGTTCGCGGCGTGATGTACGAATATCTGATGGACAACGGCATGACTCGCGAGGAGTATCACTGGTTCCTGCGCGAAGCCGCCCACCTGCGCCCGTTCTGCGTCATGGGCAACGACTATTACTTGACCAACGAGCACCTGGTGCCCAGCCGCGGCCCCGTCAAGCCGGCCGGCGAGATCTTCGGCTACTACGTGATCACGCGCCAATATTACGAGCGCTATCACCTCCCGGTCATGCATACGGAGACCAATCTCGGCGAGCCCGCCAAAGCGCCCGCGTGGCTGTGGAAGGAATGGGCGAATATGGTGCGGCTCAAAGATGACGGCGTCCCCATCATCGGTTTCACCTGGTATAGCCTCACCGACCAGGTCGATTGGGATACCCAGCTTCGCGAAGACCGCGGTTTCGTCTGCGAACTGGGACTCTACGACCTGGATCGCAAGATCCGCCCCGTCGGGAAGGCGTACAAAGAACTGGTGGAGCAATGGCGGCACATCCTCCCCACCGAGAGCCTCTGTCTGCATCACATGGATCCCGACGAAGTCGAGACCCGCGACGAGGAGATTCTGGCGGAGTGAAGGTCCGTGCGAGACTGATGGTGGGATTGCCGGGCAATGAGAACCCGCCTCTTCGCAGCGCTGATGACGACCCTCGCGATAGGGCAGTTGCCCGTCGCTGCCCAAGGGGGGCCGCCGCACCCGCCGCCCGGAAAGATGATTGACGTTGGCGGCTATCGCGTTCACCTCCATTGCGTTGGCGTCGGCAATCCGGTCGTGATGATCGTCGGCGCCGGAAACTCGTTCGACTGGAGCCTCGTGCAGCCGGCGGTCTCCGGCTTCGCCCGCGTGTGCGCCTACGATCCGTCTGGCAGCGTGTGGAGCGACCCCGGCCCCCCGCCAGACTGCGACGGACGCGTGATCGAAATCCACAAAATGCTCGCCAACGCCGGAATCGACGGCCCCCTCGTTCTGGTCGGTCATTCGATCGGCGCGGTCTTCGCCCGCTTGTACGCCGGCCGCTATCCGGCGGAAGTGCGCGGGATGGTGCTGATCGATCACGCGGGACGATACCGCTTTGTCATGCCCCCGCGGGCGCCGGGCCAGCCGGGGCCGCCCATCGGGATGCCGCTGGGTGACGATTCCGCGAAGAACCTTCCTGCCGTGGCGTGGGACATGCACCGCTGGGCGTCGGCCCGGAGCGCTGCCGGCGCCGGTTCTAACATCCCGTTCTTCAACACCTGTATCGAAGAGGTGGCGAACAATCCGCCCGCCGTGCCCGGCCGGGAGATGCCGCTGATCGTGATCGCCAATAAGGCTCTGGCGGATTCGCCGGATTATCGGAGCACCCAGGCCGGGTTGCTCGCCCTGTCACACAACAGCAAACCGATGGTCGCGAGCACCAGCGGCCACCAGGTTCCCATGGACGATCCCGCCGTAGTCATCGACGCGATTCGTCAGGTCGTGGCGGCCGTGCGGAACCAGGCGCGGCTGCAATAGTCGCGCCGACTAAAGCAGCCGGAAATTGACTTCGATCGTCGCCATCACCTTGATGGGCTTTCCGTCCCGCATTCCAGGCTTGAATTGCCACTGCTTGACGGCTTCCATGGCTTTGCGGTCGAGTCCCAGCCCCAACATCCGTGAGATGCGGAGATTGGTGGCGATGCCGGCCGGGTCCACCTCCAGGTTTATTAACACATTCCCCTGGTATTTGGATTTTCTGGCATCCTCCGAGTATTCAGGCTCGGTCTTTCGCTGCAGCGAAGGCACCGAGACTCCCCCGCCGACCCGCACCGCGCCCGCGGTGGGGGCCGTCATTGCGGTCCCGCACTCGAGCAGCAGAGAGGCTGTGGCAGCGCGCGGTTCATTGCTCCCCAGCGCCGGCTGGAAGATCCACGATCTTGCGGCAGCCAGCACCGCTTGCCCCATCGCGTCGCTCTCACCGCCCGCCAGCGCGATCCCGGATGGCAGTCCATCCTTCCCGACACTCATCTCGACCCGCACCATGCCGCCTTCTCCGCCGCATGCCTCCGCCGCGGGCCGGGTATACTGCCGCAGCGTGGGTTTCACGACCGGTTCCGACTGAAAGCGGTCTTCCCGCCTCACTTTATACGCGCTGTGCCGGATCCGCCATCCCTGCG
Organism: uncultured Solibacteraceae bacterium; assembly: GCA_964608645.1. Classification (GTDB taxonomy): domain Bacteria; phylum Acidobacteriota; class Terriglobia; order Bryobacterales; family Bryobacteraceae; genus CAZSQK01. The sequence continues at coordinate 64,533 of CAZSQK010000035.1, read as the reverse complement.
GCGTGTCCAGCCGAAATCCGAGATCGACGCCTTGTGCCGTTCGCAGCGGGTTGCCATTCTTCATGGCCGGTGTGAAGCGCCACTGCCGGACCGCTTCCACCGACTTTTCGTCGAGACCCAGCCCCAAGCCCTGAATCACCCCGACGTTGTCCGGTTTGCCCGCTTCGTCGATCTCCAGATAAACGGTGACGATACCTTCCAGTTTCGCGGCGCGCGCCTCGTCCGTATATTCGGGCTCGACTCGCTGCACGACCTGAGCGTCGGTCACTTGCGGCGGCGGAGTTTGCCCGGCGGCGGAACTCGAAACCAGCAGAAACAGCCAGATGGATCGCATGAATCCTCCGGCTTCAATTCTCCGACGGCTTCTCCGCGTGGTCAATCACCAGCACCTGCGCCGGCGCCTTCTGAGCACGCAGCCGCAAGCCGAGCCGTTGAATCGCCGTGAAAATGGAAGGCCCTGTGTCCGCCGGCACGAGGTCCGCGCCAGGCTGGACCGGTTTCCGGCTCTCCGGCGTCCATTCCAGCTTCATATTGAAAGCTCCCTCCAGGCCCGTCTGGTCCACCACCGGAAGGTCCATCTGCCGCGACAGCACCTCCGCGAACCGCGTCATGCCGGTCGCCCGCGCTTCGATCGAGCCGCGGCGGCTGCTCGTCGACGACTCGCCCTCCGCCTTCTCCAGCTTCGGCCCGCCCTTCGCGACCTCGAGCACAAACGCCTGGACCGTCCGCGTCTCGCGATGAACCGCCAGACGGAACCGCTCCGCCAGCAGGGTTTGCAGCATCGCCATCAAGTCGTGGTCTCCGGTGTTCTCGGAAGCCTTGGCGACAATCACGTACCGGTCAACGTCCAGCCAGTCGGGTCCGCCCGCGATCAGGTTCGGTCCGAGCTCGTACGCGCCCATGATGCATCGTTTGAGCGTGACGTTCGTCATCGTCAGCCGCCCCTTGCCGCTATGGCTGCCCGCACTGCCGGACGATGGATCGGCGCTCGGTTTGATCGAGGCAACCTCGAATTGCGGCGCCGGCTGCCCGGCAGCCGTCGAGACCCACAGGCCGATGACGGCCAAAGCTCGCTGTATCATGGAGTCCCTCCAGTGCATTGGACGCCGTCCGGTGGGTAAACGTTGGAGTTCTAATTGGCAGACGGCTTCTCCACGTGTTCGATTACCACGTAATCCACCGGCCCTTTTGCCGATTCCAGCCGCAGCCCGAGTTGTTCGCGGACGGCCGCGAAGACCGACGGTCCCTCGGGATTCGGCGGCGGCTCCGCGCCGTCGGGCCGTGGCGGGAAGTCCCGCGCGAAGTCCAGCGCCACGTCGTAATAACCGTTCAGCCCCGTCCGGTCGATGACGTTGCGGTCCAACAGGCGCGAGAGGACGAAGGCGAAATAATTCATATTGACGTTGCGCCCCGCGATTCCGCGCCGGTTGGGCCCCAGCCCCATCGGCGGGTGGTCCAGGTCGCCGGCGTCATGCTCCGGCATCTTGGGACCCCCTTTGTCGATCACGAGGGCCCACACCGGCTGCTCGCGCTTTTCGCGCCGCACCTTCAGATGGAAGCGTTCCTCGAGCAGCCGTTGCAGCAGTTCATGCAGCTCGTCTACGGTGCACCGGCGGTCGGCCTTGGCATTGATGTCGTACGGTTCCGTGCCGATCCAATCGGGTCCGCCGGCGATTTGCCTGTCGGTGACGCTATAGGCGACCGTCATGATCACCCGCAGCGGCATGTTATTGGCGATGTAGGTCTGATTGCCGGGCAACGGCCGGATGATGCCGCCGCGCCCGCCGGGAGCGCTCGGCTTCACGGACGCCACTTCGAAACCGGGCAGAGCCGGCGCCTGACCGAACGCCGTAGGTGCGAAAGCCATTCCCGCGGTGAGCAGAAAGCGGATCATGGGACCCTCCGCTCCTCAGTCTAATACGGCCGGTCACTCTCCAATCGGCACGGGCCGGCGCAGTCTGGCGAAGCCCTTCGTGGCTAGTTCTGATTCGTGGATTCGTCCGGCCGTTTCCCAAGGGCTTCCTGGAAAACGCTGGCGAAAAAGTCCCGCGTGCTGGGCGCGGCGCCGATGTGCAGGTTGTCCGAGCCCTCCTCCACAAAGCCGAGATAGCCGGCCCATCCGAGGTCGTTGAGCACGAACCGCAGGCTCTCCAACTCCGCCGGCGGGAGGCCGGAAAACTCGATGTCGAACACCTGGCCCGAGGTGTGCGCGAGTCCCTCGCGCTTTTGCCGCGCGTAGTCCTCAGGCTCCACCATCGCGGTCACCGGAAGAGGCTGGAACTTCTCGCCCCGCGGCTTCATCTCCTCGAAGAGCCGGCGCGTCTCGAAGGCGATGTAGGTGAGCGCGCCGAGCGCCGAGGGCGACGCCTGCGAGAAATACTCCACGTTGGCGGGAGTGTCGGGTAGGATGCGCAGCGAGTAGCCGAAGTGATCGGGGCGGTCGAGCGCGCGCGCCAGCCGTTTGCCGAGATCCACCCGGATGTCGTCTCCACTGTGAAAAACCATGTCGTCGCGCTTCAACCACACCGAGAGCCGGTGCGGCGCGCGCGTCCCCGTCACGAAGTCGCTGCGATATTGCTGGGCCAGCGTCGTGAAGGCGGCGGGGTCGCGCCGGTATAAGGCCAACAGTTGTTCGGCGCGCAGGATGCGGAAGTAATACGTGGGCGACCAGTCCCGCTGCATCTGCTGCTGCACCGCTTGGTACAACTCGCGGTTCCACGCCGGGCTGTTGGAGAAAAACATGCGCGTCACCGTCAACTCGTCCTTGGGAATGCCGCGGGCCCGCCGCGTCAGCTCCATCATCTCGTTCACGCAGCCCTGTCCGCAGTGGTACGCGAAGATCGCCCAATCGCGCCCGCCGAACTTCCGCTCCATCCCCGCCAGATACCGCGCCGCGGCCGGAATCGCGCGCTCCGGAAGCAGACGGTCGTCGCGCACGGTCACCACATACGGAGTCCGATGCGTGACCGTCCTGTAACGGGCGTTCTTGCCCTTTCCGGAGATCAGGACCCGATCCTTCGTGACCTTGTAGCGCGTCGTCATCGCCACTTTGAGGCCCATGCTGCGCGCCGTCGCCCCGGAGATCTGCATAATGCCCTTCGGGCCCGACGGGCTCTCCGCGCGCGCATCGCCCCAGCTCTCCAGGTAGGCGATCGCCTCGATGATGGAGGCCGGCATGCCCGTCTCGCGCTCGGCGTCGCGGAACAGAGACTGCAGCTTCGCTGTGGTGGTGATGCGGCGGGCGCCGGGAATCGCCAGAGGCTCGCGCATGATGCCGAACGTCTGCGATTGAATCATGCGATCCGCCCGGACCTCGAGCAGTTCGCCGGAGATGTCGTCGCGCGCGATGCCGATGCCCGATACGCGATGCGCCGGCACAAAGTAATCCGGCGAGCCGGCTTGACCCAGAGGCGCGAGGCTCAGGACAAACAGTGCCGCGAATCTCATCCCTGTTTCCAAGTGTAGCCGCAATTCACTACAACGTATCGACAAAATGTTAGACGGACGGTAGAGCACTAACGATACATACTGAGACTGCAATTATGCCGGAATGCGGCCGGCGTCAAAAGAGAACCCGCTCCCCGTGCGCCGGCGCGAGGTACCCCACGCCCGGAGCCCGCAGCTTCAGGGCGGAGTGGAACTGCCGGGGATCCATCGAGTTATCGGGGAACATGTCATAGTGGCACGGAATCGCCGCCACGGGCTTCACCTCGCCCGCCAGCATCGCCGCCTGGTCATGCGAGAGGTTCTTGAACCCGCCGTTGATGCACGTGATCATCAGCTTCGGATCGTGCCGGCGGGCGGACGCGAGCAGTTCGCACGCGGCGGTGTCGCCCGTCATATAGATGCGCGGCGCATGCCCGAACTCGAGGATGTATCCGACGTGATTCAGGTCCGTGTCGTCCGTCGGCAGCGCGAACGTCCCGCGAATGCTTACGTCGCGCCACTCGACCACATGGTCGGGCCACACCGGCAGGATGCGGCCGCTCTCCACGCCGTTCTCCGCGAAAACCCGGCAGCTCGGATGCGGGCCGATGAAGTGCGCCGTATCCTTGTGGCGCAGGCGCTCGACCGTTTCCGGGTCGGTATGGTCCTGGTGGTTGTGCGTGCAGACGAACAGGTCGACATCCAGTTCCTCGGGCTCGATCAGCACCGGAACCTGGCGCGACAGGTCCATCCCCGGAGGCGCGATCCCCACGCAACTGTTCGTCAGGTAGAGATCGGTCCCCACCACGGTCCCTTCATGCGATTTGAAAATGAACCCGTTCTGCCCCAGCCACCAGAACGCGACGGCGCCCCGCGGCACGGCGAACTCGCGGATTTCCCGCATTAAACTCATGCGCCTATTGTGGCAAACTCAAAATCATGCCCAACGTCCCGATCGAGTTTATTCGCGGCGTGCTGGCCTTCCTCTGCCTCTTCTTCGGACACATGGGCGGACGTTCGGCCGCGGCGGTGTCCCAGGGGCGGCAGAAGGCCACCCGCCTTTACACATGGATCCTGCGCATGGCTGCCTGCTCCTGGGCCTTGACGATCCGCAATCCCATCGACACCCTGGTGATCGCGGTCTGGGCGCTCGAACTGATTGCCTTCGGAGTGGGCTACTGGATGGTCCTGCACCGGAAGCCGCCGGAAGACCTGACGCGCGAGCTGTTTCCGGAGTGATGGCGCCGTTCCGCCTGGAGCGGTACCTCGCCGACCTGCGGGATCGGACCGCCTGGGCCCCCGATTGCCCCCTCGAAGAGATCGCCGGCGCGATCGTCGGGCGCGCGCCCCTGCATCGCATCGCCCACCTGTGGGCCCTTGCGCTCCTCGACGACCGCTTCGACACCCTGCTGTTGCCGGTGCTCGCCACCTCGCCCGGCGTGCTCGACGTCCTCGCCGCGGAGAACCGCGAGCGCGGCTGGGGCCTCTCCCGCGAGTTCTTTCGGGAGCGGCTGGAATCGGGCGCCTGCCTCCTCCTGATCGACGGCGCCGCCGGCCCCGCGAAGCGGTGGCCGCGAAATGTGTGGTTTGCGGCGGAATAGCGGACGCGCCGCGCTACAATCTCTGTTTACATGTCGCTGATTGTCGTAGGATCTGTCGCTTATGACGGCGTGGAAACGCCGCACGGAAAAGTCGATCGCATGCTCGGGGGCGCGGCCACGTATATCGCGCTCTCGGCCGGCTACTTCACCCCGGTGAAGATTGTCGCGGTCGTGGGAGGTGACTTCGCGCAGGAGGATATCGAGCTGCTGCGGTCGCGCCACATCGATCTGGACGGACTGGAGCACGTAAAAGGAGGGAAGACCTTCTTCTGGGCCGGCGTCTATTCGGCCGATATGAACGACCGCACCACTTTGCGGACCGACCTCAACGTGTTCGCCGATTTCAATCCCAAACTCCCCGAGTCGTACCGCAATGAGCCGTACCTGTTCCTCGGCAATATCCAGCCCGAGTTGCAGCGGCACGTCCGCGAGCAGATGACCTCCCTCAAGCTGACCGGCGGCGACACCATGAATTACTGGATCAACGACTTCCAGCCGCAGTTGCTGGAGACGCTGAAACAGTGGGATTTCCTCCTCATCAACGACAGCGAGGCGCGCCTGCTTTCCGGCGAGCACAACCTGCGCCGCGCCGCCGCCAGGATCCTCGAAATGGGGCCGCATACCCTCATCGTCAAACGCGGCGAGTACGGCGCCATTCTGTTCCGCCGCGGCTGCCATTTCATGGCCCCGGGCTACCTCCTCGAGGATGTGTTCGACCCCACCGGCGCCGGCGATTGCTTCGCGGGCGGCTTCATTGGCTACCTCGCCGGACAGGGTGTCGCGCCCACCGATGGCGATCTGGACTTCGCCGAGCTGAAGCGAGCCGTCATTTACGGATCCGTCATGGGCAGCTTTTGTTGCGAAAAGTTCGGCGTGGACCGGTTCCGCACGCTGACCCGCGACGAGGTTCAGGCGCGCTATCGCGAGTTCGAAGCTTGCACGGCGTTCTAGGATGGACGGACGACGCGGCGCGCTGGCGGCCTGCGCTCTCGCCGCCCTGAGCGCCGCCGCCGTCTGGTTCTTCTTCAGCCGTGGCTATCTCCTGTGGTTTGGCGACGCCGAGGCGCACCTCAATAGCGCCCGGCGCCTCTTCGATTCGCTGACGCCCGGCTATGACCAGATCGGCACGCCATGGCTCCCCCTTCCCCACCTCGCCATGATGCCCTTCACCCGCGTCGATGCCTGGTGGCGCAGCGGCATCGCGGCGGCGTTTCCGTCCGCGTTCTGCTTCGTCGCCGGCGGCATCTTCCTGTTTGCCGCCACGCGTCGCGTCTTCGCATCGGACACGGCGGCCGCCGTCGCCACGGCCCTGGCTGCGCTCAATCCGAACCTGCTCTATCTGCAGTCGACCTCCATGACGGAGGCCTATTTCTTCGCCGCATTGACCGCGCTGCTCTACTTCATGGTGGCCGATGCCCCCGTCCTGGCCGCGCTCGCGACTTTAGCCGCCACCCTCACCCGCTACGAAGGATGGTTCCTCATTCCCTTCGTCGGCGCCTACTTCGTCACCACGCGGCGGTGGCGCGCCCTGATCTATCTGTCGATCGCCTGCCTCGGACCGCTCTACTGGCTCGCCCACAACTGGTGGCTGACCGGCGACGCTCTGGCTTTCTATCGCGGCCCCTACTCGCCCCGCGCCATTCAGCGCGGCTTGCCCTACCCGGGCCTCCACGACATCCGCATCGCGTGGCTGTACTACCGCACGGCCATCCAGCTTTGCGTTGGCCCGGGACTCCCGCTCATGGCAATGGCCGGCGCAGTCGTGGCCCTTGCGCGCCGGGCATTCTGGCCGCTCCTCGTGCTGTCTCTCCCCCCGGTCTTTTATCTGTGGAGCATGTACTCCTCGGGCGGCACTCCCATCCACGTGCCGGGGCTTTGGCCGAACTCGTACTACAACACCCGCTATGGCCTGGCCGCCCTGCCCCTGCTGGCATTCGCGTCGGCGGCCCTGGTGCTGGCGGTCCCGCCGCGCATGCGAGCCGTCGTCGCGGTGTTGGCGATCCTGGCCGGCACGGTTCACTGGGCCTCGCACCGCGATCCCGCGGATTGGATCACCTGGGCCGAGTCGCGCGCCAATTCGGCCGGCCGCCGCGCCTGGACCGAAGAGGCCGCCGGCTATCTTGCGCCGCGATACCGCCCCGGCGCCGGCATCCTCTCCTCGGGCGGAGACGATTTCTTCGGCATCTATCGCGTCATGGGCGTTCCCTTGGCGGAGACCTTCAGCGTCGATAATGGCCTGCCGTGGGACGCCGCGATGCGCCGCCCGGAGCTCTACCTGTGGCAACGATGGGCTGTCGTAAAACGCAACGACGAGCTGCACGCCGCCCTGGCCCTGGCGGCGCAACGCGGCATCGTGTATCAATTGGAAAAGACCATCGAGAAGAAAGACGAGCCGGTGATCGAGATCTACCGCCGCGCCGGAGGACCGCTACTTCCATGAAAATCCCTTTCACCAAAGCGCACGGCGCGATGAACGACTTCCTCCTCACGTGGCGGCAGGACGCGCCCGGCGACGGCCATCCCGCCATCGCGCGCGCCATATGCGACCGCCATACCGGCATCGGCGCCGACGGCTGGATGCTCGTGACCCCGCCCGATTCCGCCGAAGCCGACGGCGCGATCCAACTCTACAACTCCGATGGCAGTTCCGCCGAGATCTCCGGCAACGGCACGCGTTGCGCCGCCGCCCTGCTGGTCAAGCATGGCTACGCCGCCGGCGTCGTGCGGATCCGCACCGGCGCCGGAATCAAGCACCTCCGCCTCCTCAAACGCGGCGACCTCGAATTCCAGTTCGAAATGAACATGGGCCGCGCCGAAATCACCGCTGGGCGCTTCCCCCTGCCCCTCTCCACCGGCGTGCGCGACGTCACGATTCTATGGGTCGGCAATCCGCAGTGCGCCGTGCCGGTGGACGATTTCGACTTCGACTGGCGCGCCATGGGAGCCGAGATCGAGCGTCACCCGCAGTTCCCCAATCGCACCAACGTGTCCTTCGTCCGTCCCGTGGATGAGCACACCATCGATGTCCGTTTCTTCGAGCGCGGCGCGGGGGAAACCATGAGCTCGGGCACGGGTTCCACAGGCGCCGCGGCCGCCGCCATCGCGCGCGGCTTCACGCAATCTCCGGTTCACGTACGAACGCCCGCAGGTACGATCGAAATCCGTCACGAAGAAGACATCTACCTCACCGGACCCGCCCAGCTCATAGCCGAAGGTCATTTCTTCGTGTGAGAAAATTCAAAACGTGATGCCTGAAGCCATATTAGCCACGCAAGCAACTGCGGAATTATTAGGGGAGAAGATTCGCGCGCGCACGGCGCGTGTCGGGATTGTCGGTCTGGGATATGTCGGTCTGCCGCTCGCGGTGGAATTCGCCAAGGCCGGGTTCACGGTCACCGGGATCGATCTCAGCGAGGAGAAGACGCGCAGCGTGAACGCCGGCGATTCCTACGTCGGCGATATTCCCACCGCCGCGTTGGGACCGCTGGTCGAGGCGGGGAAGTTGCGCGCCACCACCGACTTTTCCGTTGTCGGCGAGCTCGACACCATCAACATCTGCGTCCCCACGCCCCTGCGCAAGACCAAGGACCCCGATATGAGCTACATCGTGTCGGCGTGCCAGGAGATTGCCAGGCATTTCCGCGCCGGCTCGCTCGTCATTCTGGAGTCCACCACGTACCCCGGGACCACCGACGAGGTTGTCCTGCCGATGCTCGCCAAATCCGGCCTGAAAGTCGGAGAGGACTTCTTCCTCTGTTTCTCCCCGGAGCGCGTCGATCCCGGTAACCCGAAATACCAGACCCGCAACATCCCCAAGGTTGTCGGCGGCGTCACGGCCGCCTGCACCGAGATGGGCCGCCTCTTCTACGCGCAGGCCCTCGAGACCGTCGTGCCGGTGAGTTCGACCCAGGTGGCCGAGATGGTCAAGCTGCTGGAAAACACCTTCCGCATGATCAATATCGGCCTGGTCAACGAGATCGCCATGATGTCCGACCGTATCGGCATCAATGTCTGGGAAGTCATCGACGCGGCAGCCACCAAGCCGTTCGGCTTTATGCCCTTTTACCCGGGACCCGGCTTGGGCGGCCACTGCATCCCCATCGATCCCTTCTACCTCTCCTGGAAGACTAAGCAGGCCGGCATCGAGGCGCGCTTCATCGAGTTGGCGGGTTATATCAACGGCCAGATGCCGCACTTCGTCGTCGACAAAGTGCAGAACGCGCTCAACGATGCCGGCAAGCCCGTCAACGGGTCGCGCATTCACATCATGGGTGTAGCTTACAAACGCGACATCGACGACATGCGGGAATCGCCGGCTCTGGACGTCGCTCTGCTGCTCCAGAAACGCGGCGCGAAGCTGAGCTACAGCGACCCGCACGTTCCCAAGCTGAAGCTCGAAGGCCTGTCCCTCGAAGCCGTCCCTGAGACGGCAGCCGCCGGCGCCGATTGCGTCGTAATCATCACCGACCATTCGGCGTTCGATTATGACGGTCTGGTAAAGCGGTCGTCGCTGATCGTCGATACGCGCAATGCCTTGCGAGGCCGCGAAGCCTCCCACATCGTGCGGCTATAAGCGGCGGCCGGCTTTTACGATCCCAGAATCTCCGGCCCCAGAATCTGCATATGGATCTCTTCCAGCACCTTCGTGGTGCCGGAAAGCTTGTCTGCCAGGCGGATGGCGGTAATGTGGCTCATCCGGAACTCGTCGAGCGTCAGCCGCCGCACCTGACGCATGCGAATCGGGCGGAGTTTGCGGTCGGGGCAGGGCATGAGGAAGTACGTCTCGTCCTCGAGCAGATCGCCGGCCGCCTCCGATTCGATGAAGATCTTCGCGGTCAGCCCCAGTTGGCAGAAGTTGACGCGCTTCCCTTCGGTTTCCGGGAAGAGCGCCCACATTTCCTGCTCCGTCTCGATATAGTCGCTGAAACTAAATGACTTAGGCAGGGCGTATGCGGAATCCGGTTCAATAAACGAATAGGACACTGAGGGGCTCCTACCCCTCAGTGTACCTTTTCTTACGATCACTTGCGAGTGGTAGTGCCTGTTGTGCTTGTGACTTTCGAGTGCTCCGTCTGACCCTGTCCGAGCATTTGGACGCGGATCTGGTTGTGGACCTCGCGAACTCCCGAAACCGACTCCGCGATATCCTCGGCCATCCGTTTGGCCTGGCGGTCGTCCACCGTGCCGGACAACGTGACCTCGCCGTTCTTCACCGCGACTTCGATCTCCGACGCATCGATATGCGGATGGTCGGTCAGCCGCTCGTTGATGTCATCTCGGATCCGGTCGTCGGCGCGTTGCCAACCCTTCGGTCCGCGTCCCGCGTGACGGCCGCGCTCGCCGTACGAGCTCATCCCGCCGCCGAACGATCCCGATCCGCCATAGTTCCCCATCCCGGCGCCATATGACGCCGAGCCGGTTCCGAAACCACCCCCGCCTGTGCCGTAGAGGTTCGTGCGGTTCGTGTTATACCCCCCGAAATCCGACTGGCTGCGGCCCGGGTCCATCCCCCGGTTGCGCCACTCGGCTTCGCGGCTGAAATCGGGACGGTTGCCGTAATTTCCCCAGCTTCCCTGGCGGCCCCAATCGCCCCGCGTGTTGTAATCGCCCCGCTCGAAGTCGCGGCTCTGCTCATTGCGGCGCTGCCAGCCATAATCTTCAAAGCCGGCCTCGCCATATCTCCCTTCGTTGTTGAATCGGCGTTCCCGGTCACGGTCCCAATCGTCCCGGTTGCGGTCGCCGGCATAGCGCTGGTCGCCGAAATCGCGGCCTTGCTCCCGGTTCCAGTCGCGCCCGCGGTCCCAGTCCTTTCCGCTGCGCTCCCGATCCCGGTCGCGGTCTCGATCCATGTCGTAACGATCTGCCATTTTTTTCGGCTCCTTTCAGGTCTGTTGGAGTGGCGCCCTTTCAACTCCCATACTAGCCGCGGCGCGGGAAAACGGGCCGAAAACGTCGTTTGCCACTGTGAAAGAGGGCGCGGACCGCCGCATTATGCGACATGGCCCGAAATACCCGTTGACAACGGGCCGGGGCATAGCCAAGCTGTAGATGCGAGGTTGTCTTATGAGTCCGAAGTGGCTTACCGGAGCTTTCGTGCTCGTCCTGGCGCTGGGAATCGTTCCTTCCCACGCGCAAACTGTGATCGGCGCCAAGTCCGGCGTCGTCAACTGGGTCGAGGGCGACGTCTTCCTGGGCGACAAGCCCTACGTCATGCAACCCTCGCAATTCGGCGAGGTGAAAGAGAACATGGTGCTGCGGACCGATGAGGGCCGCGCCGAAATCCTCCTCCCTCCCGGCGTCTTTTTCCGCCTCGGCGAAAAGGCCTCCTTCCGCATGATCAGCAATCGTTTAATCGACACTCGCGTCGAATTGCTGACGGGCTCCGCCTTGATGGAAATCGACGATATGGCGAAGGACGGCGCCGTCACCCTGGTCGCCAAAGATGCCACCGTCACCCTTTCCAAGGCGGGCCTGTACCGCTTCGATTCGGAGCCGGCGCAGATCAAAGTCTTTAAAGGCACGGCCGACGTTTCTCTGCATGGTCAAACCACCGTAGTGACCGCCGGCAAGATGCTCGTCTTCGGCGGCGCGGTCGCTGTTGCTGAGAAATTCAACGTTTCCGATACCGATAGCCTCGACCATTGGAGCCGCAGGCGGGCTGAGGTGCTCGCCAGTGCCAATGTCTCCGCGGCCAAGCAAGCGCATTACGGCGGTGGCTACGGAAGCTCGAACCCCTGCTACGGCTATGGCGGGTACAACACGGGTCCGTTCATCCACCCGTGGGGTTCCTGGCAATATAACCCCTACTACGGATTCGGCACGTATATCCCCTGCAATGGCACGTTGAACAGTCCCTACGGCTACCGTTACTGGAGCCCCATGGCAGTCTATCGCGCTTTCTACGCGCCCCGGCCCGTTTACATGCCTTCGGCTGGCTCGGGTGGCGGCTTCGGAGCCCCGTCCTATCAAACCATGGGCGGCACCGCAGGCGGGTATTCGGGAACGGCGTCCTCGGCTCCATCCGTTTCGGCAAGCGCCCCGGCCGCGGCCAGCTCCGGTTCGAGCGCGGCGTCCTCGGCCGGTTCTTCGTCGGCCGGACATGGCTCGGCTTCCTCGGGCGGCCACGGAAAGTAAATTCACTTGGGTGGGACGCGGAGAACCTCGATTCTCCGCGTCCCTTTCAGAACAAACCCCTTATACTGCCTGACGATACCGTCGGCTCGCGCGCATCCCGATCAGATCTGCGACTCTGCCCAACAGGTGCGGCACGTCCTGCGTGTGGATCGAGAATTCGTGTGGCCCGCGGCGGGGGTGCCGCTTGAATGCCGGCTCATACGACGTGATCATCGCCGTAGCCGGACGATACTCCTTCACGCGCGCATAGGCCAGCAGGTTCTGGTTCCCCGGCGCCGAATCGCTTAACACCAGCTCGTACTTGTTGCTGTCCAGCTTCGCGACGGCTTCCGAGGCTGATCCCGCCACATCCACGGAATAGCCGCCGGCTTGCAGAATCGTCTGCAAGGTCAATCGCGGTGCAAGTTCGCCATGCACCAGCAGCACGCGCGCCAGATCCAAACCCTGGGTCGAAGTGGGTGCAATCTGCATTTCAATCTAGGAATACTTTAACCGAAGTTAGCCGAATCGCACCCTTTAATTTCGATCCCGGCCCAATTGTTGCAAGATCTTGGCAGGACTGTGAGCTTCCGCGCTTTCTCCCGAAGTGCGGTTGCAAACACTCAAACGAAGCGTTTCCACAATCCTGTTGATATCGTAAAAAATGACCTGTGAGCGATCGAAATAACGAACTTTCCAGCCGCGTTTCCAGCGGCGTCCCGGGGCTCGACGAGGTCCTGGGAGGAGGGCTGATCCCGCAGCGGTCCTACATGGTCCGCGGCGGTCCCGGCTCCGGCAAGACCATCCTCGGACTGCACTTTCTCAGTTGTGCCGCCGCTAAGGAGGAACCCTGTCTTTTCATCACTTTCGGAGAAAATGAGCGGGAGTTGCGCCGGAACGCGGACCGTCTCGGGTTCCGCACCGGTGGCATCACGTTCCTGGACCTCAGCCCCGACTCGTCCTTCTTCGCCCATGGCCAGGATTACGACATCTTTCCGCCCTCCGAAGTCGAGAAAGAGCCCATCACCCGGCGCATCCGCGAGGAAGTCGGCGCCCGCAAACCGACCCGTGTCTTCGTCGACGGCCTCACCCAGCTTCGTTACGTCACCCCGAACCCCTTCCAGTTCCGAAAGGAGGCCCATGCCTTCCTGCGCTTCCTCTGTGAGCTCGGTGCCACCGTGCTCTTCACCTCGGAATCCATCGAGGCGCCCGACGCCGACCTCCAGTTCATCGCCGACGCCGTGATCGAGCTGGAGTTCATCGAGGGCCGCCGCCGCCTCGCCGTCGTCAAGTTCCGCGGCTCCGACTTTCGCGCCGCCCGCCATACCCTTCGCCTCGGTGACCGCGGGATGGAGGTCTTCCCGCGCCTCCTGCCGGACGATTTCGCGGTCGCTTTCGAGCCCGAGCGCATCCCCTTCGATGTCCCCGAACTCGATCAGTTGACTGAGGGCGGCCTGGAACGCGGCGCGATCACCCTCGTCACCGGCCCGAGCGGCGTCGGCAAATCGACCCTCGCCATGCAATTCGTGCGCGCCGCGGCGGCCCGCGGCGAACGCTCGGTGGTCTATCTGTTCGAGGAATGGCGCGAGTCGCTTCTCCGCCGTTGCGAGTCGATCAATATCCCGGTTCGCGACATGATCGAACAGGGCACTCTCTCGGTGGTCCACGTGGAGCCGCTTCGTTTCACCGCCGACGAGTTTGCCCTGATGGTCCGTAAAGAAGTGGAAGAGCGCAAGACCCGCATCGTGATGATCGATAGCATCTCCGGCTACCGCCTTTCCCTCCACGACGAGGACCTTGTCACGCACCTCCACGCCCTCGCGAAGTACCTGCAGAACATGGGCGTCGCCGTGCTCCTCATCAACGAAGTCGAGGCCATCGTCGGCGATTTTCGCATTACCGACGTCGGCGTCAGCTATATGGCCGATAACATCATCTTCCTGCGCTATCTGGAGCTCCGCGGCGAAATGACAAAAGCTCTCGGTGTGTTGAAAAAACGACTGAGCGACTTTGAAAAAACGTTACGCGAAGTGACCATCACTCCGCAGGGAATCCGCGTCGGCCCCAAACTGTCCGGCCTGCGGGGTATCTTGCGCGGCTCCCCAGAGTGGGAACCCGAATCCGGGAAGGACTGAGAGGCGTTTTTGAGTCGTATCCTGCTCCTTCTGGAGAATCTGGAAAATCGCCGCTTGCTGCGGGAAATCCTCTCCCGGCGGCACGACGTCGCCGTCGCTCCTGAGCCCGATGTGCCGTTCGATCTCGCCATCGTGGACGGCGCGGCCCTGAAGATTCACGGCGAATACATCGTGATCCGCAAACAGGAAGAGGAGCCGGTCCTCTTTCCGGTTCTGCTGGTCACCGCGCGGCAGAACGTCCCCCTGTTCTCCGGCCCCCTCTTCCGCCTGGTCGATGAGGTCGTGCTGTCGCCCGTCGAAAAAGTGGAATTAATCGCACGCGTGGAAATGCTGTTAAGAGCGCGACGCTTGTCTTTGGAACTTCGGTTGCGAAAAGACGACGTAGAAGCGTTTATACACGCGATGACCCACGACTTACGGGCCCCGCTGAGGACCGTAACGGGCTTCGCGGAAGCGATGGCGGAAGACCAGTCGTCGCGGTTGGACGCCGCCGGCAAACACCAGTTGGATCGCATCCAGGCAGCCGTGCGGCAGATGTGGGGCCTGATTGAATCGCTGGTGGAGTTCTCCCGGATCGGCCGCAAGGCGATCAAGCTGAAGACCGTCGATTTGCACGAGTTGCTGCGGCTGTGCCTCGATGAGATGCGGGCGGAGATTCAGGCCCAAAACGCGACTGTGGAAATCAAGGGAGAGCTCGGCCCGGTGGAGGCGGATCCGGCTTTGTTGAAGATTGCTATCCATAACCTGATCTCGAACGGCGTCAAGTATGTCAAGCCGGGCGTCGCTCCCTGCGTGCAAGTGTGGACCGAACGCCAGGGCAGCAGCGTCTGCCTGATGTTCCGCGACAATGGCATCGGGCTCACCGCCGAGGATCAGCAGCGCATCTTCACCCCCTTCGTGCGTCTGCACGGAGTCGAGGATTATCCGGGACTGGGTCTTGGCCTCTCGGCGACCAAGCGCGTGGTCGAAATCATCGGCGGACAGATCGGTGTCTCGTCCACGCCGGAAAACGGAAGCACCTTTTGGATTGAGCTCATGGCCGGAGGAGCCCAATGAGGGTCTTGGTGATCGATGACAACCCCGACCACCGGGAATTGATCATCGCCAAAATTCGGAAAGTGTATCCAGACGCGGAATTCGAAGAGATCATTCGCCAGTCCATGCTGGACGAAGTGCTGCGGCGCGGCGCGCCCGTCGACGCGGTGCTCACCGATTACCGCCTGCAATGGACCGACGGCTTGAAAATCCTCGGCCAGGTGCGGGACCGTTACCCGCACGCGCCCGTCATCATGGTGACCGACACCGGCAGCGAAGAGATCGCCGCCGCGGGCATGAAGGGCGGTCTCGCCGATTACGTCCTCAAGGGCCATCTCCACCGCCTCCCGTTGGCTTTCAAGGAAAGCCTGGAGAAGAACCGCCTGCGCCTCGATCACGAGGCGGCGTTGGAGAGGCTGCGCCTGTCCGAGGAGCGCTATCGCATCATCTCCGAGCTCTCCTCCGATTACGCGTACTCCTATGGCATCGCGCCGGACGGCGCCATCCGGCTGGAGTGGATCACGCAGGCCTTCACCCGGATCACCGGCTACCAGGCGGAGGAACTACAGGCGGGGGTTCTGCTCCCGTTGGTGCATCCCGACGACCGGGCATTGATCGAGCGCGGCCGCGAGGAGCTGCTGGCCGGACGCCCCTATTCGGCCGAGATTCGCATCGTCACCAAGGACCGCAGCGTGCGCTGGCTCAGCGACGTCGCCCGGCCCGTCTGGGACTCGCGCGAGAAACGCGTCGTCTGTATCTATGGCGCGGGCGAGGATATCACCGGCCGCAAACAGGCCGAGGAGGAGCGCGCCGAATTGATCCGCGAACAGGCCGCGCGCGCCGAAGCCGAAGCCAGCGAGCGCCGCTACCGGTCGCTTGCCGAAGCCATCCCGCAAATCGTGTGGACCGCCCGCCCCGACGGCTATGTCGATTACCTGAATCGCCGCTGGTTCGAGTACACCGGCCTCGGCGAAGCGGATAGCATCGGGCGCGACGCCTGGCGCCCCGCCATTCACCAGGAGGATGCCGAGGAGCATCGCGAAAAGTGGTCCCACGCCGTGCGGTCCGGCGGCGTCTTCGAGAACGAATGCCGCTTCCGCCGCAGCGCCGACAGTTCCCATCGCTGGCATCTCTGCCGCGCCGTTCCGCTGCGCGACCCCGATGGCCGCGTCGCCAAGTGGTTCGGCACCTGCACCGATATCGACGACCAGAAGCGCACCGGCGAAGCCATGCGGCAGGCGCAGAAACTCGAGAGCATCGGCCTGCTCGCCGGCGGCGTGGCGCACGACTTCAACAACCTGCTCACCGGCATTCTCGGCAACACCAGCCTGGTCCTCGACGAGTTGCCCGCCAACAGCAGCCTGCGCCCCATGCTGCAGAATGTGATGCTCGCCAGCGAGCGGGCCGCCGACCTCACCCGCCAGTTGCTCGCTTACTCGGGCAAGGGCCGGTTCTTCGTCCAATCGAGCGACCTCTCCGTGCTCGTCCGCGAGATCGGCAGTCTGATCCAGAGCTCGATCCCCAAGAAAGTCCAGTTGCGCCTCCAGTTGCAGCCGGACCTGCCGCTGGTCGAAATCGACAGCGCGCAGATTCAGCAGCTCATCATGAACCTCGTCATCAACGGCGCTGAAGCGATTGGCGAGGACCGCGTCGGCGTCGTCACCGTAAGCACCTTGCTGCGGGACGTCGACAACCGGTTCATCGCGAATAACCATTTCGCTCTCGATCCCGTCCCGCCCGGCCGTTATGTCGCCATTCAGGTCCGCGACAACGGCTGCGGCATGGACGAATCGGTCAGGGCGCATATCTTCGACCCCTTCTTCACGACGAAATTCACGGGTCGCGGACTCGGCCTGGCGGCGGCGCTCGGCATTGTGCGCGGCCACCACGGCAGCATCCGCATCGAGACCGAGCCGGGAAACGGCACGTTGTTCGAAGTTCTCCTGCCGGCGGGCGCCGCGGCCGCGCTGCAGCCGGCGCCGGCCGACCCGTCTCGCGAATTGCGCGGCGCCGGATCGATTCTGGTCGTCGACGATGAGGATCTGGTCCGCGGCATCGCCAAAGCCACCCTCGAACACTACGGCTACACCGTGCTCGAAGCCGAGAACGGGCAGGAAGGAATCCGCCTGTTTCGGGAGCATGCGGACGAGATCTCGCTGGTCCTCCTCGATATGATGATGCCGGTGATGGGCGGCGGCGAAGCGCTGCAAGCGATCCGGGAGATCCGCCGGAGTGTGCCGGTGATCGCGTCCAGCGGCTACAGCGAGATCGTCGCCAAGGAGAGATTCGGCGGCCAGGGTCTTGCCGCCTTTCTTCAGAAGCCCTACAGCGCGCGGATCCTCGCCGATCGCGTCAAACAGGTCCTCGAGCAGCACCAGACCACACGCACCGGCCGCCCCGTCTGAAAACACCATAGCCACCGGCATTGCAACGCGCGATAATCGGAGCGGTATGCGCCTGGGGTTGACACTTCTGCTGTTCGCCTGCTCCGGCCTGCACGCGCAAAAGGCGCGGCCCTTCGAGATCCCGTTGAAAGACGGAGAGGGCGCCATTGCGGGCCACTTGCGCGGCCGTCAGGAGATGGAGTATCAGGTGTCGGCCTCGGGCCAGACACTCACCGTCGCCATCGCCGCGAATCCCATCCGCAGCATCGGCCTCCGGCTCTATGACACCGATGGCGCGGAGATGCCGCTGCAAAAAGTCGGCGCGAGCCGCTGGATCGCCCCCCTGCCCCGCGCCGGCGCATACGGCATCACGGTCTTTCGTACCCAGGTTACGCAGGGAACCGCGCGGTATAGACTGAATGTGATGGTGCGCTGAGATCCTGTCATGATACTTCCACTGACCGCCCAGCTTCGCTCCGAATACCAGAACCTCTTCGACACTTGCCAGGTCCGCCCCGACAAGCAGTCCGAAGTGAATCTCTTGTGCTCGAAACTCGTCAATAACCGCGCCCGCTATGAAACGGTGGGGACGCCGCTCTCCATTCCGTGGCAGTTCATCGGCGTCATTCACACCATGGAATGCTCGCAACGCTTCGATCAACACCTCCATAACGGCGACCCGCTCACCGCTCGCACCGTGCACGTCCCCGCGGGCCGTCCGGTAGCCGGAGCTCCGCCGTTCACCTGGGAGGAGAGCGCCACCGACGCGCTGCAGTTCGACGGTCTGGACAAAGTGACGGATTGGAGCCTCCCCGGCATCCTGTACCAGATGGAGAAGTATAACGGCTTCGGCTACCGTATCCATCACCCTGACGTGTTGACGCCCTATCTGTGGAGCGCCTCGAACCACTACACCAAGGGCAAGTACACCGCCGACGGCAAGTTCGATCCCGAAGCCGTATCGAAACAGGACGGCGCGGCGGTCCTCCTGCAAGTCCTGTTACAGACCGCCCCGATCGCCACGGCCACCACGCCGGTCACGTAGCGGGCCGCGGCGCGCCGCCTGATTCTATCTTCAAATCAAGATAACCACTGGTAAGATAGCACTCAGGATCCATGATGAAAACGAGCGGCGTCCACCTCTGGTTGATCCTGATGAAGGCCCATGAGGCGCTGCGGCAGCATGCCGAATCCCACATCCACTCGCTCGGCATCGGCTTCTCCGATTTCGCCGCGCTGGAGGTGCTGCTCCACAAAGGCCCCACCCCCGTGAACGAGATCGGCCGCCTGGTGAGACTGACGAGCGGCTCGATCACCACCGCCATCGACCGCCTCGAGCGCAAGGGCATGGTGGAGCGCCGCAACGACCCGGGCGACCGCCGCGCCCGCGTCGTTCACCTCACGCCCGCCGGACGGAAACTGATCTCCTGCGCCTTTGCCGACCACGAAGCGGCGATGGATCGCGCCACGTCCGGCTTGACGCCCGTGGAGCGCGCCGAGGCGGCGGCCCTGCTCAAGAAACTCGGCACTCGCGCGGCGGAGCTGTTGGGATAGCGCCGGAAATATATACGGTGATGTGCCGTCAATGGTACAAACAAGTCTGTCGGCCCCGGTGAATTCTCAGACTTGTCGGTTGCTTTGCGGTTGGTAACGGACCTCCCTCGAAGGGCCAAATCGTTAAACTCGAACCCCGATCCGCCGGAACTCGGCAGGAATAGGGCATTTCCGGAAAAGGAACAACCTCAATGGCATACGACGCGTTCATCAAACTGGACGGCATTAAGGGCGAATCGAGGGATTCTAAGCACAAGGGAGAGATCGACGTCTTGCACTTCAGCTTCGGGGTCACCCAGCACGGAGCCTCCGCCCATGGGGGTGGCGGCGGCGCCGGCAAAGCGCACTTCACCGACTTCCATTTTGTCCATCACATCGATGAGGCTTCCCCGGTGCTCTTGCAAGCCTGCGCTTCGGGCCACCATATGCCTTCTGCTCTCCTCACCGTTCGCAAGGCCGGCGGAACCCAGTTGGAGTATCTGAAAATCAAGTTCCATGACCTGCTCATTTCTGGTGTGGAACATGGCGGCGCTGCCGAATCGACGAAATCCCCCGATTTGCCCGTCGAAAAGGTCTCTCTGAACTTCTCTAAGATCGAAATGGACTATCAGCCGCAAGGTCCCGACGGGAAGGCTGCCGGCGGGCCGATCCATGGCGGTTGGAACGTGAAACAGAACCAGAAGTTATGAGCCGCACTCGGGCGTCTCGCGCCGCGGCCCGGCGGGATGTACCATAGGGCAGAGGCTGCCCGTGAAGAAGTTCGTTCTCCTTGCCTGCGCGGTCGCGTTGGTTGCCGGCGAGACCGGGATTCGGCCGCGTCCGAACGTCTCGGACTACCCGGCGCATCAGTCCGGCGCCGGCGCGACGCTCGGCGCCATGGTCGTGCCGCCCGAGCAGGTCAAAAAGCTGTTCGCCGTCGACCTCAACAAACTCGGCTACGTGGTGGTCGAGATGGCCGTCTATCCCGACCGCAACGTGGAAATCGCCGCCCGCGACTTTCTGCTGCGGATCGCCGGCGACGGCAGCACCGTGAGGCCCGCCTCCCCGGCCACCATCGCCGGCCGCCTCCATAAGAAGGATTCGCCGCCGCCGCAACTGCCCGAGCGCGTGCAAGTCCATGGCAGCGAGACCATCGGATACGGGACCGGGACCTATGGGGGACGCCGCACCGGCGGCGTCTACACCGAATCGACCCTCGGTGTCGGAGTCGGAGAACCGCGCCGTCCGCCCCCGCCGCCCCGCTCGGGCAAGGATAAGGATTCTCTCAGCGCTCAAGTGGATCTCGAGAACCAGGCATTGCCGGAAGGCCGCTTCAGTCAGCCGGTGGCGGGCTATCTCTATTTCCCGGCCGCCCCGAAAAAGAGCGCCCTGGAGATCACGTGGTATGCAGCCGACGGGCAGGTTCGTCTCCCGTTGCCATCCACAAAGTAGCGCGCGGCCATCGCCGTCCCGCCATTCGTTCGACCGCGCGCCGGCGCTTCGAATCGCTCCCCGCCCGGCAGACGATCACAGCCTCATATCGTGCCAGCATCTCCGCCGGAGGCGTTGCAAGCTGCCCGGTCTCCAGCAACAGGATGTCGCTTCCCCTGCCCGGGAGGACCGCCACCGAGCCATCGGTCAGGGCGAGGAACTCCTCCTCGTCGAACCGCGCCCGGCCGCGCCGTCCACCCTCCAGGACCAGTCTCGCCGCTTCGCCCGGCGCAGGGCCGCGCCCGGTCCGCGCATGCCGTTCCACCGCTTCTCGCCAAAGCCGCCGGAACAGGCGCGGCGAGCCGACCGCCCGCACCAGGAAGCGCAGATAATTCACTTCCAACACCCGATCGAGCTCCGCCTGCGTGTAATACCGCGACGTCGTCGCGCGATGCCGGTGCTCTACCGCGGCCCCCGCGACGTAGACGCTCGGCCAACCCTGCCGCCAGGCCCGCCAGCCGATGTCCATATCCTCGACGTAGGCGGGTTCGTACGCCTCATCGAGATTGCCGAGAGCGCGCAGCATAGCAGCATCGTAAAGCGAGCAGCCGCCGCTGCCATAGAGCACCCAGGTCAGATCTTCGCCGGGGAGAGGCTCGTCGCAGCGGACGGGAAAGTCGTCCGGGTCCCGCTGCGCCATCACGGCCTTGCCGGTCTCTTCCCGGCGCACCCCCTCCGGAAAGCGGATTTGCGCGGTGGCGCAAAAGAGGTCCGGAACCTTCCGGAAGGCATTCCAAAGGGCCGCGAAGAAGCCCTCATCGAGGAGCATGTCGTTATTCAAAAGGCAGACGTGCGAATAACGCGCCGCCGATATCCCGCGATTGACTGCCCGTGAGAACGAGAGCGGATCGTCGGAAATCACGACCCGGACCGCGGGGTAGTTGCGGCCGAGCCACTCGACAGTCCCATCGCTCGAGCCATTGTCGACGACGATGATCTCGACCGGAACGCCGGCCGATTGTTCCACCAAGGTCGGGAATTGCGCCGCGAGCAACTCCCTGCCGTTGCGCGACGGGATCACGACGCTGATCCCTTCGGGCCCGCCGCGCTGCAGAGGAAGAGGAGGATGCCGCCGCTTCAGACGCAGCCATGCGGCGCCAGGACCCATTAGATCAAGTCGCCAATTGACGCCGGCTTCCCGGACCAGACCGCCAGCGCCTGCATCGCGAATGCCGTCGAAACCGGGTTCAGGTACGGCAGAAACTCGCTGCCCATGCGCCCGAAATAGAAGCCGCCGTCCGGCCCCTGGAAACTCTGCAGTTGTTCGGCCTCGAAACCGGCGGCCTCCCGATCCAGTTGCTCGACGCCCGCCCGGTGCGCGTATACGCGGGCGCGCAGCAATTGCGCGTACACGTCGGAGCGTTCGAAACGCGGCGCAATCTCGCGCAGGTGCGTGGCGATGAGGCGGATGCCGTCCCGGATCGCGGCGGCACACCGCGGCTCTTTCGCCCGGGGCAGCAGCCCTTCGACGAAATACGACATGGGATGCAGCCGGTCCATCACCTTCAACGGGTCCGGATGCCCGGGCAAGAACGTCGGATACGTCCGCAGCGAATCCTCCAGAACGCGCTCGTATGGCGCACGAAACGACGCGTCGCCCGTCGCTTCTGCCAGATCCTCCCACGCCACGGCCGCCTTGAGCTGGTAGCACCCCGAGGAGCGAGACCAACTCATGGGATCGCGTTCGATCGGTTGTTTCTCCGGCAGCGTCAGGATCGGGTGAAAGTCGTCCTCGGCGTCGAAATCGATCAGCATGTGCCGCCCGATGGCCACGGCCGTGTCGAGAAATTGCTGTTCACGAATCGCACGCCAGGCAGCCAGCAGACTGCGCACGATGATGCCCGAATCAAAAAAGTAACCGTAGGATGGCTCTCCGAATTCGAACGGCATCGCCGCCTGCGGCTCGTCCCACGCCCCGCAGAGAAAGCGGGCCGTAGTCTTGGCGCGGTCAAGATAGCCGAAATAGACGAGGGCGCCCAGATGATAGGCAGTGATCTCGGTAGTTATGGGGGCATTTTGCTGCAGGTCCGTCCGGTAGTAGCGGGCGACCCCGCCTCCCGGTTCCTGAATCCCCGAGTTCAGTAGCCAATCCCCGGCGCAAGGGATCTGTGAAATCATCGAGATAGTGTAACATCGGTTTCGGTGAAATACCGGAGGGGACGGGTGATTCCTGGTTCTAATACGCCCAACGCCAAAGGCTTGCGCCCACCGTGTAGCCGGCGCCGACCGCGGCAAAAAGGACGATGTCGCCCTTCTTCAGCCGCCCTTGCGCGATCGCATCGCGGGTCCCCAGTGGAATGGTCCCGGCCGTTGTATTGCCGAAACGGTCGATATTAATCAACACTTTCGCGTCGGGCATGCCGAGACGGTCGGCCACCGCCGTGATGATGCGCTTGTTGGCCTGGTGCGGGATCATGATCGCGATATCGTCGACGGTCAGCCCGTTGCGCGCGAGCAGGTCCCGGGCCACCTCGTACATCTTGCGGACGGCGTACTTGAAGACCTGCGCTCCATCCTGCTTCACGTAGTGCAGGCGCTGCTCGACGGTCTCGTGCGACGCCGGCATGCGGCTGCCGCCGGCCGGCATCTTCAGAAATTCTCCCCCGGCGCCGTCGATTTCGCCCAGAAAATCGATGAATCCGGCGTCCTCTCCCTCCTCCGCCGGCTCCAGCAGCATCGCGCCCGCTCCATCGCCAAACAGGACGCAGGTGGCGCGGTCGGTGTAATCGATGATTCGGCTCATCGTGTCGGAGCCGATCACCAGGACTTTCGAATGCGCTCCGCCGGCCACCAGATGCGCTCCGGTGGTCAGCCCGTAGACAAAGCCCGAGCAGGCCGCGATCAGATCGAACCCCCACGCCCCGCGGGCCCCGAGGCGGTTCTGCACCAGACACGCCGTCGAAGGAAACATCATGTCGGGAGTCACCGTGCAGACAAGGATCGCGCCGAGTTCCGAGGCGTCGATGCCGCGCTGCGCGAGCGCGCAGCGCGCGGCCTCCGTGGCGAGGTCCGAGGTGGCCATTCCGGGCTCGGCGATATGCCGCTCGCGGATGCCCACACGGTCCATGATCCACTGGTCGTTGGTTTCGACCAGCTTCTCCAAGTCCTTATTTGTGAGAATTTTAGGTGGTGTGTAGCAACCGAGCGCAGTGATCTTTACCTTGACCAATTTGTTGTCCTTGTAAGATCCCAGATTAACCCATCCGGGTCCCGGAATTGCAACAAATAGGGGGTGCGGTACGCTATGGGTGATGGCCGAGGGCATCCAGAGCTCGCTCTTCTTCGAAACACCGGAAGAGATCTATGCCCGGGTGTTTCGCGAGCTCAAACCGCGCACGCCAATTCCGGAGCTGCGGGTGGAATTCTGCCGGTTCGCGAACGCCGACTCCTTCATTCGACTGGAAAGCGGGCGGCTGCACGTGCGCATCACAGACCTGCTCTCCGGCGCTCCCGCGCCCGTCATGGAAGCGCTGGCGCACATCCTGCTCGGGAAGCTCTATCGCAAACCCATCGCTCGCCTCTACAACCATCGCTATCGCCTGTACCTGAACCGCAAGGACGTCCGCCGGCAGGCGCAGCTCGTGCGGCAGATTCGGGGCCGGAAGTTCATCTCCGGTCCGCAGGGTGAGCACTACAACCTCGACGAGGTCTTCGAGCGCCTGAATGCGCAATACTTCGACGGCCTGATGGGCCGGCCGCAACTTGGCTGGAGCCGCGGACGCTCGCGCAACATGCTCGGGCATTTCGACCCCTCGCACAACGCCATCATCATCAGCCGGATTCTCGACCAGAAGGCCCTCCCGCCGCTCGCTCTCGAGTACGTCATGTTTCACGAAATGCTGCACTTACAGCATCCCGTCGATCACAATGGCCTGCGCCGGCGGGTGCATACGCGCGCCTTTCGGGAGGCCGAGAAGAAATTCCCCAGGCTCAAAGAGGCGAAGGAATTGCTCAAACGCCTGTAGGACTTCTGGTACTTTCGTACGAGCCGCCAAATCGAACACAATCAGAGCCGTGAGTTCGTGGCGCAGCGTATTGCAGGAGATTCCGACCGTTTATGGGCGGCTCGCCTACCTGGCGGCGCGGCCGGATCGCGAGGAGGACCGGGAAATTCGGCTCGCGCATCAACAGCTCTTCTCGCAGTGGCTGACGCTGGGGATTTCGGACCAGATTCACGAGTTGCGGCATCATGCGGGCGAGCCGCTGGCCGATTATGTCCGGCTCGTCCCGCTGAACGCCCGTGAGGTGGAGCGGAGTCTGTATCTCGACGACATGGAGACCCTTCTCGGGCTGCTGCGCGTCGAGCCTCCCGGGGCGTCCATGTTATGATCCTCGCGTGAAGGTCGTTGTCGGCATCTCGGGCGCGAGCGGCGTAATCTATGGCATGCGGCTGTTGGAGCGGCTGCGCGCGCAGGCGGACGTCGAAATCCACCTGATTCTCACGCGCTCCGGCGAAAAGACCCTGCACATCGAGACCGGCCAGATGGCGGCCGACGCGCGCCGGCTGGCGCATTTCTCGTACCCGGTCGAAGACATCGGCTCGCGTCTGGCAAGCGGCTCGTACCGCACCGACGCCATGGTGATCGCGCCCTGTTCGATCCACACGATGTCGGCGATCGCGGCTGGAATCAGCGACAATCTGCTGGTGCGGGCCGCCGATATCGCATTGAAGGAGCGGCGGCGGCTGATCCTGATGGTGCGCGAGTCGCCGTTCCATCTCGGACATCTGCGCAGTATGACCGCGCTCGCCGAAATGGGCGCGATCATCGCCCCGCCGATTCCCGGGTTCTACAACCGGCCCGAAACGGTGATGGATCTGGTCGACCATAGCGTCGATCGCGTGCTCGACCTGCTGGGCCTCCCCGACGCCCGCGTAAGGAGGTGGGACGGGTGACCTCCAAGCCTGTGGAAAAGCTGTCGAAAAAGCTGTTGAAAACCACCGGCGGGAATCGCATTGCTTTTCAGGGCGCGCGCGGCGCTTTTAGCGAGGAGGCGACCCGAAAACTGCTCGGTCCGAAGGCCTCGGTTCTTCCCTGCGAACGCTTCGAAGACGTCTTTCGCAGTCTGAAGGACGGCGCGACCGCCGGCGCGGTGGTGCCGATCGAGAATACGCTGGCCGGATCGGTGCACGAGAATTACGATCACCTGCAGAACTTCGAGCTGCCGATTGTCGCCGAGACGAGCGTGCGCATCGTGCACAACCTGATCGCGCGGCCGGGAATTCCCTTCTCCAAAATCCGCCGCGTCTATTCGCATCCGGTGGCGCTGAATCAGTGCCTCGATTTTTTCGCGGCCAATCCGCGGATCGAACGGATTCCGTTTTACGACACGGCGGGCAGCGTCAAGATGATCATGGAGGAAGGGCTGGACGACGCGGCGGCGATTGCCTCGTCGGTGGCGGCGGAGATTTACGGAGGAAGGATTCTGAAACGCTCGATCGAGAGCGACCGCCAGAACTTCACGCGCTTCTTTCTCCTGCGGCGGCCCGAGTTCGCCGGCAGCCATCCGGTGCGCGCCGCCAAATCGGCGCCCTGGAAAACGTCGCTGGTGTTTGGGACGCGCAACGTTCCCGGCGCGCTGTTCCGGGCTCTCAGCGCCTTCGCGCTGCGCGATTTGAGTCTCACCAAAATCGAATCGAGACCCTTGCGCGGCCGTCCCTGGGAATATTTGTTTTACCTCGACTTTCTGGGACGTGCCGATTCGCCCAATGCGCAAAACGCGCTCAATCATTTACGCGAACTTGCGGACTTTCTGCGCGTGTTGGGGTGCTACCCGAAGGGCGCTTGACGCTACACTTGGGGCATGTCTGTTGAACAGGAACAAGCGCCGACTGCCACCGGCGAATCCTCTGCGATTGAAGAAGTGCCGGTGCTGGCGGTGCGCGACACCGTGATCTTTCCCGGGGCGCTGCTGCCCATCACGATCGGCCGCCCCAGCTCGGTGGCCCTCGTGCAGTCGCTGGGCGAAAATCGCACGCTGGCCGTGGTGGCGCAGCAGGATCCGCGGGTCGACGCGCCCGGTCCCGACGACATGTGGGAGATCGGCACCATCTGCGTCATGCACAAGGCGATCCGCGTCCCCAAGGACAATCTGCTGCTGTTCTGCGAAGGAATCGCGCGCATCCGCACGCGCCGCTACACGGCCACCGAACCGTTCCTGAAGGCCCGCGTCGAGCGCATTCCGGACGTGGAGCCGGAGGACACGCCGGAGATCGAAGCGCTGCGCCAGAACGTGAACAGCCTCTTCCAGCAGATCGTCACCAACACGCCGAATCTGTCGGACGACCTGGCCACCACCGCGGCGCAGATCACCGAGGCCGGACGGCTGGCCGATTTCGTCGCGGGCAACGTTCCATCGCTGATCGCTTCCGAGCGGCAGCGGCTGCTGGAGATTCTCGACGGACACGAACGGCTCACCGAAGTGCACCGGCACCTGACGCGCGAGCTGGAACTGCTGGAACTGCGCGGGCGCATCCAATCCCAGGTGCAGGGGCAGCTCTCGCAGAGCCAGCGCGAATTCTACCTGCGCGAGCAGTTGAAGGCGATTCAAAAGGAGCTAGGCGATGGCGACGACGGGACGCGCGATGTCGACGACCTGCGCGAGAAGCTGGAAGCGGCCGGCCTGCCGGAAGAAGTGAAAACAGAGGCGATGCGCGAGTTGAACCGCCTGGCCAAGATGCCGACCGCGTCGCCCGAATATGGCGTCACCCGCACCTACCTCGAATGGATGGCGAATCTGCCGTGGAGCGTCTCATCGGGCGCCCAGGTCGATGTGAAGCGCGCGGCCGAAATCCTCGACGAGGACCATTACGATCTGGAGAAGGTCAAGGATCGCATTCTCGATTACCTCGCGGTGCTGCAGCTCAAGCCCGTTTTGAAGGGGCCGATTCTGTGTTTCGTGGGGCCTCCGGGCGTGGGCAAGACCTCGCTGGGCAAATCCATCGCGCGGGCCCTGGGCCGCAAATTCGCGCGCATTTCGATGGGCGGCATGCACGACGAAGCGGAGATTCGCGGCCACCGGCGCACCTATATCGGAGCCCTGCCCGGCCAGATTCTGCAAGCCCTGCGGCGCGCCGGGTCCAACGATCCCGTATTTATGCTGGACGAGGTCGATAAGCTGGGGCGCGATTTCCGCGGCGATCCGGCCTCGGCGCTGCTCGAAGTGCTCGATCCGGAGCAGAACTCGACCTTCCGCGACAACTACCTGGACGTGCCGTTCGACCTCTCGAAGGTCCTGTTCATTACGACCGCCAATGTGCTCGACCCCGTGCCCGATGCGCTCCGCGACCGCATGGAGATCATCCCCCTGGAGGGCTACACCGAGCAGGAGAAGGTGATCATCGCGTTCCGCTACCTGATTCCGCGGCAGACCACCGCGAACGGACTGGCGGGCGAAGAGGACATCCATTTCACCGACGCGGCGGTGCGCTTCCTGGTCCGGCGATATACGCGCGAGGCGGGCGTGCGCAACCTCGAGCGCGAGATCGGGACGATCTGCCGCAAGCAGGCGCGCCGCATCGCGCAGGGCACGCGCGAGAAGATCGAAGTGACGACGGAACTGGTGGAGAAGGATCTGGGCGCGCCGCGGTTTCGTCCGGACGCCGAGGTGGCGGAGCGGACGCGGCGTCCCGGGGTCGCGGTCGGACTGGCCTGGACGCCGGTGGGCGGCGATGTGCTGTTCATCGAGGCGGGACGCATGCCGGGCGGCAACAAGGGCCTCATCATGACGGGGCAGCTCGGACCGGTGATGCAGGAATCGGTGCAGGCGGCGCTGACGTGGGTGCGCAGCGCGGCGACGAAGTACGGCATCGATCCCGACCTGTTCAAGACGAGCGACATTCATATTCACGTGCCGGCAGGGGCCATCCCCAAGGACGGGCCGTCGGCCGGCATCACGATGGCGGCGGCGCTGCTCTCGATGCTGACCGACCGGCGGGTGCGGTCGAACCTGGCGATGACCGGCGAGATCACGCTGACCGGGCAGGTGCTACCGGTCGGCGGTCTCAAGGAGAAACTGCTGGCGGCCAAGCGCAGCGGAGTCGTTGAAGCCATCCTGCCGTTCGAGAACGAAGTGAACGTGCGGGAGGACCTCAAGTCGGAACAGATCGGCGACATGAAGCTGCACTACGTGAAGTCGATGGAAGACGTCGTGGATCTCGCGCTGGAAAAACCCGGCGGCGACCAGTTGCAGTAGCGTAAGCTTGCAGCTTGCCCGCCCTACACCAACATCGGCAGGATCTCGCCGGCCGGGCCTTGCAGGGAACAGTCGACCATCGCCGTGGCTGCGGTCGGCTCCGGGTTGATCTCGACGATCTTGGCGCCGGACTGCCTCGCATAGGGGACCAGGCCGGCGGCGGGATGCACGACCGCGGAAGTTCCAATCACCAGAAAGACCTGCGCGGAGGCTACGGCGTGTTCCGCCTCTTTCATCATTCCTTCGGGCAATGGCTCGCCGAACCAGACGACGTTGGGACGCGCCAAGCCGCCGCAGGCGCAGTGCGGCGGAATTTTCGGAAGCGGCACGCGGCGATTGGGGAAGTTGGCGCCGCAAACGGTGCAGCGGAGCCGCCAGATATCGCCATGGAGTTTGAGGATTTTGCCGCTGCCGGCGAGATCGTGGAGGCCGTCGACGTTCTGCGTGATGAGCGTGAAGCGCGGCTTCTGAATCTCCAGCCGCACCAGGGCGCGGTGCGCCGGGTTGGGCGCGGCCTTGGCGATGATCTCGCGCCGCCAGTCGTACCATTCCCAGACCAGCTTCGGATCGCGCGCAAACGCCTCGGGCGTGGCGAGCTCTTCGGGTTTGTGGTCCCTCCACAATCCGCCCGCGCCGCGGAATGTGGGCACGCCGCTTTCGGCGGAAATGCCCGCGCCCGTCAGTATGGCTACCGCGGTGGCCTGGGCCAGCCATTCGCGCGCCTGTTCCATGTCCGTCAAATTCTCAGTGTACTGCCGAAGTAGCGCTTTAGCCACACTTGGGGACTTGCCTTGTGGCCCATTCGCCACACTCTGCATTTAACAAACCCTTGCAGATCAAATAGTTGAACTCAGGATGCCGACTTGCTGAAATAGAAGCATGGAATATCCGGAGACCCCGCTTGCGATTTGAAACCACGATCCATCGCCCAGTCGAGGCTGCGGGAGTGGGGTTGCATAGCGGAGTTCCTGTCCGGATCCGCATTCTGCCCGCGCCCGTATCGACAGGCATCGTTTTTGTCCGCAGCGATCTCGAGAATTTTCAGATTCCCGCCAGTTGGCGGCATGTGGCGCGCGTCAGTTATGCGACGAGCCTGATGCGCCAGGGCGTTCTCATCTCGACCACCGAGCACCTGTTGAGCGTGTTTTACTCGATGGGGATCGACAACGTCTACGTGGAGATCGACAACCTCGAGGTGCCGATTCTCGATGGCAGCGGGCAACCTTTCGTGCGGCTGATCGAGGAGGCGGGGATCCGGCAGTATCGCCGCAAACGCCGCTACCTGCGGATTCGGCGGCCGATCTCGGTGGAGGACAAAGGCAAACGCATCAGCATTCTCCCCGCCGACAGCTTCCGTCTCACCTGCGACACGGATTATCCGAGCCCGGTGGGGCGGCAATCGCTCGAGTTCGAGGTGACGCCGGAGAATTACGCCAGCGGCATTGCGTTCGCGCGCACCTTCGGGTGGGAGACGGATCTCGAGCAGATGCGCAACATGGGGCTGATTCGCGGCGCTTCGCTGGAGAATGCGGTGTGCTTTACGTCCACCGGGGTGCTGAATCCGGAGGGGCTGCGCGCGCCCGACGAGTGCTGCCGGCACAAGGCGCTCGACCTGATCGGCGACCTGGCGCTCCTGGGACGACCGCTGCTCGGGCATGTGATCGCGGAGCGCGCGGGGCATGCGATGCATGCGGCGCTGGTGTCCCGGATCATGTCGGACCCGTCGATCTACGAAATTCTGACGTTCGACCAGTTGGCCTCGCGGGTGACGCAGGCGCTGGTTTCGTAGCGGGCGCGGACCAACTCAAAATCCCCCGGAGGCGATTTTGGCGCTCAGGGCGGCTACTTCGGTCTCCATGGCGCGGTCTTTTTCCTGGAACGCGGCCAGCTCGCGGACTTTGCCGTAGGCGGCTGCCGATCCCACGCCGAGCCGGTCCGGGCCGCCTCGCAGATCCACCGCTTGCGCGGCGGCCAGAAGCGCCATGGCGGTTTCGTTGCGGAGACATTCCAGAGCGTCCATCGCGGTCACGGCGGCGTGCATCCCGAGACTCACCACGTCCTGGTTGTATTGCTCGGTGGGGACGGAGTGAATCGAGCTGGGCCCGGCCATCTGGCGAATGGCGCATGTCAGACTGGTGACGCTGAGCTGGATGCTCTTGAAGCCGGAGTTGACGCCCGGTTGAGGCGTCAGGTTCGCGGGGAGGCCGCCGTTGAAGCGGTCGTCGACCAGGAGCGCGAGCAGTGCGTTGCCCCAGTTGGCCATCGACGCGAAATCGATCTTCCAGCCGTCCAGCAGGCGGGCGATGTGGCCTCCATAAAAGTTGCCGGCTTTGTAGAGCGCGCCGGTGCCGGGATCGATCAGCGGATTATCGTTGGCGCTGTTGATTTCCCGCTCGATGACCGGACGCGCGGTCTCCAGGGCTTCCCAAACCTGGCCGAGTCCCTGCGGCGCGCAACGCAGCGAATAGCACGACTGTGAGCTCGACTCGCGCGTGTAGCCGGAACCTTCGAGCATCGCGCGGAGGTATGCCGCGACGGCGATCTGGCCGGGGTGGCCTTTGCGGTCGTGGACCCAAGGGTCGAAGGGCAGGGCGGCGGCCTGCATGGCTTCGACGGAGAGCGCCACGGCCTGGAGCAACGCGCGCAGCACGTGGAAGGCGTCGACCTGCAGCAGGGCGGCCACGGCGGTCATCACCGTCGTGCCGTTGATCAGCGCCAGCGCCTCCTTTGGCGCGAAGCGAATGGGGTGGATGCGGGCGGCCTGGAGCGCCTCCAGGGACGGAATGCGGCGTCCCGCGAAATCGGCCTCCCCCTGTCCGATCAAGACGCGGGCGATATAGGCGGAGGGCATAAGGTCGCCGCTCGCGCCGACGGAGCCATAGCGCGGAACCACGGGCGTCACACCCCGATTCAGCAGGGCGGCCAGGGCGTCGACCACCTCGTTGCGGACCGCGGATGTGCCGGTGACAAAGGTCGCGATGCGCAGCAGCATGGCGGCGCGGACCACGTCGCCGGGGAGCGGCTGGCCGGTCGCGCAACCGAGGTAGGTGACCAGGTTGTATTGGAGGGCCGCCATGTCCTCCGGCGCGAGCGAGATGCCCGCGTTGCCGCCGACGCCCGTGTTCACGCCGTAGATCCGCTCGCCGCGCGCCAGCATCTCCTGCAGCCGCGCGCGGCCATCGGCGATGCGCGTGCGGGCGCCGCCCGTGATACGCACTTCTTCGGACGCGCGCGCGACGCGCACGACGTGTTCGATGGTGAGGGGATCCGCGCCTAAGACGACCAAGTCTTTACTCTATCGTGAACGCGTATTTGCCCTCGAACGTCTGCCCGCCGACCGCGTCCTTGACCTGCACGCCGATGGAGTACTCTCCCGGGCGGATGGTCTTCTGGAGGTTGATTCCCATGGAGGCGGGGACGTAGCGCTTGGGGTAAAACGAGTCGGACTGGTCCGCGGCGGGCTCGGGCTGCGTCCAGAGAACCTTGCCGCTCGGCGCGATTACGGAGGTCACGTAGGAGACGTCGATTTTGTTCTTCTCGCCGAATTTGTAGCCGGTGATATCGAACTTGGCCCAGACGCCGTCGCCCGGCTTGTAAATGGGCTTCACGGCCTGTTTTGTGCCCTCTTCATCGAGGAAGAACTGGAAATTGCGAACCACCAGGGTCTCGCTCGGCTGGACCTCGCGGGCTCGGACTTTAAAGGGCACCGGCAGTTCGGCGGAGGCTTTGGCGAGGACGTCTTCTACCTTGATGAGGACTTTATACGTGCCGGGACCGGCCAGGGGCGGGATCGGAATGGAGGTGGCGATTTTGGGGAGCCACTCTTTGTCCTGGACCGAGAGCTCGACTTTGACTTCATTCGCGTACGGCTCGTCGAGGGGCACGCCTTTGGGGTCGAACGCCTGGACCGAGTACTTGAGATTGACTTTCTGATCTTCCGATTTGGAGTAGCCGGAGACGCGGCACATGACCCAGAGCGTCTCGCCGGCCAGGTGTTCGAACCCGGCGGGTTCGGGGACGCCGCCATCCATCTGGCTGATGAGGGGGCGGACAATCTCGAGCGCCGGCGCGGCCCCGAGTAACGCGGGAAGGAGCGCAACGAGGAGCGGTCGCATGACTTTACTGTACGCCTGTTGGAACACCAGTCAGGAAGTGCGCGCTTCCCCGGCCAGATTCGCGGCTGGCCAAACCGTTGCGGCGCAACGGTTTTTTACCGGAAACAAAGGGCTTACAGCCCAAAAACCGTTTTTTAAAAGGGTTTTCGCTCCACAAGAATCAGTCCAGGAACTCGTACGCCCGGAGCGTCAGGAAATCGGGGAAGTCGTCCGAGAGCGACATCTCTTCGAATAAACGGGCGGCGAGGGCGAACTTTCCTCCGTCGTAGCGGGCGGCGCCGAGCTGGCCGCGGATCTTCTCCAGTTGCTGCGGAATCGTCTGGCGCACCAGTTCGGCGTCGATCGTCCGGCCGTCGTCCAATCGCGCGCCGTGGCGGACCCACTGCCAGATTTGCGTCCGCGAAATCTCCGCGGTGGCGGCGTCCTCCATGAGGTTGTAGATCGGCACGCAGCCGTTGGCGCCTAGCCACGACTCCAGGTACTGAATCCCGACATCGATATTCACTTCAAATCCTGCCTGCGTGATGGAGCCTTCCGGAACCGCCAGCAGATCCTTCGCGGTCACGTTCACCTCACTCCGGCTGACCGGGATTTGATTGGGCGTAGCCATGTGCTCGTCGAAGACGGCTTTGGCGATGGGCGCCAGGCCGGGATGCGCGACCCACGTGCCATCGTGCCCCGCGCGGACTTCGCGCAATTTATCCTGCCGCACCTTATCCAGCGCGCGCTGGTTGGCTGCGGGATCGTTCTTGATGGGAATCTGCGCGGCCATCCCGCCCATGGCATGAATGCCGCGGCGGTGACAGGTGCGGATCAACAGGTCCACGTACGATTTCAGGAAATGACGCTCCATGGTCACCTGCGCGCGGTCCGGCAGGACGAAGTCCGGGCGATGGCGGAATTTCTTGATGAAGCTGAAAATATAATCCCAGCGGCCGCAGTTCAATCCGGCGGAATGGTCTCTCAGCTCCCAGAGGATTTCGTCCATTTCGAACGCGCCGAGAATCGTCTCGATGAGGACGGTCGCGCGGATGGTCCCATGCGGAATGCCGAGCGCCGCCTGGCTGCGGGTGAAGACGTCGTTCCAGAGCCGCGCTTCCAGATGGCTTTCCATCTTCGGCAGATAGAAATAGGGCCCCGTGCCCCGCTCGACCTGCGCCGCGGCGTTATGGAAAAAGAACAGCCCGAAGTCGAACAGCGACGCGGACACCGGCGCGCCATCCACCAGCAAATGCTTCTCGGTGAGGTGCCAGCCGCGCGGCCGCACCAACAAGGTTGCGGTGGTTTCGTTGAGACGGTACTGCTTGCCCTCGGGGCTGGCGAAGCCGATCTCGCGCCGCACCGCGTCGCGGAGATTGAGTTGGCCCTCCACGTTGTTGCGCCACGACGGGGCGTTGGAATCCTCGAAGTCCGCCATGAAGACATTGGCGCCGGAGTTGAGGGCATTGATGATCATCTTGCGATCGACCGGTCCGGTGATCTCGACGCGGCGATCCCGCAGATCGGCGGGAATCGGGGCGACTTGCCAATCCCCCTCCCGGATGCCGGCGGTTTCGGGGAGAAAATCGGGCATCTTCCCGGCGACGATCTCCTGCTGGCGCTCGTCACGGCGGCGCAGCAGCGCCTGCCGGACCGGCTCGAAGCGGCGCGCCAGATCGGCCACGAAGCGAAGCGCGGCCGGCGTCAGAATTTCTTCCGAGCCGGCGGCCGGATAGGCCCGTACTTCAATTCCCTCGGGTTGCAGGACAGCATTCACGGTTGGAGAAGCCATAACGGTATTCTGCCATTTTACGCGCCGGCGCCGCGGAGAACGACGGATTTGATGGCCCGGGCGAGGGCGGCGCCGGAATAAGGCTTCTGCAGGAAAGCCGCGACTTCGCCGAACCGCCGCACCGCTTCTTCTTCGCTGTGTCCGCTGGAGGCGACGACGGGGACTTGCGGACGGATCTCCCGGATCCGCGCCAGCGTCTTCTCGCCGCCGAGCACCGGCATCGTCAAGTCCAGCAGAATGGCCGCGAATTTCTCGGGGTGGCGGCGGAACGCTTCCACCCCGGCGGCGCCGTCATGGGCCACTTCGACGCGGTATCCGTACCGGCCCAACGCGGCGGCCGCCGTGGAACGCACCGCGTTTTCGTCGTCGATCACCAGCACCAGCCCGGAGCCGGTGAGATCCTCGAACTCGCGGGCCGGTTCCCGGACGGGAACGCGTTTCGACATTGCGGCGAACAGCACTTCGAAGGAGCTTCCCCGGCCAGGCGCGCTGTTGACATGGAGGGCCCCGCGGTGGCTGCGGACGATTCCCGAGACTGCGGCCAGGCCGAGACCGCGGCCGGTGAACTTGGTGGTGAAGAACGGGTCGAAGATGCGCGATTGCGTGGCTTCGTCCATGCCGCAGCCGTCGTCCCGGACTTCGAGGCTCACGTAGTCCCCCGCCGGAAGGTCCTGCTGCGTCTCACCGGCGCCGAAGCGGCGCAGGCTGGTTTGGACGATGAGCGTGCCGGGTCCGTCCCCGATCGCCTCGGCGCCGTTGATGACCAGGTTCATGATCACCTGCTGGATCTGGCTGGAATCGGCCTCGATGGCCGGAAGGTCGGAGGCGAGATCGAGCTGGAGAGTCACCATTTTGGGGATGGTGGCCTCCAGCAGGTTGGTGATCTCGGCGACGAGCGAGGAAAGGTCGAGCGGCTCGACCACGAAGCGGCCTTTGCCGGAGTAGGCGAGGAGCTGCTGGGTCAGGTCGGCGGCTCGCTCGCTGGCCTGGACGACATTCGCCAGCAGAGGCTCGGCTTCGTGTCCCGGCGGCAGGATGTCCCGGGCGACACTGGCATTGCCGAGAATGCCGGTGAGCAGGTTGTTGAAATCGTGGGCGATGCCGCCGGCGAGCAATCCGATACTCTCGAGTTTCTGCGCATTGCGGAGTTTCTCCCCAAGCAGCCGCCGCTCGGTGATATCGAGGCCGATCCCGACGATCCGCGCCGCCTGGCCGGAATCCGCGCAGACCACGTTTCCTTTGGTGGCGATCCAGCGGATGCCGCCATCGGCTCCCGTAATGCGGAAGTCGCATTCGAAGTAGGATTTTTCCGTGGTGGCTTTATCGACGCACGCCAGAAAGCCCGGCCGGTCCTCGGGATGGATGGCGGCCACGAACTCATCGAACGTGGGATTGGAGAATCCCACGGTGGCGGAGGCATTGTCGGTCCACTCGATTTCGCCCGTCTCGAGATTCCAATCCCAGATCGCCAGCCGTCCGGCTTCCATGGCCAGGAGCAGGCGCTTCTCATTCTCCCGGAGGGCCGCCAGCGCCGCTTCGAGGGCTGTCCGTTCCCGTTGTGTGGAGGCGTAGAGCAGGGCATTGTCGATTGCCATGGCGGCGCGCCGCGCGAGATCCTCCGCCAGCACGAGGTCGCTTTCGTCATAATGGCGTCCGGGATTCGCGGATACGAAGGTGAGGGCTCCCAGGACGCGGTCCCGCACGGTCAGGGGGACGCACATGTAGGAAGTCAGACCCAGACCGCG
Source organism: uncultured Solibacteraceae bacterium (assembly GCA_964608645.1). GTDB lineage: Bacteria > Acidobacteriota > Terriglobia > Bryobacterales > Bryobacteraceae > CAZSQK01. Next base: position 27,991 of record CAZSQK010000035.1, on the reverse strand, counting down.
GAGCAGTTCGAAGTGCTCGGCGTCGCGGGCGCCTTTTTCGACGATCTCCTCGGTCAGCACGGAGACGAGTTCTGGCCGGCCGCTGCGAACCACGGCGGGCGGTCCATCCGGCGCCAGGGGATCGGGCGGGTACTTTCGATCCAACTCGTGCGCCAGGGCGACTTTCTCGGGGTCGGCGTGGGCGACGGCGAGTCTGCGCAGCGCGCCGTCCTCGCCGGCCATATCGACCACGCACCAATCGGCGATGTGCGGGACGGCGAGCCGCGCCACCGCCGCCAGCGTCACCTGATAATCGAGCGAAGACGCCAATACCACGCTCGCCTCGGCCAGGAACGCGTTGTGTACGCGCGCCTGCTCCCGGGCGCGGTTCAGTTCGGCCGTCTCGATGGCGGCCGCCGCCAGATTGGTGAGGGCCGCGGCGACGCGCCGTTCGTTTTCAGAGAACCGGTGCGGCTGGCGATAGTAGAAGGTCAACGTGCCGGGAAGGCGTCCGCCGATTTTCATGGGCATCGCCATCAGGCTGCGGATGCCTTCGGCCTCGTACAAAGGCCGGCGGTCAGCCGCGGGCGGCGCCTCCAGCACGTCCTCGAAGCAGAACGGCTGCTCGCCGAGACCCGCGCCCTGGGCCTCCAGCGGGACGTTCTCGAATGCCGGCGAAAGTCCGCTGGCGGCGACGATGCGCCACCTCGGCGCGCCGGGGTCCTGCCGCCAGATGGCGCATGCTTCGGCGGCGTTCAGGCGGCGGGCGAGATCGAGGACCTTGGGAAGCAATTCCTCCATCCTCAGGGAGCCGAGCAGCGTGGTGGACGCCTCGAACAGAATCTGCAGCTTGGTCTCCAGAGCCGAGGACTCCGCGGGGTGGGGCATCCTACTATGCAGTTTACGAGGCGCAACGGCTAGCGCCTAACCGCGACTGTTCGTGGAATCACAGGACCCGTTATTGGGCGGCGGGCGGTTTCGCCGCGATCGGTTCACGCCTGGGGCCGAGCCCCAGGGCGATCAGAGACAGGGAGTTGATCTTGCCGCTGGATTCGATTTTCTGTTCCGCCTGGAACTTCTTCATCGCGTCGGTGGAGGTCTGATTCCAAACGCCGGTGGCGTCTTCCGGGCGGAGATAGCCCTTAGCGGCGAGTGCTTGCTGGATCTGGCGGTAACGGTCGGGCGTAGGGGCCAACTGCCGGGTTCGCCATGCCGCCGTGCGGCGAACCGGGGCGTTCTTGCCGGTTCCCTTGCGGGCGGCGGACTTCGGGGCGGATTTCGCGCCCGATTTGGCGGACGACTTCGTCGATTTGGCCGTCGACTTCTTGACGGGCGCCTTCTTCGCCGGTGTGACCGGACGGGCGGCCCAAGTCAACGTGAGAAAGCCCAGAAACATTGCGCAACTGAATAATCGCAGCACCGAGATTTCCAGTTTACCATCGCGCCCCGGGCTTAAAGGGACAGGCCGTGATCGGTTCCGCAGACCGAGACGGCGATGCCCATCTCGCGGAACATGGCGGCTTTGGCGGCCAAGGCAAGATTCGCCCCGTCCGCATCCGGCGCGTAGGCGACCTGCACGTGGTTGGACTTGTGCCGGGCCATCAACTGGTCGCGGGAGACGCCGTAGAGGACCGTGTGCATGATCGGCCATTGCGGCGTCGTGATGCGCCAGCGGCGCTCGGTCTCTTCCTGGGGCAACTCGATCACGCGGGCGCGGCCGATGTCGGCGTTGAGCTTGCCACCCTCCACGAAGATGCGGCTCCAGACGATCTCTCCGGGCTTGCTGACGCCCTTGAGGCTGCCGCCGCCCAGCCGGAAATACATCGGCGGCTGCCGTTCGCTGACCGCTCCGGCGTAGCCGCCGATCAGGTGCTCCGCCGGGACCGCGCCCGAGATTTCGAAAACCCACACGTACTGGCCGTTGTACGGTTCGCCATAGCGGACGTCGTGCAGGGTGTTTTCGGGGCTGAAGCCGAGTTCGGTCCAGACGCGGTTGGTCACCAGACCGTCGAGCCCGGCGCATTCGTCCACTTCATTGAAATGGGGCAGGGCGCGGTTTTCGTAGAGCACGCGGCCATTCCCCCGCGCGGAGACCGGCGGGCGGTCGACATTGTTCAGCAGCCCTTCGGTCAGGTCCGACGCGGGGGCGAGGTCCTTCAAACCCTGCTGATATTGGATGCCGATGGTGTCGCAGCCGAAATCGTCGGCAATGCGCAGCGCCGCGACGTACATCTTGCACTGCTCGTGCACCTGCTGGCCGGTCAGATCGGTCTCGGGATTCGGGCCGGTGGCGAAGCGCATTCCCTTGCGATCGAGCCACTGGCGAACGGCGTGCGCCTCTTCGTCGCTGACCTGCTGCATTTCGGCGTACAGCGCCGACTGGCTGAGACGCTCCTTGAAAACGCCCGTGGGGTGGAGGAGTTCGTCCGGGATGATCGCGTTGTACATCCCCATGCAACCCTCGTCGAAGACGCCCATGATGGCCTTGTCACGTCGCAGTTGCCGGGCCAGGCGGCTGCCGATCTCCTGCGCCTTTTCGGGCAGGGGGGCGCTGTCGAGCGGTTTGACGTGGCTGAGATCGTGCCGCACCGGCTGGCCGTTGAGCCAGCCGCGCAGACCGCTGAGGAAGGCTTCGTCGGTGAAGTCGTCGCTCCAGAGGGTGCTGAAGGGAACGCCGGCCTTAGCGAGGGACGCGTTCAGATTGAGCATACCGACCAGGCCGGGCCATTCGCCGCTCCAATTGGCCACGGTCAGGATCGGCCCGCGGTGGGTGTAGAGGCCGTGCAGGATATGGTGGCTGTACTGCCAGACGGCCTCGACGACGATCAGGGGCGCCTCGGGTGGAATGTCCCGGAACACTTCCATGCCGTGCTTCTGGCTGTCGATGAAGCCGTGCCCCTTCGCGGGATCGCAATTGTGGCCGCGGCGCACCGCATGGCCTTCGCGGCGGATGGCGTTCATTACGGCTTCTTCCACGCGCGCCTGGGCCGGCCAGCATCTCTGATTGGCGGACAGACGCAGGTCCCCGTTTGCGATTACGACTACGGTCTCCGGCATAACGCACATTCTCGCACCGTGACTACCTCCTAGTCCAGTCGGGTTTCGGCTGATTTTAGCGATAAAAGCGGAACGGCGGCCCGGTCGCATACGATGGAAGGTATGAGGAGAATTCTGATCGTGGGGGGAGCGCTGGCGGCCGTGGGGCTGGCGGCGGCGTTGAGTGTCCAGGAGCGGCTGGCGCAATGGAAACCGGTGGACATGCCGCTGCCGGCGGTGCTCTCGGCGAAAGAACGGCAGATGGTCGAGAGACTGGTGGAGGCCTCCCGGCTGCTCGACGATGTGTATTGGCGGCAGAGCGACCTGGCGGGGCTCGCCCTCTACAAATCGACGCGCGACGCCGGAGTGAAGCGCCTTCTCATGACCATGGGCAGCCGATGGGACCTGATCGACGAGAATCGCCCGTTCACCGGCACGGAGACGATGCCGCCGGGGCACGAATTGTACCCGAAGGGCCTGACGCGCGCGGACATCGAGAAATATGTGCAGGCGCATCCCGCCGACAAGGCCGCGATCTATGACCCGTACACCGTGGTGAAGCGGCAGGGCGAGCGGCTGATGGGGACGCCTTACCACGTGGAGTACAAGGCGTTTCTGGCGCCGATGGCGCAGGCGTTGCGCGAGGCAGCCGACTTGAGCGCGGACGCCGCCTTCGCCCAGTTCCTGCGGCTGCGCGCCGGCGCGCTGCTGACCGACGACTATTACAAGAGCGATCTGGCATGGCTCGACCTCAAGGACCCCAAGTTCGACGTCATCTTCGCGCCGTACGAAACGTATCTCGACGACCTGCTGGGGGTGAAGACTTCGTATGGCGCCTCGATCCTGATCCGCAACGAGGAAGAGAGCCGGAAACTCGCCGTCTACCAGCGCTACGTCCTCGAGATTCAGGACGCGCTGCCGGTGGATGCGGCGGACCGTCCGTCGAAACGCGGGCACCTCACCCCAATGGAGGTGATGGACGCGCCGTACCGGGCGGGAGATTTGCGTCACGGCTATCAGGCGGTGGCGGACAATCTGCCGAACGATCCGCGGATCCACCAGGAGAAGGGCACGAAGAAGATCTTCTTCAAGAACTTCATGGACGCCCGGGTGAAGAATGTCATTCTGCCGCTTGCCCAGCGGCTCATGCCCGCGGCGCAGGCGGGGAAGGCGTCGGGTGAAGGGTACCTGGCGGGCACGCTGTTGCACGAGATCTGCCACGGTCTGGGTCCGGCGTTCGCGCGGCAGAACGGCAAGCAGGTGGATATTCGGGAGGCGATCGGCCCGGCGTTCTCGGGGCTGGAGGAGGCGAAGGCGGATGTGGTCGGGATGTTCGGTCTGAAATGGCTGGTCGACCACAAAGCGCTCGAGAAGGATCGTCTGGAGGAGTATTACGCGTCGTACGTGGCGGGCATTTTCCGCACCTTGCGATTCGGGACGGGCGAGGCGCACGGGCGCGCTGAGATGATGGAGTTCAACTACCTGCTGGAGAATCGCGCTCTGACGCACGGCGGCGGCAAGTACACAATCGACTACGCGCGGATGCCGGTGGCGATCGGGCAGCTCGCCAAGGAGTTGCTGGAGATGGAAGCGCGCGGCGATCGCGCGCGGGCGGAGAGCTGGTTCGCCAAGTACGACAAAATGCCCGCGGAGCTGACAGCCGCGCTATCGGCGACGAAGGACATCCCGGTGGATCTAGACCCGGTCTTTTCGTTCAAGGATGAAGTGCGATAAAAAGGCGCCCCACTAGGCGACGACGGTGATTCGGTCGAACCCTTCGGCCAGCGTCGGGGGGATCAGTTTTTCGGACATCTTTCGCAGGGCTTCTTCGGGGACGATGCGGTCGCGGGCGGCGTTGCGGGAGCGGCAGACTTCGAGGGGGATGTCGAAGAATACGGCCTCGATTTCGCAACCGTAGGACTTGCCGATTCCGATGTAGGGGGCTCGCTCCTGGGGTGTGAGGCTGGTGGCGTCAATGTAGGTTACGGGGCGGCGCAGCGCAAGGCGCTGCCGGAGCAGGTAACGGAGGGTTTGGAAGACACGCTCGTGGATGGACTGGTCGGTTTCGTCGTCGGCCAGAACTTTCCGAATGGCGTCGGACGAGAGACCGGCGGTCCCGAGCCGGCGGAGGTACGTTGATTTACCAGAGCCCGGCAGTCCGACCAGCACCACGATTCGCATGAGGGGGCAGCCTGAATGGCTGCCCTACGTGTTATTGCCCGTCGGCGTTGCCGCCTTCGACGGGAGGCGTCGTCGGCGCGGTTTCCGCGGGCGCAGCCGGAGCCGGGGCTGGGGCGGCTTTCTTCGGGGCGGCCTTTTTGCTGGCAGCCTTCTTCGGCGCCTTTTTGGCAGACTTCCTGGCAGGCGGCGCCTTCTTCGCGCCCTTCTTCACGGCCTTCTTCGCCGCCGGCTTAGCAGCCTTCTTGGCAGCTTTCTTGACGGGCTTTTTCGTCGCGGTCTTCTTTGCAGCTTTCTTCGCGGCCTTCTTCTTTGCCATTGTTCATCATCCTCGAGTAGTTCGGTCCCTAGGAGAGTCACATCATAATACACCGATTTTGTTGCGGAGCCAATGCATATCGCGGCATATGCCGTCCGATAATGTCTTCGTGCCGCGCGACTGGGATCGCTACTACTCGGAAGCCGTAAATCTCGATCTTTCCCCGGCGCCGCTGCTGGCGCAAGTCGCCGATCTGCTGCCTCCGGGCCGAGCGCTGGACCTGGCATGCGGCGCGGGGCGCAACGCGATTTACCTGGCGCGGCTGGGGTGGCGCGTCACGGCAGTCGACGCTTCGCCGGCGGCGATCCGGCTGCTTCGCAAGCAGGCGCCGGAGGTCGACGCGCGAGTGGCGGCTCTCGAGGGCGGCGGATTCGCCATCGAGGAGGGCGTCTACGACCTGATTTGCGACTTCTTCTATCTCCAGCGCGGGCTTTTCCCGGCGATTCGCGCCGGGGTGCGGCCGGGCGGGATGTTTGCCGGCGCGATCCACCTGGCCGGCGATACGCCCCACCGGTTTGTTTTGAATCCGGGCGAACTGCGGAACGAGTTTGCGGGCTGGAAGATCCTCTATTATTCGGAGGCGGCCGCCAAGGGGGAGGCGCGGCGGGCAGCGCAGATCATCGCGCGGCGCGCCTGACCGCTTCCTCGCGGGCCGCCAATCGGCCGATTTCGGCGAAATACGACGGCGGGAGGACGCCGCGATCGCGCAGTCCGGTGTAGAGCCGGCGGGCTTCGCGAAACTCGGCGGCGGCGCGGGCGAGGCGCGGCGGGCCGCCCATATCGGTCAGCGTCTCGGCGATATCGACGTGCACCTCGGCGAGGCTGCGCTCGGCGGTCCAATCGGCTTTGCCGGCATCCACCAGGGCGCGATAGAGGGCAGCGGCGCGGTCGAGTTCGCGAAGCGAGGCAGGCAGGTCGCCGGTCCTATGCAGGGTGGTCCCGAGCTTGTCGGTGGCGCTGGCCAGGGAGAGCGCGGCGCGCTGATCGTCGGGGTCGGCGCTCGCTACGTCGGCGCGCAGGGCCAGCGTGCGTCGATAGGCGGCGAGAGCTTCGGGCCAGTGGCCGAGGCGGCCCTGCACCCAGCCGAGATCGCCATAGTCGTAGGAGAGGTCGAGCTTGACGCGCGGGTCGGCGGGATGGCGCGCGAGGCGGCGCTCGTCGATTTCGCGGGCGGCAAGATACTGGCGGCGGCAATCGTCGTAGCGGCCGGCGACGCCGTAGAGAGCGCCGAGGCGTTTTTCGGCGACCGCCAGGGCGCGCTGCGACTCCTCGTTGGCGGGCGCGGAGGCGGCGACTTTGCGGAAGCGTTCGAGGGCGCGCTCGCGCCACGGGATGGCTTCGCCATAGCGCTGCCCGTCGGTCAGCACATCCGCCAGATTCCCCTGGGTGGCGGCGAGACCTTCGATGGAGGCGGTGTCGTTCGGGTCCCGGCGGAGGGCGGACTCGTACGCGGCGACGTTCTTTCGCAGCAGCGACAAGGCTTCTTCGGAACGGCCGTTCGTTTCATAGCTGGCGGCGAGCTCGTTGGACACGCGCAGGTAGTCCTGCCGGATGTCCTGGCGGGCAGGCTCACGGGCGGCGAGGACACCGAGCATCGCTTCAGCGCGGCGGAAGCTCTGGAGAGCGGCCCCGATCTTCCCCAGGTTCGACTCACCGACGTATCCCTGGACAAACCCCACCCGCTCGTATCCCAGGGCGACCTCCCGGGCGAGGTCCGTATTACGTCCCGCTTCACGGGAGAGGTTCTCGAGGTATTCCAGGGCGCGGCGGACGAGCAATTCGCGCGCGGCGGTGGACCCGGGAAGGCGCTGGATGGAATCGTGGAGCTCGAACATGACCGAATGGGCGAGGTTGCGGACCTGCTGGAAGCGGCGCTCGGCGCGGCGGGCTTCCCAATAGGCGGCCGCGGCGAAGGCGACGATCAGCAGGAGGGCGAACACCGCCGACGGGATGGCGACACGATGCCTGCGCAGCAGCTTGCTGGCGCGATAACGGAGGGTTGCCGGACGCGCCTGAATGGGGAGGCCATCGAGGTGGCGGCGGACGTCGCCGGCAAAATCGGCGGCGGTGGCGTAGCGGCGGCGGGGGGCCTTTTCGAGCGCTTTGGCGGCGATGGTTTCGAGGTCGCCGGCGACGCGGCGGCGTAGGCGGGGATCGACTGCCCGGGTCAGCGGGACGGGATCTTCGTCGGCGATGGCGCGGGCGAGCTCCGGCAGGGTGTGGGCGGTCCGGTAGGGGCGCTGGCCGGCGAGCATCTCGTAGAGGATGACGCCGAGCGAGTAGACGTCGCCGGCGACGGTGTCGGGCTCGCCGCGGATCTGTTCGGGGCTGGCATAGGCCGGCGTCATGGCGATTCCCGCGGAGGTGACCTCTTCGGAGGCGGAGCCGCTCTCGAGGACACGGGCCAGTCCGAAGTCGAGCAGTTTCGGCGCGCCCTCGGGCGTGACCAGGATGTTGCCGGGCTTGAGGTCGCGGTGCACGATGAGATGCTGATGCGCGTAGGAAACGGCATCGCACACTTCGACGAAGAGAGCGAGGCGGGCGGAGACGTCGAGCTGGCCAGCGTCACAATACGCAAGCAACGGCAGGCCGTCGACATATTCCATGATGAAATAGGGCTGGCCCGCGGCGGTGGCGCCGCCGTCGAGCAGGCGGGCGATGCCGGGGTGCTCGAGTTGAGCGAGGATCTGGCGCTCGCGGCGGAAACGCCGCTCCAGGCCGGCGTCGCGGAGGCCGCTGGTAATGAGCTTGATGGCGACGCGCTTCGAATACTCGCCGTCCTCGCGCTCGCCGAGGTAGACGACGCCCATGCCGCCGCGGCCGATTTCGCGCAGGACACGATAGGGGCCGATGGTCTCCGGCGCGGGCGCGGGTTCGGTGCGCAGGGAAAGGCCCGGCGCCAGGGCCGAATTGAGGAATTCGTGCGCCTCGGCTTCGCGCGCGAGCAGCGATTCGACGCTGTGGCGGAGCCCGGCGTCGCTGCCGCAGAGACGGTCGAGCAGGGAGGCGCGGTCCGCCGGGTCGGCGTCGAGAGCGCCGGCGAGCACCGCTTTGACCTCGCTCCACCGTTCGGCGGTCACGGGGCCTGCAGACCCTCCATCTGTTGGAGGAGCCAGAGGCGCGCCGTGCCCCACTCGCGTTTGACGGTGGAAGGGGAAATGCCGAGCACCTCGGCGGTTTCTTCAATCGAGAGGCCGCCGAAGTACCGCAATTCGACGACCCGCCCCTGTTGCGGATCGAGACGCGTCAATTCCTCCAGGGAAAGATTCAGGGACAGCACGTCGATTTGCGGCTGCGTAAAGACGCCCAGCGCATCCGTGAAGGTGACCAATTCGGCCTTGCCGTTCCGTTTGGCCGCATTGCGCGCCTGCGCGTGATTGATCAGGATGCGCCGCATCATACTGGCGGCGAGGCCGAGGAACTGGGCGCGGTTGCGCCAATCGGCGGCTTGCTGATTGACGAGGCGGATGTACGCTTCGTGGACCAGGGCAGTCGGCTGGAGCGTGTGGCCGGCGCGCTCGTCCGCGAGGAAATGGCGGGCGAGCCTCCGTAATTCTTCATACACAACCGGAGTCATCCGGTCCAAGGCTGACTTGTCTCCGTTACTCCAGCGGGCCAGGAGCTGAGTAACATCCGGCGCTGCGAACAATAATCCCCCGTATGATCCCTCCCATTTTACATGAGCCATTTGGAGTGGGATTGCTGCGTTTATCGACATGGGTACCACGCGAAATTCCCGATATCTTTGGTTAACAGGCGCTGTCTGGGTGGCCTTGACGGCCGCACCCGCGGGCGCTCAAACCGTTGCCAGCCTTGCGGTTAAGACCGCCACGTCGAAACGTGTCGATCTGTCCTGGAGCGGCGCGGCGTCGAGCTATTCGGTGCAGCGGCGGCTGTTAGGAGGCACTTACTCGACGATTGCAACTGTGACAAGCAGCACATATTCGGATACGCAGTTCGATCCGTACTCCACGTACGAATACCAAGTCACGGCCGGCGGCTCCGCGGCTTCGAATGCCGTGCGGGTAGGTCCGCCGCCCGCCGGCTTTACGAACGCCGCGCCCGCTCCGCTGCGGGGCTCGACGCCGTCGGACACTTACGGGTATAACATCGCTCTGACTCTCGACGGCAACGGCGATCCGGCCTTCATTTTCGGCTGGGGCGACCCTAACGGTGACGGGAATTGGGCCGACACGGCGCTGCTGTTCCGTTCCTGGAACCGCGCGCAATATGGGTGGAACGCTCCGGTCACTGTGGCTACAGTCGGCGACGCGTTGACGATTTTTCACGCGACGAACAGCCTGGCATACGACGCTTCGACCAACACATTCGCGGTCGCGGCGGAGATGGCGGACGGGGGGGTCGGCGTCTATGTTTCGAGCAATGGCGGCGCCACGTGGTCGAAGAAGAAGACCTTTGTTGCCGACGGGCCGTCATGGTCGGGGCCTTCGGTCGGCCTGGCCGGCGGCAATATCCATCTCGCTCTGGTCAACAGCAGCAACGGACTGCATTACGTGACGGGACGGCTGGCGGCGGACCCCGCGACCTGGACCGATCGGACCGCTCCCCTTGCGGCAGGGACGGACACCGCGCGCAACTCCATCACGCCATCGCTGGCGCTGGACAGCGCGGGCAATCCCGGCATCGCATACTGGGCAGACGACACCCAAGTGGGGTATAACGAGGTCCTGCTGTTCTGGAAGCCGGCCGGCGGGGCCGCGCCGGTTCGCGCGTTGGACAGCCAGGGACAGCAGAGCGATCAACTGGCCGTCAAACTCCTCTACTTCAACCTGAATCCCCGCGTGCTTGTGTACACGCAGCGCCTTGACTCGGACTTCGGAGCCGGGCTGCACTTCGCACGGTCGGATGACGGCGGCATCTCCTGGCAAACGCCCGTCGTGATTCCGCCCGACGGCAACTCGAGCACGGATTACCCGTTCGATCTCGCCTTGAATTCGAAGGGAGAGGCGGTGGCGGCATTCGGCCAGAACAGCAGTTCCGGCGATCAGAAATGCGGCAACCCCAAGACGTCGCGATCGACCGACCTTACGCATTGGAGCACTTGCGCAGTCGCGGACGTCAGCATCACCGGCGCGTTCGGCGGGTATCCGGGCGCGATTCAGGTGGCGTTCGGAGGCAACGACCGGCTGTACCTGCTGTGGTGGGAGGAGGGCGACACGCAGGCCAACACCGGGGTGCTGATGTACCGCGAGCCGCCGGCGAGCGCGGCGACCGGTCCGGTGATCACATCGGTGGTGGACGGGGCAAGCTTCCGGCCGGGGATCGTGGCGGGGTCGTGGGTGACGATTCAGGGGGCGAATCTTTCGGACGTGACGCGCACATGGGCGGAGGCGGACTTCACCAACAGCAACGCGCTACCGACCAATCTCAGCGGTGTGCAGGTGAAGATCAACGGATTGGCGGCGGCGGTGTACTACGTCAGTCCGACGCAGCTCAATGTGCAGGCGCCGGCGGGTATCAGCGGGAATGTCAGCGTGCAGGTCACGCACGCGGGCGTGGCGAGCAACACCATGACGGCCACGGCGGTGACCAACGCCCCCGCGCTGTTCGCCTATTCGGCGGGCGGGAAAACCTACCCGGCGGCTGTGTACCTGAACAGCCTGATCGTCGGAGATCCGGCGACGGGTGGCACGGCGGTGGCGAAGGCTCATGCGGGGGACCGCATCCTGCTATATGGAACGGGTCTGGCGACATCGCCCGCCGGAACGATCGTGCAAGCGCCGATCGTGGTGAACAGTCCGGTGACGGTGACCGTAGGGCCGGCGAGCGCGCTGGTGGAGTTCGCGGGGCTGGTCGCGTCGGGCGAATTTCAGATCAATATCGTGATGCCGAGCCTGCCGCCGGGAGAGTACGAAGTGGTCGTGAAGGTGGCCGGTCAATCGTCACAGCCGGGAGTCGTGATCCCGGTGGCGCAGTAGTTTCGCCGGTTAGCTGAACATTGAGGCCATGCTGGCGCCGAATAACACGAACACGACCCAGGGCACGGCCACGGCGAACATGGCGCCGCCGAACGAGAGCTTCTTGCGGCCGGCGGCGGCGGAAAGTCCGATGGCGGTCAACACCATGACCCAGATGGCGAACACGTCGAACGAGATCGCGATCGTGTAGAGGAATTTCGAGCTGTTCAGCGGGTCCATGAAGGCGGCGAAGTTGAATGCCAGCGGGTTGATGAGATTGAAATCGTCGGGATTTTTGAGGAAGACGACGACGACCGAGAGCAGGTGTTTGACGAGCATGGGCAAGCTGGCGAAACAGACGACGGCAAACACCTGTTTGAATCGCAGGCCGGCGGACATCATCGCCGTGAGACCGAGGAGAATCGCCGATGAGATCACCATCACGATGGGGATGATGACGATCGTACTGGCGTAATAACCGATGCCCGTGTACTTGGCCTGCGTGGCGATAGCCTCATCCCTGCGTTCGGCCGGAATCCGTTCCATTCCCTGCTGGACGCGGGCATTGGTGGCCATCTGCTGGCGAAGGAATCGCTCCCATCCCACGCGTTGCCCGTAGGCATAGTAATAGGCCAAGCCGGCGAGGATCGTCAGCAGCAGCGGCAGAAACCAGGCGGGCCGCCTGCCGATATCCTCGAAAGTCTTGCCCGGCTCGAAGAAGACGCCGGAAATCCGCGAAAACGCGCCCATTCCCGCGGGGGTTGGTTCGGGGGTTTGCACCGCTTCGGGGGTCATATCAGGCCGATTGTACTCCTTCGCACCGTGGAATGCTCGGCTATGATGGAGGCTTCATGCAGACCCCGGCCGCCGTTCTCGTCCCGCTGGTTTTTCTATGCGCGTGCGCTCCAACGCCGGAGAGCCATAGCAAAGCGTTTCTCGGGGCGGTGCTGATCGACGGCGCGGGCGGCCCGCCGTTTAGCAACTCGATCGTGGTGACCGCGGGAGACCGCATCCGTTCCGCGGGACCGCGTTCCGCGATTCCGATTCCGGCGGAGGCGGATAAGATCGATGGCTCGGGCAAGTGCATCGTGCCCACTCCCGTCGACGCCTGCGACCGGGCCGAACCCGCAGGCATGATCCATGCCGGCACACCCGAAGAGGCGCGGCGCCAGGTGGCGGAGCTCGCGGCGCGGCAGACGGCGGTGATCCACATGGCGAGAGTCGCGCCGGGGGTGGGGGAGGCGGTTCTGGACGCGGCGCGCGAAGCCGGCATCCCGGTGCTGCCGCACATTGCCAGTGCGGCCGAAGCGCGTTTCCTGATGGATCACGGCGCCGCGGGATTCATCGGCATGATGGTGGACACCGAGGAGCTCGATGCGGCTCTGCTGCGGCGGCTGCGGGACCTGCGGGTGGCGTTCGCGCCCGCGCTGGTGAGCGCGGGAAGCGCCGCGGAGGTGGCGAAACGCAATACGCGCCGATTATTCGAGGCGGGCGTGCCGATCGCCGCCGCGTCGTCAGGGGGCGATTTGCAGCGGGAGATCGAGTTGCTGGCGGAGGCCGGTTTGCCGCCGCTGGACGCGATTGTGGCGGCGACCCGGAACAGCGCGGCGATGGCGCGGCTGGGCGACCGGGGGACCATCGCCGCGGAGAAACGGGCCGACTTGCTGGTGCTGTCCGCGAATCCCGGGGAGGATGTGAAGAACCTGCGCAAAGTCGCGCTGCGGCTCAATGCCGGCGAGTGGGTGAAGTAGGCTCCCGGTCACCGGCCGATGACGACGCCTACGGCGCCGGGCTGAACATCGAGGCGGTCGATGCGGTGACCCAATTGGAAGGGGCGTCCCACGGCGGCGTCGGGATACATCGCCATGAGGAAGTTCTGGATGAGGAAATCCAACGTCTTGCCGTCAATGCGCACGCCCGAGATTTCGACCGCCTGCACGTCAACGGTCGCCTGCCCGTTGGCGGAGCGGATTCCTGCCGTGACGGTGACGGGCCGTTCGCCGTCGAGGAATTTGGACATTAGCCATCCAGGTTGATAGCCTTGGGCGCGCCGAACTTTGCCGAAATCGATCAGGGCGGCGCCGGTGGCGATTCCCGCGCGGAGTTGCAGGCGCAGGTTGCGAACGCCGTTGGGCGCTTTGCTGGCTGCGTAGGCGTCGAGCTCGGAGGGCGTCAGATTGATCCGCGCGCCGGGGCGCAGGCGGCCGGTCTCAATCTCGTCGAATTTTCGCCGCGCCGAGGCGTAATCGTCGATGGCGCCGGCGATTCCCGCGGCGAGCAGGATCATCGAGACAAATCCGAGCAGAGACATCCTCACAGTTCCATAGACGTTCCGGAGCCGCGTAGAGTTGCTTTTTCAGGGGCAAAGCACCCAGTCCGACTGTGGCAAGGCCCCCAAGCGGCGCTTCCCGGAGTGGGATGAGCGCCGGTGCACTCCTTTAGAATCAGCAGTTTTCCTCATTCCAGCCTACTGGCGTGTCCCTTGCAAACGGGACCTTGATGTCCGATATGCCGAGCCCGGTTCTGTTCGGGTCAATTCTCGGGGCGCTTGCCGTGGGAATCGTGGGTTGGCGGCTGATGTCGACCTGGTTGCGGCAGCGTGGGGCGCGGGCGATTGTGTGTCCCGAGAACCGGCGGCCGGCGGGCGTGACGGTGGATGCCGGGCACGCCGCACTCACCGGGTTCGCAGGCGCGTCCGAGTTGCGGCTATCGTCGTGTTCGCGCTGGCCGGAAAAGGCCGGATGCGGCCAGGAATGCCTGGCGCAAATCGAGGCATCGCCGAACGGTTGCCTGGTACGCCATGTCCTCGCGAAGTGGTACGAGGGTAAGAGTTGCGTGTGCTGCGGGCGGCTCTTCGAAGAAATCGAGTGGGCAGTCCAGAAACCCGCGCTCATGCGGGCCGATAAGATCTCAGTGGAGTGGAGCCTGATTTCCGCCGATCAGTTGGCGGGGACTCTGGAGACCGCGTCGCCGGTCTGCTTCGCCTGCCATCTGGCGAACACCCTGGTTCGGGAGCATCCTGACCTCGCCATCGACCGGTTGCGTCGGATTCCTTCTTAGGAGTTTGGTCCGTGTCCATCAGAGTCCTGTTGTCTTGCCTGGCGTTGGCAGCCCTGCCGGCGCTGAGCGACGATCGGCAAGTCGACCTGCCCGCGATCTTATATACGACATTTCAGCAACCGGCGTCTCCCGGAGTGCTCCATGCCCTGGAGGACGAGGTGGAAGCCATCATGGGGCCGCTGGGACGGCATTTCGCCTGGCGCTCGATTGCAGGCGTGCGGGGAAACGAAGTGTCCGCGGAACTGGCCGTGCTCACATTCAAAGGGCGCTGCGACATCGAAGGCCTCCTCCCGCGCGAGACTCGTCCGGGCGCGTTAGGCTGGACGCACGTCAGCGACGGCGCCATTCTGCCGTTCAGTGAAATCGAGTGCGACCGCATTCGCGGATTCCTGCAGAAGGAACTCCTCTACCTGCCGGCGGAGGATCGGGAATCGGCATTCGGCCGCGCGATTGGCCGCGTGGTAGCGCACGAGCTTTATCATATCTTCGCCAACACAGGGCACCATGGCTCCGACGGAGTCGGCAAAGCCGCTTATACGGTACAGGAGTTGATGACCGACGACTTCCAGTTCGAAGAGCGGGAGAGCCAGGCCCTTCGCTCGAGCGTGCGGCACACGGAACAACGGCAGGCGGCGAATCCAACCAAGAATGTAGGGCGTGGATTTTAGGCTGCGCGCCGCTTCGCTATAATCCCTCTTGTGGGCTCCAGCGAACTCGATCAATACCAGGAACAGATTGAAAAGATTAAGGCCGACGCCGGGGAACTGACCCGGGGTTTGAACGAATCCCAGTTCAACTGGCGTCCGGCGCCGGAACAGTGGTCGATCGAGGAGTGCCTGGCGCACCTTACGATGGTAGGCCAGTGGGAGTTACGGGCGATCGAGCAGGCGATCGACCGCGGGCGGGCCAGCGGACTCACCGGTTCAGGGCCATTTTCGTACGGGGCCATCGATCGCTTTATCGTGGATATGACGCTTCCCCCGGTGCGGACCCAATTGCCGACGCCGAAGCGATTTATTCCGCTACACGGCCAGCCCCTCACGGCGATCATGCCGACGTTTCTGCATGTCCAGAGCATGTTCCAACTGCAGATGGGCCGGGCCGAGGGTCTGGATCTGGCGCGCGTCAAGGTGGCGACCCCGATTTCCCGTTTTCTGCGCATGAGCCTCGGGGCGATGTTCGCCCAGGCCGCGGCGCACGAAGTGAGGCATATGGAGCAGGCGCGGCGGGTGCGCGAGAAACTGGGTTAGGGGCTCGGAAGCGGCGCAGTTAACGCCAGGAAGAACCCTCCGCTCGATCCCCGCTGCAAGCGCGCGCCGGTGGCGTCGCGATAGCCATCGGGCAGCAGGAAATCGATCTCGGGATGCGCCGCCATCAGGGCGACAACTTCCTCGCGGGAGCGGGCCACAATGGCGGTGGCGATGGGATCGCCGGAACCGAGGCCCCATTCCTTCAGACGGGACCGCCAGAGGGGACGGAGCCGGCCGATCGCGGCGAACTCATCGGCGCCGACCTGAATGCCGAGGTAATGAAGGTCGAGCGGGGGTTGCGGCGGCACGCCGCCGGGCGCGACGAAGCAGTAGCGCACTTTGGGCAGGGGCAGCACGGAGGAGTAAAAGCCGTCGAACGGGTCGACGAGGATTAGCTCCCGTCCGCGATGCAGGCGGGCGTAGTCATCGAGGAGGGTGTCCGAGGGGTGCAACCCGGCGGGGTGCAAGTCGATTCCCCAGGGTTGGGCGGGCGACGCGGCTTTGACGATCAACAGGACCGCCAGTACCGCCGGAATCCAACGCGCGCGGAGCAACGAAGCACCGAGGATCGCCAGGGCAGGGATGGCGGGGCCGAGGTAAGTCACGTTCCGGTAACTCCACAGGAACGCGGTTCCGAGGACTACGGCGAGCCAAGCCAGCAACACGGTTTCGCGTTTCCGCCAGGCATACCAGATTGCCGGGAGGGCGAGCGCGGCGAGGACGGGGTCCATCGCCAGAAGCCGTTTGAGATAGAAAAGGACCTGGCTCTCGCGAGTCGTCTGGATGGGGCTGCTCACGCCATAGGTGAGGATCTCCGACAAGACGAACTCGTTCCAGAACCAGCGCGGATGCGCAGCGAGCTGGTAGAGGCCCCATGGCAGAACCAGGGCTGTCGCGGCGCAGACGATCCCGAGTACGCGGCGCCACGGGGGGCACCCACCTGGTTTGGCGAGCGCGCAAAACAGGAGAAGGATGAACACGGGCAGGGCGCCGGCAACGGATTTCACCATGATGGCGGCGGCGGTCAAGATGGCGAAGGCCCAACGGGCGGGGCGCGATTCGAGTTGAGGGTCGCGCCAGAGACAGTACGCGGCTCCGGTCACGAAGGCGACGAGGAGCCCGTCGGTGAGACATAGCGTAGAGAGCACGAACCACAGGCGGTCGGACACGAGCAAGAGCACGGCCGCGACGCTCTTCCGCCAAAGGAACGCCAGGCATGCGGTAAGGGCGGCGGCGATCATTACGGGCAGACGGAGGGCCCACTGCGCGGTCCCGAACGCCTTCGCCGACCCCCCAGCCAGCCATGCCAAGAGCGGAGGTTTATAGAGGGCATACCGGTCCTGGTACATCGGGGTCAGCCAGTTGCCTTTTTGCGCCATATGGATGGCGTTGTGTGCGTACATCGACTCGTCCTGCGCGTCGACGCGGCCGATGGGGTCGAGGAAGGTGTCGGCGAAGCGGAGGCGAGCGGCGGGGAGGCAGAGGAGCGCCATCACGGCGCAAAACACGACGGCGAGCGTGGCCTTCACGCGACGTCCTTCAGAGGCAGCCGATGGGTCAGGAGCAGGCGGCGCACTTCGGCTGGGGAGAGCTTGCGGAGACGATCGATTTCGGCGCGTTTGCGCAGCATGCGCGGCGCGAGGCGGAGGGCGGCGAGATCGCCGCGGACGAGAGCGCGCGCCATCGACCATTTTCCGACGAGGCCCGGGAAGTGGGCGGTATCGCCCTCCCCGCGGCGGGCAATGGCGGCGCCGGCGGCGAGGCGCAGGACGAAGTAGAACGGGTTGAGCCAGAGAAGGCTCCAGGGGAACAGCTTGAGGGCCAGCAAGACGCGATTCCGTTCGATCAGCTCGAGGCGGCGGGGCGAGGACCTGCCGAGCGTCGAGCCGCGGTGGTGGCGCACGACGGCGGCGGGCGTATACACGCATTTCCAGCCGGCGACGCGGGCGCGCAGGCCGAGTTCGGCGTCATCGCCATAAGCGAAGAAGTCCTCATCGAAACCGCCGATCCGGTCGAGCATGGACTTGCGATACATGGCGGCACAGCCGTCGGGCCAGAGCACTTCCTCCTCGCGGTCGAACTGTCCGCGGTCGATGGCGCCGGCTCCGCGGCCGCGATTCTGGCCGTCGGGGAAGATCAGGTGGCCGACCTTGTCGATGCGGGCGGGCTCCTCCCAGACGAGCACTTTACTGGCGGCCATGCCGACATTGGGCGCGCGGGAGCAGGCGCGGTGAAGGGCTGCGAGCCAGCCGGGCTCGGCCTCGGCGTCGTTGTTGAGGAGCGCGATGAACTCGCCATTGGCGGCGGCGATTCCCTGGTTATTCGCCGCGCAAAAACCGCGATTGGCCGGGTTCGAGATGAGGCGGACGTCGAACTCGGCGGCGAGGGCGGGCGACCCGTCGCTGGACCCGTTATCGACGAGAATGGTCTCGAAGGACACTCCAGACTGGCGGCGGAGCGATTCCAGACAGGCGCGCAGCAACTCCCTGCGATTCCAGTTGACTACAACGACGGAGACCAAGGAACATGCTAGCAGCTTGGCAGCGGCCCGAAGCCGCGGCCGGGGGGCATCGTGCGAGCCGCCACCCTAAGTCCAAACGTTTTCGGGTTAACAGGAAGGACGCTGTTGTAAGATGAGGTCAGGGGCCTAGGACACCACCCGTATGAGTTCTATTGGCGAGACCCTACGCCGCGAACGGCTGCGGCGGAATCTCGATCTGGACCAAATCTCCCAGGAACTGCGGATTTCCTCGCGATTCTTAGAAGCGATTGAGGACGAGCGATTCGACAAATTGCCCGCGGGCGTATTTGTGAAGAGCTTCGTGCGCCAGTACGCCCGCCTGCTCGACCTGGACGAAGAAGAGCTCGCATACGAGGTGCAACGCGCTCTCGAGCCCTTACCCATCGAGGCTGCCGCACATAGCGCGGCCGCTCCTCCGGATATCCACGTTCCCCGGGTGGAAGCATGGCAAACGGTGGGAGGGCGGCGGTTCGATTGGTCCTCGACGCTGCCGGCGCTGGCGCTCGTGGTCGTAGTCATGCTGGTCTGTTCGGGCGTGTACGCCTTTTGGCAGCGGGCGCGGCATCCCGTCACCGTGCAGACCGCGCCGCCGCCGTTGGCAGCCGTCACGCAAACGCCGAAGGAGACGGCGCCGCAGCCGCCACAGACATCGCCCGCTGCGCCTGCGCCTGCACCGGCTCAGCCGGCAGCACAGGCCCCCACCGCTGTTTCGAACCCAGCGGCCCCGATTCAATCGGCCGACCGTCCCGTCCCGGAGCCGGGAACTCCCAAGCAGGAGCCGGTTCGTCCGTCGAATCCCAACGCGCCGGTGAGGGTCGAAATGACGGCGGAGGAGCCGGTTTGGGTGTTGGCGCGCGCGGACGGCAAGTACCTTTTTTCCGGAACGCTGGAAGCCAACCAGACGCGAGCGGTAGAGGCGAACGGGACCTTGTTACTCCGCCTCGGAAATGCGGGCGGCGTGAACATCATCCTCAACGGCAAGCCGATCGGCGCGGTTGGACCGAAGGGCCAGGTTCGCGACGTTCAATTCACTTCGGGCGGCTTCCAGGTGGTGGCGGCACCCAAGCCTTCCGTGCCCAATCCCATCTGACGGCGCAGGGCTTTCTGCCGTTTTCGCTCCAAGGTGAGCAGCTCGCGGCGGCGGCGCACCTTGATGCGCTCGTCGACCTTGCGCCAGAACTTTCCGAAGTAGCTGATGGCGGAGAGGATGGCGAAGAAGATGACGGCCCACATGAGCAGGATGCTGGGTAAGCGCATCACCGAGTGGCGAACGCTGATGAGCATGCAGGAGATCGCCACCACCTGGAAAAACATCTTGGTTTTGCCGAGGTCGTTGGCCCGGATGGTGTAGCCTTCGGCGGCGGCGATGCTGCGCAGGCCGGAGACCGCAAACTCGCGGCCGATGATCAGGATGGCCATCCAGCCGGGGAGGGCGCGGATCTGCACCAGGGAAATGAGGGCGGCGGAAATGAGGAGCTTATCGGCGATGGGATCGAGCAGGGTGCCGATGGTGGTGACCTGTTTCCAGCGGCGGGCGAGGTAACCGTCGAGGAGGTCCGTGCCGGCGGCGGCCAGGAAGATGCCGAGGGCCAACCACTCATTGGTGACGAGGAAATCGCCGAACCGCAAGGCGACATTCTCCTGGACCAGGGCCGCAACCAGCAGCGGCACGAAGAAGATCCGGAGAATCGTCAGCGAGTTGGGTAGATTCATTCCCTCCCCAAATATAATGCCGGACGGGGCCCGCCGCCAACTTTGCGGGAGGGACGCGTGGGACGCTACGGCATATACTTGTAATTCAACCATGCCTCTCTCGCGCCGCCATTTCTTTTTGGGGAGCTTCGCGCTGCCCGCAATTGCCGCCAAGAAGCCTGCTCCGGAGCGGCCGAACGTCCTGCTGCTGGTGGCCGACAACGTGCCGCAATGGGTTATCGGAGCGTATGGGAACAAGGAGATCCGCACGCCGAATGTGGATCGCCTGGCGCTGATGGGCACGCGTTTTCTGGATCATTTCGTGGCGGCGCCGTCTCCCGTGCCGAGCCGGGCGAGCCTGATGACGGGGCTGGCTCCGGGGCGGACGGGCGCGGGCATCGAAACCGTGCTGGCGCCGGCGGGATTTAGCTGCAATGCCGGAACGGACGCCATCGGGGCGGCGCGCATCATCGACGCCGCGGCGCCCGGCAAGCCGTTCTTCGCGGTGGTGAACTTGAGCAGTCCGCGGCCGCCGTATGAGGGGCTCGCGCAAAAGCACCGGGACCTCTACGCGCAGACGAAATTCGACACGTTCAATCCGGAGCCGGCCGCCGCGAACGCGACGTCCGGCAAGGAACTGCTGGCGGACACCATCGGGAGCCTGCGCAAGTACGCCGCGGCGGTCACCGCGATGGATGACGAGATTCAGACTTTGCTGGCGAAACTGGCGCAGCGCAGGCTGGGGGACCAGACGATCGTCATTTTCACAGCGACGTGCGGCGCGCTACTCAGCCACCATGGCCTGTGGGGGGCGGGCGAGGCGTCGGAGCCGGCGAACATGTACGACGAATCGGTGGCGACGCCGCTGATCTGGAGCTGGCCGCTGCGCGTGCCGCCGCAGGGCGTCCGTCCGGAGATCGTGAGCGCATACGATCTGGCGCCGACCTTGTGCGATGTGCTGGGGGTGGAGCGGCCCGCCGGCAATCTGTGCGGCCGGAGTTACGCTCTGCTGGCAACCGGTAAGGCGCTGCCCAAGAAGCAGAAGTGGCAGCCTACGATCTTCGGGCACTTACAGAACACATGGATGGCGCGGGGCGAGCGGTACAAGCTGGTGCTGCGCGACGGCGAAAAGGGCGAGTTGTACGACATGCAGGCCGACAGCGCCGAGAAGACCAATCAATTCGACAACCGGCAGTTCGACACCGTGAAGAACCAGTTGAGCGCGGAACTCGGCGCGTGGAAGCAGAAGTACTCCGCTTGAGCCGGCGAGGGATCCCGTTTTTCGGCCTGCTATCCTCTAATTTATGCTCAGTGGGAAGTTGCGCGAGTGCGGTGTCGTGGGGGCCGGGGGCGCCGGATTTCCGACCTACGTCAAGGCGCAGTCGCAAGTCGAGTTTCTGATCGCCAATGGGGCCGAATGCGAGCCGCTCATCCATAAGGATGCGGAGCTCATGAAGCACTTCCCGTCGGAGATTCTCTCCGGGATGACGACGATGATGGAGGCGACCGGGGCGAAACAAGGGAAATTCGGGGTCAAGACCAAGAATGCCGAGGCGATCGAGGCGCTGCGGCACAACAATCGCAACGAACGCATCGAATTCGTGATGTTGGGCGACTTTTACCCGTCGGGCGACGAGTACGAACTCGTGTATACGGCGACCGGGCGGCTCATCCCGCCGGCGGGCATTCCGCTGAACGTCGGATGCGTGGTCAATAACGTCGAGACGCTGTACAACGTCCACTTCGCGCAACAGGACAGGCCGGTGACGGAGAAGTTTCTTTCGGTCTGCGGGGCGGTGCGGGAGGCGAAATCGTTCTGGGCGCCGGTAGGCATGTCATTCCGGGAACTCATCGCGATCGCGGGCGGCGCAAGCGTGGCCGATTTCGGGGTCTTTATCAGCGGTCTGATGATGGGCACGCTGACCTTCGATCTCGACGACGTCGTCACCAAGACGACGGGGGGCCTGATCGTTCTGCCGCGCGACCACTACCTGATGACGCGGAAGACGAGGTCGCAGGAGGAGATGAACCACATCGGGAAGTCGGCCTGCGACCAGTGCAGCTACTGCACAGAATTTTGCCCGCGGTATCTTCTCGGTTACGAGGTGATGCCGCACAAGGTGATGCGCAGCCTGGGATTCACGCTGACGGGCGGCGACATCTGGAATCAGTGGTCGGAGTTGTGCTGCGCCTGCGGGTTATGCACGTTGTACGCCTGTCCGGAGGATCTGTATCCGAAGGAGGCGTGCGACGACGGGAAGAAGGACCGCCGCTCCGCGGGGCTGAAATTCGTGCAGCAGAAGCCGGTGGAAGTGCACCCGATGAAGGAATACCGGCGGGTGCCTCTGGCGCAATTGCGGAAACGGCTGCAGGTCGAGGAGTACGAGCGCGAGACGCCGTTCGAGAACGTGGATCGGCGTCCGGCGTCGGTGCGGATCAAACTGCGGCAACATGCTGGACAAACAGCGGCGGCCACGGTGCAGGAAGGCAAGAAAGTGAAGAAAGGCCAGCTGATCGGGCGCGTGGAAGATTCGAAGCTGGGGGCGAATATTCATGCCAGCATCGACGGAAAAGTGCGTGTTGTGACCCCGGATTTCGTGGAAATTACGGCATAAAATGGCGAAAGATTCCATTGGTTTGATCGAATTGACCAGTATTGCGTCGGGATATCAGACGGCCGACGCGATGTTAAAAGCTGCGGGGGTGGACCTGCTTCTCTCGCGGTCGATCTGCTCCGGCAAGTACATGGTGATGGTGCGCGGCGACGTTTCGGCGGTGCAGGCGGCAGTCTCGGCGGGCACGCAGGCGGCGCGTTTCTCGGTGATCGATTCCTTCGTGATTGCGAACCTGCACGAAGCGGTTTTTCCGGCCATCGCCGGGTCGTCGAAGGTGGAAGCGATGGACGCGCTGGGCATTCTCGAATCGTTCTCGGTGGCGTCGTTGATCGAGGGCGCGGACGCGGCGGTGAAAGCGGCCAACGTCGAGCTCATCGAGATCCGGCTGGCCATGGCGCTGGGCGGCAAGGCATTCGTCACTCTGACGGGCAATGTCGCGGCGGTGCAGAGCGCGATCGACGCGGGCGCACAGGTCGTGGGGCAGAAGGGCATGCTCGTCAATAAGGTCGTGATTCCGAGTCCGCGCCCCGAGCTGCTAAACGAGATGATTTAGGGACTGCGGCGAAAATCCGTGCTGTTATCTTCCGATATGTGACCGGTTGTCACTGAAATTACGGCGCTAATTTACTGAAATCGTTTGACCGGGTGATTCCCCGCAGCTACAATAGACAGTCAGTTCAAGCGCCGCTCATGAAGGGTTATATTCTTGTCGCGATGCTTCTGGGGGGGCTGCTCCAGAATGCCGGCTCATTGGTAGCTCAAGCCAGACGGGCTGTGCCCGCGTCGTCCACCAAGAAAAAGGTCGCCGCGGCGACGGTCAAAAAGAAGAAGGCTGCGCCGCGCTACAAGCCCGCGCCACCGGTCGATCCGACCCTGGGCGACAATGTGGACGGTGACGACCTCGAAATCCGCCGCGCCGCGGTGGACGCTCTCGGCACCATGAACGGCAGCGTGGTCGTGGTGGACCCGACCAGCGGCCGCATCCTGACGATGGTGAATCAGAAGCTGGCGTTGAAGAGCGGATTTACGCCCTGTTCGACGATCAAGCTGGTCACATCGCTGGCCGCGCTGAGCGAAAACATCGTGGGCCGCGACACCTTCGTCCCGATCGGGCGGTATTCCGGCTACACCATGACCACGGCGCTGGCGAAATCGAACAACCAGTATTTCTCGGTGCTGGGGAACAAGCTGGGATTCGACCGGGTAACGAAGTATGCGCACATGCTCGGGCTCGGCGAACTGGCGGGCCTGGATATTCCGGGGGAGCAGGCAGGGGCAGTGCCGGATGCGCCGCCGAAGTGGGGCGGGGTCGGAATGATGACCAGCTTCGGAGAGGGGTTCCTGCAAACGCCGCTGGAACTGGCGGGGCTACTCTCCGCGATCGCGAACGGCGGCACCGTGTACTATCTGCAATATCCGCGGACGCCGGACGAGATCGAGCGTTTCCAGCCGAAGGTAAAACGGACGCTGGAACTGGCGCCCAACGGCATCACGGATGTGAAGCTGGGGATGCGGGGCGCGGTGGATTACGGGACGGCGCGGCGCGCGAATTACGATCCCAATGAGCCGATCCTGGGCAAGACCGGGACGTGCACGGACTTCCGCGTGTCGAGCCATATGGGCTGGTTCGGGTCTTTCAACGAAGTCAATCATCACCAACTCGTGGTCGTGGTGATGCTGACCGGGACAAAGACGGTGAACGGTCCGGTGGCGGCGGGCGTCGCCGGCGCGGTGTACCGGCGGCTCTCCGAGCAACGTTATTTCGCGATGGACACAAATACGGGAAAGAAGAAGGACGGACTTCCCGAGATCGTCACGACTTACCCTGCACGGTAAAGGGTCCAATCTCCAGCTACTTCTTCAGCAGCGCTTTGGCCGCATCGATGCCGCCGGCGCGCTCGATGCCGGGCACAAAGAAATCGCCATATTCAGAGACGTCATTGGCCAACTCGACCGGTTGGGGCGAGACGGCCGCGGCGAACAGGCACCAGACGGCCGCCTTTCCGACGCCGGCCAGCGTCGTCCGTGGCGACTTCAACCATGCCAGCGAGGTGAGGATATCCTGCACGCGGTTGGCATCGTCGGATTTGTTGAAGGTCAGGAACATCTTGACGGAGCGGTTGCGCGGGGCGGCGGCGCTGCCGGTCTGAAAGGCGTCGATCAGGAGCACGGCGCGTCCGGCCTGGAGAAGACGCGCCACTTCCGGCGACTGTCGCGCGGCCTGCGCTCCCTCGGGATGCACCACTAAGGCAGGCGGGTTCGACCCCTTGATCCAGATTCCGGGGATGCGATCGCCCTTGCCCGGGCGGCCGAGCAGGACACGCTCGCCGGTTGTTTCGGCGAGGACCTGCGAGGGCCACTCGGCGGCCAGGGCTTCGGCGAGGCGGGCGCGCTCCTCGCCGTGCTGCGCCCGGGAGAGGCGTTTCCACTCGTCGAATACGCCCGCGAAGGTCAGGGCATTGTCCGGCAGTTTGCGGTTGTGCAGCGCCAGCATGTCCTGCAACTTCTCGATGCGGACCGACCGTTCGCGAAGTTTCGCGGCGTCGGTCTGACCGAGGACGTGCTTGCCGAAGAAGGCGTACATCGCCTCGCGGTTCGGCTGGTTGTAATTGTGCGGCGCTTCGAGGAGGAGCGCCTCCACCCGATCGCGCTTGTCGTAGAGGTCGTAGATGGCGCGCACGGCGGGATACTCCTCCTTCATCATGTTGCGGGTCCAGTCTTCGGTGGCGGCAGTCATGATCATCGGGCGCGGGGCCATCATCGACGCGATCTCGACATTATTCGTGTCGATGCGGAGGTTGGGGGCGTTCTCGCAGAGCGAGCCGCCCTGCATGATGAAGGAGACCATATTGGCCGGGGCGGCGAACTGAATGCGGTCGTCCACGGCGTCGAGGAGCATGGTCTGGGTGGCGCCGCCGGAAGCGCCGGTGATTCCCAGCTTCCCGCGATTCACTCCCGGGAGCGTCTCGAGGAAATCGAGGGCGCGGATGGAGTTCCACAGTTGCAGGCCCATCGGGCCGAAAGCCCATAGTTGCTCGGCGGGCTTGTCCCCGAAATCGTGCGGTGTCTGGACGGTGTCGTTGTACCCGACCATGTCGTACGCGAAAACGACGTAGCCCTGGCGCGCCAGGTTGATCGCGCGCGCTGGAACCGAGGCAATATTGGTGTGCTCGAGACGTCCATAGTTCCAATGGCCGTGCGGCGAGAGCACGGCGGGAAAGCCCTCCGGCGGCGCCGGCCGGAGCGGGCGGTAGAGATTGCCGCCGAGATAGTAGCCAGGCAAGGTTTCGAGCAGCACCTTCTCGACGGCATAGTCGCGATTCTCGATGCGGCCGAAGATCTGGGGATGCACGTCGCTCCTGGGAAACAGGGGCATCAATCCCGCCGCCGAAAGGATCTGGCGGCGCAGAGTCTGTTTCCGCGACTCCCACTCCGCCAGGGTCCGGTAGGTCTTCGGGGCGAAATGGGTATCGGTGTTGGGCGGGTCGAGATTGCGCGCATCCTGGGCCGGGATTTGGGCCTGCGCCGCCATACAGGCGCAAAGCGAGAGAAGGAGAATCCGCATGAAACTACCTTAATACTTAGACCGATGTAATGGAGCGCACGCGATCGTGGTCATCGAAATGCTCCTTACAAAGCAGGGGGTGTTTTGTGATGAAAACACGTTTTCTTCTTACGGTAGTGACCGCCGCAACCCTCGCGGGATCCGCCAGCGCGCAGATGCAGCGGCGGGCGACGATCGTGGGCGGGGGCAATCCGGAGATGGGGCGTTGCACTGGAGAGGTAGTGGTCGATGGCGCGGCGCAGGTGGAAATCCGCGGCGATATGGCCACTTTACGGGACCTGTCCGGCCAGCCGCCCCGGTGGCAGAGATTCGATTGCACCAGTCCCATGCCGGCGACGGCCAATGTCCGCCTGAGCGCTAGCGGCCGCGGACGGGCCGAATTAGTTTCGGCGCCGCGGGACGGCGCGCCAGCCGTGGTCCGCATCGAGGACCCCGAAGGGGGCGCGGATGTGTACCGTTTCGAACTCTCGTGGAACAGCGGCCAAGGGTACCAGAGTAATTCGAACCAGGGTTACTCGGGTTACTCGGCCTATGGCGAGCGGCGCGAGGGCGATCGTGGCGACTGGCAGAATCGCAGGCCGTACGGAAGCGACCAGGCAGTGCAGGTCTGCCGCGATGCGGTGCGGCAGCAAGCCATGGACCGCTTTGGCACGCAAGACATCAATATCCGCCGCATCAACATCGACGATCAGCCAGGCCGTGGCGACCGGGTAGTGGGAATGATGGAGGTGCGCCAGTATGGGCGCGAGGACCATCTGCCGTTCTCGTGTTCGGTCAACCTCGATACGGGCCGGGTGCGGACGGCGCAAATCGATGCGCCGAACATGGGGTCGGCCGCGCGCGACATTTCGGCGCGCGAGATGGACACATGCCGCAATGCCGTTTCGAACCGGATGGGCGGTCAGCGGGTCGAGTTTGGCCAGATGAGCATCGACAGCCGCAACGACACTGACGTTGTGACGGGCAGTGCGCGGTCCGGTTGGCGAAGCGTCGATTTCTCCTGCTGGGTGAGCCCCTACAGTGGAAACGTCCGTAATGTAGACATCCGCCGCCGGTAGCCGGCGGGGATGGAGTCAGAAAGAAGCCGTCCGCTTCTCGAAGGAGCGGGCGGCTTCTTTTTTTGGGTTCGTCAGAAGAAAAGGGCGAGGGCCGTAGGGCCGACTGCGATCCGCGGATCGGCGTACTATGAGTAGACATCGGTAGAGACACCAGCGAAGGCGCCTCCTCATGTCGAGAATCGTGATCACAGGCGCGCCCGGCGCAGGGAAGACTACGCTCTTGCTGGCTTTGCAGGCTCGTGGTTACACGATCGTCGGCGACACCGCCCGTACGATCATTCAAGATCGCCGCAGACGCGGGCTGAGTCCGCGGCCGGATCCGTATGCGTTCGCGCAGGAAGCGCTGCGAATGGACATCGATCACTTTGTTCGTCACGCTGCAAGTCCAGGCCCCGTCTTCTTTGAGCGAGGCGTCCTCGATGCGCTGTGCGGGCTGGATCTCGTCACTCCCCTGAACGAGAGCGAGTTGAGAATGTGGCTCTCGAAGTACCAGTATTTTCCGAAGGTGTTCGTCTTGCCGCCGTGGAAGGCGATCTACGTGACGGATGCCGAACGCGACCATACGTTCGAGCACGCTGAGTCGGTCAACAGGATCGTGCAGGAGTGGTACTGTCGATGCGGATATCAGGTAATCGAGGTTCCCATGGTTTCGGTTGACGAGAGGTGCACGTTTGTGATCCAAGCGCTGGCAAACAGCGACGCCTAAACGCCCGCGATTCGGCGACGAGGCTCTTTTTGGGGGGCGCCTATTACTACTGTGTTAGAAAAGAACAAATTAGTGTAGAATTGTTCTGTGGGCA
>CAZSQK010000034.1:0-75634 GCA_964608645.1 uncultured Solibacteraceae bacterium | reverse complement strand
GACGCATAGGTTAGGGACTATTCTAGTTCACTCCCGCGCCCACACGCCCGGCTAGCTCCGTTTGCGCGCGCGGATCGTGACCGCCAGTTCGTCGTTCCGGATGTTCGTGAACCGCAGCGTTACCCGTCCTTGAGGATCTAGCGCGATCGTGGCGGGCGTGTTCACGCTCGTCAGCATCCAGCCCTCCGGCAGCGTGACAAAATTGACCGGCCGGCCGAGTGTCCTCGCCCATACGAGCTCGCCTTTGTCCAGCGTGTATCCGATCGCGTCGGTGTAGGTCTCCTCGACGCGCACCCGCGCCGACTCGTTCTCTCCCACCGCCTTCGGCAAATCGCCCTGCACCACCACCGACTCGGGGTCCGCCGGGTTCGGGTAATAGCCCAGCGCGTTCACTTCTTTGCCACTCGCCAGGTGAGTGGGCAGCGGCTGGCCCGTGTCCAGATCGAACATCTTCGAATCCGGCGCCACCGTGCTCCCTTTGCGCACGAAGCTGTGCACCGACTTCTGCCCCTTCAGCGTCACCGTGAAATCATGCGAGATGCGGAACTGGTGCGTGAACGGATCGAGCAGCCAGTAGCGGATCTCGCGATCCTGCTCGGCGCGATGAAACTGGCCCATCGCCAGCGCCGGCATCAGGAAAAGCAGCAAGCCCCTCATGGGAGTTTCCTTCCGGCGATGCGCACCGGCAACTGGTCGTCGCGGTCGTTCACGAAGCTGATGCGGATGCGGCCGTCAGCCCCGGTGGAGACAATGCCCGGCGATGCCGACCCCACCAGCTCATATCCCGGCGGTAGCACCACTACGTTCCGCTTGATCCCCAGCGGCCGGTCGAATACAAACCCGCCGTCCTTCTCGTAGTATGACGGCGGGTCCGTATAAGTCTTGTAGATGCGAATGCGCGTCTCCGCCCCCTTGGCGACCGGCCTCAGCAGGGTGACGCGTAGGAACTGCGCGTCGTCCGCGGTGCGGCTGGAGGCCAGGCCGGCGGCCTTCGCGGACTTGCCGTCGACCACCGTCCATTGGAGCGGCTTGCCGGTCGCCCGGTCCACCACGCGCTCCTTCGTGGCCACCGACCCCGCCCGTATCGGATTGAAGAAGTAGGGAGCGCCCTCGCGCGTCGCCGTTACGTCGTAAATGATGTCGAACGCGTGGGTGGAAGGAGCCAGCAGCTCATACACGGTAAGCTCGTCCGCCGCGGCCAGCATGGCGGCGAGCGCCAAAAACGAAAGCAGAAGTTTCATACCGGTTCAGCCAAGTGTATCGTCAAAATGTGGCCCAGCTACTTGGGCAGGTATTTCCTGGCCGCATCCTCCCAGCGGAAGGGTAGCGTATCGGGAACCACGCTCACCTCGGTGGTGAACTTGAACGCGTGACCCGAAGGCCCGGGAAACAACAGCTCCACAAAGAACGCGGTGTATCCCTTTTCCGGCTTCGCCACCCTTCCGATGTACGTGCCGTTCTTCTGCGCGACGAGAACAGTGGAACGGTACGCGTTCCCGATGGTGTCCACGCGGAAATCGCGGGCTTCCGGATTGCTTGCCTGCCATAGGCGAACCTCCGTGGGCCTGTCGTTCACGGTCACCGTCAGAGAACCGTCGCTCTGTTTCTTCCAGGTGAAGCGCGGCCGCGGAGTGCCCGTCACAATCGCCTCATAGAATGCCAGCTCGCTCTCCACGGCGTCGGAGCCCGCCAGATTGTGTTTGGCGTTGGGGACATAGCGCAGGTGCTTCTCCTCCGGAAGTTCGGCGTAGTAGAACTGCGAGCCGTCGGGGAGGAAGAACTGGTCCCCCGAAGCGTTGATCATGTACTTGGGCATGCGGAACTGCGGCCGATCCCGGTAGTTGTAGGGGTCCTCGATACGCAGCACCGTCCGGTATTCCGGCGTCCCGATCTTGAGAGGAAAAAGGCCGTGCTCCACGTAATCTTTCAATGCCGGCGAGAAGAAACCGTAAGCCTCGAAATGGTGCTTGGTAATCTCCTCGCTGTTGAGAGCGTCGATCACGATCGGCATGATCGCTTCCACGCGCGGATCGACGGCGCCCACTAGCCACGTGGTCCATCCCCGCTTGGAGCCGCCGGCCACCACGAACCGGTCGATCCTGGTGTGACCGCCGTCGGCGGTGGCGAGAAACGCCTGGATGGCGTCCATGGCGCGCACACCACTCTTCACCATGGCGAGCCGGACCAGCCAGGTGTCGTCCTTCGTCGTGAAATGCTTGACCCGAGTGTACGCAATGAGATCGTCTTCCGACCGGCCCTTCTGCGGCGAATCCGTGAAGTGCAGCGGCTGATTCGGGACCATACCGAGGTCGGCCGCGACGGTCCCTGTTTCGGTGGCGATCCTCGCGGCACGGTCGCTGGCTTTCGCAGGCGCCGGATCGTTGTTGTTGCCGCCGCCGATGAAGAGGAGCGCCTTGCTGGACCGGATGCGATCCGGCCGTACGATGGTGAGCCAATGCTTCCACACCGGCCGGTCAACGTCCTTTTCGGTGCGCCACGACTGCGAGGTCAATTCGAGGACGTAAGTCTGATAGCCCTTGCCGGGAAGAGTGCGCACCAGGTTCCAACCGTAAACGGAATCCTTCTGCGCCACATAACGGTCGAGGGCGGTCTCCTGGGGCGCGGCACCGCCCGCCCAGGCAAGCAGGGCAAGCGCGAGTAGGGTTCGGACCCGGAAGTTCATAGCGAGATCAGTATACCCGGCGCCGTCAGGTATATCATCTCCGTATGCGTTCGCTAGTCCTGCTGCTCCTGACCGTCCCGGCGCTCGCGCAACCGAAGTACGACCTGCTCATCCGCGGCGGTCACGTGATCGACCCGAAGAACGGCGTCGACGCGGTCCGCGACGTTGCGGTGGCGGGCGGACGGATTGCCCTCGTCGCCGCGAAGATCGACGCCACCGAAGCCAAACAGATCATCGACGCAACGGGGCTGTATGTCACGCCGGGCCTGATCGACATCCACGTTCACGTGTACAAGCGGACCAATCCGCCGCCCCGTGCGCAGGACGAATCGGTCAACCCCGACGCCTTCTCGTTCCGCAGTGGCGTGACCACGATGGTTGACGCCGGATCGTCGGGCTGGAAGGATTTCCCCGATTTTCGCGACCACATCATCGCGCCCGCCCGCACTCGCGTCCTTGCCTTCCTGAATATCGTCGCGGACGGGATGGGCACGGGGAAAGAGAGCGATCCTTCCGGGATGGACTTCGAATCTGCCGCGCGAGTCGCCAAGACAAACCCGGACCTGATCGTCGGCTTCAAGTCGGCGCACTACGCCGGGCCGGGGTGGGCGTCGGTGGAAGGCGCGGTCAAAGCGGGCAATCTCACGGGGCTGCCGGTGATGGTCGACT
This sequence comes from uncultured Solibacteraceae bacterium, assembly GCA_964608645.1. GTDB lineage: Bacteria > Acidobacteriota > Terriglobia > Bryobacterales > Bryobacteraceae > CAZSQK01. The sequence continues at coordinate 72,282 of CAZSQK010000034.1, read as the reverse complement.
TCGGCCAGATCACGAAAGACCGCAACCTCGACACGCTCTTTCTCGACAAGCTCCGTCCCGGCGACATCTATACCCACTGCTTCTCCGGTCACCGGGAGGAAGTCCTGGACAATGGCGCTCTGAACCCGGCGATGGTGGAGGGCCGCAAGCGGAAGATCGTTTTCGATATCGGTTTCGGCCAGGCGAGTTTCTACTGGTACGTCGCCGTCGCCGCCTACAAAGCAGGCTTTCGTCCCGACTCGATCTCGACCGACCTGCACACAAACAGCATGAATGGAGGGATGAAGAACATCAACCACGTGATGTCGGCGATCATGGCGCTCGGTTCTAGTTTCGCGGACGTGGTCCGCATGACGACGTGGGCGCCCGCGCAGGAGATTCTTCGCCCCCGCCTCGGCAATCTCGATGTAGGCGCAGAGGCCGACATCGCCATCTTCCGGGTGGAGAACGGCCGCTTCGGCATGGTCGATTCGGCGAAGGCCCGCATGCCCGCGACGCGGCGCCTTTTGTGTGAGCTGACGCTCCGCAAAGGCCAGGTCGCTTGGGACCTGAATGGTCTGGCGAGTGAGGATTGGCAGAAGTTCGACTACCGGAAGGGTCCGTTTTTCAAGAAGACCGGCGGCGCACAATAGCGGATCGGAGTAAGCTTCCGATGAATTCGGACGCTGACGATATCAATGGAGTGACTGCCGAAACCCAAAGTCGCCAATCCGCGCCTCACCGTCCATTCTTCGTTAGACGACCGTACCGGAACGGTCGAGCGGTTGCACGAGAGCCGAAATTGAACTCGGTTTCCCCGTCGAGCCCGGGATCAAGTACACACGTACATCTGCGCGGGCGCCGCTCCCACCGTCACATCGCTTCGGATATCCGTCGGATGGCGGACATATGACTGACACGTGGCGGAGTGCGGCGCATACGATGGCTGAGAGTACCCCGTCTGTCTCGCTTGGACCTGGATCTTTCCGAAGCCGCGGGCGACGTTCGACGCGAAGTTCCGCCGAAACCACCCTGCCCCTGCCGCGTGTACCGCGAGGGCGAATCCAGGGTCCCCGCGAAGTGCGTTCAGGTCCAATTCCGGCAGGAACCGAATTCCCTTATCGGCGCAGAACGCCAATCAGGCCCTTTTCAAAGACGCGCGCCTTTTCGAGAGCATGGATTCTGAGTTCCCGCGATCCTTGCCGTCCGCCATCAAAGTGGAGACGGCAATCTGAACGGTGGGGCGCTCCGGTTCCGTCGGAGTCGGCTCAACGAATCGCGCCCACTCTTCGGGCGTACCGGTTTGCCGACGCGCTCCCACAACAATGTAAGGTTGCGGGCGGCGTCCACGTGGCCCGCCTTTTCGGGTGGCAGGAACTTCAGGTGGAAGGGGGCGAAGTTCCTGTTCAGCGTTCCGCGGATCATGACCGGGAACGCGCATATCGTATAGCAGTTGTTAATGTGGTGGAGGGGAGAGCTGAGTTGCTATTAGTTGCCATACAGGATTGTCAGAGCACAACTTACTGATCTATTTGGAGGCCAGACGAGCCGTAATCGCCACTTCAGCCGGTCTACCTTATAGATTTCTCACAAATCGCCCGCTCCCTAGCCATTGATGGAAAGGCGCTTACGAAAAAAGCGGCTTCAGGCCAATGATACGTCTATCCCAATCCCCGCACCCGGCCCGATATAATCGGATCCGTGACCGATTGCCCGGAGAAGACCCGGTTGCTGAACGACTACAGCGAGGCCACGCAACGGTTCTCTGAATCCGTGGCGGTGCTTCAATCCCGCATGGGGACCGTTCCGAAAAGCGAGTACGACCGTTTGGCCCGGTTGTCTGAAACGAACCGGGTGAAATCCGAACAGGCTCGACTGGACATGGAGCGGCACGTCGCAGATCACGGATGTTGAACTCGTCCTAAATTGGATTACCTGGCTGCAACGGCCACGATGCCGACAACCACATCTGCATCGCTCACCCCTCCGCTGCGGTACATCGCTACTTCGAGTTCACGGCCGCCGATAACCGGGCATTCCTCAGTGCCGAATCGAAGGGCCGTTTCTTCCGCGCTCACATCCGCGATCACTTCCGCTACGAGCGAATGGCCAAGCTCCGCGCCGCCTGATTTCCTCCTCCGAGCCTTCTCCGGATACCTGCCGTTTGTGGTGGAGACCTTTGAGGCCCCTTCACTGATTCAGAACGACTTATCTGCCGCCAATCCCCTCAACTGCGAAAGACTGAACCAGCACAGCACAGCACAGAACGAAATCCATCGGAAGTCCCGTCCCAATCTCCCTATCGCATCGTAGCGGTGGCGGGCGAGCGCGTCGCCAAGTATGCCGCGAGAGCACGGACCGTCGTGTGCCGCAGCAGGGCAACCATCGGCACATCGAAGCTCAGTTTCTCGTGAACGGCAATTTGTACTCGGGCCAGGGCCAGCGAATGGCCGCCCAAGTCGAAAAAGGGTGTATCGAGAGGTACGTCCGGCATAGCCAAGACGTCTTCCCAGATCGCGGCAACGACGCTTTGGATGTTGTCAGACGTTGTCGAACGTTTCACATCTACGCGGCCCATCCTCGGCGGCGCGGGGAGCGCCTTGCGATCCACTTTGCCACTGGGAGTTAGTGGCAGTGCGTCCACGAATACGAATGTGGAAGGGATCATGTAATCGGGGAGTCGTGTTGCAAGGAACGGGAGGAGTTCGCGTTCGATTTCCGCTGGAGAACGCGCCCCGAAGGCGCCGGCGTAGCCAATTGGTCTGTCGGGCTCCCGCATCGACTGCAATAGAAAGCTAGTCGTTTCTCTGGCCAGGCTTTCGGCGAGATCGGGGTCCAAGATGGTGGTCTTGTATTCCAGGTGCCCGCGAATGCCTTCGGGCTGGTCGCCCAATTGCCAGGAAAGCTCGAATTTGGCACAGCCGTTGAACACCTCATCGTGCCGCCACGTCCAGGCGCCCGAAGGCGCCACTCGCGGAGCGAGGCTAAATCCCGCCTGGAACAGCGGGTTGACTCCTGCTACGCGCGGCGGCCGAAGGAACTCGATTATGGTCTCCGGCGCCGGGTCAGGGTGGGCGTGGGCCTCGAGCGTAGTCTCGCGGACCCGCCGCAGGAGCTCGCGAAAGGAGAGGCTTCCGTCGAACTTCGTCCGAAGGACCAGAGGAGACACATGGTAGCCAATGACGGATTCCGCGCCCGGAAACCGGCGAGTGCTGTGAACGGTTCCGACGCAGAAGTCGTTTTGTCCCGAATAGCGGTGCAAAACACCATAGATCGCAGCTAGCAGGACTTGAAACAGCGTGCAATGCTCCCGGCCAGCGAAGTCCCTAACCGCATCGCTCTCCCGTTCCGTCAATGAAATCGGCACTCGCGCTCCACTCGGCGATGGCATCTCGGGACGAGTTCGCGCGGATGACAACCGCAGGACCGGTAGCGTTCCTCCAAGCTTTCTCGTCCAGTAGTCGATCTGCGGTTGAACATCGCTGTTCGCCAGCCGTCGATCTTCCCAGGCCGTGAGATCGCCACTTTGAACCGTCACTGGAGGGAGCATAGGCTTGGACCCGGCGAGTTGCAGTCGATAGAGTTGTTCCAGCTCACCGACGAACACCGCTTCCGAAAGACCATCCCAGACGCTGTGGTGAATGGTGAAGAGCAGTTGGTACTCCGTCTGCGCCGCGCGGACCAGCCGCACTCGCCAGAGTGGAGAGCATTCGAGGTCGAACGGCTGCGTCGCCATTTCCGAGGCTAGGGCGGAGGGGGTGGCGCTATCAACCACGGAGAGACGCACTGGAGCAGCAGGCTCGATCACTTGGACAAGAGCGCCGCCGATTTGCCGAAAGGAGGTCCGCAAGCTCTCGTGCCTCTCGACGAGCACCGACAGTGCGGTCTCGAGGGCGCGGCAGTCGATGGCCTCCTGCATCCGGACAGTCAACGTTTCGTTGTACGCCACGTCGTGTGGATCGAGACGCCATTGGTACCAGAGGCGTTGCTGCGCGATGGACGCCGGTAACGGTCCGTCGCGCCGCACCGGCACGGGAACTCCGAGTCGAGACGGCGCCCCTGCGTCCAGGCTCATTGCGAGGTCCGCGAGCGCCGGCGACTGCAGCACGACTCCGATTGACAGATCGATCGAACGAGCGGCCGAGAGTCGAGCGGCTACGCGAGCGGCGCTAAGCGAATCGCCGCCGAGGGCAAGGAAGTTGTCGTCTCGCCCGATGGTGGGGCAATGCAAGACGTCGCGCCACGCTTCGGCGACCAGTCGCTCCGTGTCCGTTTGCGGTTCAGAGAAGGGAGCGGCGTCTTCCACTGGCGCAGCCAGCGCGTTGCGGTCCAGTTTGCCGTTGGTCGTCAAGGGAAGGACATCGACGAATACAAAGGCCGCCGGAATCATGTAGTCCGGAAGTTGCGTGGCCAGAAAGCGGCGCAAATCGGAAGGGCTGGGGCGCGATCCTAGAGGGACGCAGTAGGCGACGAGCCGGCTGTCCGCCGGCCCTCCGACGGCGATTACGACATTGTCCCGAATCTGGGGATGCCGGCTCAGGCGCGCGCAGATCTCGCCAGGCTCGATGCGAAACCCTCGGACCTTCACCTGCTGATCGATGCGGCCGAGATACTCGAGGTCGCCTTTCGGGGTGGGACGGCCAAGGTCGCCCGAACGGTAGGCACGAACGCCGCGGATGTTCAGAAAACGTTCCGCCGTAAGTTCGGGACGGTTGATATACCCGGCAGCGACACCCTCGCCGGTCACATAAATCTCGCCCCTCTCACCTGCCCCAACGGGCTCGAAACGGTCGTTGAGAACCATCAGTCCCAAGTCGGGAATCGGTTCGCCGATCATGCTGCCCACGGCATTTTCCACATCGTGCGCGGAGAGTTTGCGATAGGTGACGTGGACGGTGGTCTCGGTAATCCCGTACATGTTTATGAGCGCGGTGCGCCTCGCGCCATAGCGAGCCACCCACTCGCGCAGTGAAGTGAAGTCGAGTGCCTCGCCGCCGAAGATGATGTAGCGCAGGTTGTGATTATCAGGGCTTTCCAGAATCGCGCGTGACACCTGACGAAAGGCGGACGGCGTCTGATTCAGCACCGTCACGCCTTCTTCGCGAATGATTCGCGCCACCGATTCGGGCGATCGCGTGACGGTGAACGGCAGGACCACCAGGCGCCCCCCGTAAAGCAGTGCGCCCCAGATTTCCCAGACGGAGAAATCGAAGGCTGCCGAGTGAAACATGGTCCACACGTCGCTGCACTGAAAACCGTACCAGTGGTCTGTCGAATCGAACAGGCGAACGACATTCCGTTGCGTCACCATGACTCCCTTGGGCACGCCGGTCGAGCCCGAGGTATAGATCACGTACGCCAGATCATCCGGACCGGCAGTTTGCGGAGGGCGCGTGTCCGGCCAGTTCGCCAACTCTGCTCCGTCGACATCGAGGTGGACCACGCTCATGCCGGCGACTGCTGTAGGAAGGAAGCCTGTAGTGGTGATGAGCAGCGGTGCAGCCGAATCGTGGAGGTAGAAGCCGAGACGTTCCGGCGGGTTCTCCGGGTCGAGTGGGACATACGCGGCGCCAGCTTTCACCACGGCGACGATGGCAATGATCAGGTCCAACCCGCGCGGCAGGCAGATCCCGACCAGAGTCTGCGGTCCGGCGCCCAGGCTCCGCAGATAATGGGCAAGCCGATTGGCGCGCCGGTCGACGTCCGAGTATGTGCAGGATTCTCCGTCGGCGGTCACCGCGACGCGGGACGGATAGCGATCGGCTTGAGCTTCGAATCGTGCGTGCAGGGTGGCTGGCTGGAGCATCTTGGGTGCGTTCCCCTCAACACTCAGGGCGCAAAACGTCGCCGAGAAGTACCAACTGGCAATTGCGCCGGTCTACGCGCGCGGCCCGGTTTCGGCTTTCCAGGCAGCGAAGAATGGGGAGTGGTCTTCGATGACGTCAATCCGGGAGATCTGTTCGCCGCGGAATGTGAACACTGTGCACCAGGAGGATGGAAACTCCTGGCCGGAGGCTTTGATCCGGAGGCGCTCGTTTCCGAGAACTACCACCTGGTCGGCGGCCTCGAAGTAGCCGGTCACAGTCACGCAGCTGGGTTCGAGCACCGAGTCGACGCGCTCGAAATACTCGAGAACGCCCTTCCTACCGTGGAACTCCCCGCCGAACGGAGCCTCCTCCGGAATCGCGTTCTTGAAGACTACGTCGTCAGTGATATTCGCGAGCAAGGCATCCACCGAGCTGCGCTCAGTGAAGTCGTCGAAGGTGGCCTTCACCACGTTAATGCGTGCTGACATAAAACTCCGTTCACGGTTTAGATTGCATATCGGCTTTGCCCGACAGAAACTCGACCGGCCAGGAGACGTGCTCGTGGACCACCAGCCACCGTCCGCCGATCTTTCGGTAGACATCGGACAGCCGCGCTGCGAGGTCCATTTGCGGCTTGCCGTCTTTGTCGGTCACGACGTAATGGACAATCGCCCGGCTATAACCCATCTCGCCGCTGACTTCCACATAGGGGTCGATCAACTCGGCCTTGGGCGGACCTGGAAAGGCGTCCATCAGAGCGGCCCAACTCTTGCGATAGCCCTCCACTCCGACGTACTGTCGCGGCGCCACCACGTCGAAGACGATCAACTGGTCACCTGAGACGTAGCGGCTCAGGATCCGGTCCAGGTCACGCGCCTGATAGGCCTCGATCAACCCGCGGAGGGATTCCATGACAGCGTCGCGGCCGGCCGCGTCGGAGCGCGCGGTGAGTATCGTCTCTCTCATTGTGCGGCGGCTCCAAAGGCCAGTAGTTGCAGGCGTGAGTTCAGGACGCCCGCGACGGCATCGACGCGCGGCGCCAGATTGATCGCAATATGCGTTCCTTCGATTTCGTGGATTTCGAGTGCGGGAATCAAGCCGGCCCACCCCAAGTGATAATCGTCGCGATTAAATCCATCCGAAGTCGTGGCGCGGAAGAAGATGGCGTGTCCGGCGTATGCACGCGGCCGGTATTCGCGCAGCGCGCGGAGGTTGCTCCTCCAGAGCTTGAGGAGGTCGCTCAACTCCTCGGGAGCAATTGCCGCGCTAGAACCGAGCAGATAGCGCGAGATCTGGGAATCGTCTAAATCGACCGACGGAGTGTGAACCGGCGCCGGCGCATCGATCAGCGCAAGCAATTCGATGGCTTCCCCGGCCTCTCGTAGCTGCTGTGCAATCTCCACCGCCAGGGTGCCGCCGAAGGACGCGCCGCCAAGCCGGTATGGACCGTGCGGTTGGATCGCCCGAATGGCCGTCAGATATCGCGCGGCCAGTTGTTCCAACGAATAGGCGCCAGCATCGGCCTCAGCCTTGATTCCCCATATCGGGACGCGATCGCCCATGCGGGCCGTAAGGTCGCGGTAAATGTAGACTTGGCCTCCGACGGGATGGACCAGGAATAAAGGCGGCATCCCGGAGTCCCCCTGCTTCAGGCGAACCAAACACCCAGCCCTCGGCGGTTCGGTCCGCTGTGACGGAAACTGGCGCGCGAGGCGCCGAATCGTGGAAGCCTCCACCAGGACGTGCGGCGGCAAGTCGACCGCCATGGCCTTGCGAATCCGGCTGAGAAGTTGGACGGCCAGCAAAGAATCGCCACCCAGCGCGAAGAAGTCGTCATTCACGCCGATCGATTCGATTCCCAGGAAGCTCTGCCAGTGTTCCGCCAGTTCCTCTTCGAGCGGCGTCGATGGCGGCACAAAGGCCTCGCTCAAGTTGGGGCGCTGGTGGCGAGCGGGAGCCCCGGCTACAAACGGCGCAGGCGACTCAATGGGACGTGGAGCAAGGCGTGCGCCAAGGTCGCGAGTGGAGATCGTGACCTGGATGCGGCGGCTGCCGAGCGCCCGCCGGAAGACCTCGATGCCTTCGCAGGGTGATATGGAGTTGTTCGTCGTAGACGCGCTTTGGATTCGTTCCGCGCCGGCGCCTGGCCGGATTTCGAGAACGACCTTGCCGATATGTCGCGCGCGGGCCATGAAATCGAAGGCAGCTTTGGCGTCCTGCGGTCCGAAGAGCCGATGGGGCAAGGGGGCCAACTCCCGGCTCGCGATGCGGCTGGCGATTTCGCGGAGGCGTTCGGCTGTGCGCGGGAACGGAGCGCCGGATCCAATGGCAGTGAACGTCGCTCCATTGCGGCAGGCGGCCAACTTCAGACTGCCTCCCTGTAGAATGTCGCGCACGCCCAGCTCGACAAAACGGCCATGGGGCGCCAGAATATCGAAGCTGCGTTGCTGGAATTCGGCGGCCAGTGAATTCACCACCACATCGACGCCGCGGCCGCCGGTGATCGTTAAGACTTCATCCGCAAAAGCGAGAGTACGTGAGTTCATGACGTGGCGGATACCCATGGCGCGCAGGTGCTCGCGTTTTTCTTCGCTGCCCGCCGTTGCCAGAATCTCGGCGCCGCCTGCGCGCGCGAGCGCGAGCGCCGCCAGGCCGACACCGCCGGTGGCAGCGTGGATGAGGACGGTTTCGCCCTTCGACAGGCGTGCGCATTCCAGAGCGTAATGCGCGGTGAGATACGCGGCCGGAATGCCTGCACCTTCCGCCATCGTGAGACCGTCCGGGATGGCGACACTCCGATCAGACGCCACCGTAACGAACCGTGCCAGGCTTCCCGAGGCGACTCCCATCACCGCGTCGCCACGTCGAACGCCGGTGACCCCCTCCCCGATTGCGGCAACACGCCCGGCGAATTCATGGCCGAGCCGCAAACCGGCTGCCTGCGGGCCCAAGATGCCGAGGGCGATCAGGACGTCCTTGAAATTGAGCCCGGCGGCGCAGACTTCGACTTCGATCTCCCCGATTCCTGGCTGTCGACGCACGGTTTCCTGAAATTCCAGAGTCTCTAACGCGCCCGAAGAGGCGATATACAGTTGAACGTTCTTCATGCGGACATCCTCGCTGCCGGGATCTTGACGCAATAGTCCCGGACTTCCACAATTGGATTGCCTTGCTCGTCGGCCAACAGGATATCCATCCGGCGAACGGAAGCGTGCGGCGCGGAGAGCAGCCGGGCATACGCGTAGAAGCGCGCCGGCAGCGGCCGCAGGATTTCGATTCGCCCGTAGGAGAACGGTAGGACGTGCTTCGCGGCTTCAGCGGTAAAGAACCCGGTGGCGATATCGAACAGAGCCGGATGGACGCCGAACGCATCGAGCTCGTCAATTACCTCGTTAGGGGCTTCGATCCGCGCCATGGCCTCGTTGTCGCCAAGCCGAATGGAACGGATGCAACGCCAACGGGATCCGAGCTCGACCACTCCTTCGCGCATCGCAAAGAGCCAGTCGGACGGAAGCTCTCGCGGGCATCGGCGCAGCCACTCGTTCGGCTCTGTCGCGAGGCGCACGGGATGCCGGAGGGCCTCCGCACGACACGTCATATAGTCCCGGTCGCCACCCGCGGAGCGAACGCGGATCGCAAGCCCGTCGCCATCCTGACTCACTTCCGTCACCAATTCGGTGGACCCGTCATGTTCGAGTACCACTGGCGAGAGCAGCACCAAATCGGAGATCGCGATTGCTTCTCCGGGGAACCGGTCCGCCACCGCAGCCCGCGCCAGCTCGACATAAGCTGTGCCGACCAACGTGTGGCGCCCGTCGACGCGGTGGTCGCCGATCACCCAATGCCGGCGCGTATCCAGGTGCGTGCGGTACACGACTCGGCCATTGGCGAGTTCTTCGCGGGTATCGAAAAGGATGTGGCCCCCGGAAGGCGGGCGTGCTTCGGCAGCTCTGGCGGCCATGCCGACTTCCTGCCAGCCGTCCCATTGAATCGACTGCACCAGCGTCTTGCCACCCGCTCTCGACTGCGCGAAGGCATCGAGAAAGCAGTTGGCGGCGCAATAATCCGCCTGCCCAAAGCCACCGATGGCCGCCGTCAGCGACGAGCACAGCACCAAGAAGTCCAAGGGTTGATTCTCCAGGGCTACCGCTAGCGCAAGCGTGCCGCGAACTTTCGGCGCCAGAACCCTCATGGCTTCCGCGCGAGTTTTTCGTTGGATGATTCCGCCCCCGGCGACACCCGCCGCGTGGATCGCCCCATGAATGGGTCCAAAGGTCTCGCGAACAAGCGTCACGGCGGCCCGCATCTCTGAAAGGTTGGTGACATCCGCGGCCACCGCGAGCACTCTTCCGCCAGCTGCTTCAATCGAGCGAATGCTGTCGATGCGGCGCCGCATTTCGCCGGCGGCGTCGTTCCACTCGCTGCGCGGCGGGAGGGCGGACCGGCCGATCAAGACCAAGCGGGCGCGTAGCGTGCGGCCGAGCCACTCCGCGAGCGTCAACCCGATGCCTCCCAGGCCGCCCGTGATCAAATAGACTCCTTCTTCGCGAAATGGCGGAGCAGACCTGGCTAGCGCATCAGCCGGAGACGGCTGGTAGGACGGGGTCCAGAGGTCCGCACCACGACATGCCGCCAGGCGAAACGGTTCGGTTGCGGAGCGGCACGCTTCGGCCAGAATGTGTTCTACCGTGGCGTCGCGCGACTCCGAGGGAATATCCAGAACGGCCGAGGTGACGGATGGATACTCTGCCGGAATGGCCTTCGCCACTCCCAATACGGTTGCGCGCTCCGGTGCCGCGGCTCCACTGCCGGCGACATCGAGAACACCGCGCGTGACGACCAGCAGATGGGTTGACAGCTCGCGCTTCAAACCACCGAGCGCCTGCGCAATTCCGAGCAGGCTATAGAATCCTTCCGACTCGGTCTGATTCAGCTTCTCCAGGCGCTCCGCCACCGTCTCAGCAGCGTCCGCCGGCGCCGCGCACCACAGATGCACGATTCGGTCCGGCAGCGAATCCGTATTGCTCAAGGTATCGAACAGAGCGCGATAAGAACCAGGCTCCGATGGATCGACGATATACCGTCCGGCGCCGCGGTCGGCGAACGTGTCGCCCGCTTCGACGATCGTCACCTGGTGACCGGCCAGGCGTTCAATCAACGCGTCGCCGAGTCCCCCGCGATCGTTGAAGAGGAGCCACGAGCCAGCGATGGCAACATTCTCCGTCGCGGCGGCTCGCGTCCAGACCTGATCGTAAAACCACTGCCCAACCGCGTCGTTTTGGTCGGATGTGGGCGTGTCTTTGTCGGCGTCGATCCAATACCGTTTCCGATCGAACGCGTAAGTGGGCAGGCTGATCGACCGCCGGCGCTCACCCTCCCGGAAAGCAGTCCAGTCAAGCGCGACGCCATGCAGCCACAACTCCCCGACCGATTCCAGCAGCGCGGCCGTATCGCTGCGCTCCGCATTCGGCCGCCGCATCGCTGCCACGCAAGAATGTGCACGACGGCTCGGGTGCCTGCGCGCGAGCGACGACAGACCGTCGGAGGGCCCCACCTCCAGAAACGACCAATCGCGGCGCCCAAACAACTCGCACATCCCAGAGTGGAAGCGCATGGTTCCCCGAAGGTGGCGTACCCAATAATCCGCGGAAGCCGCCTCCTCAGGCCGGATCCACGTGCCGGTGAGCGACGAGATGAACGGCCGCACCGGGGTTTGCGGCGCGGCCGACTCAACCGCGAGGTGGAATTCGTCCAGAACGGGGTCCAGTAGCGTCGAATGCATGGCTCGCGCAACCCGCAACCTTCGGCAACTGGATCCGTTCCGCGACAGCCGCCGCTCCAGCGATTCGATGGCGGACACAGTGCCCGAGACCACACAAAGATCGGGAGCATTCACAGCGGCCAACGAAATATCGGCCGGCAGCATTTCGCGCAGGTCGCCCTCCGCCAGGGACACGGCGAGCATGGCGCCCGGGGCCGTGGCAAGGGCCAGGCGGTTCCGCTCGCAGACCAGACGAAGCGCGGCATCCAGGTCGAAGACGCCGGCGATGCAGGCGGCGGCGTATTCACCGACACTGTGCCCCAGCATAGCCGCCGGTTTGATACCCCACTGCATGAGCAGCCGCGCCAAGGCATACTCGATCGTGAATAGGGCTGGTTGCGCGACCACGTCGAGGAGTTCCGGATTGCCCGGGCGCGGATAGAGCGCACGAAGGAGATCGATTCCGGAGAGCGCTTGCACCTTTTGACAACATTCCTCCACCAAGCTGCGAAAGAAGGGCTCGCTGCGGAACAACTCTTCCCCCATTCCGGGGTATTGACTTCCCTGGCCCGGAAAGAGGAAGACCACTCCGGGCGCCGCATTCGGCGCGAACGTGAGCGACTTGCCGGCGTTGGGATCGGCCAGCATGCGTGCTGCTTCCGATGAACTTCGCGCCACCACGATCCGGCGATGCGGCAATTCCCGCCGGCCCGTTTGCAGGGTGAATGCGGCATCGGCGAGGTTCGGCTGGATATCGGCCAGATGGCTCGAGAGCCGGCGCGCCCCGGCAACCAGCGATTGCGGGGTGGCGGCGGAGAGCACCAGGAGTTCGTAGTCGCGCCCCTGCCCGGTGGGTTCAGCAGCGGGGGCTTCTTGCAGGATGGAGTGCGCGTTGGTGCCACCAATTCCGAAGGAACTGACGCCTGCCCGCCGGACGCCCTCAGATCGCCACGGCCGCAACGTCGTATTTACATAGAAGGGGCTGGCGTCCATTGCGGCATGCGGATTCGGTGTTTCGAAGTGGAGGCTGGGTGGAATCTCGCGGTGTTCCAGACACTGGACTGCCTTAATGAATCCGACCGCGCCCGCCGCAGTATTGGCGTGGCCGAGGTTGGTCTTAACGGAACCGATTGCGCAGAAGCCGGTAGCGTCGGTGTCGGCCCGATAGGCCTCGGTGAGCGCCTCGATCTCGATTGGATCGCCGAGTTCGGTTCCCGTGCCGTGCGCTTCGACGTAGCCTATACTGCCGGCGCGAACACCGGCATCGCGTAGCGCGCGGCGGATCGCTTCCGCCTGGCCGGCGCTGGCGGGGGCGGTGAAGCCGATTTTGGCGGCGCCGTCGTTGTTCATCCCGAAACCGCGAATCACTGCCAGGATCCGGCTGCCGTCCCGCCGCGCCTCTTCCAGTCGCTTGAGGACGACGATCGCGGCCGCATCCGCCGGAACGGCGCCGCGCGCCCGCGCATCGAAGGCGCGGCAATGGCCGTCGGGCGAGAGAATCATTCCTTCCTGGAAGAGGTAACCGGCGATATCGGGCAGACTGATCGAGACGCCTCCCGCAAGCGCCATGTCGCACTCCTGCGCGACGAGCGCCCTCGTCGCCATCCCGATCGCGACCAGCGAAGTTGAGCAGGCAGTCTGAACGGTCACCGCCGGGCCGCGCAGGTTCAACCGGTATGCCGTGCGGGTGGCAAGGAAGTCCTTGTCGTTAGCGATGGCCGCCTGGTGCTCGCCGGCCGTCTCGGCGATGCCGCGATTCCGGTCCACATGCTTGCGCCAGTAGTCGGCGGCGCCACAGCCGGCCCAGATTCCGATCGCGCCCCGATAGCGTTTCGGATCGCAGCCCGCCGATTCCAAGGCCTCCCACGCACACTCGAGAAACAGCCGGTGCTGCGGGTCCATCAATTCGGCCTCGCGGGGACCGATCTGAAAGAGTCCCGCGTCGAACTGATCGATCCCCTCCAGGATGCCCTTGCAGGGGACATAGGCGGGATCGTCAACGATGCCGGCGGGTACACCGGCTGCCAGCAACCGATCGCGCGTCAGTCGTGCGATCGACTCTTTCCCTTCGCGGATGTTGCGCCAAAGTTCGTCCGGAGTGTTCGCCCCCGGAAAGCGTCCCGACATCCCAACGACAGCAATCTCCAGTCCTGCGCCCATGTGGTTCCCCTCTGACCCATAGGGCGCGAACGGACGGCGAAAAGTACCATTGCAATCACACAACCCGCGGACGTCGAGGAACAATGTAGGCGACCAACCTGGGCGGGGAGCCCGCTTCCTCGTGGAGCGCCACCGCGACGTCGGCAACTGCCGGGTGCTGCCGCAAGACAGCCTCAATCTCCGGTAATTCCACGCGGAAGCCTCGCAATTTCACCTGGGAATCGATGCGTCCCAGATAATCGAGGGCGCCGTCCGGTCGCCACCGTACGAGGTCCCCCGTGCGGTAGAGGCGCGCATCCGGGTCCGGCGCGAACGGATGACGCACGAACCGCTCAGCCGTCAGGTCGGGCCGGCGATGATACCCTCGTGCCAAGCCGATCCCGCCGAGCCAGAGTTCTCCGGGCACACCCAAAGGCTGCGGCATGCCGTTGGAGTCCATTACCCACTGCTCGGTGTTGGGCAGGGGTGGGCCGATCGAGGGCTTGCCTTCGCCGGCCCGGCAAACCGCCGCTGAGGAGCAAATGGTAACTTCGGTGGGGCCGTAGGCATTGATGAAGCGCCGGCCGGGCGCCCACCGGTCCACGATTTCCGCGGGACAGGCTTCGCCCGCCGAGACCACCGTGCGCAACATCGGCACTTCGGCTGGGTCGAGCATTGCCAAAACGGATGGCGGAAGCGTCGCTGCCTCCACCCGTTCATCGCGTATCAGCTGGGCGAGTTCGCGCGTTCCGAGCAGGGTCGATTGTTCCGCCATGACGAGGGTCCCCCCTTGTGTCAGAGTCAGGAAGATCTCCCAAATCGCTGCGTCGAAGCTAAAGCGCGCGAATTGCAGGAATCGTGTACTCCCTTGCAAGTGGAACAAGGCGCCGTACGTGTGGAGTAGATTCACCAGTCCGCGGTGCTCCAGCAGCACGCCTTTGGGAGTGCCCGTCGACCCGGATGTGTAAATCGCATAAGCCAGCGACTGCGGGGTGGACAGGCGTATCGGTTCGAGGGCTGGCTGAGCGTCAATCTCGGCGGCTTCGTTTTCCAGAATCACCAACCGGGCGCCGGTGGTCGGGAGAGCCTCAACGGCCTGGCGATGCGTGACGATGATCGGCGCCTGCGAGTCCTCGACCATGAAATGGAGTCGATGCTCGGGATATGTGGGGTCGAGAGGCACGAACGCGGCGCCCGCCTTTAGAATTCCGAGCATCGCCACGATCGCTTCCGGCGACCGGTGGCAGCAGAAACCGATAAGCACGTCGGGACCGGCTCCGAGCGACCGCAGGTAGTGAGCCAGCCGATTGGCTCGTGTATCCAACTCCGCGTATGTGAGGGCGCATCCGCCGAAACTGACGGCAACTGCCTGTGGTGTTCGTCTCGCCGCGATCGTCACGAGGTCCTGAACGCATTGCGACTCATCGAACTGCTGGCGGCAGACCCTTCCATTCGGCGTCTCGGCGTCCGATCCAAACGATGGAACCGCGGGAGAAGTTGATTGGCACGATAGCGTAAACATGTCATTCCTTCAAACAGGCCGCGCTTCCAGGACGGAAGCCGACGTGGGCGTCGGGATCACCCTCGTTAGCTCAAACCCTGCGCCGGAGAGGAGCCCGCGATATTCGTCCTCGGTGCGCTCGCGCCCTCCGAAACACGCCAGCATCTCCAGGTCGAGCAATTTGGTGAACGAAGGCGCGTCGCCCGGAGGTACGACGGCTTCGATGAGCAACAGCTTCGCCGTTTCCCGCATGGCCTTTCGGCAATTTGACAGGATGGCGAGCGACTGCTCGTCATCCCAGTCGTGAATTACGGCGCTGAGGATGTAGACGTCGCCGCCGGCTGGAACCGATTCGAACATGCTCCCCGCAACGAACGCGAGACGATCCGAGATCCCAGACTCCGCCGCCATCTTCACCCCGTCGGGCACGACCACCGGAAGATCGAGAACGACCCCGCGCAGGTGAGGATTCCTCTTCAGAACGGCGGTAGCCAGCACGCCTCGGCCGCCGCCCACGTCTACCAATTGCCGGAGCTGCGCAAAGTCGTAAGCAAGCGCGGCCGGTACGAGATTGCTCGTCACATAATCCATCCAGCCGTCGTACACGGTGCCCGCGAATTCGGGATGATCGCCGAGGAAATCGAAGTAGCTCCTCCCGTGGACGTGCTGAAATGCGGTCGTCCCTGTCCTTACTGCTTCCAACAGGTGCCTCCAGACGTCCCATTCGACATCGTGATGCTGTCGCGCCATGGCTGCGAACGACCCAGGCACGTCTCTTCGCAGAAAATACCCCACCGGCGTGAGCGCAAACCGGCCCGCCTCGACCTCCGTAAATACTCCGACGCTGGCCAAAGCCCGCAGAAGCCGCGAAAGCGCGCCGGCGTGGGCCCCTACCGTTTCCGCCAGCTCCGCGCAGTTTCGTGGGCCGTCCTTCAATTCGTCGGCAATTCCCAGCTTGGCCGCGACCTGAACGGCCTGCGATACCCAGTCTCCGGCCAGCAGTCCGCGCATCACAGCCCACGGGGAACTCTCTTGCGTCGTCATTACAATCGTTGCACTCATATGGATGCTCCTGTCTTGACCTGCGAGTGGGACAGTGTGATCAACGTCCCATCCGCTTCCTTGCGCTCCCGGCTCTGCTGATGCCGCATTTCCTCGCGCCGAACAATCTCCTCCAGCGGCTTTGCAGAGTATTCGAGTACGATCTCGTGGTTATCGATCACACTCGAAAACCCGGTCTGATAGTAAAGCGTCGCTGGACCTTCCGGCGCTCGGTCGAGTTCAAACTTGCCGTCGCGAGCGGCGTTTTGCACGTGATTGGGATCGAAGACGAGACAGCTCTCCCGGACATAGTAATCGCGACCAAACAGCGTGATGCATCTCAGCCCGTCTGCGGCTGCCGTGGAATCGCTGACGGGGCGAACCGTAGCCTCATCTGCGAAGAGTTGCCGCCCGAACGCCCGGGATTCCTCCGGGACAAATCTCTCGAGCACGGATTGCCACCACTCGGACATCAACGGGCCCACTTCGGGTGAGCCATGGAGAAACCGCAATGCTTCGCCGATTCGCGACGAATCGAGGCTCGTCTCGACATCCCGCCGGTGCGCGTTCAGGGTCTGAGCGGCCGGCTCCACGCGTCCGTCCATCCAGCGATCGATATCCAGGACAGCCTGCGATTGCGTCACGCCCGCTGCGAAACGGAGAAAGCTCCAGATGTAACGAAAATACAGATGCTCACAGAGCACTCGGGCCCAGAAGAGAAATCGATGCATGCGCCGGTTTTCCGCGGCCGTCATCGTGAGATGGGAGAGGACACACTCGAAGTCGTTGCGATCGCTGCGGACCGTCGCGAACTGGAGGGGCTCGCGGTCTTGGTCGTACTCCGTGTTGGGTAGGATGAGGTTGGTGTAAGTGGCAATCCTCGGTGTGTAGCAGGCCACGCGATCGTATCCTTCGAGAAACGAGGCATACGTCTCGCCGGGCAACCCCCAAATGAGCTCGGCGTAACAATCCATGCGACGTGCTTGAATCCACGAGCTCACTTCCTGGAAGTCGTTGAGGCGCATGTTGCTTCGCCGGCAAAGCCGGAGCGCCTCGGGGGACAGCGTCTGGAGGGCGAGCGTAAAATCGCTCGCCAACCCCGTTTCTGCCATTCGTCCCAAGATGTTATAGAAGACCTTGCCCTTGTTCTTTGCCCAAGACGTAACCAGGTTGCGGGGATACCCGTAGCGGGAGCGCGTTCGGATCAGATGTTCCAGGAACTCCTCGTCCGCGCGCAACATGCCGAAGTTCGCATCGCACAGGACCACGTTTTCGACGCGGAACCGGCCCAGGAGGTCGAGTTCCTCTCGCAGCCGCTCGGGGGAAAAGGAATAGATCTTCTGTCCTGTTGCTCCGCCCCAGTAACAGAACGCGCAGCGATACGGGCATCCGCGGTTGGTCTCCAGCAGTGCCGCGTCGTACGGGAAGTCCCCATGAACGTCTTCCAGCGGGATGGCGCCGGAAAGCAACGGCGAGGGGATCTCGTCAAGATTCACAATACGAGGAGACTGCGGCGTGGTTGCGAGGGCGCCGTCCCCGGTACGAAACGAGATACCCGAAACCCGGCTAAGATCGCAACCGCGTCCATGAGCGGCAAATCCGCGGACGATCTCGCGGAACGAATACTCCCCCTCGCCGTTGGCAATTACGTCCACCTCCGGACAGAGACGAAAGACCCGCGCCGCCTGGTCACTCACATGAGGGCCGCCGAACACGCAGAGACCTTCGGGGTTGATGCGTTTGAAGGTTTCCGACAACGCGCACGCCGTTCGGAAGTTCCATCCGAAGACCGAGAACCCGAGAATATCCACCGGCCCCTCGAACAGGACGTCGGTGGCGATTTGAGCCGGCGTGTGATCCGCATTGTAAGAATGGATATCGATCTGGACTTCGCGCGCAAGTTCCCGATCTGCCATGACCATTGCTTTTAAGTAGCCAAGAGCCAATGGCATGGTGCGCTTCTGCATCGACCAGACTCCCTGATGAACGAGCACGCATCGAATTCGGCGTCCCAAGTTGCCCCCTCGGTCCGTAGGGCGTGAACGAACCGGGAAAAGTACCAAGTCCCTGGCATTGGATGGGTTATGATGGAACGACTCCGAAGTGGTCAACGATGGCTGGTGAACCGGCGTCCCGGCACGACGTTACGCATCTGTTGCGCCAATGGAGACAGGGGGACCGCGCCGCACTCGACGTCCTTCTGCCCATGGTGGAGTCCGAACTCCGCCGTCTGGCCGGAGGCTACATGCATCGCGAACGTCCCGGCCACACTTTGCAGCCTACGGCGCTCGTGAACGAGGCATGGCTTCGGATGGCGCAGCAGGACCAACCTGACTACCAAAGCCGCTCTCATTTCGTGGCCATCGCCGCGCAGTACATGCGCCAGATTCTGGTGGAACATGCCCGCAAGACGAACGCCCAAAAACGCGGCAGCGGCGTTCGCCCGGTCGACCTCGATGATGCCACCGTATTCGAGCCGGGGCGTTCCGCCGACTTGATCGCGCTCGACGATGGGCTCAAGGACCTGGCTGCGCTCGATCCGCGCCAGGCGCAGATCGTCGAGCTTCATTTCTTCGGTGGACTCACCTACGAGGAAATCGCCGAGGTCCTCAGTATCGGCCGCAGCACCGTCATCCGCGATCTCCGGATGGCACAGTCGTGGCTCGGAAACTACATCCGGCGGTGATATGAGTCCGTCCCCCGAGCTAACGCCCGAGCGCTGGCGGCAAATCAAAGCGGTCTTCGGCGAGGTCGACTCCGCCCCTGTAGAGGATCGTGACGCAATGCTGGAACGGCTTTGCTACGGAGACGGTCCCCTCCGGGAGGAGGTGGAGCGCTTACTCTCCAACCAAAGCGTGGGCAGCCTGATCCACCGGGCGATCGCCGAACAGGCCGGCAGCCTAAACCGGACAATGCCCCGTCAGGAACGGTTCGGTCCCTACCAACTGGTGCGGCGGATCGGTCAGGGCGGCATGGGCGCCGTGTTTGAAGCGCTGCGGGTCGACGATTTTCGCAAGAAGGTCGCTCTGAAAATTATCAAACAAGGGTTCGACTCCGATTTCGCGCGCGCCCACTTCCAACTGGAGCGGCAGTTGCTGGCGGCCATCGAACACCCTTACGTCGCGCGCCTGCTGGACGGCGGTGAAACCGAAGACGGCAGCCCGTATCTCGTGCTCGAGTTCGTCGAGGGCGAGCCGATCGATCAGTACGCCGCGCGCCTGGATCAGACGTCGCGCCTGCAACTGTTTCTCAAGGTATGCGAAGCGGTGGATCACGCGCATCGCAACATGGTGATCCATCGCGATCTTAAGCCGGCCAATATACTGGTTACCGCCGCGGGTGAACCGAAGCTCCTCGACTTCGGCATCGCCAAGCTTCTCGATCCGGGTGCGACTCTCACCCAAACCGGTCTCTCGGCTCTGACGCCCGGGTATGCCAGCCCGGAACAGGTAAGCGGCAAAGCGATTTCCGCCGCGACCGACGTGTATTCCCTGGGGGTGATCCTCTACCAATTGCTTACCGGCCGCCGGCCCTATGTGGTGGAGGCGGGCGCGCCCGTCGAGTTGGCGCGGGTCATCTGCGTCGACCCGCCGAAGCCGCCCGGCCTGCGCAACGACCTCGATCACATTTTGCTCATGGCCCTCCGCAAAGAGCCGGAGCGGCGGTACGCCACCGTGCGGCAATTCGCCGACGATATCGAGCGCTGGCTGGAGCATCGGCCGGTAGTCGCACGCCCGGATTCAGTGAGCTACCGGGCGTCGAGGTTCCTGCGGCGCAACTGGGTGGCCGCCGCGGCGGCCGCCTTAGTGATCGGAAGTCTCACCGCCGGATTGGCGGTGGCGGTGAAGGCGGAGCGGCGGACACAAGCGCGGTTCAACCAGGTGCGACAGTTGGCGACGCGGTTTCTATTCGAGTTCGACCGTGACATCCGCGACCTGCCAGGCGCGACGGCCGCCCGCGAGCACCTCGTACGAACTGCCACCGAGCAGCTCGATAGCTTGGCGCGGGATGCGTCCGGCGATCCGGGTCTATTGGCGGAGCTCATCCAGGCATACCAGAGCCTGGCGGACGTCCAGGGAAGTGCGGTAGGAGCCAGCTTGGGGCACACCGACCAGCAGATCGCCACCTACCGTAAGGCCTGCACCCTCGCGCAGCAGTTGCTGGCGCGGAACCGGGCGCCCGCGAATCCGGACCGCCGGCTGGCGGCGCTGGTCTACTCCCGGCTCGGTTATGCGCTCTATCTGGCGCTTCAGGACACGGAGGCTCGACTGCGGATCCAGGAAGCGCTCGCATTGCTGCAGCCGCGGCTCGACTCGGGCCGGGCCGAAGCCGATGATTTCCGAGTCGCTGCCAACGCGCATGCGTATCTAAGCACCCTGGAGGGTAATTCCCATCACGCGCGCCTGGCTTCGGAACACTCGGCGCAGGCGGTTGCATTGATGCGGAAATACCAGGCAAACACGCCAGGCATTGCGGCGCGCAGCAATCTGTCGCGCGCCCTGACGATTGCAGGGGCCTCAGCCACCACATCGGGCGAACTGGAACGGGGCGAGAAGCTCATCCAGGAAGCGATTTCGATGCGTGAAGCGATTCGCGGCGAAGAGCCGCTCAACACGGAGAACCGTCGGGAGTTGGCCGTGGCGGAGATGTTTCTCGCCAATGTGGAGTACCAGCCCGAAGGTCCGAGCCTGGGTCATCAGGCCGAAGGGATCGAGGCCTCGCGAAAATACGTGACGTACTTGCGCGAGTTGGTGGCGGCGGACGCCCGGAACGTCTCATACCGCCACAGTCTGGGTTTGTCGCTCAAGGAGCTTGGCGATCTGGAGCCCGATCCCGTGCAGGCCGAATCGGAGATGCGCGAGTCCTTGAAGATCATGGAAGCGCTTCCGCCCTCATTCAAGCAGCGCGAGCGACATATCGGCTTGGTGTGGGCCGCCCTGTCGAGCGTGCTGCGCAAGCAAGGGCGTATCGCCGAGGCAGACGCCGCGCTGTCGGAGGCGCCGCGCTGGTTCGCTCATGACAATCCCCGTGACGCCGTCGCGCGCGGCGACTTCCTTCGGTTGTGGGCGGAGCAGGGCGAATACACAAAGATCTGGGAGGCGCTGAGCCCATCTCTGCCGGATGCGGCGGAAGATATCGGAGTCGCCTACGATCTTGCCAGTTGTGCGCACAAACTGGCGAAGTCTCATCCCGAGGCGGGTGCGGCCTGGAACGCGAAAGCCGTCGAAGTCTGGGCTCCCTGGCGAAACCGGTATCCCGCTGTAGACCGGCAACTGGAGAAGCCATAGGCCTCCGTGCGGACCATTAACGAGAGCAGCCCAGCCGGAACTGGGCCGCTAAGTCTAGTATGGCGACGGCCATCCCACTTACGCCCAAGCTATCGCGGATCTGCAGCGGTCCGATAGCCGGATACGAGGCAATGCACAGGATCAGAAAAGAGCAGGTGCGGTGGCTGGCCAAGGGCGACATAACCGGACAAGTCCAGTTCATGCATCCAATCTTCGGCAACGCGGCATAGCGCGGGACGCCGCCAATCCATTCATGCGCGTTGTTCTTTATTTGCGACAGGGCCACGCGAAGTCCTCTTCCCATCAGGAGGTGTCCTGGAATGCGGCCATCTGGTATGTGAGCTATACTACGGTCGATTCAAGTTGCTAGAAACTAGCGGTAACGAGGAACACAAGTTGAAGGGGACGGTCTATGCCCTATCGTGTTGCGATCTCCCATGCGTCTTGTTGGTTTCGGCTGTTATGCTGTTTGATGCTCGGGGAGGCCATCGTTTTTGGCCAGACTACCACTTCCGTGACCGTGAGTGCGTCGCCTAATCCGGCCAGGTATGGCCAACCGGTAACGATTCAGGGAACGGTCACTTCGGGTGCCACGGGCAAGGTGACTTTCTACGACGGCGTCACTGTCTTGGGCGTCGGCACGATATCCGGCAACACGGCGAACCTCACCACCATCCTGTTGGCGTCCGGCACGAGATCCTTACGGGCTTATTACAGCGGCGATTCCACTCACGCCGCCGCCAGTTCCACGCCGGTCGCAGAGGTCGTAACTGCCGGCCCGTCCCTGGGGTTCCGGCCGGCCGTCGCCTATACCACCGGTACGTCCTACTCCGTGGCTGTAGGCGACTTCAATGCCGATGGCAAGGCCGACCTCGCTGTCGCCAACAACAGCAGCAGCAACGTGAGCGTGCTGCTGGGCAACGGCGACGGAACCTTTCAGGCGGCCGTAAACTATGCCACCGGGCCCATTCCGCGATCCGTGGTGGTGGGGGATTTTAACGGCGATGGAAAGACCGATCTGGCCGTCGCCAATAACAGCAGCAGCACCGTGAGCGTGCTGCTGGGCAACGGCGACGGAACCTTTCGCGCGGCTGTCAATTATGCAGTTGCGAGCGGCCCTTCGTCGTTGGCTGCCGGCGACTTCAATAACGACGGCATTAGCGATCTGGCCGTCGTCAACACCGGCAGCAGCAGCGTGGGCGTGTTGCTGGGCAACGGCGACGGAACCTTTCGCGCGGCTGTGAACTACATCGGGTTCAACACCCCCGAGTCTGTTGCGGTGGGCGATTTCAACGGAGACGGAAAGGCCGATCTCGTAGTTGGGGGTTATGCCACTCTGTCTCTCATGCTCGGCAACGGAGATGGGACGTTTCAGAATCCAGTCGCCGTTCCGAGCGCGGCCAACTATTATGTCTACGGCGTGACCGTAGCGGATTTCAACGGTGATGGAAAAGTGGACTTAGCTGTTGGGAGCAGCTTTTCATACATGTCGGTGCTGCTCGGCAAGGGGGATGGGACCTTCCAGGCGCCAGTGAACTACTCCACTTCCTCCTACGCAGCCGGGATGGTAAGCGGCGATTTCAATGGCGACGGGATTGTCGACCTCGCAGTCACGATTTCTGGTGTCGGTCTGAGTGTCCTGCTCGGCAATGGCGATGGCACATTTCAGAGGGCCATAAACTATACTGCCTCGTCGCCCTGGGGATTGGCAGTGGGCGATTTCAACGGCGACAACATCGCCGATCTGGCTATCGCGTTAAATGGGACCTCCGCCGTAGGCGTGCAACTGGGCGGCGCTCTTCCAGACCTGTCGATCAGTGAAAACCACGGCAACGGGTTCACGCAAGGACAAGCGGGGGCATATGCCATTACCGTCACTAATGGCGGCGTGGCGGCAACCACTGGAGCTGTCGGCGTGGTGGCTTCGCTTCCTTCCGGTTTCACAGCATCCGCCATTTCAGGAAGCGGCTGGACGTGCGTGTTGACCAGCCTTACCTGCACGCGCTCCGATTCGCTCGCGATTGGCGCCAGTTATTCGGTCATCACTATCGCCGTCAATGTGCCCCAAGCTTTGACCGGCAATGTCACTGCCACCGCAACCGTGTCCGGAGGCGGCGATCAGAGCGCCGGCAACAATACCGCCAGCGATACGGCGTTCGTCCGGCTGCTAACGAGCATTGCAATCTCCGCGTCTCCCAACCCCGCCGTGGTGGACCGTGCCGTTACCCTCACGGCCACCGTCGGCGCCGGGGCCACCGGGACAGTGACCTTCTATGATGGCGTGACCGTGCTTGGCGTGGCGCCTCTCTCAGGCGGGCACGCCACGTTGGTGGCCTATACTCTCGCTGGCGGGACTCACTTTCTGCGTGGCGTCTATAGCGGCGATGGCACGTACGGGATTGCCGGTTCGAACGTGCTCTCGGAAACCGTTACCCAAGTCGCCTCCAATGGTTTCCAATCCCCCATCGGGTATACGGTGACCGGCGTAGGCCAGATTATGGGCGTTGCGGACTTCAACCACGATGGCAAATTGGACGTGGTCGCCGTTTCGGGAAACACCCTGAGTGTCCTGCTGGGGAATGGCGGCGGCGCCTTCCGCGGACCCTTTTCTTACCCGGCATCGAATGCCAACAGCCTGGCGATTTCCGATTTTAACGGAGACGGTAATCCCGATGTCGTGATCGCCAACGGCAATACCATTAGTGTGCTGCTGGGGAATGGAGACGGGACATTTCGGGCGCCCCTTGCGATGACTGGCGTCCCTGGTGCTTCTTTGGTTTCCGCCGATTTCAATGGGGATGGAAAACCGGATCTCGCGGTTATAAACCTAGGCGCTCCGAATATCCTCTTCGGCAACGGCGATGGCACTTTCCAGGCGCCCAAGACGCTGGCGAATGGAGGCGTCACGTGGAGTTACCTTTTGGTCGCGGATTTCAACGGCGACGGAAAGGCGGACTTGGCCGGTCTGAACATCGGTTATGTCGGCTCGGTGGGCGTGTTTCTAGGCGCTGGAGACGGAACGTTTCAGGGTCCCGTCGGCTACACCGACCCCAGCATTTCGTTTGCGGAAACCTTTGCCGTAGGCGATTTCAACGGCGACGGCAAGCCGGACGTAGCCGTCATTTATTTGGGATCGGTTACCGTTCTTGCCGGGGTTGGCGATGGGACCCTTCACGGAGTCACGATCTCGCCTCTGGGCAATGCTCCGGGGGCCTTCTCGGTCGCCGGTGATTTCAATGGCGATGGCAGACTGGACTTTGCCTTCAACGGGTTTGGCGGATTCTGTCTGATGTTCGGCAACGGCGACGGAAGCTTCCAACCCTGCAGCCTGGTTCCCACCAACGGCAGCCCGGCCGGAATCGTAACCGGCGATTTCAACGGCGATGGGCGCCTGGATCTGGCTGCCTCCAATCCTGCCTCCGGCGCGATCAATATTTATCTGGGAGTCCAATCTTCCGGATTATCGATTGCGGTCACTCATACCGGCAATATTACCGGCGGAGCGTCGGGAACCTACCAAATCCTGGTCGCGAATCCGGGACTTCTTCCCAGTTCCGGATCGGTAAGCGTGACCATTGCCCTGCCCGCCGGACTAGCCGCCACTTCCCTGAGCGGCAACCTCTGGAACTGCGTCCTATCCGCCCTGACCTGTACTCGTACCGACGCCCTCGGCGGCCTCAGCAGTTATACACCGATCTCGATGACGGTCGCCGCATCCCTCAGCGCCGCACCTTCGACCGTGACTGTACAAGCCACCGTAGCCAATGGCTCCATCGTCAATACTGCCGCCAATCCGACGAACATCGTCGCGCCCACCACAACAGCGCTCGTGGTTTCGCCGAACCCTTCGGTCTTGGGACAAGCGGTTACGCTGACCGCTACGATCACGGGAGCCTCCGGCGCAGTGGAGTTCTTTGACAACGGCTCCTTCCTGGGATCGGCAATTCTAAGCAACTCGCAGGCTACCTTGACCACACGCCTTCTTCCGGCGGGTGTGCGATCGGAAAAGGCGGCATACTCCGGCGATTCGGCGCATGCCGCAAGTGTTTCGGCCATCGTAACCGAAACCGTAAATGCCGCCGCCGCCAGCGGTTTGATGACCGCCACGTCGTACGCCACCGGGATCGGGCCGCTCGCCGTTGCATCCGGCGATTTTAATGGCGATGGAAAGATAGACCTTGTGACTGCGAATGGAACCGCCAATACGGTGAGTGTGCTCTTGGGTAACGGAGATGGCACGTTCCGTCCTGGTGTCGATTACTACACGGCTGGAATCAATCCGTCTGCAGTCGCCGTAGGCGACTTCAACAACGACGGGAAGATCGACTTGGCGGTGACCAATCAGATCAGCGGCAGCGCGATCATCCTTTTGGGCAACGGGGATGGAACCTTCCAACTTGCGGTTTCGCTCGCCGCCGGCGCGTCTCCACTCGCATTAGCGGCCGGAGATTTCAACAATGACGGCAACGCCGACCTGGTAATAGGCGGCAGTCTGGGGTGGCGTGTCTTATTCGGCAATGGAGACGGGACTTTCTCCGCCGGATCCACGGCCAGTGCCATAGCACTGCGCCTAGCCCTGGGAGATTTCAATAATGACGGTAAGACGGATCTCGCCTATGCTGGTAATGGCCCGCTCTCCGTCGTATTAGGTAACGGGGATGGCACATTCTCCGCGACGGCCAACTCTTGGAACAACTTCGCGTACGGCAACAGTCCGTTCGCGACCGGGGATCTCAACGGGGATGGAAAACTCGACATCGTTGAAGTCAGCAGCAGCAATAGGGTAACCGTATACCTGGGCCGGGGAGATGGAACCACATCGTCATCCGCAAGTTATTCGACTGGCGCGACCCCCAATGCCGTTATTCTAGCCGACGTCAATGGCGACGGGAAACTGGATGTCGTCACCGCGAATTCCAACAACACGATCAGTGTTTTGCAGGGCAATGGAGACGGCTCGCTGCAAGCCCCCGTCTTCTACAGTGCCGGCGCCAACCCGGCTGCGTTAGCGGCCGGCGACTTTAACGGCGATGGGCGCACCGACCTTGCTGTTGCGAACTCTTCGAGCAATAACGTGTCGGTTTTGCTCGGTGTTTTGACTCCGGTGCTCAGCGTAGCGAGCTCTCACAACGGCGCTTTCGCCCCGGGTCAGACCGGCGCCGTCTATACGCTCAGCGTCATCAACCAGGGGCCCGGAGCGACCTCCGGTGCGGTGACCGTCACCGACACGCTCCCGGCCGGACTCACCGCGACGGGACTGAGCGGGACGGGATGGAGTTGCACCCTCGCCACTCTGACATGCACCCGGTCGGATGCTCTGAGCGCCTCCGCCAGCTATCCGGTCATAATTCTCACGGTAAGCGTCAGTCCGACGGCGCCGTCCAGCGTCAACAACTCCGTCGCCGTAACCGGCGGCAGCGCCATCGGCGGCAGCGCTACCGATTTCACTGTGATTACTTCCACACCCGCCGTCCTCACGATCTCCAAGACTCATTCCGGCAATTTCGCGCAGGGGCAAAACGGAGCCGCGTACGCCATCACGGTGTCGAACGCCGCGGGTGCGGGCGCCTCCGTCGGGCCCGTGAGCGTCACCGAGACGGTTCCTGCAGGACTGACCTTGGTGTCGATGTCCGGCGCTGGATGGTCGTGCTCCAGCAATGTCTGCACGCGAAGCGACGCGTTGAACGGCGGGGCAGCCTATCCGCCGATCGCGGTGACGGTGAACGTAGCCGCCAATGCGCCGGCCCAGGCGACCAATCAAGTGAGCTTGAGCGGCGGCGGTTCGGCGACGGCCGGCGCCTCCGATGCAACGAATATTACCAACTGCACGTACTCCGTGAATCCACCCAACGCTGGGGCGGCCCCGACCGCCACCAGCGGCTCGGTTGTCGTGACCACTGCCGTGGGTTGCCCGTGGAGCGCCACTAGCGGCGCCACATGGCTTTCGATCGCGAGCGGCAGTTCTGCAACCGGCGGTGGAACGCTTAACTACAACGTGGCAGCTAATACGACCGGTGCGCAACGCAGCGGGACTCTCACAGTCGCCGGCCAGACCGTCACCGTGACACAGGGGGCCAACAACCCCTTGCAGATTCCCGCCCTGGTTTCGCTCAACCCCTTCCAGGGTACCGGTCCGAACGCCACACTCACGCTGGTTTATTCTCATCCCAGCGGTTGGGCCGCCATCCAGAGCGCCGAGTTCATTGTCAATCCCCGCTGGGAGAGTCAAAACCGCACTGGCGGCTGCTACATCAAGTACACGCCCGCCACCAGTCTGTTTAGTCTCATCGCGGACGATGGCAGCGGTGTTGCCGGCGCCGCCGCTCCCGGGTCCACCACTACTCTCTCGAACAGTCAGTGTTCTCTAAATGCCGCGGCCTCCACGGCAACGGGTAGCGGAACCACGCTGACCGTAGTGGCTGCGCTGACTTTCTCAGCATCTTTCACCGGCCAGCGGCATATCTGGATGCAGGCTTCCGACTACAACAACCTCAGCACCAATTGGCTGGTCTATGGCGCCTGGTTCCCCACCACGACGAAGGTCAGCACGGTCAACTGGTATCAGGTCTACGATCCGAATTCCAAGACCTACCTCTATACCTCCGACCCGAACGAGTACGCCACGCTGGGAAGCAGGGGGTTCGTGCAGCAAGGCATCCTGGGTCTGGTGATGGATAGTCCGACTACCGTCGCGGGCGCCTCCAATATCATCTGGTACCGGGTCTTTGTGAATGCGAACAGCAGTCATTTCTATACATCGGACCGCAATGAGTTTCTGACGCTGGTCAACCAGCAGCAGGCGTACGTAGGGGAGGGAGTGCAAGCCTTCGTGATGCCGTATCTGAATGCGCAGGGGCAGGTCTCGCCGCCGGTGACCAATTCGATTCCTTTCTATCGTGCCGCGCAGGGGGCAGCGCTGCACTATTGGACCACCGATTCCAATCCGGCGCACGTGCCCCAGGGGTACACGATGGAGGGCATCGCCAGCTACATTTTTCCGGCGAGCGGGGCGCAGGGCCTCGGGATGGCGATGCCGGAGCATAGCCCAGTGGTGATGCCGGAGGGTGACGGGACACCTGCCGTGGTGTCGGTGTCGAGCGGGAGGAGCGCAATCGCGACGGGCGTTGTGGCGCCGGGGCAGTTGCTGACGATCCACGGGTGGCGCCTCGGCGGCCGGGTGCTGCTGAACGGCGTTCCCGTCCCGGTCGTTTCGGCGGAGAAGAACGAACTCCAGGTGGTCGTTCCTGCTGACCTGACTGGGTCTGAGGCCAAGATGGAGATTGAATATGAGGGTCGGCCTATCGGGGCTATGAAACTGGCGAAGGTTTCGGCGAACCCTACGATCCTCGGAACAAACCGGTTCGGGAGGGGAAACGCAGACGCGCAGAATGAAGATGGGACAGCCAACGACGCGGAGCACCCCGCGCGCCGTGGATCGATCGTGACGCTGTATACGACTGGGTTTGCCGCAGACTCTAACGATAAGCTTGAGGTACATGTGGGCGGTCGGCCGGCGGAGGTGATTTCAGTGGATCCCTCGGAAACACGGCCCGGGATTGTCGAGGTGAGGATCCGGGTGCCAGATCTGCAGCCGGCGCCATTCGAGCCCGTAGTGCTGCACGTCGGTAATCAGTTCAGTGGCCCCGGCCTAGGCTTGGCAATCCGATAGAGTGAATCAAAGCGAGCTGCCCCGGGGGGACGGCCGAGCATGATGACATTCATAAATCTGGCAGCAGGGACGCAATCCGGCTGCTTTCCGCGACCTACGATAATGGTGCGGTCGTCACTTATACGTACGATCCGGCCGGCAGTCTTTTGAGCAGGGGCGTGTCGAAGGCCACGCCGCAGCGCGAAGGCGCCGCCCGCGCCCCCAAAAAGGATCGGCCACCTAGATAGGCGCGCCGGGCTACCCCCGCCAGTTCACGCCGACGTTGAGCTTCTTGCGCGCATACTCGAAACTGCGCTCCAGGTCGATCTTCTGCTGGTCCTTAAGCGCGTCGGCCATCACCTGCGGGGGTTTTTTGCCGGCGATATCCTCGATCACCATCGCGCCCATGAACGGATGTCCGTTCTTCGCCAGCGCGACGAACCGCGCGAACTCGGCGGCCGGGGTCTTCGAGAAGGCCTTCCAGAAATCCGCCTCCAGGTAGGGCAGTTCCGTAGGCGGACGGCCGGTGATGATCTCCAGTTGCATCGACGATTTCGGGCATAGCCGGCGGAACTCGGCGACGAACTTCACATAGTCGACGCAGCCGTCGCCCAGCGCCACCCATTGCGCCGCGGCTCCGCGCGGCGTCTCAAACACCGCCGAGTCGCGGACGTGCGTCGTCACCACGTGGGGAGCCAGGGTCTCAAGTGTGACGAAGGGATCCTCCACGCACCACATGGGGTTGCCCGTATCGAGGCACGAGGCGACATAGTCCTTGCCGGCCTCTTCGATGATCGTCTTCACCTCGCGCGCCTGCATGTCGCCGGAGTGATTTTCGAGCGCGATCCTGACGCCCAGGTCGAGGGCTTCGGAGCGCACCGATTTGAAGACGTTGATCGTGCTCTCCATGCACGCCTCGATCCCCGGCGCGCCGAGCCGGTCCGCGCTTGCGCCGAGGTAGCACCGCATTGAAGCGGCGCCGACCGCCTTCGCCACCCGCAGACCTTCGAGCACGCGGTCGCGCGCCGGCGGGCCGTTTTTCGAGAACGATTTGCTCAGCGGGCAGATGCACCCCATCCCGGCGTCGAGGGTGATCCTGTGCCGCGCGGCCTGATCCTTGACCTTTTGCAGGTAGGCGGGATCGTAGCTCTCATAGTCCGACATCGACGAGATCTGGATGGTGTCCAGCTTCTGGCTGGCCGCATATTCGAGGAATTGTGTGACCTTCCAGTTGAAGGCGCGGATCGAATAGGTGTCGAAACCGAGACGGACGGGAACAGGATCGGCCGGCAGGGGGCCGGAGGAGGCAGAGGCAGAGGCGGCTGCCGCGGCTGCCGGGATGGACTGGAGGAAGGTGCGGCGGAGCATCACTGCTACTCTATCGCAAACGAAACCGCCGGACTTGGCCCATGCCGTGCAGCGTTTCGCGGCATGTCTTGCAAGTCCTTGCGTTCGCGGGAAGGCCACGCTCGCGGTCGTGCCGATTCCGCACACGGGTGTGACCGGCGGGCGTCACTCGATTCCGCTCAAACGCTTGCTATAATTGGGAGTTAAAAGCCGCATCCTACGCGTCTCTACTATTGCGCATGAAGTGCATTTCAGTTCTCATTCTCAGCGCGGCGGCCCTGTACGCTCAGGGCGCCGACTTGACCACCGGGCAGGCCGCCCGGCTGGTGATCGGGCAGACCACATTCACGAGCCAGGACTCGAATTCCAGCGATACGATTGTCGGCGGGGTCAGCGGGCTGGCGTTCGCTGCCGATACGCTGTTCGTCGCGGACTCGAACCGGGTCGGCGCCGGACCTTCGAATCACCGCGTGTTGCTCTATAAGGGCGCGTCCTCGATGTTCCCGAGCCCCACCGCCGAGTTGGTGTATGACCGGAAGTGTCCGGTGTGCCTGGGTAAAGCGACGGTCGTCCTCGGACAACCCGATTTCACCACAACCACTATTAATCTCGCCGCAAACCGCAGTGGTCTGCGCCTGCCGACCGCCGTCGCGTCCGACGGCGTTCGCGTCGTGGTGGCCGACACGGATCACAATCGCGTGCTCATCTGGAACACGATCCCGGCGGTCAACAATCAGCCCGCCGACGTCGTGGTGGGCCAGCCGGATTTCACCAGCGTCAGCCCGTCGGCGAATTCGCCGACCGCCAAGTCGATGCGCGGACCGCAGGGCGTGTGGATCCAGAACGGGAAGCTCTATGTGGCGGACACGCAGGACAATCGCGTCCTGATCTACAACCGCATTCCGACCGCCAATGGCGCCGCCGCCGATGTGGTGCTGGGCGCGCCCAACTTCACGAGTTTCGTCGAGCCGGACCTGACGCAACAGAAGACGGACGCCACCGCGACCAATATGCTGAACCCGGTGGCCGTCACTTCCGACGGCGTGCGGCTGTTCGTCAGCGACCTGGGTTATAACCGCGTGCTGGTGTGGAACTCGATTCCGGCGGCCAACGCCGCGCCCGCCGATCTGGCGATCGGCCAGCCCGACCTGACCAGCTCGCTTCCGAACAACGCGTATAAGACTGACCCGGCTGACACCACGCAGAAACAGACGCCGGTCCTCTGCACAACTCCCAATGGGACGGACACCAACAGCAATCCGACGTATCCCACTTCGTGCAACGCAACCCTGAATTTCCCCCGTTTCGCCCTTTCCACCGGCACGCGGCTTTTCATCGCGGATGGAGGCAACGACCGTGTCCTGGTGTTCAACCAGATTCCGGCCCAGAGCGGCGCTTTGGCCGACCTGATCATCGGGCAGATCGGCGGGTCGGTGAACCAGGCTTCCGACGCGGCGGACTCGCTGCGCACGCCGATGTCGCTGGCCTGGGACGGCCTCAACCTCTACGTCAGCGACGCGTATAACCGCCGGGTGACCGTGTACTCGCTCGGCGCCACCTCGATTCCGTATCAGGGAGTGCGCAATGCGGCCAGCGTCAACATCGTGGCGACCGGATCCATCACGATTTCGGGCACAATTCAGGCGTCCGACGTCATCACGCTGACCATCAGCGGCACCACCTATTCCTATACCGTGAAGGCCGCCGACACTCTGGACACGATCGTGCAAGCGCTGGTGAATGCGATCAATAGCAGCAACTCCGGCGCCGGGGACAATAACGTCCTGGCCACCGTCGACAAGACGGCTCAGGCCGTAATCCTGACGGCCAAAAACGCGGGCAGCAATGGCAACAGCGTCACCTATTCCGCCACCGTGTCGAGCACCGCAAAGGTCGTCGCCTCGGCGAAGGGCACTAACCTCACGGGCGGCGCCGATGCGGCCAAGATCGCGCCCGGAACCATCGTCTCCATCCAGGGAACCAACCTGACCGCGCAATCCGCCAACGCGGATCTGACGAAACCGGCCCTGCCGACCAAACTGGCGGGCACTTCGGTGTACTTCAACGGGATCGCGGCGCCGCTGTATTTCGTCTCGCCGACACAGATCAATGCCCAGATTCCCTGGGAAGTGAACGACACCACCAGCATCAACGCCTACGTGCGCTCGGAGCAGCCCGGCGGCGGAGTCGTGAACACCACTCCCGTGGCAGTGACGATCGTGCCGGCCAATCCCGGCATCTTTACATCCGATCCGGAGAGCCGGAGCGCGGTCGCCTTTCACGCTTCGAGCAGCGCGATCGGCATCGTCTCGGTGGACGGGACGGTGACGGCCGGCGATATCGCCACGATCAGCATTGAAGATCGCTCCTACTCGTACACGGCGGTCACAGGCGACACGCTCGACACGGTCCGCGACCACTTGGTCGCGCTGGTCAACGACGACCCCAAAGCGACGGCTTCGGCGGCGGGCGTCTTCGATCGCATCATCATCAAAGCGCGGATCGAGGGTCCGGAAGGAAACGGGATTGCGATCGGGGCCACGGCGTCGGCAGGCGCGACGGTGATCATGACCGCCTTCAGCACGACGCTCTGTTGCGCCAATGTGGAAGGCGCGCCGGTCACGGCCGACAACCCGGCGCAACCCGGGGAGATCATCGTGTTGTACGCGACGGGCCTCGGATTGCCGGTGATCAACGACGACATTTCGTCCGCCCTGCAAACCGGCAAACAGTGGCCCATCGGCGGCCCGGTGAGCGCTCCCTCGGTTTCGGTCTCCTCGATTGCCGGCGGTAAGACGGCCGACGTTCTCTCCGCCAACCTGCTGCCCGGGACCGTCGGAACCTTCCAGGTGGTGCTCCATCTGAACGGCGATATCCCGACGGACTCCGCCACGCTGGTGACCATCGCACAGGACATCTACGTCAGCAACGTGGCGACGATCCCTGTGGTCAATCCGGCCGATCAGTAAGCAGCCGCTCCAGGTACTCCGCCACGCCCGGCTGACCTTCGCGCGGCGCCCAGGGCGCGAAGTCCTTGTCATCAGACTCCCGATACGGCCCCGGCTTCACTTCGAAGCAGACCGCTTCGGGCGTGAGGACCGCCAGGGTGTGCCACACGCCGGGGGCGATGTCGATGCCGATCGGATCGCGGCCAATCCGCCGCCGGCTGGCGACCTTGCCCTGGTCGTCGAATACGAAGAATTCGATTTCCCCAGACAACACCAGGAACGACTCCGCTTTGGGTGGATCGAGATGGCGATGGGGCGTGATGTACGTCCCGCGCACCAGGACATTGAGGAACCGGTGGGGATTGTCGTCCATACTGCTGTGAAAATTATGATTCGTGCGCAATCGCGGCGACCGGCGGGCGCGCTCGATGAGCGTCTGAAACAGATCCTGGGTCAGAAATTGAATGCGGGAGTCGTCCATTCGGACATAATAGCGGGTTAGCCGGATCGGGATCGTCAGGGCGAATGATTTAGAAACGGTGCGACACGCTGAGCATGAATGTGTAGTCGGCGAAGGCGGCGTCGCCGTGCGTGCCGTTCAGATAGTCGGCTACGCTGCGTTTGCGGTTGCGCTCGACGGCCACCGGCGTGTTGAGCGCTACGGAGGTCGTGCCGCGCGCGTACAATAGCCCCGGATCTACGGAGATCGCATAACCCGGGCGGCGGAAACCGTTCCTTTTGCCGAACGCGTCGCGCACCGGCACCCCCTCGATGCGGCCGCCGATGCTGGCGGCGAGACCCCGCACCCACGGGAGCGATCGGCCGATGCCGCCTCGGAAGAGATACTGGTCGGTCACCGACATCACCTGCTCGCCATTGGCGCGCCGGAATGTGGACACGCCGTTCGTGTCGCGGGGATTGAAGAGGTACACGCCGGCGAAATACAGCTCGTTGCGGTACTTCACCCGCTTGAACGCCTGGAGATCGACCGAGAATCCCGTGCCGCCATCGCCCGCCTGGATGGATTGGTCGGCGGTGGCGATAATCGGCCTTCCGCCGCTCACCGCCGGTCCCGTCGCGTTGTAGATGCCGGTCGGCAGTTTGAGGCTCATGCCGACTGAAATGTTGTCGCCCGACTCGGTCGGCGGCTTGAAGATCCACGAGCGGAAGCCGACGCTGGCGTCGCCGAAGGCATTGACTACGTACCTGCCGGTAGGCGAGTAAAGCTGGTTGCGGTGCGCGAAGAGCACGGGGACGCTCGCCGTAACGCTCCACCGCGACGTCAACTGCCGCTCGACCCCGATGTCCAGAAGGTGATAGATGTTCTCGATCTGGTTATGGTTGGTTTCCCGCTGCGTCTGCTCCACCGTCCCGATGAAATGGCGGAACGACGGCTGGTATCGATAGCCGAGCGATAGCGTCCATTTCCTGGGATGCGACCGCTCGAAGCGTCCACAAGTGGTTTCGGCGAGCACGCCAAGCCCGGGCGTGCCTTGTCTTGCGGCCACTCAACCCTGCCCGGCGGCCGGCCGTGGAACGGCAAAAGACAACAGAACCAGTCCCCAAACGACGATCCCTGAGCGCATGATGTGAATTCGTTATATCACAACGGCCCGCACTAAGGTTATACTCTATGGCTATTATGTTGCCACGCTTCGTGTTTGCTCTCCTGATCGGCGCTGTCGCCGCGCTTGCCCAGACCAAGGCCAATCCCGAGAAAGAAGCCGCCATGAAGGCCGATCTCGCCGGGCAGATCGACGCCATGAAGAAACAGGCGCAGGTGATGGTGGATAGTGTCTTCAGTTTCGGCGAACTCGGATTCCAGGAACTCGAGACGTCCAAGTACCTCACAGGCATCCTGGAAAAAGAAGGCTTCAAAATCGAGCGCGGCATCGCCGGCATCCCGACCGCTTGGCTCGCCACGTGGGGCTCGGGCAAGCCGGTCATCTCGCTCGGATCGGACATCGACGATATCCCGCAGGCGTCTCAGAAACCTGGCGTGGGATGGCACGAGCCGATGATCGAGGGCGCACCCGGCCACGGCGAAGGTCACAACTCCGGGGTGCCGCTCAACATCCTCGCCGCGCTCGCGGTGAAGAAGGTGATGGAGCGCGAACACCTGCAAGGCACGCTTCAGCTTTGGCCCGGCGTGGCCGAGGAGCTGGTCGGGACGAAGGCATATTTCGTCCGCGCGGGCATGTTCAAGAATGTCGACGCGGTGCTCTTCACGCACGTCGCCAACAATCTGGCGGTCTCCTGGGGACCTTCGCTCAATCAGAACGGGCTGGTTTCTGTGGAGTACCTGTTCAAGGGCGAGAGCGCGCATGCCGCGGGCGCTCCATGGCGCGGCAAGAGCGCGCTCGACGCGGTGGAGTTGATGGATGTCGGCTGGAACTTCCGCCGCGAGCATTTGCGCCTCGCGCAACGCTCGCACTACGTAATCACCAATGGCGGGGATCAGCCGAATGTCGTGCCGCCCACCGCCGCGGTCTGGTATTACTTCCGGGAGGCCGATTATGACCACATCATGGACATGTGGCGGATCGGCGACAATATGGCGAAAGCGGCGACCCTGATGACGGACACGACCTTCAGCTCGCGCCTGCTGGGCAGCGCCTGGCCCGGCCATTTCAACAAGCCGATCGCCGAGGCCATGCAGGAGAACATCAAGAAGGTGGGTTTGCCGCAATGGTCGGAGGACGACCAGACGCTCGCGCGCGGATTGCAGAAGGAGCTGAAGGCGCCGGTGCGCGGGCTCGCGACCAAGCTCTCCGACGTGCGTCCGCCGCGTCCGGCGGTGGACCCGGCCGCGAACGATGGCGGCGAGGGACAGGGCCCCGGACCCACCGGCGGCGGCTCCGACGATATCGGCGACGTCTCCTGGGTGGTCCCAACAATCACCTTGCGATACCCCTCGAACATCCCCGGCGGTCCCGGGCACAATTGGGCGAACGCCATCGCGATGGCCACACCGATCGCGCATAAAGGCGTGATCGCCGGGGCCAAGGTGCAGGCGATGACGATGCTCGACCTCCTGCTGCACCCGGAGCTCGTCAAAAACGCGTGGGACTACTTCAACAACGTGCAGACGAAAGGCGTGAAATACACAACCTTCCTCCGTCCCGACGACAAACCGGCCGTGTGGCTGAATCAGAAGACGATGGAACAGTATCGCGACCGGATGAAGACGCTCTACTATGACGCGTCGAAGTACAACAGCTACCTGGAGCAGCTCGGCATCAAGTACCCGACGGTGCGATAGGGCGCGCCGCGCTCACCGGTAGAGCCTGCGGTACATTTCCGCATTGCGCAATACAGCCTGCACGTAATCGCGCGTTTCCGTGAAGGGAATCGATTCGATGAACTCGGCGGGTTCGCGGTAGGTCCCCCATCGTTTCCATTCCGCCAGCCGGCCGGGACCCGCGTTATAGGCCGCCAGCGTCTCTTCCGGCTTGCCGCCGTTGGCGTCGAGCATGCCACGCAGCACGAAGCTCCCGATCTTCAGGTTGACCGCCGGCTGGACCAGCATCCGCGCCGTCAGCCGCGGCACGCCGGCCTGCCGCGCCACTTCGCGGCCGGTCACCGGACGGACCTGCATGAGGCCGTACGCCTTCGCCCCTGACACCGCTTCGGGGTTGAACTCCGACTCCTGCCGGATCAGGCCCGCCATCAGGAACGGGTCGATGCCGCGCTGCCGCGCATTCGTCTCAACGTCGCTGCGCCAGGGCAGTGGAAACAGCATCTCCCAAAACTTGCGCGGCGCCTGCTCCACGGGCAGGGTCAGGTAATCGCCGCCCAGCGACTTCATGACGCGGAGCGCGAGGTACGGCGAATCGGCCGCGGCGGCCATCTCCATTCCGAGAAGCTGGCTCTGCCCGTCGGTGCGCGCGCCGAAGCGCAATTCAGCGTCCGCCAGGTCGTTCAGTCCGGCAGACCGTAGGAGGCGCGAGCGCTCGATGCGCAGCGACGTGGGCCGCGTTGGTTCGGTGGGCACGGGCTTCGGCTCCGGGAGCTTCAGTTCCGCCAGAAAACGCGACGTCTCCTCCGAAGCCCCGGCCCCCGCGAGTTCAGGCTGCTGCAGGCGATCACGCGCCAGGATCGCGTAAAACTGATTGGGGAAAGCGCGCGCCAGCCGTTCGTAGATCGCGCGCGCCGCGGCCGGTTCGCGTTTTTGCTCCGCGTGGCGGCCGAGGAAATACAGGGCGGCGCCCGCGGTCGCGTGATAGGGGTAGTTGCGCAACTGCTCGCGGAGCAGGTCGACGGCGTTGTGCCGGTCGCGCAAATAAGCCTGAAAAGCGACCTTCCAATGATACAGGCCGGCCTGGCCGTCACCCGGGAAATCCTCGTACGCGGCCTTATATAGAGGAAGGTAGTCGTCGGGGCGATTGGCCGCAAGGAAATGGTTCGCCGCGCCCACGATGCCCTTCAACCGCCACGGCGACTTCGGGTATTTCTTGCCGAGATGTTGCACCGCTGCGGTCATCGCCGCGTCGTCATTCATCCGCCGCGCAGCTTCTTCGAGGTAATAGTGCCGCTCGGCGTCCGCTTCAGACTCCTTCAAGTCCAGCCCCCGCAGATAGGCCGCCGCCGGTCCGGGTTTGCCCGCGGCCAGATCCGCCGCGCCGATGCGCACGCGAGCCTGATCGCGCTCGACGCCGACGAGCTGATCGAGCAGCGATTCGTACTCCGAGCGGGCCGCGGCATATTGCCGGGCCGTCAGCAGCAGGTCGGCGCGCCGCAAGGTCTGTTGCGGAAGGGGCATCGGGTAGCTCGAGCCCATTGTCTCCTTGAGCGAGAGCAGAGCTGCCGCTGCCCGCGCCGCGGCGTCGCCGGATATGTATTGATAGAAAACGCGCTGATAAAAATCGGCGGCATGCGGCAGGTCGCCCGCGGCCTGATAAGCGTCGGCGAGGGCTAGGTCGCCGTCCGGCTGCGGCAGGTCGGCATAGTGCTCGCGCAAGACGCCAACGCCGCCTGCGCCGAGGGCGCGCGCCTCCAGCACCCACGCGTTTCCCGCCAGCGGCGAGCGGATTTCGGTGGCATGGGTAGGGGCGAGGTCCTTCGCCAAGTCGGCGGCCGACTTCGATTCCAGCCGCGCGGCCGCTTCATAATACGCGGTGTAGTCCGCAATCTCCGGCATGTTGGAGCGCTTCAAATTCGCGATTGCGGCGGCATAGTCCTTCTGCTCAAACGCGGCGACGCCGAGCGCGAGATTGGCCGCCGCCGTTTCCTTCGGATGTGTGACCGCATACGATTGCACCGCGGCCTTTCGCGCAGGCGTCGGCGCTTGCCGGTAGGCGCGGACCACAGATGCGAGGTCGCCGGCCGCGAACAACGGCGCGGTGAGAAACAGCACCGCGGCGGCCAGGCGGCTCCCCGGCGTCTTATACCAGCGGTCCAGGATAGTCTTTCCCCAACGCCTCTGCATTCTCATTGGCCAACGTCCGCACCAGTTCCAGATGCAGATAATCCACCATACTGGGGCAGGCCACAAAAAACTGTTCGTGAAATTTCGACCGCGCCGCATCGATCTGCTCCCGCAGGGATCCATACAGGTCGTTGCGGGCGCGGCCTGCCTGCACCGGCTGCCCTTCGTGCAACCGCATTTCGGCGGCGCGCACGCGCGCCCAGCGCTGCGCCCGCAAGTGAATCTGCTGCTCGTGCGCGGGCAGGCTTTCCCACGAGGGGCGGGGACGCGGCGGCGCGCCCGCGATCTGCACGAGATCCGGCGCGGGGGCGGCGGCGGTGGGCGGCTCGATTCCGGCCCAGGCGGCCGCGGCTACCTGGCACAGAAGCTCCGTCGCGGCCAGTTGCACAGGGCCCCAAGCGTATAGCAGCGCGCGAACGCGGTCGCGAACCAGCACGGGAAAGATCGAAACGCGCCCATCGGCCGGGTGTCCGGCGAGCTCGATCATTTCGGCGGAGACTTCAGTGGCGGCCGCTACGGCGGTCACCGGATCGCGGCTCTCCACCGCGCCGCCCAACGCGGCCGCGGCCGCCAGGGGTATCGCCATTCCCGGAAACCGGCCGGCGCGTTCTTCCGGGACGCCGCGGATCCTTTCGCCGCGCGCCACGTCGCCATCGATCCGGAAAAATGCCACACCGGCGGCGAAGGCGGACGCGGCGTCCACCAGAGTCGCTGCCAATTCCTCGGTCTCCACGGCCTGCCGCAAGCGCCGCGCCGACTGATTCATTTGTTCGGCGAATTCGCGCCGCGCGCGCTCGCGGTCGTCCGTGAGAAGGTCCTCGGCTTCGGCGGCGAGTTGGGAAATCCGATCTTCAATGAGCCGGCGCAAGGCGGATGTCGGCGCGCTGGATGGCATTCCTGTAGTCATTCTAACAATGCGGCTTCGGAATCCGCCGCCTCGGGCGTAGAATCCAGCTATGGAATCGCTACATGGCAGGTTCGCGATTGTGACGGGCGGCACAAGAGGAATCGGGCGCGCCATCGCCGAACGGCTTCTGCGGGAAGGCGCCGCGGTCGCGATCTGCGGCCGCTCCGCCGAATCGACCGCGCGCGCCGCCGCCGAGATGAAGCCCCTCGGCCGGGTCTTCGGACACCCCGCCGATGTCGCGAACCGTGGCCAGGTCCATGCCTTGTTCCAAACAGTGGAGCGCGAGTTCGGCGGCCTTGACATCCTTGTGAACAACGCCGGCCAGGGCGTCTTCCGCAAGGTCGGCGAAATGACGGCGGAGGATTGGCATCGCAATATCGATCTCAATCTCAACGGACCTTTCTATTGTTCTCACGAAGCCCTGACGCAGTTCGCGGGGCGCGGCGGCTTTATCGTAAACATTTCGAGCCTGGCGGGTAAGAACGCGTTTACGGGTGGCGCGGGATATAACGCTTCCAAGGCCGGGCTGAACCTCTTTACCGAAGCGCTCATGCTGGACCACCGCTACGACAGAGTTCGCGTGACGTCGATTATGCCCGGCAGCGTCGATACGGAATTTTCGGGAGACCCCGCCAAGCGCTCCGGCGACACGAGTTGGATGATCGCGCCCGAAGACATTGCCGAAACCGTCGTATTGGTGCTGCGCATGCCGGAACGCACCACCATCAGCCGCGTCGAAATCCGGCCATCGCGTCCGAAGAAGTAATGTCCCGCACCGCGCAGCCGGGTGAATCCCTGTTGCCTCCGGTCAATCGCCCACTGGCACGCCACTTGCTCTAGTGAAGCGTGAGATGACCCTGATGGGATTAGGAATCGATAAGGGGAGAGGGATTATGGGGCGGCTTAACAAACAGTTGGATCCCACGCAGACCGGTTTTGAAGCAGAAAAACTGGAAGCGGACCTGCGCAAACGCATCGTCGGCCAGGACGAGGCGATCCAACAAATCATCAATATTTATCAAACCAATCTGGCGGGAATGTCGAGCCCTGGAAGACCGATCGGCAACTTTCTGTTTTTAGGGCCGACCGGCTCGGGAAAGACCCGGCTGGTCGAAGCCACAGCGGAGAGCCTCATTGGCGACGGACGCGCGGTGATCAAGATCGATTGCGCGGAGTTCCAGCACAGCCACGAGATCGCCAAGCTGATCGGCTCGCCTCCCGGATATCTGGGGCATCGCGAAACGCATCCCCTGCTCAGCCAGGAAGTGCTGAATCAGTACCACACCGAGAAGATGAAGCTGAGCTTCGTTCTCTTTGACGAGATCGAAAAGGCCAGCGACGCCCTGTGGAACCTGCTCCTCGGCATTCTGGACAAGGCCACCCTCACGCTCGGGGACAATCGCCGTGTGGACTTCTCTCGCGCGTTGATCTTCATGACCAGCAACCTGGGCGCGTCGGAGATGGGCTCGATTCTGCGTCCGAATCTGGGCTTTGCGGCCGGCGAAGCCGAGCGGTTGAACGCCTGTGGCATCGTCGACGACAAGTTGACCGACAAGATCTCGCGCGCCGGCGTGGAAGCCGCCCGCCGCAAGTTCACGCCGGAGTTTATGAACCGCATTGACAAGACGGTCGTCTTCCGGCCGCTGGGCGAGCCGGAACTGCGCAAGATCCTGAGCCTCGAACTGAATATCGTGCAGCAGCGCGTCTTCAGCTCGGCCAACGGCGCTCCGTTTGTCTTCTCGCTGACCGACGGCGCGAAGGAATACTTGTTGCGGGAAGGCACGGATATGAAGTATGGCGCGCGCCATTTGAAACGCGCCATCGACCGGAGTCTGGTGCATCCGCTCTCCAACTTGATCGCCACCGAGCAGGTGCGCGGCGGCGACCTGATCCGTGTGGACTACGATTCGACGTTGTGTCGGCTCACATTCTATAAGGAAGCTGAAGATATGCCGGCATATGCCATGGTGCAGATGGTGGACACGTCGATCGCGCCGCCGCTCGGCACATATTCAGCGGGAGCGTCGGTGGATCAGCCGCGCGTGTTGAACGCCCGCGGAACCAGGCGTTAAGCGCTCACTTGCGGGGGCAGGTCCTGGCGGCCTGCCCCTTTTTTTACCCCCACACCTTCGTCAGCGCCGTTTTGAACTTGGCCATTTCCTGCTCCGTGCCCACTGACACCCGCACTTTGGTCGGCCATGCCGGCCAGATCCGGCCGATGATCACTTTTTCCCGCGCCATCGCGTCGGCGAATTCATTGCCCGGACGCCCCACTTCCATCATGAAGAAATTGGCCTGGCTGGGCACAAATTTGATCTTCTTATTGTCGAGGAAGTCGAAGACATCGTTCCGAATGCGCTGATTCAACGCCTTCCGCTCGGCCACCAGACCCTTGACCCGCAAACTCGCGGTGGCGCAGGCCAATCCCGTCACTGGCAGGAATCCTGCGCCATAGGGGCGGAGTTTCGCCAGCAGATCGGGCCGCCCCATCGCGAAGCCCGCGCGGAGCCCCGCCATGCCATAAATCTTCGAGAACGTCCGCATGGCGATGATGTCTTTGCCGGCCGCGACGAGGTCGGTGCAAGGCTGGCAATTGTCAGCGAAGTGAATGTAGGCCTCGTCGACGATCACCACTGCATTCTTGGCCTTGTGCGCCAACAGGTAATCGATGTCCTTACGCGGCGTCAGCGTCCCGGTCGGATTATTCGGATTCACGACATAAAAAGCGCCGGCATTGGGATCGGCCTGAATCATCGCTTCGACGTCGTGCGAGAAGTCCGCGCGCAGCGGCGTGCGGGTGAGTTTCGACCCGATGAAGGCAGGGGCGCCGCCGCCGTAGCCCGGGTCGGCCATGCTCCAGCTTTGCGTCGGCGAGGTGAAGGCGCAGGTGGCGCGATGCAGCGGATCGGACGATCCGGCGAACACCGCGATGTGATCTGGCGGGAGGTCTTCGGTCTCGGCGATGGCGCGCACGAGTTCGCCTTGCTCGTTGGCGGGCGAGTATCGCCAGCCGGTAGGCGCGACGCGCGCGATGGCCTCCAGGCCCTCCTTGCACGGGCCCATCGGATTCTCGTTCTGGTTGATCCGGACGGCGTCCGGGTCGATGGCGCGGCCGCGCGCCGCGTTTTGCGCCATGGCAAATTCGTTGTAAAACGGAAGCGCTGCGCCGGTGGTCAATAGGGTGGCGATGCGCGCGAGTTGCCGCCGGGTAAAGCCGCGGCTCAGCAGGTCGTCCATGTGGGCCCTCCCTCCTGTCGAGGGTACCACCGATTGCGGCCGGCTCCGGCGGGCCGGGGGTGGTTTGACCGGGACCGCGCCGCTCCCCTATACTGAGAATTACCGAAAGAACGACCATGTATATCCTGGCGATGATTGTTCACGTAGTGGTGTGCCTGTTCCTGATTGTGGTGGTGTTACTGCAAAGCGGGAAGGCAGCGGACCTGGCGGGCGCGTTTGGCGGCATGGGGTCGCAGACGGCCTTCGGGCCGCGCGGATCGGCGACATTGTTATCGAAGGCGACGACCATATCGGC
Organism: uncultured Solibacteraceae bacterium; assembly: GCA_964608645.1. GTDB lineage: Bacteria > Acidobacteriota > Terriglobia > Bryobacterales > Bryobacteraceae > CAZSQK01. Next base: position 28,956 of record CAZSQK010000034.1, on the reverse strand, counting down.
GGTGTTGTTCATGGTGACATCGTTGACGCTTTCGATTCTGGCGACGCGCAGCGCGGGACTCGGATCGACGGTTTTGGACAATCAAAAGGCCCCGGTGACGACGCAGCAGCCTGCGGCCCCGGCTCCGGTGATTCCTCAATCGACGGCCCCGGCCCCGGCGCAACCTGCTCCAGCGGCGCCGGCGAAGAAGTAGTTGCCCCCTGCGGAGGTGGCGGAATTGGCAGACGCACTAGCTTGAGGTGCTAGCGGGAGCAATCTCGTGGGGGTTCAAGTCCCCCTCTCCGCACCATAGATTTCAAAGAAGTTAACAAGGGCTGGTCAGAAAATGATCGGCCCTTGTTTTTTGGGTTCTGTCCCAAACGTGTCACTGCATGTGGGCTCCGGGATAGGCAGCGCGACCGTTTTAAATCAATCACTTTGGGATTCAGCGTCGTCCACTCCCCCGGGGTCCGTACTGGAGCAGTCTCCGGTATTCCCCTGATAAATTGCCTGATACTAACACCGTTAATCACCACAGGTCTTGTCCAGGTATCCCCTATGAACGTACTCATTTGGGGAATGGGGGTGTACTATTATGCCGGATCAATCGAGCTTTCGAGGTCACGGAGATTGTCCGCGGTCGCGACACGGAAACACGGTTGGCCCGCTCGAGTTTGCAGGCTGGGACTGCATCATGCCATGTGATGCCGGGGGGTAAAAAACGATGAAGAATCAGTTCTCTCTCACGCGTTCTGCGGAGATGGAGATTATGGCCATATCCCGCAAAGCGGCCGCGCTTTCCGTCTCGTTGCTGGTCGTGGCGGCGCTGGCGTTTGCGCAGGAATTCCGCGGACGAATCCAGGGCGTCGTTACCGACAGCACCGGCGCGAGCGCGCCGTCCGTCACCGTCACTCTGAAGAATACCGGCACGGGCGTGGATGTCACGCGCACCACCAATGAGCAGGGACGCTACGTTTTCGATTATGTCGATCCCGGAACGTACAGCCTGTCAACCCATATCCCGGGATTCAAGACGTTCACCCAGCAGAATATCATCGTACAGCAGCGTGGCGACGTTACGGTCGACGTGAAACTGGAGATGGGCACGATCAACGAATCGATCACCGTTGAGACCACGCCCGTGGGGCTTCAACTCAACACCTCCACACACGACCTCACCGTCGAAACCAAGATGGTTCGCGAACTCCCCTCGAACACCCGAAACCCGTGGCAGCTTGCCGCCCTCGATCCCACCATCATCAACCGCGGCAGCGCTGTCGAGACCCAGCCCTACCACCACCGGACAGCCAACGAGATGGACTTGGGCGGCGGCACCAAGTACCGCAACGATGCCCTCCTGGACGGAACCCCGCTCATCGCCGGCAACAAGCTGGGATATACGCCGCCCATGGACGCCGTCACCGAGTACACGGTCCAGCAGAATTCGGTGGACGCCGAGTTCGGCCACAGCGCTGGCGGTATCGTCCTCATGACGATGAAGTCCGGAACCAATACCGCCCACGGAACGGCATACTTCTTCGGGCGCAATGCCGCTTGGAACGCCATAACGGATCGCGCCATCCACCGGCACAGCGACACGCCCTATTGGAATGCCGGCGGCGTCCTGGGGATGCCCATCGTCAAAAACAAGCTCTTTGTGTTCGCCGCGTTCGACAAGATCGAAAACACCCAGGCCAGCAGCGCCACCAGCGTGTCGACTTACACGCTGCCGACCGCGTTGGAGCGCCAGGGCGACTTCTCCAGGTCGCTTACCGCCGGCGGCGCGCTTCGCGTGATCTACGATCCCACCACCACCATACTTCAGGGCGCTACATACGTCCGCAACCCATTCCCGAACAATGCCATTCCGCTCAGCCAGCAGGACAAGGCGGCACGGAGCGTCGTGGGTTCTCTGTGGGCGCCCAACAATCCCGGCGACGACGCGACCGGGCTTAATAATTTCAAGTACCTGAACGAACTCAACTTCCACTACTACAACTATTCCATCCGCACGGACTACAACATCAGCGACAAATGGAAAGTGTTCGGCCGCGTCAGCCGTTTCAAGACCGACCAGGACCAGACCGACTTCACCAGCGGCCAGGATCCGCTCAAGCTCCGCAACGTGACAGGCAGCAAACGCAACGGCTGGAACATCGCCGGCGATTCCGTGTACATGATCAGCCCGACGATGACGCTGGACCTGCGCGGCGCCTACTATGCCGTCGAAGACAAACGCGACTATCCCTCGATGGCGATTTCCGAAGGCGATTTGAAGAGTGTCTGGTCGAATGTCTGGTGGAAAGACGGGGCGTCGGATTATCTGTCCGGACGGCCCCTGATTTACTTCCCGCACCTCCAGGTGGAAAGCGGCTCCTACGGCAATTTCGGCGTCACGAACTTCTGGTACCAGCAGCCCAACGGATACAGCGGTCACGCGCGCCTGACGAAATACTACAGCAAGCATTACCTGAAAGCCGGCATGGAAACCCGCTGGAAGCGCGGTAACGGCGCACGGTTCTATTTCGGCGACTTCCAGTTCGTCGCCCGGGAAACCGGCAAGGACTACAGCAAGACCGACGCCACCAGCGGCCATGCGTGGGCCAGTTTCCTGCTCGGCGCCGACGATCCGGGCAATACCAACGTTCGGTACACCGTCCTGCAGAGCGCGAACACCCAGATGTATGGGTTCTATTTCCAGGACGATTACAAAGTCACCCAGAAGCTGACTCTCAACCTGGGCCTGCGCTACGAATACGAGGGTGGACTCTGGGACCCGCAGAACCGCTTTCCGCAGCGCTTGGACCTCACCGATCCCATCCCCGGCATGTCGGCCGCCGTCGATCCCCTCATGCCGGCCGATGCCAAGGCCAAAATGGCCGAATCCGCCGGCCAGAAGTCCTTCATCTACAATGGCGCCTTCTACTTCACCGAAGACGGGAACCAGCATAAGACCAGTCCGGACAAGTGGGGATTCATGCCGCGCGCCGGCCTCGCGCGGAGGGTGAATGACAAAACCGTGCTCCGCGTGGGCTACGGACGGTTCGTCGTGCCTGCTTCGCTCGCCAACCCCGAGCGCGATACGCTGGGAGAAATCGACCTTGGGGGGTTCACGCCCAGAAGCAACGCCCCGGCTGTGCTGGCCGGCATTCCGCAGTCGTACCTGGCCAATCCGTTCCCGTTCGGGCTCGATCCGATAACCGGCAAGACCTACGGCCGCTACACGAACCTCGGCAGCGCCGTGAGCGTCGATCAACACCAGCAGCGCACTCCAATCAGCGACCGCATCAACGTTTCGGTTCAGAGACAGTTGCCCGGCAACTTCATTCTGGATGGGACGTACTTCATCAATTTCGTGACCCGCGATCAATTCAGCATCCTGCCCAACCTGATGGATCCGAGGCTCAGCTATACCTACAAGTCCGCTCTTTCGGCCTCGGTCAACAATCCGTTTTATAACTACGGAACGCCGCAAACCTTCCCGGGCTCGCTCCGCAACAACAAGACGGTCGCAGAGTCCAGCCTGCTGGTTCCGTACCCGCAATACGGCGTGATCACGCAGACCGGCACGAATCTGCGCAGTGCGCGCTACCAGTCGTTCCAGATTCGCGGGCAGAGGGCGTTCGCCAACGGCTTCACCTTCCTGGCGACTTACGCCTTTGTGACCGCCCGGTCCCAGTGGTTCTTCGATACACAGGATCAGTACGACAACAAACTGAACTGGTACAACTTCAGCGTCACGCAGGCCGGCGGGTCGGGAAACCCCACTCCGGTGAGCGATCCCAAGCACCGGTTCGTAACCGCCACCACGTGGGATCTTCCCATCGGCCGCGGGCGCCGTTGGGGGGCCAACATGGCCAAGGCGGCCGACTTCGCCATCGGCGGCTGGCAGGTTTCGGGAATCTACACCTACACTGCGGGCGCGATGCTGCTGTTCAGCAGCCAGATCATGGCGCCCGACGCCGGTGTGCAAAAAATCGGTTGCCAGGGCTCCGGCTGCTACTGGTTCGACAAGACGGGCTTTGCCGCGGCGCCCTCCTTCACGCGGCGGGCGAACCCGTGGTATTACGACGGCCTGAACGGACCCGGCTTCAAGAACCTGGACCTCTCGCTCACCAAGAAGTTCCCCATCAAGGATCGAGCCAAACTGGGGATTCGCATGGACGCCTTCAATGCGCTGAACGGTATGAACTGGTCGTCCCCGCAACTGAGCGTCACCGCTTCGGATTTCGGCAAGACCAATACCCAGTTAGCGGGATACTTCGGCCGGCAGTTACAGTTCTCCGCCCGCCTGGAGTTTTAGGAATACCGCCCCGTGAGAAGCCAGGTTCCGCGGCTCGGCGCCGGTTTGCGGCAACCGGTCGAGTTTACCGGCTTGCTGAAAAGAATTACCGGCGTTTACCGGCGACAGCCGCCGGCGGAGCACGGCAGTCTGAGGTTTCTCGCGTCCCGTACAGGATCGGGCTCACCGGCCGACAGCCGCAATCCCCCGGCAACATCGCGCGGCTGTCTACGAACACGATACCAGCCGCGAATTGGGTCCGGCAGTAGAAAGTAGTCACGCGCCATACGGTGCAAGATCATTCGCTCCAAACGGTCGAGATCGCACAGACCCTACCGTCTTACGTACCGGCCGGGAAACCGTTGGCGCGCGTATCCTCGTAGCAGGCGCCCAGCGCATTCATACACGCCATGCACTCAAAGCAGTGTTATCGATTTTTCTGATAGCCGATGTAGTACCACAAGGGTGGGGAGCCGGGAAGAAAACACTGGACTTTGCCGTACAATGGTATGCACTCGAACTGCGAATAACGTCTAACGCTAGTTGCGTTCGAGCCAATTTTTCTGGGAAACCGTTTTCGGAATTCCGGGGACGAGAGAGGATGTGGACGATGCGAATGAAATGCTCCGAGAGGTTGTTCCGCTTAGCCAGAGTGTCGGCCCTTGCCTTGTTGGCTACCGGGGCGTACGGGCAAGCAACGCGCACGTGGGTTTCCGGTGTCGGAGACGATGCAAACCCGTGCAGCCGCACAGCTCCGTGCAAGACATTCGCTGGAGCTATCAGCAAGACTGCCGCAGGGGGCGAAATCGACGCTCTCGATCCTGGCGGATTCGGCGCGGTCACCATAACGAAGTCGATCACAATCGACGGCTCGCCTTACACTGCGGGCGTCCTGGTAACGGGGGGAGTGAGCGGCATTGTCATCAATGCGGGTGCTTCAGACGTTGTCACCTTACGAGGGATCTCTTTTGATGGCGTCGGGGGCCAAGGGTTGAAGGGCATTTCCGTCCTACAGGCAGGCAGGGTTGTCGTCGACCACTGTCAAATCTTCGGGTTCAGTCCCCGCGCAATCAGCGTCGAACCAAATGCCAATCCGGTAGAGGTGTTCATATCGGACACGCTGGTCAAAGGATCGGCGTCCAATGGTATAGTTGTTGCGCCTGCATCGGCAGCTATCTCGGCGAGGGTCACGCTGAACAGAGTAAATGTCGCAGGGAGTTTAAACTTTGGGCTGTCGGTTACCGGCGGGGGAATTGTTGCCGCTCGAGATTCTACGTTTAGCGAAAACGGCCTGACCACGAGTCTCGCGAATATTCGGGTTGACGGCAGCGCTGGGTCCGCTACAGTTGACTTAGACAACGTGCTGGTCGATGGCAGCACGACTGGAATTATCGCATTGAACAGTGCGATTGTTCGTGTTAACAACTCGTCCATTGTCAACAATACTGGTGCGGCGATTTCCGCGTCCGCAGCCAGCGTTCTGTCGTTTGGGAACAATCGCGTCGTCGGCAACAACGTAAATGGGACCTTTACTGGGTCGGCCACGCTTCAGTAGGCAGTCGGTGAGAGGGCGGCGGAGAAATCGGCATTGAGAATCCGGCATTGAGAATCCGGCATTGAGAATCCGCCGCCGCAATGGGCGCCGATTCGGTCGATCGAACGATGAATGTTCCGGTATAACTGTTTACTTGTTCGCTGTCCCGCTGAGAACAATTCCGGGGACCGATGTGCGAATAGGATCGGACTTACAAAGCCCCATCCACACGGATTGTGCCTCCTCTCTCGATGGGCTGGAGAGGCTTTGGCAATCGTACCCCAGCAGTTCAAAGACCGTCCGATGTCGGTAAGTCATTCTCTCCCGGAACTCCTTCGTCAGTACTCTTCGCCAGAGCCCGGGCTGCCCGAGCCAAAAATGGTGTTCGTGGATTTGTTTGAGTCGCGCCAGTGAATGCGAATACACCACATCGCCAATTGGCTGGCGCAAACTGCAACCGATTCTATCCAGGACGGAATGCAAAACTGATTCGGGTTCATCGACTAGTTTCTCGTATTGAATGACTGCCTTTGCATGACCCAACCATTCGGCGCTCACAGCTAAGAGAGCAGCAGCCCTTTCACTCAGGCCGTATTCCAGGAATTCGGGGCTGGTAGGATCAACGCCCGTCAGGATAGTTTCGCTTCCACCCTCGCCGTTAAGCCAATTTCTGGTTGCCGGTTCGAATTGCGAGAAATGCAGAATAGAAATTAGGATATCCAGAGGATGTCGAATCATGACAATAGGGGTAAAGGCCTGGGAGCGTAAGTACTCACCGAACGCATGGCTATGGTGCCAGTGCATCGCGAGGATGCAATCCAGCGGCAGGTTCGACCATGCGATCTCGTCGGGCGAATGACCGCATAAATCAACGCTGCCGATCGAAGCCGCGAGCATTTTTCGAAACCAGACATTTCCGGTGCGGGGCGAACATCCCAGGAATAGTCTCATAAATTTATCGATTTTGTGATTCGATTCTGCGCTACTCGAAAATCCAGTCCCGACGCGAGACCTCGTTCAAGCCACCTGGACTGGATCTGCACTGTGGGATTCCTCATTTTAGCCCGACTGTACACCTGTATGGGAAAACTCACAGCCAGAGTTTGACCTCGCCGGCTTACCCCGTGGTGTACATTGTTGGCCGAGCCATGTCAGAGTTGTGTCTGGTCGAGGGCCTGAAGTGATCGCCCAAGTTCCGTCCGAGTCGCCGCCCGGCTGGACAGGATGGCCGGTTTGGCTGTCGGCGTCCCGCTTGACTGCCGGCTCATGAATGATTTGGCGTCCCCAGGGGGATTCGAACCCCCGTTACCGCCGTGAAAGGGCGATGTCCTAGGCCGGGCTAGACGATGGGGACTGGAGCAGGCAACTGTCTATTCCACTGTAGCTTCCACGACGTGAGACGTCAACTTCGCCGCCACCGCCGGAATCCGTTCCCCGATCGCCCGCCGCAGTTCCTCCGGCAACAGCTCCTTCGCCTCCAGCCGCCGCCATGCCGACACCGTCCGCTCCGCCGTCTCTTCCACGATCGGCCACAACGGACTCACCGGCAGCCGCGCCGTATCCGCGAATCGCCGCACCTGCTCCACCGAGATCCCGTTCAGATTGCGACTCCCCCCGAACGTCAGCGCCAACTGGTCCCCCGCGATATACGGGAAGGTCGCCACGAAATCGTACGCCGGGGACAGCGCCGGCTGTCGCCCGTCCGGGTACAACAGCGACCAGTTCTTCAAATGCATGTCCCCATTCCCGATCAGCACCGAAAATGCCAGCCGCCGCAGAAATTCGTACAGCCCCCGCTCGCCCGTCTCCGCCCACAACACCGAGGCGAGATTCGCATAGCTTCGCAGCTTGTACTTGTCATCGGGGTAGAGTCCGAAGACCTGCGCAAAATCCTCCATGTGGATCCGTTCCCCAGCCGGCCCACGGTCGAACCGCCTCACAGTCAGCGCCTTCCCCGGCAGCCGCGCCGCGTCCTCCGGCAACCCTTCAATCTCCCCCACCCCCACCAGCCGCGCCTCCGGCACTTCTATTCCCGCCGCCCGCGCCAGTTCCAGCATCGCGTACTCATTCTCCGGGACCGCCGGGAAGCTCGGCGACGGCATCTTGACGATCCACGACCCGCCTACCCCATCCGCCGGAATCGTCAATCCCCCCGCCGATTCCATCACCGCTGAGAATTTCAACTGCACGCCGGCCAGCGAGAATCGCAGCGGCTTCCTCCGGCCCATGGCCCGCCGCGGTTCCTCCATCGGCTCCAGCTCGATCTCGCGCCCGTCCGGACTGAGCGGCGTCACCGTCACCGCCCCCGCCAGATCCGCCCCCAACGCCGCCAGCAGAAAAAACTCCCGGTCCGGGTTCACCCCCGCCTGTTCCGCCAAATACGTGCGCAGGTGGCCTTCCGGCAGCAGATTCGCGAAAAACGGCGGGACGCGCCGGCTCACCGGCCGCACCGTCGTCACCAGTCCGCCCGCCCGCCCCTTGAACGATAAGCTCAGCGTCGGCCGCCGGTCGTCGTCGATGTAGTCCTGGTCGAACGAGAAGATCTGTTGCTCCCCGCCCAGACGGTTCACCACCCCGACGCTCCGCCCGTTCACGGCGACCGCCAGCGCGTTGACCTTTGGATCAACCTTCATCGTCCGCTTCCTCTACGCCGTACATCGGCTTTTCGGCTTCCTCGACGCGGGCGCCGCCCTGATCGCGGATCATCGCCCGCACCGCCGGAACCAGCGCCCGCGGGACCATCAGAAGGTCCCGATCCAAAATCCGCACCAGCTCCAGCAGCGTGTCGTACCGCGGCACAATCTTCCCCGTCTCGATCCCCGAAATATGCATCTGCGGCAACCCCAGCCGCTTCCCCAGCTCCGACTGGGTCCACCCGTGCGCCCGCCGTGCCGATATCAGCTCCCGGCGCAGATCCGCAGGCAATACCCTCGCCCGGCGCCGTAACTGTGAATCCATATACCTCCTACTTCCTAAATAATATACCACATATTACAATATAATAAAACATATCTAGCCAAAATAAAATATGCTTTATTATATCAACAAACGGTGTTCAGCCGTGTCCATCCGTGGCCCAATAACCCCGTCACATTCGCCACCGCGAAGCTGATCCCCTTCAAATTCCGCTCCGGCGGCACGCCCGGTATCGGCCTCGGATAGCCCGACGCCCGATACAGCGTCCGCCCGTCCGGCAACTCCTCCGTCCGCCACTCTTCGCGCGGGCAGTCCCAGTCGAGCGCCACCGGGACCACACCGGGCAGCACTCCCGGCAGCCACTCGTGAGCCGCCACCAGCACGATCCCCGCCGCCACCACCCGCTCCACCGCCGCCCGCAGCGCCGCCTCGTGCGCCGGATTCTGCGTGCCGAGACTCAGATTGATCATCCGCATATGATTCGCGACGCACCACTCCAACGCTTCCACCAACGGCTCGATCCGCGTGGCCAACCGGTCGTGGAAAATCTTCACAGCGAACAGGTCGGCCGCGGGCGCCTTCTCGCGGATCACCGCCGCCACCGCCGTGCCGTGCCCGATGCGGTCCACCCAATCGCCGCCGCCGATCCCCACTCCGCCCGCGACCTCTCCGACGTGCGGATGTCCGGCGTGAATGCCACTATCGACGATCCCGATGCGGACGCTCACGCCAGCGCCGCGGCCGCGGCAAACAAGCGCGCGAAATGCTCTCGCCGGCCGAGCAGCTCCGCGGGAGCCCCCTCTTCCACGATGCGCGCCCCGTCCAGCACCACCACCCGGTCCGCCTGCATCGCCAACTCCAGCCGGTGCGTGATCAGGATCGTCGTGCGGCCCCGCATCACCGCTTCATACCCCGTGATCACGTGGCGTTCCGACACCGGGTCCAGCGACGCCGTGGGCTCGTCGAGCACCAGCACCGCCGGGTCCGCCAGGAACGCGCGCGCGATCGCGATCCGCTGCCGCTCGCCCGCCGAAAGCGCCATCCCGCGCTCCCCGACCTCGGTCTCGTACCCCTGCGGCAAGCCGCGGATAAACGCGTCGATCCCCGCCGCCCGCGCCGCCTCTTCGAGTTCCCCCTGCGACGCCTCGGGACGCGCGTACCGCAGGTTCTCCGCGATGCTCGCGTGGAACACGAACGGCTCCTGATCCACCAGCACCACGCGCCGCCGCAGGTCGGCCAGCCGCGCGTCTTTGAGATCGCGGCCGTCGAGCCGCACCGTTCCCGCGTCCGGATCGAGCAATCGCAGCAGCAGGTCGGCGATGGTCGATTTCCCGCTGCCGCTCGGTCCGACGATGGCTAGCGTCCCGCCCGCGCCGATCTCGAAGGTGACGCCGTCGAGCACCGGCGCGCCGCGATCGAACGCCAGCGTGACGTTCTCGAAACGGACATCGCCGCGCACGTTGTCGAGCGGCGCCGCGCCGGGCGACTCGACCACCTCCGGCGGGGTGTCGAAAATCTGCCCGACGCGCTCCAGCGAAACCCGCGCCGTCGCGAGCCCCGTGTAGAGACCCATCAGCGCCTGAATCGGCGGAAACAGCCGCATCTGATAGGCCAGAAACGCGACGAACACGCCGAGTTTCAGCGAGCCCTGAATCACCTGGTGGCCGCCATACAGAAACAGCAGCAGCGTGCCGCCGGAGAGGATCAGCCCCGGCAGCCCGCCCGCCAGGTAACTCAGCAACTGCATCGACATGAGGGCGCGCACGAACGCGTCGTTCTTGCGGCGGAAACGCTCCCGTTCGCGATCCTGCGCATTCGACGTCACGACGAGCTTCACGCCCTGCACCGTCTCGATGAGAAAGCTGCCGATGGCCGCGCTCGCCTGCCGCAGCGTCGCGACCTTCCCTTCGAGACGCCGCCGGTAATGTCCGAGCGCCCACACACTCGCCGGCGCGAGCGCGACGCTCACCAGGAACAGGCGCCAGTCGAGCCACAGCATCACCGCGATGCTGCCGGCCAGGAACAACACGTTTCCCACCCATGCCAGCGCCGTCTCCGCCGCGATCCGCTGAATCTCGCCGATGTCGTTATTGATGCGGCTCATGATGTCACCGAGCCGCGCGTGCGCGTAAAACCGCGGCGAAAGCCGCTGCAAATGCGTGTACAGCGCCAGCCGCATGTCGAACAGAATGTCGGCCGAAACCCGCGTATACCGCAGCCCGCTCACCGCGTTCAGAACGAAGCTCGCCGCCGAAATCCCCGCGAAGATCCCGAGGATGCGCAGCAGAGCTGGAAAGTCGCGCCCCAATAGCGCTCCATCCACCAGTTCCTTGGAGAGGTACGGCATCGCCAGCGAAAGCGCGGTGCTGATCAGACTCAGCCCCAGCACCAACGCCAGCCGCCGCCAGTACGGCAGCGCATAGGCGAGCAACCGCGCCGCTTCGCCTCCCCGTGGTTTCCCCAATCCGGCCCCCGCTCCGCCCTATTTCCCCGGTATCACGTACAGGCCCGTGGTCGTGTCGGCATCGAGCGACATCGTCCGCAAGTATTTGTACGTCCCCGCCTCGTAAAGGTCGATCGTGTTGCCCGCGCCGTGAATGTACAACACCTTGCCGTTCGAGCTCGCCTTCAACGACATCCGCGGACGGCCCGGAAACTCGGCCTTCGGTCCGAGTTTGTGATTCACCAGGTCGAACGACCAGAATTCGTATTTGCCGATTTCGGAGTGCAGCCCATACCCCCACTGCCGTCCCGGTGTCAGCGTAAAACCGCCCACCCCCGACGCCGGTCCGAGCGCGAAGTAGTCCACGCTCTTTTTCGCCAGGTTGACCCGCGCGATCCCCATGATGCGCCGGTTCTGCACCGGGTCCTGCATATTGAAGATCGACGTGTAATATCCGGGCTCCTCGTTCAGGTCCTCTGGGAAGCCGAAGTTGAGCCGCCCCAGCCCCTCCTCGATCGGCCGCGAGAGGTCCCACTTGTCGACCTGTTTGAATTCGGCCGTGTCATACACCGCGATCTCGTCGCCGAAAAAGTACAGCAGCTTCCCGTCCGGGGAGAAGCGCATCCCGACGCCTTCGCGCTCTTCGCCTTTGGGCCACGGGATCGTGCGCACTACTTTGTGCTGCGCCAGGTCGTATTGCAGCAGCGCGGGCGCCGCGATCTCGTACCGGTCCGCCTGCTTCGTGGCGGTCTTCACGAAAAGCACCAGGAAGCGATTCAGCGGATCGGGCTCGAAGCCGAAGATCCGCATCTTCTTGTTGCCTTCGCTAAGGCGGAAGTTGTCAATCGAGACCTTCTTTTCCAGGTCGAGCACTTCGACGTCCTCGAAGGCGATGTTCAGCAGGTAAAACCGCTTCCGGTCCTGCGACAGCGTCAAACTGACCGGCGTCCCGGTTTTGCAGAGGATTTCGCCGCTGACTTTCTCGGTGGCTTCGTCGATCAGGAAGATCTTATTCGGCCGCCCCCCTACGATCAGCGTTCCATTCCCCGCTGAAGTTTTGTCGGCGCCCCAGGCTGCCGTCGCCGCCAGCAGACATGCCGCAATTCGTATCCGCATTCCCCTCCCCATCGCCCCCGCCTATGGAAACACCAGGTCGAGCTTGCGCCAGTCCTTTTGCGCCGAGGCGCACTTCGCGGTCCAGTTGGGCGCGTGATTCAACTGGTCCGGCACCTGCGCGGGCCAGAAGCAGCCCGCGTGGCAATCGAACAGGTCGCGCTCCACTGGTGTGCAGAGCCCCGCGGTTCCCCCGGTGCGGTCCGCCTCCCATCCCGGCGAGAACACCAGCGTGCAGCCGAGCGGAATATGCGGTTGCGGCGCCTGTTGCGGCGGGCCGCCCTGCTGCAAGGCCACCACGTCCTCTTCGCCTTCCACGAACCGCTCGATGCGGGCCGCCTTGCGATTAACTGACTTGAGATGTTTCATGCTCTACCTCATCGAACTGTTCCAGGTACCGCGGATTGCGCACCGCCAGCTCCGCGTAAATCTGCAAACACGTCTCCGTCCATCCGCGAATCCACTCGCAGTAGTGCAGGTTGGCGTGCGCCGTGTCGCCGTAGCGCGTGTGCGCCTCGTGGTAGCACCCGCCCGAGCACAGCGGGCGCGCCCAGCACCGCGAGCAATCGGTTTTCTCGTCGATGTGATGGCTCTCCAGGAACCCGATCTGCACCAGCCGGTCGATTCCGCCGCTCACCGTCCCCAGCTTGTGGCTGTCCGACCCCGCGAAACGGTGGCACAGCGCCACGTCGCCGTCCGTCGAAACCCCCATCAGCCCCAGCCCCGCGCCGCACGGGTACGCCTTGCTCATCCCCTTGTGGATCTCCTCGAGCGTGTCCTTCACGTTGGAGAACCCGTGATGCCGGTTTTCCAGAGCGGCTTCGAGAAACTCCGCGGCCAGCGCGCGGAACTGATCGAGCATCGAGTCGAAGCCCGAGTCGGCGATCGCATACCCGCGGCTCGACGCCGTAGTCACCGGCGCGAACCCGACTTCCCAGAAGCCGATCTCCTCGCGCAGGTGCCGGTAGATCTTGCGGACATCGAGGTTCTGCGCGGTCAACGTGACGCGCGCCCCGATCGGCCGCGAGCGATGCCGCCGCAGCAGCTCCTGAATCTTCGGCGCTACCGTCTCATAGCTCCCGCTGCCGTTGTGGAACACGCGGAACTGGTCCTGCACCTCTTTCGGCCCGTCAATCGAAACGGTGACGCCGACCCGGTTCTCCGCCAGGAATTCGATCACCTCCGGTTTGAGCAGCGTCGCGTTGGTGGTCAGGCTGAAGTCGATCTCCTTGCCCATTTCCGCCGCCCGCCGACGCGCGTACGCGATGGTCGACCGCACCACCGGAAAATTGAGCAGCGTCTCGCCGCCGAAGAAGGTGAGGTGGGCGAGGCGGTTGATGCCCGATTCCCGCAGCAGGAATTCGACGCTTTCCCGCGCCGTCTCTTCGCTCATGAATTTCGACTGCTTCCCGTTCTCGGTGTCGACGATCTTGTCTTCGCCGTATTCGTAGCAGTAGGTGCAGCTCAAGTTGCACTGGTTCGTCACATTGAGAACCATCGTCGTCAGCGGAAAGTTCTCGGGCGGCTTGACTTTCGGCTGCGGCCGGATCGGAACGCCGGTCTCGCCGATCGCCCGTACGCTGAGCAGCTCCCGCAGCGTTTCGTCGAGCACGGTTGCGGAGAAGCGCCCGCTCAACTCGCCGATGAGTTGTTCCGGCGCCAGCGCCCCGAGCCGCAGCCGGTCGAGCACGGCCGCCGCAGTCTCGTCCAGTTCGAACACCGCCGCGCTCGGAACGAGATACGCAAACCGGGTCCCCGCCGCTTCGAAAGCATGAAACTCGCGCAGTCCGAGCTCGCTCACTGCGCCACCTCGGGCTGGTCGAACTTCACATAGAGCGGCATCGTCACCAGCAAATGCGAGCGCCCACGCAGCAGTTTGCCGTCCGGCAGCTTATACGTCGCCACCACCCAGACGTCTCCGACGTTGTTCCCGTTCCCGCGGCGTTTCGGATTCGGCCCATCGACGTTCGGCGTGAAGAGCCCACGCGCGTCCAGCGTGCCGACGAAGTCCTTATCGTTGTCGTCGAACGTCGCGGTGTATTCCTCAACGGCCCAGGTCACATCCACCGGTCCGATCTCCAGATCGTCCTTGGTGTTCGGTTTTCCATCGCCGCCGTTGTGATAGGCGAAGGCCTCGAACTGCTGCAACTGCTTCGGGAAATTGATCCCGCCGACGCGCGCCATGCCTGCCTGCGGCTTCACCTTGATCAGGTCGATATGGTCGTACACCATGGCCGCGCCCGCCCGCACCACGCCGGCGACGGCGACATCGCGCGGGCCCACTGCCGCGTCCTTCGCCATTTCAACTTCCACCTTGAGCAACTGCGGCGACGCGCTCGTCACCCGCTTCACCGTGATCCCGCGTCCGAAATCGATTGCTGCCGGCGCCACATTCGCCGGGAAATTCGCGCCGTGGATCATCACCTCGGCGGTGTCTCCGGCGTGCAGTCCCGGCCGGTCCAGCCCGAGCACAACGGGGTCGCTGCCCAGCCGCGTCAGCGTGACGTCGATTCCGATCTCTTCATAACCGCCGGTGAACCACCGCCCGGTCAACTCGCGCTGGCTCCGGTCGAGCAACATGACTTCGCGCATGCTGGTCAGCTCGATATTGCCTTCCATGGAGCGGCCGCGCCACTGGAATCCCGTATAGACCAGCGATTTCCCGGTGCGCCGCGACAACGCGCCCGTGCGCGCCTGCACGTAGCTGGTCTCGGTCTGGAATTCGTCGGGGTTGTCCGTCGCCTTGATGATCGTCTCGCCGTAGAGCGGACCGCGGCCCGCCTGGTAGCCCGAAAATGCCCAGCGCCCCGCCAGCTTCGGCGACCGCATATTGGCCGACCATGCCGACCACTCGGGCGTCTTCAACGCCAACTGCTCCGCGAGCTTCGGAATCACTTTGTCCATGGGATGGCGATTGTCCGGCGGCCGCCCGTCGGGTCCCGGCTCCGTCTGCGGCGGACCGCCGCGCCGGAACGCCTGGAAATCGGAGAGCGGATAGAGGCCGCGATGCATCGCAATCAGCAGTTCCCACTCGTTCCGCGCGCGCCGCTGCGAAACCACGCGGCCCATGGAGTGGCACTTGGCGCAGACCTCGGAGACGTCCTTGTCGGCGTACGTGTAGTCGATCATTCGCTTTTCGGTTTCGAACGCCGCGCCCTTGGCCTCTTCCGGCGCAAGGCCGAGATTCGTCGCGAGATACTTCACCACTTCGCGCGCGTCCGACGGCTCGATCTGCACGCCGTTGAGGCCGATCATGCGCTTGACCGTGAACTCCCAGCCCTCCGGTGTGGTCCGCCGCCACGAGATGCGCGACATGCGCCCCTTCTCATCGATCTTGTGGCACGGGGAGCAGGATTTGCGCACCGCCTCGCTCGCGATCGGGATGCCGGCGTCCAGCTCTTCCTTTTCCCGTTCGGTGGGCTCCTTCGCCTGTTGCGCGCAGAGAAGGATCGGAAACAGCATCGCGAGCACCCTCATGGTGCAGTCATTATAAGCCGGTCAGGACGCCTTCCGAGAGTAAACTGGTGAGCGCGATCAGAAAATCCGAGAGCGCCACAGCTTCGTAGTCGCGGCAATACGCCTCGTACATATCCGGAACTTGCCGGTGACCTTGCGCGACCCTTACCAGCCGTTCCACATTCACGTGCGCGATGGTTTCGCTGAGCACGATCTCGTTGCCTTCAATCACGGGCCGCGGCGCCACGGCTTTCGCCTGGCGCAACGTCAACTCGGATGCCGCGCGCAACCGCTCCAGCACGCCGCCGGCGGCCTGTCCCGTGTACCAACCGTCGGTCAAGCGGCCGTACGTTTCCGACACCTCGCGTTCCCGCGCCTCGAAGAAGGCGAGAGCCGCGTACTCGCGCTCCGGGCGCCGCAGACAGGTGTTCGCGACCACCGCCGCCATCCAACCCGACACCATCGCCTTTTTCACGCCGAAGGAAGACAACGGGTCGATCGTCGCTCCGGCATCGCCCGCAATCGCAAATCCGCGGCCGCAGAATTGCCGCGCGGTGTAGACCGAGGCATCGCGCCCCCAAGGCTCGTTTGCCATCGAATTGTGCTCGAAAATGGCTCGAAATGCGCTCGTTTTTGCCAATTCTTGCGCATAATTCGACCTTTTTTGGACCATAAATGCCACAAATCGGACCGATTTCGACACCGGAACCGACCAAGCCCACCCCGAATCGTACTGTTCGACGAGCGTGTGACTCTCATCCGGCAGCTTCCACCCTGTAGGATTTCGCCACACTCCACACAGGGCGACCATCCGCCTCTCCGGTTGCCGCGCGCCGAGCAACCGCGCGAGGACTCCGGACCGGCCCGAGCAATCGACGATGAATCGTGCGGCGATCTCCTCGCCGCGAAAGTGAATTCGCGGACCGTCGCGCGCCACCGCTTTCCCCAAGCGGACTCGCGCCCCCGCCGTGCGCGCCAATCCCAGCAGCAATGCGTCGAATTCAGTCCGGGGCGCCTGGTACCCCCAGCCGTCCGGGTACGGCTCGACGCGCCGCTCGCCGCCGCCCCACCAGACCGTATTTCCGGTGGTCCGATAGAATCCGGCGGCGTCGATGGCGTCGAGTATCCCGAGGAATTGGAACAACTTACGGTTGCTTGGCGGCAGGCACTCGGCGAGCGCGCGGCGCGGATCGGCGGGCGCGGAGAGGATCGCCACTTTGTGGCCCCACTCCGCCAACAGCCTTCCTGCCGTGGCGCCGGATGGGCCCCCACCGACAATTACCGCATCAAGCACGTCGCCACCTCAGGTAATTATGGCTTACCCTGAAGGTAGGGATGTTTCGACCGAGTCCGCACCTGAGTGATGCCGTCAACCGGCACATCGTGCAGTCCGAGATCGAAGGCGGCGTGCATCTGGGCGACCTGCGGCCCGGCGCCGTGCTCGAAGTCGAAACCGAAAACCGGGCGTACACCATTCAATACAAAGGACTTGGACAGGCTCTCATTTCGGGCCATCCGGTCTTCTGTCCCGAACCTACCCTAGTCACCATCAACGGCTCGACGTGGGGCGGCTCGATGATCAAGGCCGGCTACATCGGCCGCGGCATGCGCATGGAGTTCGCGCACCCGTCCTACGAGCCCATCACGACCTCCGTAGTGCGCGAAGTGCGCGCCGCACGGTAACTAGGCAAGGGCTATTCGCCCTTGATATCCCTTATAGTTGATCCGGAACGAAATTTTGCAATTTGGGGAAGTTTAAAGGGGGAGATTCACCGGCGAGGAGTGTATCACTCGGGCTTTTCACCGCTCAAAACATTTGCTAATCGTTTTGTTTGAGCGGGCATCCCGCTGCTACGAATTGATATCCCTAGCACTCGATGTTTGCCCGAAGTGCTTCGAGCAGCGGGATGCGCTTGGTTCCAGCGACGAATACTCAGAAGTCGTCTGTACCTAGACTCCACTATAAGGCTTTCGGAGGAGCCAAGCCAGCCCGTTCGAGAGGAGATTCCACCGCCGCCTATACCAGCGGATCGTTGATGATTTGGACGAACTGTTGCGTGCTGTTGGGCTGAAGACTGCCGCCTAGTGAGAACAAAATTCTCGTTTGGGGCCCCATAATGGACCTAACTACGGGTACGGAAACCAGCTAGGCTCGATTGTCGCGGGGCCGTCGCCGGCTTCCTGCATGCGCGCGAGCAGCCGCTTCCGCAAGTCCGCCGCGATTGCCTGGTACGGCGCGCGGCCGGCCAGATTCACCTGCTGGTAGGGATCGGCGTAGTTGTCGTAGAGCATGTACTCGACGTACTTCGGCGCGGACGGCACGACCTTCCATCCCGGCACCTTCGGCGCGGCGACGGCGTAGGTGTATTGCGGCGTGCGCAAGCCGCGGCCGGTGGTGAACTCCGTCATCTCGAAGTAGACCTCGTCGCGCCAGCCTTCGACCTGGCGGTCGAGCAGCGGCAGGAAGCTGCGCCCCTGCACGGTGGACGGGATAGGCAGGCCGGCCGCCTGCAGCAGCGTCGGCATCAGATCGACCTGGCTCACGAGGTGCGAGACCTGCATGCCGCGATTGAAACCCGGGCCTTCGACGACCAGCGGAATGTGGATCGAGCTCTCATGCGGAGTGCGCTTGTACTCGGCGTTGCGCGTCTTGAAGTGGCAGGCGTGGTCGCTGACGAACATGAGGATCGTGTTCCGCGCCAGCCCGGTCTCTTCCAGGGTGCGGCGGATCGTGCCGACGGTCTCATCCATCTTGGCGACGCAGGCGAGGTAATCCGACCATTGGCTCGGCCAGCTTCCGGGGAGCGCGCGCAGATCGCCGGGGATGAACGGATTCGGGAACTTCCCTTTAAACTCCTTGGGCGGCTCGAAGGTGTCGGAGTCGTTCTGGTGATGCACTTCGAGGTAGGAGAGCGTCAGGAAGAAGGGCGATTTCACCGAGCGAAGGAAGTTCTGGGCGCGTCCGGTCATGAAGTCGGTGCGATATTGGCCGGAGAAGTGGATGGGCTTGCCGGCGGCATCCCAGACGTCGCCTTCGTAGGCGTGCGACGTGAGCTCGAGGGCGTTGGCGGCCTCCCAGACATCGAGGAAGCCCCCGCGGCCGGCGGGCGGAACGGGTCCGTTGCGCTCCGCGGAAGGCGGCCCTTCGTTGCCGAGATGCCACTTGCCCATGTAGTTGGCGGAGTAGCCTGCGCTGCGCAGCGTCTTGGCCAGGGTGGTGGCGTTCTCCGGCAGCGCAACGGCGTTTTTCCAGACGCCGTGTTTAGCCGGGTATTGGCCGGTGAAGATGCTGCCGCGCGCGGGCGCGCAAACGGGCTGGTTGCAAAAGGCCGACTTGAAGAGGACGCCGCGCTCGGCCATGCGGTCGAGATTGGGCGTGAGGTTCATGGGGTTGAGACCCATGGCGCCGATGCAATCCCAGCGAAACTGGTCGGAGATGATGAGGATGATGTTGGGCCGCGCCGCGGCGCCCTGCTGCGCCTGGGCCGCCATCGCGGCGGCGGGCATGCCGGCCAGCCACTGTCTGCGAGTCGATGCCATAACGACCTCCAAGGGTACGACGATATCACGCCGTGCGTGCGCTTACGGTAGGATGTCGGCATGCTCTCCCGCAGACAGTTCGTTACGACCACCGCGGCGGCGGTGGCGGCCGCGCAGGAGCGGCGCCGGCCAAATATCGTGATCTTCCTTGCCGACGACCTCGGCTGCCACGATCTGGGGTGCTGGGGCGCGAAGGATCTGCAGACGCCGCATATCGACGCGATCGCGGCTTCCGGGGCGCGGTTCACGAACTGGTATTCGGCCGCGCCGGTGTGCGCGCCGGCGCGGGCGGCGCTGCTCACGGGACGGTATCCGCTGCGCGCCGGAGTCCCGGATAACGGCCCGCCGCTGCGCGCCACGGAGCAGACCATCGCGTCGGCATTGAAACCCGGAGGGTATGCGACGGCGCTGATCGGGAAGTGGCATCTGGGGCCCGACCCGAATGCCCACGGCTTCGACCGTTTCTTCGGCTTCAAGTCCGGATGCATCGACTACTTCTCGCATCGCTACTACTGGGGCGAGCCGCGCACGGTCAACTATCACGACCTGTGGCGGGACCGCGCCGAGGTGTTCGAAGACGGCCAGTATTCGACCGAGTTGTTCGCGCGCGAGGCCGTGCGCTTCGTGCGGGAACGGCGCGCCGATCCGTTTTTCCTGTACATGCCGTTCAACGCCCCGCATTATCCGATGCACGCGCCGGCGAAATACCTGGAGCGCTTTTCCGGGTTAGAGCCGGAGCGGCGAACTTACGCCGCGATGATCTCCGCGTTGGACGACGCTGTCGGACAGGTGATGACGACGCTGCGGGAGTTGCAACTGCTCGACAACACGCTGGTCTTCTTTTCGGCCGACAATGGGGCGACGCGCGAGCCGCGGGCCGGATTGAACCAGAAGCCCGCCACGGCCGGGAACAACGCGCCGTTCCGCGGCAACAAATTCAGCGCCTTCGACGGGGGCATGCATGTCCCGATGGCGATGAGCTGGCCCGGCGTGATTCCGAAGGGACAGGTGCGGACGCAAGTCGGCAGCCATCTCGACCTGATGCCGACGATTTGCCGGGCGGCCGGCGCCGCGCTGCCGGCGAATCGCACACTGGACGGCGCGGACGCGTTGCCGATGGCGGTCTCGGGCGCGAAATCGACTCATGACGCGATCTACTGGTCGTCCGCGGGACAACTGGCGGTGCGCCGGGGGCCGTGGAAGCTGGTGAAGAACGGCAAAATTTTCGATGGGACTCCCGAGGGCGCGAAGCCGCTGGCGGGCGACGAGGCGCTGTTTCTGTCCAATCTGGATGAAGATCCAGGGGAGTCGAAGAATCTGCGGCACGCCAACGCGAATATCGCCGATGAGTTGCAGACGTTGGCCGAGCGGTGGATGGAGACGGTCAAGGAGAACTGATACAGGCGGCGCGGAGCGATGGCGCGCTCTTCGTGTCGAGCCTGGACGAAGACCCGAGGAATCGAAGAACGTACGGCGCGCCCACGCCGGCCAAGGAAGCCTGAAGGCCAGGACGCCGCGGAAGGTTTGACGGCTCCGCTTTTCGACGGGATGTCCGAGGGCGTCCAAACCGCTCGTGAGGGGTGACGCGCTCTTCCCGTCGAACCTGGAGGGCCGCGCGGAATCGAAGAACGTACGGCGCGCGCACGCCAATATCGCCGATGAGTTGCAGACGTTGGCCGAGCGGTGGATGGAGACGGTCAAGGAGAACTGATTCCGGTGGCGCGGAGCCGCTGGCGGAGGGTTGACGCGAAATCGGCTGACGACTCGGACGGGGGTTACGCGCGGAAGGCCAGGACGGCGTTCAGGCCGCCAAAGGCGAATGAGTTCGACAGGGCGTACTCCACGCTCGCGGGGCGCGCCTGGTTCGGGATGACGTCGAGATCGCATTCCGGATCCGGGACCTGGAAATTGGCGGTGGGCGGGAGGACGCCGTCGCGCAGGGCGAGCACGGTGGCGAGCGCTTCGAGCGCGGCGGCGGCTCCGAGCGCGTGGCCGTGCATCGATTTGGTGGAACTGACCGGCAGCCGATCGGCGTGGGCTCCAAAGACAGCGCGGATGGCCGCCACTTCCGCCGGATCGTTGGCGGGGGTGGCGGTGCCGTGCGCGTTGATGTAGCCGACCTGCTCCGGCGCGAGGCCGGCGTCGCGGAGGGCGGCGCGGATGGCGCGGGCTGCGCCTTGGGGCGAGGGTTGCGTGAGGTGAGTGGCGTCCGACGACATTCCGAAGCCGACGATCTCCGCATGCACGCGCGCGCCGCGGGCCCGGGCGAGCTCGAGCGGTTCCAGCACGAGCATCGCGGCGCCCTCGCCGAGGATCATGCCGCGCCGGTCCTTCGAAAACGGGCGGCAGGTGTCGGGCGAGACGACCCGCATCGCCTCCCATGCCCGGAGAAGCCCGGGACTGAACGGGACTTCGCTGCCTCCGCTAATCGCCATGGCGGCGGCGCCCGAGCGCACCATCCAATACGCCTGCCCGATGGCGTGGGCGGCCGAGGAGCAGGCGGTGGAGATCGTAAAGGCGGGGCCGGTGATCCCGAACTCCATCGAGATGTGGCTCGCGCCGGCATTTGCCATGGTCTTGGGAATCGTGAGGGGATGAACGCGATTCAACCCTCGTTGATAGAGATCGACGAAGCCGAGATCCTGCGTGGACTGTCCGCCCACGCAGGAGCCCGTGACGATCGCCGCGCTTTCGCGCAACTCGGGCGTCCAGCGGATGCCGGCGTCGCGAACCGCTTCGCGCGCCGCGATCACGGCAAATTGGGCGAAGCGATCGAGGAAATCGGCCTGGCGGTCCTCGAAGTGCGCCCGATGACTGTAGCCGCGCACTTCGGCGCCGTTGGGAAAGCGCAGCCGCGGCGCGTCCGGCGCCTCGATAGGACCGATGCCGCTTCGCCCGGCGCGCAGTGCTTCGAAGAAGGAGGCGGTATCGTGTCCGAGGGCGGAGATCGATCCCAGGCCCGTGATCGCGACGCGGCGCATCGTCAGGCGGCGCCGCCCGCCTGTTTGGCCGCGACCAGCCGGGCCACGCCTTCGCACATCTGCCGCACGGTGCGCACGCTGCGCGCCTCTTCGTCGGGAATATTGATGTCGAACTCGTTTTCGAGCGCGAACAGGATCTCGACCGCGTCCATCGAGTCGATTCCCACTTGCTGGAAGTCGGTGTCGATGGTGACGGTTTCCGGAGGCAGGCGCCGGGAGGTGGCGATCACGGTGAGGACACGTTGGATCAAGTCGTCGGACATATCAGGCGGCTTACGGTTTCAAATTTGTAGCCCCGCTCCAACAGCTCGGGAACCAGGCGGCGGACGGCTTCGACGGTCGCCGCAATATCGGGCCTGGGGCGGAGCTCCCGTCCATCGTGGAGGCACAGAATCGAGCCATTGGAAACGCCTCCCGCGAGCCGCTCCACGACGGCATCGGCCGTGCGATTCCAATCATAGCCGATTGCGGTCCACATCACGGCGGTGAGCCCGAGCGCCCGTTGGGCTCCGGCGAGACCGAACCAGCGCACGCCGAACGGAGCGCGAAACCAGGCGGGCGCCGCGCCGGTTTCCTTGCCGATGGTCTCCTGGGCGCGGCGCAGCTCCTCCTCAATAAATGTGGGCGAGCGGAAGCAGAGGAGCGGGTGGGTGTGGCTGTGGTTGCCGATCTCGTGGCCGGCATCGCGCACCTCGCGGGCCACCGCGGGGAGCCGGGCGACGTTGGCGCCGCACTGGAAGAAGGTGGCGGGGACGTTGTGGCGCGCCAGCAGGTCGAGGAGGACGGGCGTGCTCTCACTGGGACCGTCGTCAAAGGTCAGGGCAATGGCGGGCCGGCGGCGCGGGCCTCGCCAGTACGATTTGCCGAAGACGCTCGACGAGCGGCCGCGCACCGCCCATGCCAGGAACGCAGCGGATGCGGCGATGGGCAGGAGCGGGCGCATGCACTAGTTATTGTACGAGGCGAGGGCCCCGTGACGCTGGGGAGTCGTGGGCCGCCGGCGCGGGTTGGAAACTTGCGCTACTTGGGCTTTAAGACATCTTCGAGGATGTTGGCTGTCAATGCCTTCTTCCTCTCCAGAAGGGCCTTGACCTCATCGGAATTGTCGTCCGCACCGGCGGCTTTGAGTTTGTCGATCTGGGCCTGGACCTTGTCGGCTTCGGTGCGGAACTTCGAATCGTTGAGAAGTTTCATGGCGTCGACGAAGGTGTCGAGCACGGCCGAGCTTCCGTCCTGCACGTCGAAGAACTGCTTCAGCAGAGCGGCGCTGGCGACCGTCGGGGTGAAATCCTTGTAGGCCGGCTGCTCTTTTCCATCGAGACTGAGGACGACATAAGGCGCATCTCCCGAATAGGGCGCTCCGTTCGAGTCGACCAAGCCCTTGCCCGGCACGAAATGGTACGGGGTGGGGTCGAAATCCGTATTACAGACGATACGGAAGTCGGCAGTGATCGGGGCCGCTCCAGGGACGTCGAAATCGAGATTGACATTCTGATCGAACGCGGGATGGCCATCGAACAACGAATGGCCGAGATCGCCGAGGAGTTTGACCAGCACGCTTCCGGCCAGCAGGTATCCGCTGGCGGGAAGGAAAATGGGGATACCGGCCAGGCTGCTGAAGGTGGAACTTAACTTGGTGAAGAAATCGTCCGGGAAGTTGTCGAAGACCATCTCCAAGGTAAGTATGGAGGATGGGGACGTCACGGCCGGCACGTAGCACACGAGGGGCGTCCCTTGTTGGCTGGCGCTGGGTGAATCGAAATTCGACTGCGCCGGGACGCCCTTACGCAGGAAGTTCACGGCGCGCGACGCGGCGTTATATACGGTAATATCCTTGATCGCCGACGTCAGGACCATGTCCTTGTGCGGCGAGAAGAAGCTGGTATGTGGGAACTGGCCGGTGTAAACATGCCGGATCTGAATGGTCAGCGGTTTACCCATTCCGATGGGTGTGAAGGGAACCGGCGCGGGCGCGGTAGCCAGGAGTTTCTTGGAGCTTAAGACGCCGGTGGAAAACATCACCGAAACGTCACTCCCTTTGGTCTCGACGGCTCGTTGCAGGGCTTGGATGTGTGTGGATTTCTCCTGCAATTCCCGCGGTGAGACGACGATGTCGTCAATGGCGTAGAACAGTGGCACGTGTAACCTCCTAGTCAGGCAAGTGTATCAGAGACGCTGGGCCCACTTTCCAGAGGGATGTAATGACTAGTGGGCTGTCGCAGTTCGTTAGAATGCATAAGGGCCGGCTGCGAAGACCACGCAACTCAAATCAGTTTTCGGCCGGCCTTTCGGCGCGACCAACCACGATGTCCTCGACCGGCCCTTTTTTGAGGCTCTGTCGCAAATGAAGAACAACGCGCATGAATGGATTGCCGGCGTCCCGCGCTACGCCGCAATGCCGACGATTGGATGCATGAACTGGACCTGTCCGATTGGGGAATCCGGGGCAAGATGAACGCGATTCCGCGATGATGACGAACGGCATTCCGGGATGATCCCGAAGGCATCCTCGACAGGCTGGTGCACAACGCCCATCGTATCGAGATGCGAGGTGATTCGATGCGAAAAAACCGCGCGGAAAGGGCAACGGATAATTCTTGTAAGACAAGACTTCCTGGTGTGCCCTGGAAACTATTGACGCTGAGCGCCAACCGTCTCGCGCTCAAACTCTTCAACGATGACCGGTATCAGCCCGTTTAAGGCGGGAGAAGTACCAGGTCCGGTCCATCACCGACGCTTGGCGGTTTGCCGAGGATGATCGCGGCTCCCCTTATTGGAAGATCATTTTTGCCAAGCGATGAGTGGAAGTTTCCCAACCCCTCCGTTCGCGCCGGAGTGTTGTATTCGACAATCGTTTTGCTTCGGTACGTCAGAGTGTCTTTCGGATAGGGGCCGGTCGGAAGTGGTGGGTCCATTCCTTCCATAACCTTCGTCGCGAATGCTCTATAGCTTGGGAAGACTCGTGCCATTATCTCGGCAATGCCATATCTCCCGGAGGTCCCACCGAACATGCGGTAGATTTCAATCGCCTGTCCTTCCAGGCCGTGCCATCCTGAACGATCATGCTGGATTGGATTCGGACTCAGGAATAGGACCTCGCCGCTAGATCCAGAGGCGCCTTCGCAATACCAGCCTCGCGGTGCGAGAAGGCCGATTCCATCTGCTGATTTGTAATAAGCCAGTGCCTGGGCGTCCTTCGAGCTTATCGGCACAGACTTACTTATACCTTTGGGCGCATCGAGTCTTACGATTTGGCCAGTTGATGCACATCCGATGAACGGGACGGAAATTCCAGTGTCTTGAGCTCTCGGAGCAGCCCCTTTCGCCTGCGCGAACAGCGTCAAAGGGGCGCCCAGCGTCAAGCTGACTCCCGCGATCAACCAGCAGAAGGTCTCCCACGAGGATCTCATGATTGAAGCTTACTAATTTCACTGCCGCGCGAACAATTCGCGTGCGCCCCGCCAAGTGGTGTTTTTGAGACCTCGATTCGGAGCGCTGTTCGCGCTCCGGGTCGCTGTGTGCTGAGGCGGGGCAAGGCGCATTGCCTCTTATCCGGCTATCGTATTTAGTGCTCCCGTGACCGCGTGTAAACCGCCAGGATTTCACCCTCCTCGGCGGATCATTCTTCTCAAATTGAGTTCGCGGGAAGAGCTGTCGAACGTGCGTCAAAGACCGGCCACGATTCGGCGCTGTGGAAGGGGCTACTCGCCGCGGAGTGTCTCGGAAGGGTCAATTCGCGTCGCCCGAATCGCCGACGGTAGAGCTGCGAGAACACCGGCGCTCAAGAGAAGCAACAGCGGCGCCGCCACCATCTCGACATCCGTGGCTTTTACCTCGAAGAGCAACGTCTGAACGAAACGCCCAGTGGCCAGTCCGCCAATCAACCCGATGCAACCTCCAAGTGCAACCACTCCTAGCATCCCCGCCGCGATTCGGCGCACGATCTGCACAGGGCGCGCTCCCAGGGCCATGCGGATGCCGATCTCTTTCCGCTGTTGTGTGACCGAATAGTTCAGCACGCCGTACAAGCCGATCCCGGCCAAGACGAGCGCCAACGTAGCAAAGAACAGCGAGAGGGCGGAAAGCAGGCGCTCGCGAATCAGCTGCCTCTCCGCAAGAGCGCTCTCCCGCTCGATGGCGCCCGCGGTAAACCCGGCGTGCGCCTGGGAAACCTCACGGCGGAGGATCGGAGCAAGAGCTAGCCCCGCCGGGGCCCGCACGACCAAGGTGACGCTCTCCCTCGGCTCGATGGGAACGTATACCGTGGGGCGGAACGCCTCGCGCACGCTGCCGTAGCTGGCGTCCCGCACGTAACCGACGATCTGAAATGGGGCATCGGAGCCCTTGGGCCCAACCAACCCCAGCGTCTCACCAACTGGGTTTCGGCCGCCCAAAAACGCACGCGCAAAGGCCTCGTTGACGATGGCCACTCCAGCCCTGGATTGGCCGGGGCCTTCCGTCTTTGGCGGGACATCATCGGAACGAAAATCGCGGCCATCCATCCAGCCGATCCGCATGGTTTCGAAGAAGCGAGGGGAAACGTCGAGAAGGTAGGGTGAGCGCGGATCGGGCGCACCGCCTGCGATCCGCACCGTTCCAGTCCACCGATTGCCCGTCAACAATGCCCATCCAGCGAAAGCGGCGGACTCGACGCCGGGAACCGTGCGCAGGCGGTCGACAGCCTGCATCCAGATCTCCGCCGGTTGCTTCTGTTTTCCGGCGCCGGCTTGCAGCAACAACACATTTTGTGGTGTAAATCCGAGCGGCCGCGTCGAGAGGCGCTGGAAGGTCGCGACGAATAACCCGGCGATCAGCAGCACCATGATGCAGAACGCCATCTGGGCCGCAACCAGCGATTGCATGAGCCGCGGCCGCGCATGCGGGTCCTCCCCGCCCTTCAGCGCGTTCACCGGCTTCACCGCGGAAGCGCGAAGTGCCGGCGCCAGTCCGAAAAGGAAGGTCACCGCGACGGCCACGAGGGCGCCAAAGGCAGCGGTCCGCCAGTCCAGTGCCAGAGCGAGATGGAGCGGTCTGTCTGGCGACTCCAGCATGCGAACGACAAAAGGGGCCGACCACCAGGAGAACAGCGCCCCGAGGAGCGAAGCGGCAGCGGCCAACATCGCACTCTCCACCAGCATCAGTTGCACCAGCCTCGCCCTCCCCGCGCCGATCGAGACGCGTAGAGCCATCTCTCGGGCGCGCGACGAAGCCTGGGCGGTGAGCAGATTGCCGACGTTGGCGCAGGCCATCAGGAGAACCATGCCGACGAGGATCGAGAGGATGAGCAACGGTCTGCGATATTCTTTTTTCCAATACGACGCGCCGCTCTCCGCGGGCAACATCAGGACGGATTGCTTGAGAAGGTGATCGATCGTCTCCTTAGGCGTATCGGCCGGCAAGCCCTTCACCCGCTCTTCGTTATCCCGCGTGACGACCGCTTGCAACATCTGCCGCACCTGTTCCGGGGCAACTCCGGTGCTGGGGCGCACCCAAAGCCGAAACCATTGCCATCCCCGGCTTTCTAAGGCTCTGGCATTCATCATCGCGGGAAGGAAGACTTCTGTTGCCGAACCCGGCTCGGTGCCGCGGAAGCCTTCCGGTGCGACGCCGACGATTTCGAACTGCGTGCCACGCGTGAGGAATCGTTTACCCAGGACCTGAGGATCGCGTCCAAAGCGCCGGCTCCAGAGGTCATAGCTGATCACTGCCACGGGATGGCCGCCCGGCACTACATCGTCGCTGGGCGCAAGCAAACGTCCGATGGCGGGCCGCAGACCGAATACACGGAACACATTCCCCGAAAAGAACTGTTGAAAGAGCTTCACCGGTTCCGCATCAGGCCCGAATGTGGCATCCTGCTGAGAACTCATCCCGATCAC
Source organism: uncultured Solibacteraceae bacterium (assembly GCA_964608645.1). Lineage (GTDB taxonomy): Bacteria > Acidobacteriota > Terriglobia > Bryobacterales > Bryobacteraceae > CAZSQK01. Next base: position 833 of record CAZSQK010000034.1, on the reverse strand, counting down.
CATCAGCTCCGCCTGGCCGCCAACCGTTTGGCGGTACTTGCGATAGGTGGGATAGTCGAAATATTCGTTGTAGTCGGCCTGCCCGTCGACATTTTTGAAATTGGTGAGCGCCGGGTAATAAAGCCGGTCGGGCTCCGCGACCGGCAACTTCCGAAGCAACACGGCATCCACCAGCCGAAACGCCGCGGTTGTGGCGCCAATCGCGAGGCCCAACGACAGAATGGCTGCCGCGTTCGTCACACGGCGCCGGTTTAGTTGCCGCCATCCGAATACCACGTCCGAAGCGAGGCTGTCGAGCCACGGCAGGAGTTTGACATCGCGGCTCTGTTCGCGATATCGAAGCGCCGGGCCTAGAGCCTGGCGCGCCGCATCTGGCGAACTGCCTTGCTCGATCGCTTCTTCGATATGCGTGGTCAGTTCCTCCTCGATCTCTTGATTCAGCCGATCCTGGCGGAAGACATTGCTGAAGCGCCTAATCCACGACATGGCGAGCCTCCTCATGCGAACTTCAGGACGCGCTGTACGGCGTCCGCGACCGTCGTCCAACGAACCTCTTCAGTTGCGAGTTGCTTGTGACCTTGCGCGGTCAGATCGTAAATGCGCACACGACGGCCAGGACCCTTGGCGACCCACTTTGCACGAATCAAACCGGCCTCTTCCAGCCGGTGCAACGCTGGGTAGAGAGATCCCTCCTCGACGCACAACACCTCGCCAGAAACATCTTTGATCGCGCTTATGATTGCGTAGCCGTGTAGCGGAGCGCGGCGCGATAGAAGCTTCAGCACCAGCAAATCGAGCGAGCCTTGAAGCGTATCGTTTTTTGCCATACTAAG
>CAZSQK010000033.1:0-75854 GCA_964608645.1 uncultured Solibacteraceae bacterium | reverse complement strand
GCGGATGATGTCGAATGGCGCTCAGAAAACTACGTTTTCAGATGATTGCTGACACAGCTGCGGAAGCTGAAAATCAGCGTAGAGAATGTTCTGCGTGGCAATGCGATACCCGACACGGCCACCGTTTACTACTTCACTTGGGCTGGCGCATTCAACGGTGCAAACCCCCTTGGTTCTTGGGCAATGCCAGCCCATTCCACGCCGATAATGCGTCGAGTCTTTTGGCTCAAGCGTGATGCCGGGGTGCTCCGCACAGCGTGCGATGGATGGGATTACTGCACGATGCCCGCTAATAGTGGACGTCACCCCGACTACAAAGCTGACCCAGACAATCCGCTTGGCTACGCTCTTGCAGACATTTTCTTCACGAGAGGTCAGGGTGTTACCGATGCTGAATTCGCTGCCCAAATCGCATGGGGTGCGCCAAGCACCGTGCCAGAACCGTATCTTTTCAAGAAGCTACAACATCTCGCCGAGACTGATTCTCCGGCAGGGAAAGCTGCCGCCTGTAAACAGCTTTCATACTATCGGCAACCGTGCGACGGTCCGTAGCGCAGCCACGTCGTGAGTTCCGGCCGCTCGATTTCCTTCAGGGCATCAAAAATCGTAGCTAATACCATAGCCAAAGGGGGTGACGGCATGTTGCGCTCACTTACCGCCAAGGTATCAAATCCCGCCCCGGGGCACCAGCGTTTGCGAACGCCTCGGCGGCGGCGGAATTGAATCCTAGTTCGGCGATGGCGTTTTTTCAATGCGATCGATGACCAGGACTTCGACCGGCGCCTTCTTGCGCTCCAGTTTCAAGCCGAGTTGGGATTGCACGGCATTGAGGAGCGCGGGCCGGTAGGCGTCAGTGTATGGGGCGCCGGGATCTTGACCCGGCACAACCGCCGTCTCCGAGCCGAACGCCCAGGACAGGATGAAATCGTAGTTACCTTTCAACCCGGTCGAATCGGTTACAGGACCGCCAAGTTGCCCGGACAACTGGTCCGCAAACCACGACATCGTCTGGTTGTTGGAGCGGAGGCGCGCGTGACCGGGGACAATCGCCATCGTCATTTTCGGGCCGAGGATTGGAAAACCGTCATCGTCGCGTTTCGGCGGGCCGGGCTCCTCCTGACGGGCGGCGGCCTGTTCGTCTGGTTTCGCTTCGTGGAACTTGGGGCCGTTCTTCGCGACGGTCATCTCGTAGACCTGCATGTCCTTCGGCTCGCGGTGGACCGCTAATTTGAAGCGGTCGGCGAGGAGGCTCCGCAGCATTTGCAGGAAGATCGGCCTGGTGGCGCCGGCTGGAATTCGCGCTTCGAAGTCAAACCGCGTTTCGGCGAGCCAGTCGGGCCCTTGAAACTCGTACGGCTTCAGATTGTAGGCCTCATCGACCACCCACGAGAGTGGGCAGTTGCGGCATGTGTACAGTCCAGGGTCAGGCGTGCCTGGGCCGCCTTTCCGATCGCTCCGCTGCCCATAGGGGCCGAGCGGGGTGGCTGGTTTGACCGACGCCACTTCGAATTCCGGCTTATCCATCTGGGCTAGGGATGGCCAACAGATCAGAGCGGCCGCGATCCACTTCGTGTACATACCCCTCCACATTGTCGGTGAAAAAATAATACCAGAACCCGCTGGAGTCAAGAGCGATTGGACCGAGCGACTGGAGACTCAGTGCGGCTGCAGACCACCGGTATTCATATACAGCGGCCCGAAATCGCACTTCACCAACTCGCATGGCTGAAAAGGCCACCCGATATCCACGCGGCGAATTACGTCGCGGATGAGGACAGCCTTCGCCGGATTGTCGACCGTGAATGCGTCCAATATGAAGTAGTCGTCGCCGTCTGGACCGGACCAGTCGAACTTCTCCTTAATGACCTCTCCCGGCTGTAGCGTCACGCGGCCGCGCTCAATCCTACGCTGCGCCAGAGACCGGATCGTCACAGGGAACTTCGCTACATTGACGATCTGCAGACAGCCGCAAAATGGTTCGTCGGCTGCCACGCGCAAATATTTTCCCGATGCGTCGTAATCCGCGCCGGACCAGACTGTCTCGTAGCGGCAACCTGCCAGTAGTAGGGAGATCACGACCACGCTCACGATGCCGACGACGTGCGTTTCAAGATCCGTCATTCTGAGACACCGTTCGCAGGGACCCCTCGACTTATCGTAAATGGGGTGCTTCAAAAGGCGATGTGCGGCTGGAGACAGATTCCTGACGTGTTTCTACCGCTGCCGTGGCGTCGCTCCGCTACTGGTTCTTGCAGCCGGTGGTCTCCGCCGTATACGCGATCGTCGATATTTTCCAGCCGTCGGGAGTTTTGAAGAGCGTGACCGAGTCGACGCCGCAATGGCTGAACTTGCCGGCGCGCAGGAACTCATACTCGCCCCAAACTTCCGCTATACGCCCGTGGATCAACACCCGCGGCGCCCCAGTGAAGCGCTCCAGCAATTCGGTTTTGGCGCCGGCGATCTGACTGACAAACGCCTCGCCCGTCGAGGTTGCCGGTGAGCCTTGATCTCGAATGAAGTGCAACTGCGCGTCCGGCAGCAGCGTGGCGCGCATCGCCGCGGCGTCATGATTCGCCATCGCGTCGAAGAGCCTCTGGACCGCGGCGAGAGCGTCCTTCTCATCGATTGTCTGTCCGAAAACCAGAGGTAGAGCCAGGAGGTAGATCGAAAGCCGCATTCGAGGATTGTACCCCGGGCGCGCCGGGCTACTTCGCGCCGGGCAGCGTGACCGTCACGGTATCCCCCCGGCTGTTGGTCACGATGGTAGCGGGCCCAGCCGCAGGCCGCGCAATCGGGCCGCTGATCTCGCGCGCCGAAGGAGCCGCGGGAGCGGCGCCGAATTGCCCCATTAGCATGCCGGTGAGCCGGTCTTTCTGCGCCGCCAGTCCCTTCTTCAACTCCTCTTCCGGAATGAATACCGCGAGTTTCAGCGTGCCATTCTCCGTGCGCAAATCGAACCGGGCGCCGCCCGGGGCAGGCTTTTGCGCCTTCATCATTCCCTCGATCATGGAGAGCGCCAGAGCCATTTGCGCCGCCTTCTCCGGCGATTTCACGTGGATCTCGCCGTTCAATTGCAGTCCTTCCCGCAGCGACGCGCTGAATTCGAAGTGGTCCACCGAATCGAAATCCTTCGTCGGCGGGTTCGCGGAGTGAAAGCCCTCCGGCAGGTCCCCGACCGCCCAGAAATCGTGGGCTTCCGCCAATTCCGCCACTCGTTTCGCCAGCGCCGGCGCGATGTGGGAACCGCCGCCGCGCCGGTCGATGGCCGCCCGCACTTCGCTCAGCGGCCCAGCGATCGCAGTCGCATCGTCCAACAGCGCCAGGGCGCTTTGATTGCTGGTGTCCTCGAAAGTCGGGACGCCGTGATACAACCTCACTCCGTGGGTCCCCTCCGTGTGGAACCGCCCTCGAAGCACGAGTAGCCCTCCGGTTGTCTGGGAGTCCCCGGTCGAGGCAAAGACGACACTGTCGATGTCGGTGGCGGGGTTCAGGCCCACCAGAGGCGCCGTGGTCGTGAAGGTTGTCGTGACCTTTGCCGCGTCGCCGCCCAAACTCCGAATCAGAGGGGACTCCAACAGGCTTCGCACGGAGAAACCGGCCACGACTCTGCTGGCCGGCGGCAGGAGGTCCGTGGAGACCCCCTCCGCGGACGCCAGGACGGCAGTCGCCGCGATCGCCAGGACAGGTCGCCACAGTCGCATGCCACTACAATGGGCCGGCCCAAGCCGAAATGCCAGATTGACCTCGGATAACGTCGCGGCGCCCCGCCAATATGGAGGGCCGCCCGCCGTCTTGATTAAGCGGCGAACTCCGCCGGAGCACTCCCGTTCCAGGCCAAAAGAAAATGTGTTACGCAGCCGCCCAAAAACGCACTAACCGTCGTATGACCCCGCGGATGGACAATTCGTTGGCGCGAAAGATCTTCAAGACCGCCGAAGAGTTCAATGTATGCCGGCGGCAGGCGGCTGCCTTCCGCCTCAAATTCGGCCGCGAAATGGGCCCCGAGGACCCCTTCTTCTTCGACCCCGACGCCGATATCCCGCGCTTCCGCGGCCCGCATCCGACGCTCGCCATCGATCAGATCGCCCTGCTGATGAGCCTGTCGGGGGTCGACCCCGCGGCTGTGTATGCCTTCAAAAAGACGGGCGGACTCTTCCCCATCCGCGGGAGCCCCATGAGCATCGAGGAGATCGACGAGTGGGTCGCCGCCACCAATGAATACCATGCGAACCTGCTCGCCGCTACCACCTGACGGCGGTCCGCGGCGCATCGTCAGGCCAAATCCGCCAGGATCTTCTGCGCCACGCTGACGCCGTACTTCTGCACTCGCTCGTCAGCCTTCTCGTCGATCAGGGTCAGCTTCTCGATGGCAGCCCGGGCGGGTTTCGCCTTTTGCCCGAGCGCGTCGATCGCGTTCAAGGCGCACAGCGAAACGTGTGCGCCGTTGCGGTCGGCAGGGGCCAATTCCAACAGGACCGCAAGCGCCTTCCGGGCGCCGCTATCGTCGCCATAACGGCCCAGGATCTCGGCCGCCGCGATGCGGGCGAAGGGAGACGAATCAGTAAGCGCTTGATCCACCATCGGCCGCGCCTGCCGCAGCGCGCCCTTCCCGCGCATCAGGACTCCCATGACTGCCCAATACCGGACCGCCGGATCCACGTCGCCATACGCCTTCACCAGCGCCGGAAGCGCCTCGGCCTTCAACGACGCCGCCAGCTCCGCGGCCGCCGTGATCCGTTCCAGCGGGCAGCGCGCCCGGTCGTGTCCGACCTCGTAGGGGGACGATTCAGCCGCGCGCTTCTGCATGTCTCCTTCCGGGATAAATCCCACGTCGCGCACGTCTGCCGCCAGTTGCTGTTGCGCCTTGCGAAGCCGCTCCAGAATCGCGCGGTGTTCGGCCGATTCCGCCAGGTTGTTCACCTCGTCGCGATCCTTCTGCAGGTCGTAGAGCTCCTCGGCGGGCTTGGTCTCCCAGAATCGCGATTGCGCGGGATTCAGCTTGCCTTCGTCGTAGAGCTTCTTCCACACCCGCGTGGTCGGCGTCTGGAACATGTAGTCGATATATTGCCCGTAGATCTTGTGCGGCATGTAATTGCGGATGTACACGTAGCGCTTGTCGCGCACCGTCCGCACCAGGTCGTAACGCTCGTCCATGCGGCCGCGGAATCCGTAGTTGTATGGGCGCTCCGGCGTATTGTACTTCCCCAGGAACGCGCGGCCCTGATAGTATGCCGGCGGCTCGATTCCGGCCAGACTCAACATCGTCGGCGCCAGATCGACAAACCCGACCAGCCGGTCGCTCTGCGTTCCGTCCCGGTATTCCGGCGCCGTCAGGCTCCGGAATTTCTCCGGCACGTGAACCACTATCGAGACATTCAGCCCCGAGTTGTACGGCCATCGTTTGCTGCGCGGCATCCCTGATCCGTGGTCGCCGTAGAAAAACACGATCGTGTCGTCGGCCAGCCCATCCTTGCGCAGGTTTTCCAGGATCGCGCCGGCCTGGCCGTCCATGGTGGTGATGTTGTCGTAGTATTGCGCCCAGTCCTCGCGGACCTCGCGCGTGTCGGGGTGGTAGGCGGGGATGCGGACCTTGGCGAGGTCGTGGACCCACCGGTGCGGGCGCGTACGGATCTGGCTTTCGTGGGTGATTTCGAGGTTGAATACGGAGAAGAACGGCTGCCCCGCCGCGCGATTCCGCCAGTGCCCCTGTTTGCTCGAAACATCCCAAACCTTGCCCGGCTTCTCGAGATTGTAATCCTCCTTGGCGTTGTTGGTGCAGTAGTAGCCGGACTCGCGGAGGAACTGCGGGAACATACGCATTCCCGCGGGCAACTTCACCAGGGAACGCATATTCTCCGCGCCGGTGGAAGGAGGATACAGCCCGCTGATAATCGTGGTGCGGGCCGGCGCGCATACCGGCGCGTTCGACCATGCATTGCGATAGATCGTTCCCCGGCCGGCCAGCGCGTCCAGGTTCGGCGTGACCGAGTACTCATCGCCGCAGGCCCGCAGGTGAGGGCCGATGTCTTCACAGGTGATCCAAAGGACGTTGGGACGCGGCGCTTCCGCCGCGCGAGACAGCGCGCCCAGACCCAGGGCGGCCGTGAAACCGCGTCGCGTCCAATCATGCCGGGACATGGGCGCCTCTTTCTTGAATAACGGTGCGCAGTTGTTGCCGCAGCCGCGCTTTGGTTGCGGCCGCCGCGGGATCCGCCGCGACATTGTGGACTTCGCGCGGATCCGTCTCATAGTCGTACAATTCCTCGCCCTCCGCGCCGTACTCCCACTCGGTATAGCGATAGCGCTCCGTGCGCATCGAATAGCCCATCACTGCCCGGTTCTGCGGACGCCGCTGCATCTGGCTGATCGCCGGCATCTGCCATGGCGCGTTGGGATTCGCTAGCAGCGGCGCCAGGCTCCGTCCCTGGAGATTCGGCGGCGCGTGCTCCAGGCCGCAAACCTCCGCCAGGGTCGGATAGATATCGAGCAATTCGACGGTGCGGCTGCATCCGTGCCCGTGCGACGGAATGCCGGCCCCGCCAAATAACAACGGGATCCTGGCGGCGGCCTCGAAGTTCGTCTGCTTCATCCACTGGCCGTGTTCGCCGAGTTGGTAGCCGTTGTCGCCCCAGAACACGATGACCGTGTCGTTCGCCAGCTTCAACTGATCGAGCGCGTGGAGGAGCTTGCCCACCTGTGCGTCCATGAACTCAATGGCGGCAAAATAGGCCCGCATGCCCTGACGGCGCTGATCGGGCGTCATCCCCATGTTGGCGTCGCGGTTGAAATAGGCCCACTGCGGCGCCATCTGCAGTTCGCTTTCGTCGAACGGGACCAGGTCGATGCGGTCCAGCGGGACTTGATCGAAGTACTTGGCCGGGGCGATGTATGGGCAATGCGGCCGATAGAAACCGGCGCCGATAAAGAACGGCTCCTTGCGCCGCTCGCTCATCATTTGCACCACGGCGTCCGCCAGAATTCCGTCTGTGTGCTTCCCGTCGGGCTGCGCGGAGGCGTGAAACGCCACGGTCGAACCGAGGCCGGTTCGCTGCGGCGTCAGATGGGTGAGCAGCGGCTCTTCTTCGGTGTGGTCCACGCCGTTCGGATTGACCACCTGATTCCAACTGGGAGCGTCGTCGAGGCCGTTGGTGCCGATCTGCCCGGGAACCCCGTAGTGGTAGATCTTGCCCGCCCGCGCGGTGAAGTATCCGTTCTTCTGGAACAATTGCGGCAGCGTGACCACGTCCGGCAGCGCCTCTCGAAAGTGTTTCTGCAGGTCGTAGACGCCGGTCGTATCCGGCCCCATTCCGGTCATCAGCGACGACCGCGACGGGCTGCACAGCGAAAACTGGCAGTACGCCCGATCGAAGCGCACTCCCTGCCGCGCGATGCGGTCGATATTGGGCGTGCGCACCACCGGATGGCGATAGCAGCTCAGACACGTGTTCAGATCGTCCGACGCGATAAAGAGGACATTCTTGCGGCGCCGCGGCGCGGCGATCAGAGGCGCCGCCGCGACCGCTCCCGACAACAGGAAACTCCGGCGTGTGCTTGTCTCCATGGACACCTCCAGTTCGAACCATCTATAGTATTCGCACCGAAGGAGCCAGTAAAGCCTCATGGAGTACCTTAAAGGATGGACCCCGGACTGCGCCGCGCCTGGACCGAAATCGTCACCGCCGAGGACTATGACCTCCACATGGCCTCCATCGGACAAGCCCAGGCGGCGGCCGAACTGACGGCGTGGCTCGTGGAATCGGCGACGCTGCCCGCCGGAGCCCGTATCACGATTGCCGGCGCCGGCTCGGGACAAATGTTCGATTTCCTGCCTCCCGCCGTCTTTTCTCCCTACCGCCTCACGTGCGCCGACCTGAACCGGAAATTCCTGGCGCGTCTGCGGGAACGGCTGAACCGGCATGGATTGACCGCGGAGATCGTCGAGGACGATATCGAGCGCACCGTTCTCGACCCCGGACCCGATCTACTGCTGGCGACCCTGCTGCTGGAGCACATCGACTGGCGCCGCGGAGTGGAGGCGTTCGGCGGTCTGCGCCCCGGAGCATGCGGTATCATCCTCCAGCAGAATCCGCCCGATATGACCACTGCCGTCACGCCGGGCCGCATTCTGCCGCCCTCGCTTGCCAAAGCCGTGGAGACCGGTCATGCGAAATTGGTGGCCCGCGAGGAACTTGTGCAGGCGATGGCGGCGCACGAATACGAGTGCCGTGACACTGCCGTCCGCGACGTGGCCGACGGCAAGCGGTTAATCGGTCTGCGATTCGTTCACTGCTGAAGCCGCTTCAGCAGATCCGCCGCCGGCTGAAAACCCGGGCTCAACGCGATCACCTGCCGCAGCGTTCCTTCAGCCCCTTGCCGATTCCCGGCGCCCCATTGCGCCATCGCGAGATTGGTCCGCATCAGCACGAGGCCCGGGTTGCGCGACGCCGCATCCTCCCACAGCCGGATCGCTTCCGCAGACGCGCCGCGTTCCATCAGCACCGCGCCCAAACCAACCTCTGCCGACACTTGCGACGGCGAGAGGCGCAGCGCCCGCCGGTACAGCGGTTCCGCCCTCGCTCCTTCCTGGTTGGTGCGGTAAATCTCGGCCAGGTACACCAGCACTTCGACGTCCTCGGGATCGCTCCGTTCGGCGGCCTCGAGGAGGGGGCGCGCTCGCGCCGGATCGCCCGCGATGGCATAGGCGAGACCGAGATCGCGCGACGTCGCCGTGCCTCCGCCGAAGCGGACGAGTTCGGACTTGGCCGCCGCCGAAACCGCGATCGCCGCGCGCGGCCGGCGCGGAATCGAATGGTCGGTGTACACCACATGCTGCGCATCGGTGACCGGGCTCTTCGGCATGTGGCATGCGATGCAATCGTTGCCGCGGTTCGCCGTGCACGCGCCCGGCGGATGGCAACCCTCGCACTTCTGCCGGTACGACAACGAGCGCGCCGCGGGCGCCGGCGTGGAATGCGGATCGTGGCACGTCCCGCACCACAACCGATCGCCGGACTTCCGCGCACAGGCGCTTTGCGCCAGTTTCTCCACATGCCCCGTCACCGTCATGCCGGCTGGATTACCGGCGCGCACAAACGCCGTCACCGAGTCGGAGAGCCGCGCGCCGGGACGGAACGAATTCCAGTCTGTCCCTTTCCGCATCACACGAGCCTCGCCCGAAAGGTGGCATTGGGCGCATACACTGTCGCGGCGATCCGGCGGCAGCTTGGCGGGGTTTACCAGGTGCGGATGGTCGCCGGTCCCATGGCAACGCTCGCACGAGATGCCGGGCTCTCGAAAGGGCGGTTCGCCGTACCGGTTTTGCGTTGCCGCGTCCACGTCGAGATTGCTCGCATGGCAGGTCAGACAGCCGGGGAGAATCGGCCGTGTGAGGAAGGGATAGCCGTAAGTCTGGTATCCCGGCGCCAAGTCCCAGCGGGCTGCTCCGGAGTAATACGCGACCGGCGCCTGGTATAAGAACCCGCCGCTTTCGATCAGGTAGCTGCGGGCCGTGGCCCCCGAACCGACGAAGTAGCGGAGCGGCTGTTCGCCGTGCAGTTTCCCGTTGTCGAACGCCACCGAGTACGGCGTAACCCGGTAGCGGAAGCCCGACGCGGCATGGCGGAAAGTCGCCTTTTCGAAAGATTCCCGCGGCGCGCCCTTACCGGCTACCCCGCTCGTCAGCGCCATGGGGGTCAGGCGGTAGCGGTTGTAGATTTCGCGATGGCATGCGGAGCAATCCGCGCCCCAGGCCCGCGCGACAACCATCGCGATCAGTAACCGCCCCATTGCCCGATTGTAGAATTCCGCGGCGCGGCAAGGGCGGACCCGCGGATCCGCCCTCCCCCGGATTAGAACGTGATGCGTCCCACCAACTGCCCGGTGCGAGCGCCGTTCAGACCGTTGATCACGTTGATGAAGCCGAAGCCGCCCGTCTGCCGGCCTGTATTATCGAACGTGGGCGTCTGGTTCGGATTGGTCGACGTCGGGGTCGGCAGCGTCACGCGGTTGAACGCGTTGAACATCTCCGCCCGGACCTCGAACTTCACGCGATTCTCAGTGATGCGGAAGGTGCGGCCCATACTCAATTGCTCGTTGGCGCTGCGCACCCACCGATAATCGGCGTACGTGGGCGCCGAGAAGCCCCACTGGCCCTGGCCGACATCCTGCCAGGCAGCCGGGTTGAGCACCTGCGTGTCGCGGTTCGGGTCGATGCAGTGGCAGCCGGGGTCCAGTTTGAACGGCGATTGTCCGTCGACGCGGTTGAACCGCGTGTTCTGGAACGTGTACGCCGCCATGTTCGAAGTCACCGATGGGGGCACCGAAATGAGGGCGCCGCTCCGATACGTGAGGATTCCGCCGAAAATCCAGTCGCCGGTCACATTGCGAATCAGCTTGTTTGCGGTCACGCGCGGCGTGCGGTAGTTGAAGGCCACCACCAGGGTCAGCGGCCGGTAATCCCCGGCCAGCGACTTCTGGTTGTCGCGGTTGAACATGTCGTTGATCGTGCCGCCGTTGGCGCCGCCGTTACTGGCGCCATTGCCCAGTGCCAGCGTCTTCTGCCAGGTGAAAGAGGCGGTCATGTCGAAACCGCTCGCGTACCGCTTCGTCACCTTGGCCTGCAGCGAGTCATACCAGCTGTTGCCGAGCGGCGCCCAAGTCGGATTGATGCTGCTGGTAAGCTGCGGGAACGGCCGCAGCGCCTGCGCCAGCGTCCGGTTGGTCGGATAGCCGGCATAGGGCACGGTGAAGCCGCGCGCGATCACGGCGGGGTCGCTCAGGTTCCTGGTGAGCAGGTCCCGATCCGCCTGGCTGTTCAAATTGAGCCCGAACGCCGCCAGCCGCGAGGCCGAAAGCAGGTTCATCGAGCCCATATTATTGGCCTCTTCCCACACCCCGCGGTTCCCGACGTAGGCGGCTTCCACGGCGAGGTTGCGGATGACTTCGCGCTGCACCGCGATGTTCCACTGGTTGATGCGCTGCGGCCGGCCGCCCTTGCGGTCGTAAGAGTTGCCGAGAGTGCCCGCGACCGTTCCCGGTGTCAGACCGAGGCCGGGGTTCAGCGTGGGTGTATAGAGCGCGGACTTGTTGTAGCTCAGGCCGTCCTTCAACAGGCTGGCGGCCTGGTCGAAGGCCGGCGAGGGCAGCGCAAAAACGTCGAAGCCGACGCCGAGCAGCGTCTGGTTCGTGACGTACCACCAGTTGGGTCCGGGCCCGTACGAGATGCCCCAACCCGCGCGCAGCACGGTCTTGGCGTCGAGCTGATATGCGGCCGAAAGGCGCGGTCCGATGGCGTAGGGATAGGTGTCGGTGAACGAGCAATTGCAGCGGCCCGGTCCGTAGCCTTCGAACAACAGAGCTCCCGGCCTGCCCGCCGCCGACGGATTCGGCACGGTCGGTCCGAACATGCTGTTCCGGTAATAGATTTCATGCCCGGTTCCCTGCAAATCCCAGCGCAAGCCGTAATCGACGGTCAGGCGGCGCGTGATCTTCCAATTGTCGGTGAGGTAGAGCGAGTAGGTGTTTTTGCGCCACTGCGGATCCTGCACTGCGTTCACCTGCGCCGAGTTCGTCATGCCGAGAAGAAAGCTCGCATACGCGAGGCCGACGCTGGTGCCATTGGTGAGCGTCCGGCCCTGCAGCGCCGGATTGCCCGTCTGCGCGTTGCTGAAACTGTAGATTCCCTGCGCGCCGCGCGTATTCCGGTCCGACCACATCTCCTGGCCGTACTGCGCGCCCAACCTGTAGGTGTGAGCGCCGTGAATGTACGTCGTGTCCAAGACCACGTTCAGTTTATCGTTCCAGTAGTCGTTGGCGTTGGTCGGCCCCATGCTGAAGCCCATGCCGCCGAAGTTGCCGGTGCTCAGACCAGTGATGCGGGGGAAGCCCGCGGGGTCGGTGGCAGCTCCGTTGAGGCCCAGTTCCTTCACCGCGTCGTATTGCAGGCTGCCCGCCTGCGAGCTGTCCGGATTGTTGAACCGCAAGAAGCCCGTTCCCAGGTGGACGAGGAACGTGGGCGTGATGGACCGGTCGAGATTCAAGCGATAGGTGTTGCCCTTCGCGGTCTTGTCGCGCTTCTGCGTGATCGGGTATGGCAGCGGATCGTTGCCGGCGATATCGTGCGTCGACTGGTAAGACCAGTAGAACGTGAGCTTCGTCAGCGAGCCGATATTCTGGTCGAGTTTCAGGGAAGGCAGGTTCTGGTCGCGCGGATTCGGAATGTCGTAGATCCAGTTGTTGATCAGGTTGGCGTTGCTCGGCGCCGGGAACAGCCCCTGCATCTTCAGCGCCACCGGGTCCATCTGGCTTTTCGGAATCACGTTGCCCGGAAAGGGCGTGCGCGTGAGGACGTTATTCACCGTCGTTTCGGTCCTGGGATCGAAGATGACGTTCTCGAGCACCGTCTGCCCGAGCAGGTCAGTGCCGATATTGCGGTTGGTCAGAGCGGCGCTGAAATCGCCATTGCGAAATGCCGCCGTAGGCACGGTGCCGGTCTGGCCGAAGGTGACCGTCTTGTTGTGGAACTTCTCGAAATTGAAGAAGAAGAAGGTCTTGTCCTTGCCGTTGTACAGCTTCGGGATATACACGGGGCCGCCGATCGTGCCACCGGCGTCGGTCTTCCGGTCACGGTCGCGCCGGCTCGCCTGGAAGAAACGATGCGCGTTGAACATCGTTTCATTCGTCATGTAGTCGTATGCGCTGCCGTGGATCTTGTTCGTGCCGCTCTTGGTCGTGAAGTTGAACATCGCGCCCAGACCGCCGCCGTACTGCGCCGAGAAGTTTCCGGTCTGCAGCGAGAACTCCGCAATGGCCTCCACGGAGGACGCTGCCACGGTGCTGGTCCAGCGCGTGTCGTTCGAGCTGGTCACATCGGTGCCTTCCACCAGGATCTTGAAGATGCCGCCGGGCAATCCGTTGACGCTGGTTCCCTGGTCGGTCGACAGATCGCCGTTCACGCCCGGCGCCAGGGTGGCGAATGCCAGCCAGCTGCGGATCGAGCCGGTCCCGCCCGCGCCGAAATTCAGCGGCAGCTGGTTGAACTTGTCGCCGCTGACGTTCATGCTGACCTCGGCGTTCTCCGTCTTCAGCAGCGGCGCGTCGGCTGTGACGCTGACAGTCTCGGTCGCCGACCCCACCTGTAACGCGACGTCCACACGGGCCGACTGTGCCACCTGGACCCGGATGCCCTGCTCGATTTTACGGGTGAAGCCGGGCGACTCGATCGTCAAATCGTACGTACCGATCGGCAGCGACGTGAGCGTGTAATTGCCGGTCGGCGTCGTGATGGTTTCGAATACCGCGCCGGTTTCCGTGTTCTTGGCAGATACCTTCGCCGCCGGCACCACGGCATTGGCCGGGTCCGTAATCGTTCCGGTAAGCGTTCCGCGATCGCTTTGCGCGAACACGGCGCCGGTCACAAACAGAGTAAGAATCGTTAGACGCGAGAACCCCATACCGCCCCCCTCCTGTGCTGCTGTCCATCGGATTGTATCGAAGATTATCCCCGAGGGAATCCACCCAAAGTAGGACTTCATAGGAATTTACTACTTTTCCGCCGGCAGCGGAGAACGCCCTGCGAGGCGCGCCAGACGCTGGAATACAGCCAAGAATTCTCGCGATGCCGCTGCCCGACGCCTATACGGAGCGCGGCGCTAAACGTCAGAGGCGAGTCGACTGATGGGCCGCCATTTGCCACTTGCCGCCGGTCTCCGTATAGACCTGTAGCGTGCGTACGCGAAAGGACGGCTGGCCGGTCATCTTGACGTCGACAAAGCCGGTGAGCACCGCCACCTGGCCGTAAAGCTTGATTTTGAGATCGCTGAAAGTGAAGGACTCGTAACGCGCCGGACCCTTGGTAACCGCGGCGATGTATTGTTCTTTGGTCTGGGTCTGCCCGCCCGCGTGCGCGTACTGCAGATCGTCAGCCATAAAACGTTGTAGTCCCGCCGCGTCCTGCCTGACGGCCGCCTGCGTCCACCCCTCGGCAGCCTCGCGGACCGCATCGGCAGGATCGGCCGCAACAGTGGCCGCCGTGATGACGAACAGGAGTGCGATGGCGCGCTTCATGGAGTCTCCTATGCTTTGCGAAGTTTCTCGGCGAGATCGGTCTTCCCGCCGACGTCGGTGAGACGGAAGTTGCGGCCGAGATACGGATAGGTGAGCTTCGTGTGGTCCAACCCCAGGAGCGCGAGAATGGTCGCATGCAGATCGTTGAGGTGGACGCGATCGCCGGTGGCGCGCAAGCCGAGCTCGTCTGTTGCCCCGATGACCTTCCCGCCCTTGACCCCTCCGCCGGCCATCCAGATCGTGAAGCCGTAGGGGTTGTGGTCCCGGCCCTCCGCGCCACTGGGACCTCCGTCGGAAACGGGGCTGCGGCCGAATTCTCCGCCCCAGATCACGAGTGTGCTATCGAGCAGCCCGCGAGCCTTGAGATCGATCAACAGGCCGGCGACGCCTTTGTCGGTCTGCGCGGCGCGCGCCAGGTGGTTCTTATCGCACGCGATGTGGCCGTCCCAGTCGTCGGCATTCATCCCGTTGCCGTTCCAGACCTGCACGAACCGCACGCCGCGCTCCACCAGCCGGCGGGCCAACAGGCAGCGCCCTCCGAAATCGGCGGCAGCGGGATCGTCGAGACCGTAGAGCTTCTTCGTGGCGTCCGATTCGCCGCTCACGTCCGTCGCTTCGGGCGCGGACATTTGCATGCGGAACGCCAGCTCATACGACTCCATCCGCGCGGCCAACTCGGAATCGTGATTGCGCGCGTCCAGGTGCTGCCGGTTGAAATCCTGCAGCGTGGCGAGCAGGTCGAGCTGCTTCGCCGGATCCATGCCCTTTGGCGGCGTGAGATTCAGAATCGGATTCCGGCCCGGGCGGAAGGAAGTGCCCTGATACGCCGCGGGCAGGAAGCCCTGGCCGTAGACTGCCGGTCCGGAACGCACGCCGCCCTCCAGCAGCACGACGAAGCCCGGCAGATTCTGGTTCTCGGTGCCGAGCCCGTACAGGATCCACGAGCCCAGGCTCGGTCGCCCGATTCGCGGCCACCCGTTATTGATCAGGAACTGCGCCTGGGAGTGCGTGAAGCCCTCGTGAAAACACGAGCGGATGATGGCGAGATCGTCGGCGCACTGCGAAGTGTGCGGGAAGAGGTCGGAGACTTCGATCCCGGCCTGGCCATACTTCGCGAACGAGCGCTTGGAGCCGAGAATTACGGTGTCGCGGAATTTGCCGTTCTGGAAATCCTCGTTGCCGAAGCTCTCGGGAGGATGCTGGCCATGCAGTTTCGCCAGCAGCGGTTTGGGATCGTAGGTGTCGACCTGGCTCGGCCCGCCCTGCATGAACAGGGAAATCACACTCTTGGCGGTCGCCGGCAAAGGCGGCTTCTTGGGGGCGAGCGCGCCCGCGCCCTCGGCCGCGGCGCCGCTTCTCTCCATGAGGTCCAACGCGGCTAGCCAGCCGATTCCCATGCCGGCATTTCGCAGGAAATGGCGGCGCGAAGCGTCAATCGACATAGATGAACTCACTCATGTTGAAGATCAGATGGCAAAGCTGCGGCAGGGAGTTGCGCTTCAGGTAATCCAGGGCGATTTGCCGCTCGGCCGGCGCCGGCGAGCGCCCGAATGCCAGCTTCCAGCCGGCCTCCACGGCTGCCTCCGGATTCTCGCCCGCCAGTTTCGCGATCCGGTTGGCGAATTGGGCGGCCTGCGCCACCGTGGATTCGCCATTCAGGAGCGCGAGAGCCTGCGGGGCCACTGTCGAGCGCTCGCGGCGGGGGCAGCTCGCGGCGGTGTCCGGAGCGTCGAAGATCTGCAGCAGCGGGAGCGTCAGCGACCGCTTCATTTGCAGATAAACGCTGCGGCGGTTATGCTCGGCCGGGTCCGGATGAGCCGGCCAAAGATTCGGAAAGCGCGCGGCCAGAATCTCTTCTCGGGTCAACGGAGGAATCACGCCGACGCCGCCCATCTTCAGGTTCAGCGTGCCGGCAACCGCGAGAATCGAGTCGCGAAGAGCGTCGGCGTCCAGCCGCCGCCGTGGCATACGGCCGAGGAAGTGATTTTCGGGATCCCGGGACAGGCCCTCTTCATCCGCGACGCTCGATGCGCGATAGACGCTCGACAGCATCATCGCGCGATGCATCTCCTTGACGCTCCAGCCGCGGCGGGCGAACTCGACGGCGAGCCAGTCCAGCAGCTCCGGATGGGTCGGCGCTTCGCCCTGCCGGCCGAAATCGTTCGGCGTGCGCACGATGCCTTCCCCGAAATGGCCCTGCCAGATGCGGTTGGCCATCACCCGTCCCAGCAGCGGATTGTCGGGCGCCGTCAGCCAAAGGGCCAGCGCCTTGCGGCGCTGCGGAACGAACAAGACGTCTTTCGGCTCGACGATCGGCGGTCCCGGGTGCAGCGCGGAAAGGAAGCCGGGTTCCACCTTCTCACCCTTGTTCTTGAAATCGCCGCGGATCAGGATATGGGTTTCCGGGACGACCTCGTCATGCCCTAGGACGATCGCGGTCGGATAGCGTTCCGGCGCGCGCAGATACGCTTCGCCGAGTTGTTGCATCAGGGCGGCCCGCCCATCGCGGCCGCTGCGAGCCGCCATCTGTTTGAGCGCCTGAGCCTGATTCAGCAGGGGGAAGTTCCGGGATGCGGTCTGGACATCGAATTGGCTGACCAGCGGGATTTCGCGTTCGAGGCTGCCGGCGAAGATCGCATTCATCCGGTAGTAGTCCCGCTGGCTGATGGGATCGAACTTATGATCGTGGCATCGGGCGCACCCGACCGTGAGCCCGAGGAATGCGGCGCCGGTTGTGTCGACGGCGTCGGCTTCCCATTCGGCTCGATACTGATCGCCATAATAAGTGAACTCGATGGGGAACGAGCCGATCGTAAAGATGCCAGTGCCGATCCGGCGGTGAACGTTCTCTTCCTTCTCCTTTGGGAGTTTGCTCGAACCCTCCAGTTCCATGCCGGTGGGCCACAACTCATCGGCCGCGATCTGCTCCTGCACGAAGGTGGTGTACGGCTTGTCGCGATTGAACGCTTCGATCACCCAGTCGCGGTACCTCCAGGCGCCGATGAAAAAGTGATCCGTCTCGAAGCCGGAAGTGTCGGCGTAGCGCACGAGGTCGAGCCACATGCGGCCCCATCGCTCGCCATACCGGGGGGATGCCAGCAGGCGGTCGATCAGTTTTTCGTACGCGTCGGGGCTCTTGTCGTTGACGAACTCCTCCACCTGCTCGGGGCCGGGCGGCAATCCATGGAGGTCGAAATAAGCGCGCCGGGCGAGCGTGCGCCGATCGGCCTCCGGCGCCAGCCGGAGCTTTTTCTCCTCGAGCTTCGCGAGTATGAACGCGTCGATCGGAGTGCGCACGCGGGCCGCGTCCTTCACCGCCGGCACGGCGGGGCGCGCCGGTTTTTGGAAAGACCACCATGAGGCAGTGGTCTTCGCGGCGCTCGATGTCCACTTCGCTCCCCCGTCGATCCAATCGCGAATCGCGTTTACTTCGGCGGCGGTCAGCGCCGTCTTTCCGGGCGGCATCCGTAAGTCGCCGTCGTGGCGCACCGCCTTGTACAGCAGGCTCTCCGCGGCTTTGCCCGGAGCGACGGCCGGTCCGCGATTGCCGCCCTTCAAGACGCCGTCGCGCTCGCGGAGATCGAGGCCTGACGTGCGCGCCGCGCCATGGCAGGAGAGGCACCGGTTTTCGAGAATGGCGCGGGCGGTTTGCTCCGTCCGATCGGCTTGCGCGCAGAGGATTCCCGCGATGCACGCCACCGGCCCAATCCGGAAAATCCGGCGCAATGTCCCCTCCCCTCGATCCAAAATGCCTTGGACATTATACGTCTGGCAGTTTCGAAAGACCTAGCTCGACAATCGGTCCAAGACGGCGCCGTTGGGGCTGATGAGCTCAATCTGCAGCGGCACGAGTCCGCCGGCGTGAGTCGAGCAGCTCAGGCACGGATCGTATGCCCGCACCACTGCCGACACTCGATTCAGCATGCCTTCTTCCAGTCGATCGCCGTGGACGTAATGCCGCGCGGCCTGGTCGATGCTGCGGCTGATGGCGAGGTTGTTGTGTCCGGTGGCGACGATGAGGTTGGTCCACGTCATGGCGCCGCTATCGTCGACCCGATAGTGATGAATCAGAATGCCGCGCGGAGCTTCCACCACGCCGATGCCTTCCTGCGCATTGACCTCGGCGCGCGCCCGCACGTGCCGGTCCAGGATGACGGGTGAATCGAGCAGTCGTTGCAGGCGTTCCAGCCCGTATACGATCTCGATCAGCCGGGCGTAGTGATAGTGGAACGAGCCCTCTACGATCGCTCCGAACCGTTGGCGGAACTCGCGCAGCTCCATGTCGGCCTCCGCGGTCCCGAAGCCCCCGGCGACGTTCAGCCGCGCCAGCGGACCCACCCGGTACACGCCGTCGGGATAGCCGGTCGGTTTGAAATAGGGCGCCTTCAGGTAGGAGTCGGGCAACGCCGTCTCGCCGATGAAGTCGCGATACCGCGCCGGTTCGACCTGCGCCGCCGCCTCGCCCGCCGCCGTCTTGAAGCGGATCTGCCCGTCGTACCACTGCAGCGCGCCCGAGGAATCGGTCAGTCCGGCATACATCGTGGGCATCGAGCCGAAGTGCGCGATCTCCTCCGCGAAGCCATCCACAATACTCTTGAACAGCTCCAGTGTGCGGCGAGCGATCGTCATCGCGCCGGGCAGTTCCTTCAGGATGTCGTCGCGGTCCGCGGCCTTTAGCGCGGATGCCATGCCGCCCGGGACAATTCCGGTGGGATGGATTCGTTCGCCCGCGAGCCGCTCGATCACGAGTTGTCCGAACCTGCGGAGCGTGACGCCATCGCGCGCCAGTTCCGGATACTGCTCGGCGAGCCCGAGAATGTTGCGCTTCGCCGGGTCGGAGTCCATTCCGAGAAGCAGGTCGGGCGCGGAGAGGTGGAAAAAGCTGAGCGCGTGCGATTGCACGAACTGCGCGCAGTGAATCGCTTCGCGAAGGGCGGCCGCCGCTGGGGGAATGCGCACGGCCATGATCGCGTCGCACGCCTTGGACGAAGCCAGCAGGTGGCTCACCGGGCAAATGCCGCAGATGCGCGCCGTGATGCCGGGCATCTCGTAATAGGGGCGCCCTTCCGTGAATTTCTCGAATCCGCGCACCTGCGTGACATGGAACTGCGTCCGCGACACGCCGCCGTCGTCCCCCAGGTGAATCGACACCTTGCCATGTCCTTCGACGCGGCTGATGGGTTCAATGGTGATTTTTCGCATGGAGGCTCCTAACCGAACTTGAGCGCCGGAAGTTTGGGCGGCCGCCCGTCCAGAAACCCGGTCAACAGCGCCAGAATCGCGCCGGGGCGCGGCGGGCATCCCGGCAGGTGGGCGTCGACATGGACGAAATCGTGCACGGGCCGCGCCTGCGCCAGCAGCGGCGGCACACCCTGCGTCGGCGCGCCCGGGTTCACATCGGCGCCTCCCACGTACACGAACTGGAGCAGGCGCGACGCCGGCATCGAGTTGCGCATCGCAGGCACGTTCGCGCTCACCGCGCAATCGCCGAGCGCCGCCAGCACCCTGGTCCGCGAGCGGGCCATTTGCAGCCTGGCGACGTCGTCCTGCGAAGACACCGCGCCCTCCACCAGGGTCACATCGACGTCCGCCGGAAACTCCGTGGCGTCGACCAGCGGCGAATATACCAGGTCGGCGCGCTCCGCGACGGCGAGCAGGACCTCGTCGAGATCCAACAGCGACATGTGGCAGCCGGAACAGCCATCGAGCCAAACCGTGGCGAGCTTGAGCTTGCTCATGCCAACACTCCCTGTTGTTTGCGGGCAGCCGCGGCGGAGACCGGGCCGTCGCGCTTGACCATCTCCTCCACCGCGCGGCCCTTCTCCGCCATGGCGCCCGTCGGGCACGCCTGCACGCACTTCCCGCAGCCGGTGCACGTCGATGCCCGGCCCCACGGCTGGTCCAGCTCGGCGATGATGCGGGAGTGGATCCCGCGCCCCATCACATCCCACACGTGCGCGCCCTCCACGTCGGCGCACACGCGAACGCATCGCGAGCAGAGGACGCAGCGGTTGTGGTCGATCACGAACCGTTCCTGCGAAAGGTCGGCCGGCAGGCTGGGAAAACGGTAGCGGAAGCGCACGCTGGTCACCCCCAGCGACGAAGCCAGCGACTGCAGCTCGCAGTGCCCGTTGGAAACACACACGGAACAGACGTGATTCCGCTCCGCCAGAAGCAGCTCGACGATCATCCGCCGGTATTCCGTCAGCTTCGGAGAATTCGTCACCACCGTCATGCCGTCCTGGACCGGGGTGGTGCACGCCGGCACGAGCCGGCCGCTGCCGTTGAGATCGACCACGCATAGCCGGCAGGCGCCGGCGTCCCGCAGACCGTCCATGTGGCAGAGCCCGGGAATTCGCCGCCCGGCGTCACGCGCGGCTTCCAGAATGGTTTTGCCTTCGAGGGCCGGCGCCAGCTCGCCGTCGATTCGGATGGTGATTTTCTTTTGCGGCATCGTATTCAGCCCCGGACATCGCATCTCAGGCACCGCGACGCTTCGTCCGCCGCCTCGGCCGGCGGCAGCGTCCGCACTACCTCGTCGTCGCACCTCGCGCGCGCCGACGGCGGCAGCTCCGCGCCCCGATGCCGCGGGTTCGGACTCGCTTCCCCGGGCGCCTCCCGCGAGTATTCGAACCCCGTCAGCAGACTCGCGAATCGCTTGACGCCCATCAGCCGCTCGTCGATCTCTCGCGCCGCCTTCTTGCCGAGCCCCATGGCGTTCGACACATTGGAGGCGCCCGTGACCACGTCCCCGCCGGCAAAGAATTTCGGGCGGCTGGTCTCGAGTGAGTAGCGGTCAATCACAAACGTGCCCGATTCGTTCAGCGTCAGACCCGACGCCCGGGCGAAATCGATGTCCACCGTCTCGCCCACCGCGAGCACCACCGAATCGCAGTCGAGCCGGATGACCTCGCCCGTCGGCACGGGCTTGCGCCGGCCGGAAGCGTCATATTCGCCGAGCCGCGTGCGCGCGATTTCGAGCGCCTTCACGTGACCGCGAGCATCGCCGAGGATGCGGTGGGGCGCAGCCAGTAACATCAGCTTGACTCCCTCCTGCAGCGCCGCCTGAACCTCCTCTTTTATCGCGGGCATGTCCTTGCGCTCGCGGCGATAGACGATCGTCGCGTCCATGCCCATGCGCACCGCCGTTCGCGCGGAGTCGACTGCCGCGTTGCCGCCGCCGATGACCGCGAGACGGCGGCCGCTGGCCGTGAACTCGCCCTTCGCGGCCTTCTCGAGAAACGGCAGCGCCGGGAGGACGCCCTGCAACTCCGTGCCGGCCAGGTACACCCACGATTCCTTCCACGTGCCGATGGAGAGGAACACCGCGTCGAAGCGCTCGTCGAGCTCATTCAGCGTGATCGACGCCCCCACCGCGCAGTCGAAGACGAACTTCACTCCCATCCGCCGGATCCATTCGATCTCGCGAGCCAGCACCGCCTTCGGCAGCCGGTACTCCGGAATGGCGTAGCGCAGCATGCCGCCGGCCTCCGGATTTTTCTCGAACACCGTGACCTCGTGCCCGAGCAACGCCAGGTAGAAGGCCGCGCTCAAACCGGCCGGCCCGCCGCCCGCGACGGCGACGGTGCGCCCGGTTGGCGGTAATTTTCGGCCGGCAAAGCGCGCCGCCATCGGTTCCATCCGATCCGAGAGCAGGATGGAGTCGGCGATGAAGCGATGCGTCTCCCGCATGTTCACCGGAGCGTCCAGCGTCTGGCGGCGGCAGCGATCGTCGCAGGGATGCTGGCAGACACGGCCCGTTGAAGCGGGCAGCGGGTTGTCGAGAATTACGGATTCGAACGCGTCCTCCAGGCGGCCTTGTTTGAGCAGGTCGAGGAAGCGCGGGATATTCATGTGCAGCGGACAGCTGTTCTCGCAGGGCGACACTGCCAGGCTGTCGCACACACCGGCGCGGCAGCGGCGCGCGATAATGTGGTCGTCGAACTCGTGGCGGAAATGCCGCATGGTGGTCAACACCGGGTTCGGCGCCGTTTGTCCCAGCCCGCACAGCGAAGTGTCGCGGATCAGGCGGCCGAGATCGTCCAGCCGCGACAGGTCCTCCTCGGCGCCCGTTCCGGTCGTGATCCCGTTAAGAAGCCGCAGCGCCTGGTCCAGACCGGCGCGGCACGGGACGCATTTGCCGCACGATTCCGAATGCGTGAACTCGACGAAGTACCGCGCAATGTCCACCATGCAGTTGTCTTCGTCGAGGATCACCATCCCGCCCGAACCCATGATCGATCCGAGCTGCCCCAGCGTCTCGTAGTCCACCGCGGTGTCGAACATGTCGTGCGGAATGCAGCCGCCCGACGGTCCCCCGGTCTGCACCGCCTTAATCGTGCGGCCCTTGATGCCGCCGCCCCCGATGTCGTACACGAACTTCGCCAGCGGCGTGCCCAGTGGCATCTCCACCAGCCCAGTGTTCTTAATGCTGCCCACCAGCGAGAAGACCTTCGTGCCGGCGCTCTTGGCGCTGCCGGTGTCCGTGAACCACGCCGGTCCCTTGAGGACGATCGGCGCGATGTTGTACCAGGTCTCGACGTTATTGATGTTCGTCGGTTTGCCGAAGAGCCCCTTTTGCGCGGGGAAGGGGGGCCGGGCCCGCGGCCGTCCCGCCATTCCTTCGAGAGATGCGATCAGCGCCGTCTCCTCCCCGCACACGAATGCGCCCGCGCCCTCCACCATCTCGATATCGAAGTGGAATTGCCGCCCCAGAATGTTGGCGCCGAGAATGCCATAGTCGCGCGCCTGCTCGATCGCCGTCCGCAGGTTGTGCACCGCGAGCGGATACTCGGCCCGCACGTAGACAATTCCCTGTGTGGCCCCGGTGACGTACCCGCCGATGAGCATACCCTCGAGGAGTCCATGCGGGTCGCTCTCGATTTCGTTGCGATTCATGTACGCGCCGGGGTCGCCCTCGTCCGCGTTGCAGATGATGTATTTGCGGTCGGCCTTCGCCTTGGCGAGAAACTCCCACTTGAGGCCCGTAGCGTAGCCCGCGCCGCCCCGTCCGCGCAGTTTCGCCGCCTTGATCTGTTCGATGACGCCCTCCGGACGCGCATCGATCAGAACCTTGTATAACGCCTGGTAGCCGCCCACCGCCAGGTACTCGTCGATATCGCCGGGACAGATGAGGCCGCAGTTGCGCAGGACGATCTTCCTCTGTCCATGGAAAAACGGAACCTCGCTCCATGCGGGCAACTCCGGAAACGCATGCCCGTACCGGACGTGGGCGGTGACGTGGTCCCACTCCTCGATCTTGCACCATGCCAGGTCGGGCGTGATCCGGTTCATATCGACGTCCGCCAGAATGCGCTCGACGTCGGACGCCTGCACCCGGCGAAGGATTACCAGCGGCTGTCCGGGCAGCGTGATCCCCACCAGCGGCTCCTCGGAGCACGCGCCGAAGCAGCCAACCGCCGCCAGTCGAATATCCAGCCCGTCGCGGTCGATGGCATGCGCGAAGTTCTGGTAGACTCCCTCGGCGCCGTTGCCGCGCCCGCACGTGCCCATTCCGACGGTGATGCGCGTGATCGACGGGGTCAACTTGGCAAGGCCGGCTTCCCGCGCGGTGTTGAACGCCCCGATGTCGTCGATGCGGCTCATTCGTGCCTCTCCTGCCCCAGCGCGTCGACCTCGCGGGTCAGCGCGCTCTCGTTCATATGGCCGCAGATGCGGTGGTCAAGCTCCACCACGGGCGCCATGGCGCATTGCCCGAAGCAGGCCACGGTGCGGATCGTGAACTTGCCGTCCGGCGTATTGAGCGTTAGCTTATCCGCATCGGAGTGCCGCACGGTTTCGGCGAGGCCGAGATCCAGGAGGAGCGTCTCGAGCAGGTTTCGGGACCCGCGCGCGTGGCAGGCCGTGCCGCGGCAGATGCAAATGGTGTGGTCTCCCTGCGGATCGCGGTTGAACAGCGCGTAGAATGTGACCACGCTGAAAATCTGCGACAACGGCACGCCCGCGCCCGCCGCGACATAGCGCAGATCGTCCTCGCAAAGATACTTGCGCGGATTGCGCTCTTGAACCGCTTGCAGGATTCCGAGCAGGGCGCCTGGCCGGCCGGCCGAGCGGGCGATCATGTCGTCGATGAACGCGTGTTTCCCGGACTCCGGGGCTGATAGCGTTGGTGTCACGTACTATATTAGGACAATATAGTCCGATTATCAATCGGGCGCGGTCCCCTGCGAATTGCCGCAGGGTACGGAATGGACGCCATGGCTGACGATCGCAAGGCGAACCTGGAACGGCTCAGCCAATCCGAACCAGCCGAGCCTGAGGATTATTTCCCGGGCGTCCGGAACGCGATTCCGATTTCTTTCAATTGCCGCTCCGGCACCGTCGAGGGCGCGTCGCACATCAGGTCGGCGCCGCGCGCGGTCTTCGGGAACGGGATCACGTCGCGAATCGAGGATTCTCCCGCCAGGATCATCACCATGCGGTCCAGTCCGAGAGCGATTCCGCCGTGCGGCGGAGCGCCATACTCCAGCGCGTCGAGCAGGAAGCCGAATCGGCGGCGGGCCTCATCTTCCGTAAAGCCCAGCGCCGCGAAGACCTTGGTCTGCAAATCGCGGCGGTGAATACGGATGGAGCCGGAGCCCAATTCCGTGCCGTTCAAAACCAGGTCATACGATTTGGCCCGGCACCGCGCCGGATCGTCCGTCAGCTTGTCGATATCCTCGTCCAGCACGGAAGTGAACGGGTGGTGCGCCGCATTCCAGCGGCTGTCCTCCTCGTCCCATTCGAACATCGGGAAGTCCACCACCCAGAGGAACTGGAGATTCTTCGGATCGAGCAGCTTGTGGCGGTCGTTGAACTTCTGCGCGGCGTTCAACCGCAACTGGCCGCACGCCTGGTACACCGTTTCTTCCGGACGTTGGCCTTTCGGGTCGCCGGCCCACGTCGCCAGCATCAGCAGGTCGTTTTCGCCCGCGCCGGTGCGCTCGCGGACCCTGGCCATCTGTTCCGGGGACTTGCGCTCCAACCCCTTGGCGTCGTCATAGACGCGCAGGCCCCGCTCCTGCCCGAACGCCTTCAGCTCGTCCCGCTCCTTGCGGCTCGTCACGCCCGTGCCGGGAATCACGATCGCCTGGAGCGGCAGCCCGTGCGCGGTGAACTCCGGGAAAATGTCTTCCACCGGGAACATCGGCGGGATGCGGCGGTCCGGCTTGTCGCTGCCATAACTGCGCATTGCCTCGGCGTAGGTCATGCGCGGGAACGGCGCCGTCACGCGATGGCCGGCGACTTCGCACACGCGCTGCACCAGGGGCTCGATCACTTCGAAAACCCGCTCCTGTTGCGGGAACGACATCTCCAGATCGATCTGCGTGAACTCCGCCTGCCGGTCCGCGCGGAAATCCTCGTCACGGAAGCAGCGCACAATCTGAAAATACTTCTCGTATCCGCTCACCATCAGCAATTGCTTGAAAATCTGCGGCGATTGCGGCAGCGCGTAGACCGTCCCGGGCTGCACCCGGCACGGGACGAGGTAGTCGCGGGCGCCTTCTGGCGTGGAACGCGTCAGGAACGGCGTTTCGATTTCCAGGAAGCCCTGCTCGTTCAGACACTGCCGCACGGCAAATGCGATCCTCGACCGCATCATGATCGTGCGCTGCATGCGCGGACGGCGCAGGTCGACATACCGGTACTTGAGCCGCGTTTCCTCGGCGACATCCACCTGATCTTCCATCGGGAACGGCGGCGTGCGCGATTCGTTCAGGATCCAGATCTTCGACGCCACGATTTCGATCTCGCCGGTCGCCAGATTCGGATTGACGGCCGCGGCGCCGCGCGGCGCGACCTGCCCCTCCACTCCGATCACGTACTCGGGGCGCACCTCTTCGGCGCGCTGGTGAACGGCGGGATCCACGTCCTCATGGAACACCACCTGCGTCAGACCGTCACGGTCGCGCAGATCGACGAAAATCACGCCGCCATGATCGCGGCGGCGATGCACCCAGCCCATCAACAGCACGGTCTTGCCCTCATCCGCGCCGCGCAATTGGCCGCAGGTATGAGTCCGGCGAAGGTCGCCTAGAAAATCCAGTCGAACGGTGGTTTCCATATTCAATCTTCTCAGTTTCGCGGAGATGCGATGCGCGCCGCGACGTCGTCGCGCGCCACCTTTTGCTGGTCGCCCGTGGCCATGTCCTTCAGCGCGTAAAGCCCTTCGGCCATTTCGGTCTCGCCGACGATCAGCGTGAATCGCGCGGCCAGCTTGTTCGCCAACTCCATCGCGCGCTTCAGCTTACCCTCGACCAGTTCCACCGAGAGCCCGGCCGCGCGGAGATCGCGCGCCATCACCGCGGCGTGGCGCACTGCCGGCTCGCCCAGCGGCGCGATCAGCAGATCCAGCCCGGCCGGTGGCTGATCCTCTTCCACCGACATGACCAGCCGGTCCTCGCCGATCGAAAAGCCGATGCCGGGCGCGTGGACCTTCGATCCCAGCGATTCCGCCAGACCGTCGTACCGTCCTCCGCCCAGCACCGAGTTTTGCGCGCCCAGCGATCCGTGCACGACCTCGAACGTCGTGCGCATGTAGTAGTCGAGACCGCGCACCAGGCGCGGCCGGACCTCGTATTCGACGCCGCGGTCCGCGAGATATTGCTTGACCGCGTCGAAATGCGTGCGGCATGCGTCGCACAGGCAGTCGGTGATGTGAGGCAGCCTCTCGATGATCGGCTGGTCGGCCTCGATCTTGCAGTCGAGCACGCGCAATGGATTCGTTTCGGCGCGGCGCTGGCAATCGCCGCACATCTGCGGCGCGACGGCTTTCAGTTGCTCGCGAAGCCGTTCGACATACTGCGGCCGGCAGTTGCCATCGCCGACCGAATTGATCAGCAGCTTGAACCCGCTCAGCCCGACGCCCCGCAGAATGGCGGCCACCATCTCGATCACCTCGGCGTCCACCAGCGGCGATTCGGAGCCGATCGCTTCGGCGCCGATCTGGTAGAACTGCCGGTAACGGCCCTTCTGCGGCCGTTCGCGGCGAAACATCGGGCCCATATAGTAGAGCTTCTGGACGCCCGGACGCTGGTCGAGGCGGTGCTCGATATAGGCGCGAATCACGGACGCCGTATTCTCGGGCCGCAGCGTGAGCGAGGTCTCGTCACGGTCGATGAAGGTGTACATCTCCTTCGTGACGATGTCGGTTTCTTCTCCGACGCCGCGCGCAAACAGTTGCGTCTCTTCGAAAATCGGCGTGCGGATTTCGTGGTAGTGATAGGCGCGAAAAATGGCGCGCGCTGCCGCTTCCACGCGGTTCCAGACTTCGGTCGATGGGGGTAGGAGATCCCTGGTTCCTTTGACGGCTTTGATCAAGGTGTTTTGGAAACTACCATGCTAACACGCCGTCGAAAAACCAGGCCTTCACGCCCGTTGCAGCTCTCCCCGCTCCTGCTTCCCGGCGCTGAGATCCGCCCTGCGCTCGCCCACGAACTCGCCCAGGGAGATCGGCACCGCCACCTTCAGCATCAGCGTAAAAACCAGGAATCCGATCGCAAAGACGGCCGCGGCAACGCGCAACTCCGTGATCGAGGGCGAGTATTCGTAGACTTCGCCCAGCGCGTCCGGAGTCAGACCGGGGATGATCAGGCCCATGCCCTTGTCGATGTAGCAGCCGGCGTAAGTTGCGAGGCATCCGATGTTCATCGTCCACCAGTTCCGGCGCGTCGCCGGCACGATGAAGAGCGCGAAAGCAGTCACGTTCAATGTCACCGCCGACCAGGCGTAGGGCGCCAGCTTGCCCCCATACCAGTACTTCGTATAGAGCAGATGCTCGGTGTTCGAATAGTATTCTTTGAACACTTCCGCGCCGTGCAGAAACAGGTTCAGAAACATCGCGTAAGCCATCAGCTCCGCGATCTTCCAAATGGCCTCATTGCGGATTTCGAATT
This sequence comes from uncultured Solibacteraceae bacterium, assembly GCA_964608645.1. Lineage (GTDB taxonomy): Bacteria > Acidobacteriota > Terriglobia > Bryobacterales > Bryobacteraceae > CAZSQK01. The sequence goes on along the minus strand of CAZSQK010000033.1, from coordinate 47,895 downwards.
GCGTGAACCGGCGCAGCAGCTGCAGCACGATCAGCAGAATCGCCGGACCCGAACAGAAGGCCGACGCCAGGAACTGCGGAGCGAGGATCGACGAATTCCAATAGGGCCGCGCCGCCAGTCCGTTGTACAGGAATGCCGTCACCGTGTGAATTCCCACCGCCATAGGGATCGACAGGAGGACCAGCGGCGCCACCAGCCGTTTCACATAATGCTTGCCGTGGAACGCCCGATACAGGATGTGAGTGGCCACGGTGAAATTGATGACGAAGTAGATATTGAGCACCAGGACGTCCCAGGCCAGGATCGACCGCGGAAAGTTGAGGTGGCCGAGTCCCGGAAACAGGTGCCAGAAGCGGTCAGGCCGTCCCAGATCGACCAGCACGAAGCTCAGGCACATCACGATCGCGCTGATGGCGAGCAATTCGCCGTAAATGACGATCTCCCGAATCGGCTTCCAATCGTAGATATAGGCCGGTATGACGAGCACGACCGCCGCCGCCGCGACTCCTACCAGGAAGGTGAAATTCCCGATATAGAATCCCCAACTCACCTGGTCCCGCATGGCTGTGACAATCAGCCCGCTGCGGAGCTGCTCCCCATACGCCATCGCGCCCGAAACAATCAGCGCCCCGAGGAAGGCGAGCCACGCCCAATAGGCCCGCGGCCCATGCAGGATGAGCTGGGCGCTCCCGCTCGTAAATCGTGAAAACCGTAGGATCGTATTCACAAATGAGAACCCTTCTACGTCGCGTAAAAATAGAAGAACCGTGGGGCCGTGTTTAATTCCGCTTTCAGCACCATCACCCGCTTGTGCTCGATGATGTAGCGGATCTCGCTATCCTTGTCCAGCAGGTTCCCGAACTTCCGCGCGCCCACCGGGCACGCTTCGACGCACGCCGGATACCGGCCCGCGCGCGTCCGCTGAATGCAGAACGTGCACTTCTCCACCACGCCCTTGGGCCGTGGGCGATTCCCCAGGTAATGCGTGTTCGGGTTGACCTGTTCTTTGGGAATCGAAGGCTCCGTCCAGTTGAAATGCCGCGCCCCATACGGGCACGCCGCCATGCAATACCGGCACCCGATGCACCACTCGTAATCGATGACGACGATGCCATCCTTCTCCGTCCACGTCGCTCCGGTCGGGCAGACTTTCGTGCACGGGGCGTCACGGCATTGCTGGCACTGCACCGGCATGTAGAACTGTCCCTCTTCGGGGACGGCCGCCGGTTCGTAATACGGGTTCGCGTGCGCCAGGTCGACGCCCTTCTCCTTCTCCATCGAGAGCACGCGAATCCACTGCAGCTCCGGCTCGCGCGACTGATTGTTCTCGGCCACGCACGCGTGTACGCAACGGCGGCAGCCAATGCAGCGCGAGAGGTCGAGCGCATACGCGAACTCCACGCCCGGAATGGCTTGCGCGTCCGACACTTTGACGTCCACGCCCGTCCTCTCCCGCGCTTTCTGCTCCAATTCCGCGATCGATTGTCTCAGCCGTTCCTTCGGGACGTCGTAGAGCCGCTTGGGGCCGCAGGCGGTCATGATCCAGCCGGTCGCGCCGGCCCCCGCGCAGGTGTTGAACATCCGCCGCGTCATTGCGTTCTCCTGGTCTTGCTGGGTGGTTTCGGCGCCGGCTTCGGCGCCACCGCCTTGAAGCGCGGCTCGTGGGGATTGTGGCAGTGCGCGCAGAGCAGGTAACTCTTCGCGCCGTTCCAGTTGCCGATCCGCCGCCCGTGCACCCCCGCGCGCCAATCGCGGAGTTTCTCCCCGTGGCACTGCCCGCAAAGCCGGTACGATTCTTCAAAAGGCACCGGCTCGCCGCTCGCCAGGTGCAGGGTGTCGCGATTGGTCGCGTCGTGGCAGTCGAGACACCACCGATGCTCCGCGTCGTGCTTCAGGACGATGTCGGTGTGCATCGCCGTCAGTTCCCGCCGTTTCCGGTCCACTGGCATCGCGGCGTGGCAGTTCGAGCAGGGATAGATCCCCTCGCTGAACGGCGGCGGCGGCACTTCCAGCCGGATTTGCGCCGCCGCCGCGCCCGCGGCAACCACAGACAGGGCCGCCAACTCGATCAGCCGCCTAAGCACAGCGAAGCTCGACAGTCCGCTGCATCTCGCGCAGCCACATGGTCTGGAACAACTGGAGACGCTGCCCGATCACCGCCGCCAGGTTCAGCGACACCGCCTGCCCGACTTCCGGATGGGCCGCGAAGTGCGATCGCAGCGCCTCGCGCGTGAGCGTGATGACCTCCGTCTCCAGCGGCGCTCGCGCCGTCAGCGTGAAGCGATACGGCGGAATCAGCGCCGACCATCCGACCGTCTGCCCCGGCGCGCGCTCTTCGACCAGCACGTCTTCGTCGCGCCCGCGCACCTCCATCGGCAGCGTCAGACGGATTCGCCCGCGCTGAATGACGAACAGCGTTTCCGCCTCGTCGCCGAGGTGAAACAGCTCGGCGCCGCTCGCCACGATCAGGCGCTTGCCGAGCGCCAGCACCTCGCCCGCCTGCTCCGGCGTCAGGCCGTTCAAAAGCTCCGCCATCAGAATGCTCATCGTTGTCTCCTCAATTCACGAACGGAGAACTGGTCTTGGAATGCAGCATCCTCGCCGTCGGGTACTCGACGAACGACTCGGCCGCGGCCTGCTCCAGGCGCACATGGTTTTCGATTTGCGCCAGCAGCGCTTCAATTGACACGCGCGGCGCCATCGGCTCGACGAAGAACCGCGCCTGCGGCTTGGCCACATGCGGCTGCGCCGCCACGCCGGAGCTCGTCCGCTCCGGACGCGTCGCCGCCCCAAACGCCATCGCCGCCATCGCCAGTCCCAGCACGCTCATGCAAAGCACCATCAGAAACATTTCCATGGCGCGCTGTAGGGCACGTCCGATTCCAGACATGTGCGTATGGAAATGCAGGAGTTAACGCAGCCGCAGACGACGTCGCCTGACAGACTGTCAGCCGCCGGACTGCCAGAATGGCAGGCCCTTGCGCCCTTGCCTGCCATATGCGACCATCCACGTCAACAAAGTGCGCTTTGCCAGCATGACCGTAGGGCTTGCGGTCGGAGTCACCGCGGCCGTGGTCGTGGCCTGTACCGCCGCCGCCTACGTTTACTCGAAACACCACTTCCAAACCCTGCTCGAAAGCGCCCGCTCCAGCGCCCTCGCCCAAGGCGAGCTCATCCGCGTCGCCCTCGAACATCAGATGATCGAGAACGACCGGACCCTCATCGCCCACATGGTCGAGAGCTTCCGCGCCCAGGCCCGTCTCGAACAGCTCGCCATCCTCGACCGCGACGGCGTCGAACGCTTCTCCAGTGGCGCCCGCGTCGACCCCGCGGAATTCCGCCTCGGATCGCCCACCTGCCAGGCATGTCACCAGTTTCCGCCCGAACAACGAGGCAACACCCGCGTCATCGAGACCCGCGGCGGCGCCATTCTCCGCACCGTCGTTCCCATTCGCAATCGCGAGGCCTGCTTCCGCTGCCACGACGCGCGCCGCAAAATCAATGGCATCCTCATCCTCGATTACAATGCCGGCGAAGTCCGCGCCGCCATGACGCGCGACCTGCGCTGGATGGTCGCCGGCGCCGGCGCCCTCTCCCTGCTGCTGGTCGGGGCGATCGTGCTCGTCGTCCGCGTCTCGGTTCTCCGCCGTCTGCAGCGTTTCGAAACCACCGCGCGCCTGATTGCCGAAGGCGATCTTGCCCGCCGCGTCCCCGCCGAGGGCACGGATACCATCTCCTGGCTGGCGCGCGAATTCAACACGATGGCCGATTCCGTCACGGGGTTGGTCGGCGAGGTGCGCAACCAGCAGGAACGCCTGGAAAACGTCATCAACTCGATCGACGACGGCATCGTCGTGCTCGACCCGCAGCGGAAGATCATTGCGGCCAACGACGGCTTCCTGCGCCGCGCCGGAAGTTCACGCGACGTGATGCTCGGGTGTAGCTGTAAGGACCTCGGCGCCGGCGGCTGCACCGTCGCCGACTGTCCGACCCTGGCCTGTCTGCGCGGCGGCGACCGGCAAGTCCGCATCTGCGAACGCCGGACCGTCGACGGCTCCGTCGCCTGGGAAGAGGTCCATGCCTCGCCGATTCTCGATGGAACCGGCGCCCTCATCCATGTCGTCGAAGTCTGGCGCGATATCTCCGAACGTCGCGCCGCCGAGGCGCACCTGGCGGAGTCCCACCGCCTGGCGTCCCTCGGTGTCCTCGCCTCGGGCTTCTCGCACGAGCTCAACACGCCGCTGGGGACCGTCCTCATGTGCGTGGAAGGCATCCTGCGCGAAGCCTCCGAAGGCAGTTATATCGGCGATAACGCCGCCATCGCGCGCGAACAGGTGCTTCGCTGCCGCGGCATCACCCAGCACTTTCTGCGAATGTCGCGCGGCCAGTCCTCCGACGGCAATGTCGTAGAGGTCGGCGCCGCCATCGGCGCCGTACAACGCTTGATCCAACCCACCGCCCGCGAACATTCCGTGCGCGTCGAAGTCGACGCGCCGCCGCAATCGATTCATGTCCGCGCCGATGAAGCCGAACTGCAGAACGCCCTCATCAACTTGACCATCAATGCGATTCAAGCCTGCCGCTCCGGGGGGCGCGTCACCGTCTCCGCGGGCTGCTCCAACGGCCGTCTCTACGTCCGGATCGCCGATAACGGTTGCGGCATCGCCGCCGAGCACCGCAAGCGCATCTTCGAACCCTTCTTCAGCCTGCGCCGAGGCGGGACCGGGCTGGGCCTGTTTCTGACGCAGAACTTCGTCCGCCGCTGCGGCGGAGAGATCTCGGTCGATAGCGCGCCCGGCGAGGGCGCCACCTTCGAAATCGTCCTGCCGGAGGCCGCCTCGTGAGAATCCTGCTGGTCGATGACGACGCCGCGTTCCGTAGCGTCATGGCGAATGAGCTGAAGCGCCTCGGGTATGAGACATTCCCGGTGGGCTCCGGCGAAGAGGCCGTCCGCCGCATCTCCGACATCGAGCCCGAAGTCGTCCTGCTCGACCTCCGCCTGCCGGGCATGAATGGCATCGAGACCTTGCAGGCGCTCCAGGCCAAGGCCCCGGCGGCCGAAGTCATCATGCTCACCGGCCATGGCTCCATCGACACCGCCATCGAGTCCATCCGCATCGGCGCGTTCGACTATGTCGTGAAGCCGTGCCCGCTCGACGAGCTGCAGATCCGCATCCAGCGCGCCGCCGAGCGCCGCGCCCTCCGCCGCCGCGCCAGCCTCCTCGAGCGCGGTCTCACGCCTCCCGACCTCGGCAGCGGCTTCCTCGGCGATTCGCCCGAGTTCCGGAATCTCCTCCACATGATCGACCTCGTGGCGCCGGCGGACTCCACCGTCCTCATCACCGGCGAAACCGGCTCCGGCAAGGAACGCGTCGCCAAAATGCTGCACGCGCGCAGCCCGCGGCGGGCCAAGCCGTTCGTCGTGGTCGATTGCGCCGCGTTGCAGGAAAGCCTGCTGCAAAGCGAGCTGTTCGGACACGAGCGCGGCGCCTTCACTGGCGCCGACCGCGCCAAGCCCGGCCTTTTTGAGGTGGCTCACGGTGGCACGATCTTCCTCGACGAGATCGGCGAAATCAGCCAGGCCACCCAGACCAAGCTGCTCCGTGTGCTCGACAACTCCACCTTCCGCCACGTCGGCGGCGCCGCCGAGATCCATGTCGACGTGCGCGTGCTCGCCGCCACCAATCGCGACATGCAGGCCATGGTGCGCCAGGGACACTTTCGCGAGGATCTCTTCTACCGCCTGAGCACCATCACCGTCGAGATCCCTCCCCTGCGCGACCGCGGCGGCGATATCGATCTCCTGGCGCGCCGCTTTGTCGACACGTTCAACGAGCGGTTCGGTTCCGCGAAGCAGATGAGCCCCGCCGCTCTCGACGCCCTGCGCCGGCACAACTGGCCCGGCAATGTCCGCGAGTTGCTCCATGCGATTGAGTCGGCGATGGTGGTCTGTGAAGGGCCCGAGATCCTTCCCGTGCATCTGCGCATCCCGAAACCGGCCGCTCAGTCCAAAGCTCTCCCCACCCTCGACCAGTTGGAGCGCGATCACATTCGCGCGGCCCTCCATTCCGCCCAGGGCCATCGCGCCCAGGCGGCCAAAATCCTCGGCATCAGCGAGCGAAACCTCTACCGCAAGCTGAAAGACTACGATCTGGCGCCCTAGAATTTTCTCTTGACAGGAAATTTTAGTTTAAACTAAAGTATCACCATGTGCCCAGATGCAGCCGTGCTCGCCGCCGTCGCCTCACCGCGGCGCCGCGAAATTCTGCGGCTCGTCTGGAACGAAGAATTGACCGCCGGCGCGATCCACAATGCCATGCCCGACGTCACCTTCGGCGCCGTCTCGCTGCAGTTGAAAACGCTCCTCGAAGCAGGCCTGGTCGAAGCGCGCGCCGACCGTCGCAATCGCCTCTATCGCGCCCGGCGCGAAGCCCTCGGCCCCATCGGCGAGATGCTGGAGCAAACCTGGAACGACGCTCTCGCGCGACTCAGAATTCAGGCCGAACTCGACGAATCCCGCCGCGGACCGCGTCCGCGCCAACCGAAGGAAGGTAAGTAGAAATGGACCTCACGCACAAGCTCGAGCGAACCGTTCTCATTCAAGCCGCCCCCGAAACCGTTTTCCGTTTCTTTCAGGAGAGCCCCAAGTGGGCCAACTGGTGGGGCGCTGGTTCCACCATCGACCCGGTTCCGGGCGGCAGAGTCTACATTCGCCATCCCAACGGCATCGAGACAGTCGGCGAGGTCGTCGAGATTCTCCCGCCCGAGCGCATCGTGTTCACGTACGGATTCGCCAGCGGGAATCCGATCCCACCGGGCGCGTCGCGCGTCACCATCCGTCTCCAGCCCGACGCCGCCGGCACGCGTCTGCGCCTGCTGCACGAATTTGCCGAAGCCGCCGTGCGCGATCAGCACGTGCAAGGCTGGCGCTTCCAACTCTCCCTGTTCGGCAATGCGGTCGCAAACGACGTCTTTGGGGACGCAGCCGCTCTGGTCGATGCATGGTTCGACGCCTGGGCCGACACGAACCCGCAATCGCGCGACGACGCCTTTGCCCGTATCGCCGTCTCCTCAATCACGTTCCACGATCGCTACAGCATGCTCGACGGGATCTGCGATCTCACCGCGCATGTCGCCGCGTCGCAGCATTTCATGCCCGGGATCCGTCTCGCGCGGAAAGGCGCCATCCGCCACTGTCAGGGCGCCGTCCTCGCGGATTGGGTGGCGCGCGGCGCCGATGGCCAGGAGCGCATGTCGGGCACCAACCTGTTCCTGCTCGGGCCGCACGGCAAATTCACCGCCGTCACCGGCTTCGCGGGGTAATCTTCACCTGGCGCGACGCCGCGACTGGTCGAAGGCCGCGGCGTCGAAATTGCCTCGGTCACTCCGTGGGGCGGCTGATTCTTCGCCGGAACCCTACGAGGCCCGCAACACGGACATCGGGTCGGTTCTCGTGGCGCGGTGGGCCGGCACGTACCCCGCCACCGCCGCCACGACGGTGATCACCGTCAGCATTCCGGCAAATGTCACCGGGTCGGTTGAGGTCACACCGAAGAGCAACCCGCTCACAGCTCGCGCCAGCGCCCAGGACGCGGCGGCGCCCAGCGCCATTCCGATTGCCGCGAGTTTTAATGTTTGCGTCAGGATCCGTGTTTGCAGATATCCGGCGGAGGCGCCCAGCGCCATGCGGATGCCGATCTCCTGGGCCCGCTGGCTGACCGAGTAGGAGATCACGCCGTAAATTCCTAGCGATGCCAGCACCAGGGCGAAGAACGCGAAGGCGCCGAGCAGCATCACCAGGAACCGGCGCGGCGATACGGCCTTATCCACCAGCTCCTGCAAAATGCGCAAGTCGTTGTTCGACAGGTTTGGCTGGATCGGGCGGAGCGCTTCCCGGAGCGTCGACACCATCGCCGCGGTGGGCAGCGAGGTGCGCACGACGAGTTGCACGGCGGGCCAATCGTTCGACTGCCGGATCGGCAGGTACATCTCGAGACCCGACGCCTGCTCCAGTGCCAGGTGGCGCACGTCTCCCACTACCCCGACCACCTGCCGGAACTTGTCGGCGCGCACGTACTTTCCGAGCGGATCCTCGCCCGGCCACAACCTGCGCGCCATACTTTCATTGATGAGGATCGCCGGCTCGGCCTCCGGACCGTCCCTCTCGGTGAAGTCGCGCCCGGCGCGCAGCGGGATGCCCATTGCCCGCAGGTATCCGTCGCTGACCACGCGCACGAACGCGTTGGGATACTTGCCGCTTTCGTACACCTTGCCTTTGGCGCCGGCGCCCCAACTGCGATTCGTCCCGAGCGGCAGGACATCCGAGAGCCCGGCCGCTTCTACTCCTCCGCCGCTGCGAGCGCGCCGCAGCACATCGTCGAAATAGGCGTTTCTCTGCGGCTGGGTGCGGTAGGCGGCGCGGTCCGGATCCACACGCATCGCCGCCGCGTGTTCGGGCCGGAATCCCAGGTTCACGTCGAGCACGCGCACGAAGCTCCGGATCAGCAGCCCGGCGCCGACCAGCAGGACGCAGGCGAAGGCGATCTCCGCGACCACCAGGCCGCCTCGCAGCCAACGGCGCCGCCGCCCTTCCGTCGATCCCCGGCTGCCCTCCTTCAATGCATCGTGCAGCGCCGCGGCGGGGGTCTGGAGGGCAGGCGCCAGTCCGAAAATCATCCCTGCCGCCAACGCGGTGAGTAGCAGGAACGCCAGCGAGGTCGCGTCCGTCCGGACTTCGTGCAGTAACGGAATACTGATCGAGTCGAGCCGCGAGAGGGCGCGCGTGCCGCCAACCGCCAGCACGAGCCCCAGCGACGCCCCGCAGACAGAGAGCGTCAGACTCTCCGTCAGCATTTGGCGCACCAGCCGGCCCCGGCCCGCGCCCAGCGCCGTGCGGACCGCCATCTCTTTCTGCCGCGACGCGCTGCGCGCCAGAAGCAGGTTCGACACGTTGGCGCACACAATCAGCATGACCGCCGCCACCGCGCACGCCAGAACCAGGATGGCGAGCCGAAGCTTCCCGCTCACATGCTCCGCCAGCAGGGTGACCCGCCCTTCGAAGTCGTTCCGATCGGAATGCGCCTTCACAAGTTGCGGCGCGAGAATCCGCAGTTCCGCCTGCGCCGCGCGCGCGTCGATCCCGGGCTTGAGCCGTCCTACGATCGCCAACGTGTTGCCGTAGCGGTTGGTCTCCGGCGTCAGGGGGAACGGCGAAAAGAGATCGACGTGCGTCCCCGGCGCGAAGACCGTGCCGAAATCGAACGATCGCGGTAACACTCCCGCCACGGTGGTGGGCCGTCCGTTGATCATCAGCGTGCGGCCTGCAATTCCGCTATCCGATGCGAACCGGCGCGCCCACAGACCATAACTCAGCAGGACCGCCCGCGGGCCCATCCATTTGCACTCCTCCTCGTTGAACAGCCGTCCCACGACGGGCTGCACGCCGAGGACGGTGAAGAAGTTCTCCGAGACCGGCACGCCGGTCAGACGTTCGGGCTCGCCGTCCCCGGTCAATTGGTTGTCGCCGATGCCGTAAAACGCGTTGTAACCCCCTAGCCCGGAAAACGACCGGTTCTGTTCGCGCAGGTCCAGCAGGTGCCCCACTTGTGTCGTCTGCCCGGACAGGCCGCTGGTGTCGTGATTGGCGAGCCAGACGAGCCGGCTCGAATCGGGGAAGGGAAGCGGCCGCAGCAGTAGCGTATTGACCACACTGAATACGGTCGAGCTGGCGCCGATGCCCAACCCCACGATCAGGACCGCAAACAAAGTAAACCCGGCGTCGCGGCGCAGCGAGCGCAAGGCGTAGCGCAGGTCCTGGAGCAGGTTGTCGAGCGCGGGGAGGCCGCGAGCGTCGCGGTGCAGTTCTCGCGCCATGGCGCCGCCTCCGAAACGGATGAGCGCCTTGCGCCGGGCCTCGTCGGGCGCCATTCCGCGGCGAACGTTCTCGTCGACCGCCATCTGGAGATGGCTGTCGATCTCGGCCTCGAAATCGCCGTCAAGATCGCGCTTCCGGAAGAAGGCGCGGACCCGGGCCGCCGCGTCGCGTAGCAACGCGGTCATTGGGCAAGCACCCGTCCCATGGCGTCGGCCAGCCGCTGCCATTGCGCAGTCTCCGACGCGAGCTGTTTCCTTCCGCTCCGCGTGATCGAGTAGAACTTGGCCTTCCGGTTGTTCTCCGAGCTTCCCCACTCGGACGATATCCAGCCGCGGTTTTGCAGCCGGACCAGCGACGCGTAAATGGTTCCCTGGTTGAGCAGCACGGCGTCGCCGCTGACCTGTTCGATCCGCCGCGCGATGCCGTACCCGTGCTGCGCGCCCATCGCGTCCAGCGTTCGCAGCACCATCACGTCCAGTGTTCCCTGCAAGAGGTCGAGTTTCGTTTCGCCCACGTTCCCACTCCTGTGGTGTCACCACATGAGACGCGGGTTGCCGGAAAAGGTTAGTCGGGTTTCTTGGGCTCGCCCACGTGCAGACCGGTCCAGCCCTCCGAAAGCACGATCGAGTTGGCCGGATTCTTGGGGTCGTACCGGACGGACACCGCATTGACGTGGGACAGGTCCGGGGGCACATGTTCCTTCAGGGGAGAGAGATCCTGCGACGCGGTGTACTCCACGCCCCGCACGATGTAGGCGTAGAACAGCAGGTCCTCCCGGACTTCCGTCAACGTGGCGTCCCCCATCTTGCCGGTGGCCACCAGGGCGGCGCGGCGCAGGCGCTCCCGTTCCTGCGGCGTGATACGGGAATCGCGCCACGCGCGGTAGCCCATGATCGCGACCAACACCGCGAGCACACCAACCAGCGCGAGCGTGATTTCTTCCGCCGCGTTGAACGAAAACCCGAGCGCAGCCGGCATGTGAGACGAGTTACCCCGCTACGGGCGTCTCGTGGAAGACCTTTCCCCAGTCCTTCAGGAACTGTTCCAGTCCCTTATCGGTCAGCGGGTGATTGAACAGCATGTCCAGCACCTTGAACGGCATCGTGCCGATGTGCGCGCCGGCCATCGCCGATTCCACCACGTGGGTCGGCGACCGCAGCGAGGCCGCCAGAATCTGGGTTTTGAATCCGTAGTTTTTGTAAATCTGCACGATGTTGCGGATCAGTTCCATCCCATTCCAGGCGATGTCGTCGATCCGGCCCACGAAGGGGCTGATGATGTATGCGCCGGCTTTGGCGGCAATCAGGGCCTGAGTGGCGGAGAAACACAGCGTCACGTTGACGCGGATGCCTTCGCTGCTCAGCGCCTTGGTCGCCATGATGCCGTCGCGCGTCAGCGGACACTTCACCACGATATTCTTGTGGATCTTGGTCAGCCCTTTGCCTTCCCGAATCATCGTGGAGGCCTCGGTGGAGACCACTTCGGCGCTGATGTCGCCGTCCACGATGTCGCAGATGAGACGCACTTGCTCCGCCAGCGGCTTGCCTTCCTTGGCGATCAGGGACGGGTTCGTGGTGACCCCGTCGACGATCCCCCAGCTTGCGCCCTTCTTCAGCTCATCCAGGTTCGCGGTGTCGAGAAAAAACTTCAAGCTGCCTCCTCCGATTCTCAAGCCAGTTTAGCACCGGACAGGGGTGGCGCTCGGCGTCTCGCAAAACGGAAGCATGGGTCCCTTGGAGCCCCTGCGGGCCACGTTACAATAAGGAGATAGTGCCTGGGAAAACCTTCTACATCGAAACATTTGGCTGCCAGATGAACGTGCACGACTCCGAAAAGGTCATCGGCACGCTCAATCGGCAGGGCTACTCGCAGGTCGAGACGCCCGACGACGCCGGCCTCGTGCTCTACAATACGTGCAGTATTCGCGATAAAGCGGAGCAAAAAGTCTTCAATCGCCTCCAAAATTTCAAAAAATCGGCCGGAAAAGACAAAATATTCGGTGTTTTAGGGTGTGTCGCGCAGCAGGAGGGCGAGAAAATCTTCGATCGCGCGCCCCACGTCAGCCTGGTCTGCGGATCGGCAAGCTACCCCAAATTCGGGGAGATGCTGGTGCAACTCGAGGCCGGCAATCGCCATGTGACCGGCTTGAGCCTCGACACCAACGAGACGTTCGACACCCCATTCACCAGCCGCGACAACCCGCATCGCGCATATATCACCATCATCGAGGGCTGCGACAAGTCGTGCGCATACTGCGTGGTGCCTTTCACCCGCGGACCGGAGCGCAGTCGCACCAGCGAAAGCGTAATGGCCGAGGCCCGCCGCCTCGCCGAACAGGGTTACTCCGAAATTCAGCTCCTCGGGCAGAACGTCAATAGCTATCGCGACCCTTCTCCTGCCGGCTGGGATTTCGCCACCCTGCTCGCGCGCATCGCCGAGGTCGACGGGATCAAACGGGTCCGCTACACCACTTCGCACCCCCGCGATTTCGTCAAGGCCATCGTCGACGCCATGGACGCCAATCCGGTCCTGTGCGATCACGTGCACTTGCCGGTGCAGTCGGGCTCCACGCGGGTCCTCGCCGCCATGGACCGTCTCTATACCCGCGACGAGTACATGCGGCGCATCGACTGGCTGAAGAACGCCAAACGGCGCTACTCCATCACCACCGACATCATCGTCGGCTTCCCCGGCGAAACCGAGGAGGATTTCGCGGCCACACTCGACCTGCTGGACGAAGTGCAGTACGATTCGCTCTTTAGTTTCAAGTACTCCCCGCGCCCCAATACCGCCGCGCTGGAGATGACCGACCGCGTCGCCGAGGAGGAGAAGCAGCGCCGCCTCGTCGTGCTCCAGGAGAAACAGCGCGCCATCCAGATCCGCCGCAACGCCGAGCTGATCGGCGAGATCCATGAAGTGCTGGTCGAAGGCCGCAACCAGGCGCTCGGGCAGTGGATCGGCCGCACTTCGCACAACCGCACTCTCAATTTCACCCACCCTTCGGTGAATGGTGATACGCTCGTCGGCACGTATCTGCCGGTGCGTGTCACCCGCTCCGGACCGAACTCTTTAGTGGGTGAAACCGCAACTGTGGTGTAATGAAAATTGGGGAGAGAGCCATGGAAGTCGAGATGAAAATTCGTGGGCTCATGATGGATCCCGTGACCAACATGCCGATTGTCATTCTGAAGGATGTCAACGGCGCCACGGTGCTCCCCATCTGGGTGGGCGTGTACGAAGCGAACGCGATCGCGCTGGAGATCGAGAAGGTCGCGACGCCGCGTCCCATGACGCACGACCTTATCAAAAGCCTGCTGCACGGGCTCGACACCAACGTCCGCAAAGTGGTCGTCAGCGAGCTGAAGGACGACACCTTTTACGCGGTGATCTGGCTGGATCGAGACGGGGATTTGATCAGCGTCGATTCCCGCCCGAGCGACGCCCTCGCCCTGGCGCTGCGGCTCGATTGCCCCATCTACGTGGAAGAGGCGGTGCTCAAATCGTCGAAAGTGGCCGCGACCGTTTCGGACAAGGTCAACAACGAAGAATTGCGCCGCTGGCTGGAGGGCCTCAACGACGAGGACCTCGGCCGCTATAAGATGTGAATCCGGAAATCGCCGCCCGTCTCAAAAGCCTGAACATCGAGTGGTTCGCGACCGATAAGGGCTATACGTTCTTTACCCGGGAATACTGCGCCGCCATCGGCAGCGGAGCGTCGCTGGGCAGTTCCGGTATGATGACGGATGCCGGCCTGGCCTACCTGACATGGCGCGAAGGCCGGCCCTATCTGGCGGCGCATGGCAGTGAAACCGAGGCCACGCCGGACCAGGTGGAAGCCGTGCGGCGCTTCTCCGGCGATTTGAAAACAGCCCTGACCCCATGACCATCGACGAACAACTCGCCTACTTGCGCAAAGGCATGGCCGAAATCATTCGCGAGGAGGACCTCCGCGAACGCCTGGTGAACGCCGGCAAGGAAGGCCGGCCCCTGCGGGTCAAAGCCGGTTTCGATCCGACCGCGCCCGATCTCCATCTCGGCCACACCGTCCTGCTGCGCAAAATGAAGCACTTCCAGGACCTCGGCCACACCGTCATTTTCCTGATCGGCGACATGACCGGTCTGATCGGCGATCCCACCGGCCGCAATATCACCCGCCCGCCGATGACGCGCGAGGCGATCTTGCAGAACGCCGAGACCTACAAGGCGCAGGTCTTCAAAATCCTCGATCCGGAAAAGACCGAGGTGCGCTTCAACAGCCAATGGCTCGAACCGCTGCAGTGGATGGACGCCGTCAAACTCGCGTCCAAGTACACCGTGGCGCGCATCCTCGAACGCGACGATTTCGCCAAGCGATACAAAGAAGGCGTGCCCATCTCCATGCACGAGCTGCTCTACCCGCTGGCGCAGGGCTACGACTCCGTCGCGCTGCGCGCCGATGTCGAGATGGGCGGCACGGACCAGAAATTCAACCTCCTGGTCGGGCGCGAGTTGCAGAAGGATTTCGGACAACCCCCGCAGATCGTCGCCACCATGCCTCTGCTCGAAGGGCTCGATGGCATCAATAAGATGTCGAAGTCGCTCGGCAACTACATCGGCATCACGGAGTCGCCCGAGGTGATGTTTCGCAAAGTCATGCAGGTCAGCGACGACCTGATGTGGCGGTACTACCTCCTCCTTACCGACCGCAGCGAGGCCGACATTCTCCGCATGCGCGCTAGCCAGCATCCCATGGAGGCGAAGATCGCGCTCGGCAAACTGATCGTCGGCGACTTCCATTCCGCGGCGGACGCGGACCGGGCGGCCGAGGTGTTCACCCGCGTCGTTCGCAGGGGGGAAGTCCCTGAGGACATGCCGGCCACCGTGCTGCCCGACGGCGTCACCAGGGACGGCGCCATCCGCGTCGACAAATTGCTCGCAAAGGTCGGTCTCGCCGAATCCGTCACCGACGCCGTCCGCAAAATCAAGGCCGGCGCCGTCGAGATCAACGGCGAAAGGGTGAGGGATCTCGCCGTGCCGCCGGCCGCCGAGATGGTCATTCAGGTCGGCAAGAACTGGCGCAAAGTAACCCGCCCGTAATGTCACCATCGGCACATTCGGCCGCGTTTTGTTTGTGCGATTCTTTCTCGATCGAGTAAAATATCTTCACTCTGGATGATACGCAGTGAGTGCGTGCGCCACGTAACAGGAGGAGGATCCATGCGCTCTTTACGAGTGACAGTTGCCGGCATGTTTTTCGTCTTCGCGAACGCCGTTGGGGCGGCGGACGGCGACGTCAGCGATCAGTTCTATCAGGCAATCCGCCGCGACGATTTCGCAACCGTCGACAAACTCGCCAAGGCAGGCGGCGTCAATGTGAAGGACGGCCGCGGCGGGACTCCGCTGATGTACGCCGCGGTGGTTGGAAGCGAGGCGATGATGCGCCGTCTGCTCGACGCCGGCGCGGACGCCAAGGCGCGGAATAGCTTCGACGCGACCGCCCTCATGTGGTGCGCCGGCAGTCTGGAGCGGGTCAAACTGCTGGTCGACCATGGCGCCGATGTGAATGCGCGATCGAAGCAGGGACACACGCCGATCTTTCTCGCGGCGAACCATGCCGGCGGCCTGCCGGTTGTCCAGTTTTTGTTGGGCAAAGGCGCAGTTCTCGGCGGCCCGCCCACTCCAACCGGCATGACGGTGATCGCGGCCGCGGCATCGACGAACGACACGGCGCTCGTCAAATTCCTCCTCGAAAAAGGCGGCAACCAGCTGCTCGCCGGTCCCGGCGGTCCCATGGCCTTGATGGAGGCGGCCGGTTTCGGCAACACCGAACTCGTGAAGCTCCTGTTGTCGAAGAAGGTCGATGTCAACTCCGTATCGCCGCCCGAGACGACCAGTGTTAAGAACGGCCCGATCGCCATCGGTAGCCTGACCCCGCTGATTCTGTCGGTCGCCGCCGGGGACACGGAAAACGTTCGCACCCTGCTCGACGCCGGCGCCAATATCAATGCGCAGGACGTGCGCGGCATGACGCCGCTAATGCTGGCGGTGGCCACCGACCATCCGAATCACGACGTTATTAAGATGTTGCTGGCGCGCCATCCCGACACGCGGGTCAAATCGAAGGCCGGCGAGACGGCGCTCGACTGGGCGCTCAAGTTCAAGCAACCCTCCGTGGTAGCCGCCGTTCGCGAAGCCGCGCCGGGGGTCGAAGCCTCCATTTCGCAACCGGCGGCTCCGGCGCCGGCCGGCGGCTCCGACGTGAAAGCCGCGGTGCAAAAGAGCGTGGCGCTCATGCAAACCACGGGCACGACGAATTTCCGGGAAGGGGGCTGTATCAGTTGCCATGGCGGAAACATCGTTGCCTCCACCGTGTCGGCAGCCCGGCGCAAAGGTGTTCGCGTGGATGAAGGCGCCGCCGCGGAAACGGTCCAGGCCACCCGTCTGCAATTTGCCGCGCAGGCCGAAGGGATGCTCGAGCGTTCCGATCCTCCCGCGGTCGAGATCCTCACGTTCGCCTTGTCCGCGCTGGCCGATGCTGGCGTGGAACCCGACCGCACCATCGACGCCATGGTCCATAACGTCGCCGCCCAGCAACTCGACGCGGGCCACTGGGTTTACCGGGAAATCGTGCGGCCGCCGACCAACGACAACCTCTTCACCAATGCCGCGTATGCGATTCGCGCGTTCAAGCAGTTCGCTCCGCCCGCCCGGCGGCGCGAGTACGACGAGCGCATCGCCCGCGCCGCGCGCGCACTGAGCTTAGCCGAACCCTCCACTACGGAGGATGCCGTCGCGCAGTTGCTGGGACTGAAATGGGCGGGAACCGATCCCGCCAAAGTGCAGCGCCTCGTGAAGGGCGTCGCCGCCTTGCAGCGTGCGGACGGAGGGTGGGCGCAGACTCCTTTCCTGACTTCCGATGCCTACGCTACCGGCACTGCCCTGAATGCCTTGTTCGAATCCGGATGGTCCACGCAGTCCCCGGAGTATCGCAAAGGAGTGGCGTTCCTGCTGAAGAATCAGGCGGCCGACGGTTCCTGGCGCGTGGCCAGCCGCGCGCCGAAATTCCAGCCCTACTTCGAAGGCGGCTTCCCCTATGGCCACGACCAGTGGATCTCGCAATGGTCGACCGGTTGGGCCGCCATTGCCCTCTCGCACTCGTTGCCGGACCAGCGCGCGGCCAGGTAGGTCTGGATCCGCAAAACCGTTTTAAAAAACGGTTTTTGACGTGTAAGCCCTTTGTTTCCGTTAAAAAGCCGTTGCGGCGCAACGGTTTTTCCTAGCCGCGGATGCCGGCGCGGCCGGTCACGTTCTTGACGCTACATCATGCCTTCGACGACGGTAGGGCGGCTGCCGTTTTACCGGGCCGCGGCGGCGGACCGCGGCCGGGCGTGCGAAACTGGAAGTCTCGCCAACTTCCATGCTGCGCATCGGGGACAACGTCGCGTTAGCCCTGGATTCTATCCGTGCGCATAAGCTGCGCGCCTCGCTGACGGTTCTCGGCCTGACGATGGGCGTCGCTACCCTCATTACCGTCATGACGTTGGTGCAGGGCGCCAACCTGTACGTCGAGCAGAAGATCGCCAACCTGGGCACCAACGTCTTCCGCATCGGGCGCATTCCCTTCGCGGTCACCGACTTTGTCGCGCTGACCAAAGCGCAGCGCAACCGCTTTTTCTACCCCGACGACGTCCAGGCTCTGGCCGACGGCTGCGTCTCCTGCCAGTGGGTCGGCGCGACCCTGAACAGCGCCACGTCCCTGCGCTACCGCGACCTCGCTCTCGAAGACGCCACCATTTACGGCCATACCCCCTCGATGGCGACGATCGACACCCGCACCGTGGAGCTCGGCCGCTATTTCACCGAAGTCGAGGACCGGCACGCTTCCGATGTTTGCCTGATCGGAGACCGCGTGGTGCAGGAGTTCTTTCCGGGCACACAGCCGCTCGGCAAGGCGATCCGCGCCGAAGGAACCGAGTTCACCGTCGTCGGCACATTCGAAAAGATCGGCTCCGTGCTCGGCCAGGACCAGGACAATTTCATCGTCATTCCGTTGCGCACGTATCTCAAATTGCGCGGCCAGCGCAACAGCCTGCTGGTCCACGTGAAAGCCGAGGGGTCCGAGAAGATGTTCGAGCTGGCGCAGGACGATGCCCGGCGTATCCTGCGCGCCCGGCGCCATGTCGGCGCGGGCCGGGAGGACGATTTCTTCATCGGCACCGCCGACAGTTACATCTCCCTTTGGAAGAGCATCAGCGCCGCGTTTTTTACGGTCTTCGTCATGATCAGCTCCATCTCCGCCGTGGTCGGCGGCATCGTCATCATGAACGTGATGCTGGTCAGCGTCACCGAGCGGACAAAGGAGATCGGCGTGCGCCGCGCCGTCGGCGCCACGCAGGCGGATGTGCTGCGCCAGTTCCTCACGGAGAGCGTGATCCAGTGCATCATCGGCGGCGGTATCGGCGTCTCCATCGGCTTCGGCTGTGCGCTTGCGTTGCGGGAGTTCACCTCCTTTCCGGCCGCGGTGCAGGGCTGGGTCGCGGGGCTCGGCGTGGTTCTCAGCTCCATCATCGGCCTGTTTTTCGGGATCTATCCCGCGGTGAAGGCTTCCAAGCTCGATCCCGTGGTGGCCTTGCGGACGGAATGATATGAAGGGCGCCGATCTCAAAGAGAACCTGCGCGTGGCGATGGACACGCTCCGTTCGCGCAAGGTCCGCTCGGCCCTGACGATTCTCGGGATCGTGATCGGCGTGACCAGCGTCATTTGCGTCGCAGCCATCATCGACGGGCTGAACGCCCTCATCATGTCGCGCATTAACAGCTTCGGCTCGCGGTCGTTTTTCATCACCCGTATTCCGCCGGGTTTTGCCGGCGCCGGCCGTCTCCCGCAGAAGGTGCGGATGCGCAAATACCTGGAATCGTCCGACGCGCACTTCCTCAAGGAGAACGTCCCCGGCATCGACGTCGCCGCCGCCTTCATGCAGCGCATCAACTTCGGCAACGGGCCGCCCGATTCCCTGACCTACGGCAACGAGCACGTCGAGCGTATGGTCATCCGCGGCACCGAGCCCGAGTATCCGGCCGCGATCCCTCTCTTCAGCGTGGCGACCGGCCGCTATATCTCGCCTCTCGACGAGGAGCACGCGCGCGACGTCGTCGTCATCGGCAACGCCATCGCCGACGCTCTCTTTCCGCATGCCGATCCGATCGGCAAGCTGGTGCGGCTCAACGGCCAGCTCTACGAGGTCATCGGCGTCTTCGACAAAGACCCCGGCCTGTTCGGCGGCTTCGGCGTGGACCAGTTCGCGTGCATTCCGCTCTCCAACTTTCGCAAACACTACCCCCAGATCCGCGACACCTGGCTGATCTTCACGGTCCGCGAAGACGCCAATCTCGACGTGGTCCGCAACGCCGCCGTCGAGGTCATGCGGCGCCGCCGCCACGTGCCCCATAACGGCGAGAACGATTTCGAAGTCGCCGACCCGAACTTCTTTACCGATCTCTGGAATCAGCTCACCGGAGCGATGGCCCTGCTGACCGGCATCATCGGTTCGATCGGCCTCCTGGTCGGCGGCATCGGCGTGATGAACATCATGCTGATCTCGGTGACGGAACGGACTGGTGAGATTGGCATTCGCAAGGCCATCGGCGCCAGGAAATCGGACATCCGCACGCAATTCCTGCTGGAGGCGGTCACGCTCTCCGGCATCGGCGGCGTGTGCGGCGTCCTCATCGGTGGAGCGATCTCGATGACCATTCGCGCGGTGGCGTCCATCCCCGCCTCGATCTCGCCATTCTGGGTCCTGATGGGTGTGGCGATTTCCGTGGGGGTCGGACTGTTCTTCGGGTACTACCCCGCCAATCGCGCCGCCAATCTCGATCCGATCGTCTGCCTGCGCTACGAATAGGGACTTTCGTTATGATGCTCTCGATGGCAGCGGAATCCGTGACCGTCCTTCTGAAACGCTGTGCCAGGATTGCGCCCGCATTCCTGCTATTCGCGTTCCCTCTCTCCGCGCAGGATGGACCTGAGCTCGTGCGCATGCTGCAACACCGCGGCGATGTGCGGGGACGCGGACGCCTGGTCCGTACGGGCGAGGACAAACAGCAGCGCGTTCTGCAGGTGTCCATGCTCCGCAAGCTTCTGCCGCGCTCGGCGAACATGTTGTGGAGCCTTGCGGGCGGGCCCCGCCTCCTGGTGGAAGCCCGCTTCGGCGGACCGGTGCGGATCTTCCGCGACGCGCCCGAGCCGCTGCCCCAACGCCGCTGGACGGAGCCGGTGGCCGAGACCGATTTCACCATAGAAGACCTGGCCGAGACGCATTTCTTCTGGCCGAAGCAAACCGTCGTGCGGACCGAAAAGTGCGGCGCGCACGAATGCCTGGTGCTGCGCAGCGAGCCCGAGGAGGGCGCGGCAACGGCCTACAGCGAGGTGCAATCCTGGGTCGACCGGACGGCATTGATTGCCGTCCGGATGGTCAAGAAGCGAAAAGGCGGCGAACCGTCGAAAGAGTTCGTCACCCGTGGATTGCGCCAGGTCGGCTCGACCTGGGGCGCCTCTACCGTGGAGGCACGCACGCAGGGCGCGGCCGCCTACACGAGGCTCGTGTTCACCAGCGGATCGGAGAAGGTCAAGGTGCAGGCAGCGGAGGTCGAACCCGCGGCCGTGTTTGCGAAATAGCCGCCCTACTCGCCGCGCAGCAAGTCCATCGGGTTGAGGCGCGTCGCCCGCCACGCCGGGTAAAGGCCGCCGAGCAGGCCGATCAGCAGCGCCATGCCGCCGCCCTGCAGCAACACGGAGACAGTCACCTCCGGTTGAAACAGCGCGCCCAGTTTGGGGTGGACGGAGATCCAATGCAGACAGGCGAGTCCCAGCCCGATACCGCCCGCCGCGCCGGCGCCGGAGAGGATCACTCCGTCGAGCACCACCACCACGACCACCCGCGCCGAATGCCATCCGATCGCGGAGAGCAGGCCGATCTCCCGCGTCCGCTCCATCACGGACATCAGGAGCGTATTCGTGATGGCGACGAAGGCCATCGCCAGCGCCACCGTGGAACTGCTCCAAGCCATAGCCCGGATCATACGAGTGACCTGCGCATTCTTGCCGAACTCGGTGGACTCGGTAAAGCTGAGCTCGGGAAACGCGGCGGACAGGCGCGATTGGATCCGGGCCAGCTCGGCGGTGTCTTCCGGGCGGCGCACGCGGATGTGGAAGCCGCTCACCTTTCCCTCACGGCCGAGCAGCTTCTGCATCACCGGGAGGACGATCATCACCGACCGGTCGTCGAGCACGCTGGCTTCCTTGGAAATCCCCACGATGCGGAAGTCCCGGCCTGAGAGCTGGATGGTGTCGCCCGGTTTCTTGGCGAGTTGCTGCGCCAGCGCCTGGCCGAGGACGACGCCATCCGGCGCAGCCTGTGTGGGCACCGTTCCGTTCACCACGGTGAGGCCCCTCCAGAAGTCGCTATCCAGCGGACGGCCCGCGAGGTACGCCATCTGGCCGCTATCGAGCTCGACCAGCTCGCCGAGACCACCCATGACTGCCTCGACGCCCGGTTGCTCCGCGATCTTGCCGGCCAGATGTTCGTCGAGCGAGGCCGCCAACAGGTCGATCGATCCTTTTTGCAGCGCGAGAATGTGCGTGCCTTTGTCCTGCAGCCAGAGAACCCAGCTATGCTCCAGCCCCTGCGAGAGGCCGACCAGGGCGATCATGCCGCCTACCGCTATCGAAATGCCGAACGCCGTCAGAATCGACCGCACCCGATGCCGGGCCAGGTTGCGGATGGGCACGGCGAAGAATCTCACGGGTGTTCTCCGTTTCGCTCTTCTGAGACGATCTGGCCGTCGAGCAGCCGGACCAAGCGTCCGGCGCGCTCCGAGACGCGCGGGTCGTGCGTCACCATGACGAGCGCGATGCCTTCCCGCTGGTTGAGGTCCTCGAGCAGGTCGAGAACCCCGGCGGAATTGCGGGTGTCCAGATTGCCGGTCGGTTCGTCGGCGAGGAGGACTTCGGGCGAATTGGCGAGCGAGCGGGCGATGGCGACGCGTTGCGACTCGCCGCCCGAGAGCTCCGAGATCCGGTGGTCGCGTCGATTCGCGAGACCCACGCGGTCGAGCAGCCCGGCGACGCGATTCCGCCGGTCCCGCTCCTGCCGGATCACCCCGAACATGGGCATCTCCACGTTTTCGCCCGCCGTAAAACCGGGCACGAGATGGAACGACTGGAAGACGAACCCGATGCGCGTCTGCCGCAGCCTGGTCCAATTGGCGGGTGTCTTGGGCTCGCGGTCGTCGAAGAAGACGCGGCCGCGCGTGGGTTGGTCGAGCCCGCCGGCCATGTACAACAGCGTCGATTTTCCACTGCCGCTGGGACCGGTGATCGCCACGTGCTCGGCGCGGCGGATGGCAAAGGTGACATCGCGAAGCGCCGTCACCTGCCCGCGCGGATACGTGCGCCAAACGGCGTCCAGGGAGATCAGAGGAGTGGACTGCGGATTCTGTGTCGTTATCTGTTGGAGAATACTGGAAACGACCGGTCCCGTCAAGGATGCGCGTGTTGGGTCACCGGGTTGGCGGTTTCGCCACCCCGTTTAACCGTAAACTCTCACGACGCCGGACGCTTTCGTCCCCTTTTCGAGATATTTCGTCCCTGGAGCATTGACACCATTTCCCGGGCCGCCCTATTATCATTCCAACTCGCTTTTACTCCGCCCTTTCGGGGCGAATTCACGTACGGATCGGTTGGCCAGTGATGTTCGAGCGTTCGGGGCGCTGCGGTTAACCTTGTCTCATCTCCGCTCCTTGGCCCGACTCACGTCTGTGCAGGTTCGCATTTCGATTGAGGAGAAGACGACGATGAGGTCCAAGCTTAACTTTCGTGCGGTGGCGGCTGCCGTCCTGGCGCTCGCATTGGCCGCGCCCGGTTTCCTGTTCGGACAGGCCGCGGATGGAAATATTACGGGAGCGGTGCTGGATGCCAGTGGCGCCGGCATCCCCGGCGCCGCCATCGAGGCGCGGAACGCCGCCACGGGTGTGAGGACCTCCACCAAGTCCGATGCGTCCGGCTCCTACCGGATCAACAATCTGCTCGTCGGCGCATACTCGATTACAGTGACGGCGACCGGTTTTACCAGCACCTCTCTCAACCAGGTTCAGGTCGAACTGAACAAGACCACTACGTTAAACATCTCGCTTGCCGTCGGTGCATTGTCCACCGCCGTCGAGGTGTCCGAATCCGGGGTGCTGATCGACACCACCACCGCGCAGGTGTCCAATACCTACACCTCTCAGATGGCGTCGCAGCTTCCCTCCGCGGCGAACCCGTTTTCGGGCGTGCTGAACCTGTCGCTGCTCGGCGCCGGGGTCTCCAGCGCAGGCGGTTTCGGCACCGCGACCGGGCCGTCGGTGGGCGGGCAGCGTCCCCGCAATAACAACTACACGGTGGAGGGCGTGGACAATAACCGCAAGGACGTGACGGGACCGGTCGTCAGCATTCCGGGAGATGCGGTGGCGGAGTTCACGATCCTGCAGAACCAGTTCAGCGCCGAATTCGGCCATTCCTCCGGCGGACAGTTCAACACCGTGATTCGCGGCGGCTCGAATCAGGTGCACGGCGTCGTCTACGACTATCTGGAGAACCGCAATCTAAACGCGCTCGATCAGGCGGCCAAGCGGCAAGGGACCTTGACCCAGCCGCGCTTCGATCAGAACCACCTGGGCGGCTCCATCGGCGGTCCGATTCGCAAGAACAAGCTGTTCTATTACGGCCTGTACGAGTACAACCCCACCGGCCAGGCAAGCGTGCCCGCCTCCGCCGTCTTCGCTCCCACGGCTGCGGGCTATGCCACCCTTGCGACTCTTCCGGGCATCTCGCAAACCAACCTCTCAATCCTGAAACAGTACGCCCCCGCGACCGCGACGCAGGCGAAGACCGTCCCGGTGGCAGGAGTGGCGATCCCGGTCGGGATCCTGCCGATCGTGGCGCCGAATTTTTCCAATGTCTACACCTGGCTCGTTTCCGTGGACTACAACATGTCGGACAAGGACCAGTTCCGCGTGCGGTACGTGGACAACAAGACGTCGCAGATCGACACGAACAACGTGACGCTGCCGGTGTTCTTCTATCCGCGTCCGACCACCCAGCATCTGGCGTCCGTCTCCGAATTTCACAACTTCAACCCGCAGGTGACGAACGAGCTCCGTATCGCTTATAACCGCTTCAACGACAACATCGGAATTCCCAACTTCCAGTTTCCCGGGACCGATATTTTTCCGAATATTCAGATGGCGACCGACCTGAATCTGCAGATCGGCCCCGACTCCAACGCGCCGCAGGCGACCGTGCAGAGCACCGAACAACTCGTCGACAACGTCAGTTGGGTCAAAGGGAGGCACGAA
Source organism: uncultured Solibacteraceae bacterium (assembly GCA_964608645.1). Classification (GTDB taxonomy): domain Bacteria; phylum Acidobacteriota; class Terriglobia; order Bryobacterales; family Bryobacteraceae; genus CAZSQK01. Next base: position 23,645 of record CAZSQK010000033.1, on the reverse strand, counting down.
ATCAAGATTGGCGGCGACGCCCGGCAGCTCAAGGCGGCCAGCACCTTCATTCAGCGCGTGCGCGGCGACTATCAGTACTCGTCGATGGCGCGGTATCTGCTCGACCTGGTGCCGGACGTGCTGGCGCAGCGCAACGTGGGCGGTAAGCCGTACTCCGGCGACGACTATGCGCTGTATTTCTACGGCAACGACAACTGGAAGGTCAACCGGAATCTGACCCTCAATCTGGGCCTCCGGTATGAGTTCACCAGCGTGCCGCAATCCATGAAGGAGTTCGAGCTGAACAGTATCGCCAGCGTCCCCGGCGTCATCACGTTCGCCGCCCCGCAACCGCAGAAGAAGAACTTCGCGCCTCGCGTCGGCTTCGCGTACTCGCCCGGCAGCAAGGCCAACACGTCGATCCGCGGCGGCTTCGGCATCGCGTATGACCAGATCTTCGACAATGTCGGCACCAACGCGCGGCCGCCGCAGGCGACCTCGACGGTGGATTCCGTGGTGAGCGACACGCCGGGCTATCTGGCGCGCGGCGGGATTCTACCCACAGCGGTGGCGGCGAACCCGACCGTGGCGCAATTGCGCGCCGCCACGTCGTCCTACCTGGGCAACCAGCAGTATGGCTATTCCATCAACTGGAGCTTCGGCGTGCAGCACGTCTTCCATAGGGACTACACGCTGGAAGCCCGCTATCTGGGCAACCGCGGCGTGCACCTGCTCTCCCAGCAGCAATTGAACCGCAACGCGATCGCCACCGCGACGCACAACCTGCCGACTTACCTGCAGGCGCCGTCGCAGGCGACGCTCGACAGCCTGCCGCTGACCTTGGCGGGGATGACGGCGGAGAAGAATTCGGCCGTCGGCAATCCCTATCTGCCCTTCGGCTTCAGCAGCACGATTACCGCGTATGTGCCGCGCGGCAATTCGGAATATCACGGCCTCGCCGTCGAGTTCACGAAGCGCTTTTCGGCCAACCTGCTGTTCAAGACGTCCTATACGTGGAGCCATCTGATGGACGACAGTTCGGCGGAGGTGAATTCCACCACCCTCTCGCCGCGGCGCCCGCAGGACTTCAATAACATCCGCGCCGAGTGGGCATCCTCGCTGCTGGATCGCCGGCACCGCCTGACTTACACATGGCTCTATCAGGCGCCATGGTTCCAGAAAGACTCCAATTGGTTCAAGCGGAATCTCATCGGCAACCTCCAGTTCGCTGGAACGTACACCTATGAAGCGCCGGAATTCGGAACGCCGCAAAGCACCGCCGACGCCAATTTGAACGGCGACGCGGCGGCGGACCGGGTCATCATCAACACCAACGGCGGCGCCGGGACAAGCAGCGACGTCACCCCCTTGCGCAACACCGCCGGGGACACCGTCGCGTATTTGGCCAAGGATCCCAACGCCCGGTTCATCCGTGCCCAGGTTGGCGCATTCGCGACGTCGGGCCGCAATATTCTGCGGACGCGCCCGGTGAACAATTTCGACTTCAATGTCGTCAAGTCGTTCGCGATCGGGGAACGCACCAGGTTCGAATTGCGCGCGGATTTCTTCAACGGGTTGAATCACCCGCAGTACACGCCGGGGCGGCCCAACAATGTGACGTTCCTGAATCGCGCGGGCGTCACCAACTACCTGACGCCGGGAAATCCCGTCTTCGGCCAGTTTGACCAGGTCTTCAGCAGCAACCCGCGGATTATCCAGGTTGCGGCGAAGGTCACTTTCTAATACGACCGGCCAGGGAGTTTCCGGACTCCCTGGCCGTCCGGATCAAGCCGCCGCGCGGCGCGAAGAGTCGTGACCCTGCGCGCAGAATGCTTGCATTCCACCCTACACACGCGACGGGATAGAGACGACTGGGGCGCGGCGCTACGCTAAGATGGTGTGCGGGAAGGCATTTCCGCCTTGCCAATCGCCCATGCGCCATCTTTTGCCATCATTGCCGGGGCTGGATCTCACCGCCGTCGCCGATATCCTGGTGGTGGCATTTCTCGTCTACCAGGGCTTAATGGTCGTCCGGGGGACGCGCGCGGGACATATTCTCCTGGGCATCCTCATCATGGTGTCGCTCTACGGCATTGCGCTGTGGGCGGGACTGGAGGCGCTGCGCGCGCTGCTGGCGTTCATCGTGCCCTACCTCGGGCTGGCGATCATCGTGCTGTTCCAGTCGGAGATCCGCCGCACCCTGGCGCGGATCGGCCGGAAGCGATGGTTCGGTTGGGGCCCCGCATTCTGGAAGCCCGAATCGGTGAACGAGATCCTGCTGGCGGTGGAGGAACTGGCGGCGCATAAGACCGGCGCGCTGATCGTGCTGGAACGCGATATCGGCCTGCGAACCTTTATCGAGAGCGGAGTGCGGCTGGATTCGCGCATCACGCGCGACCTGCTGCTATCCATCTTTCAGGTCGGCCTGCCGCTGCACGACGGCGCGGTCATCGTGCAAAAAGACCGTTTGGCGGCTGCCGCCTGCTTTCTGCCGCTGACCACCAACCCGGCCCTCTCGCGCAAGCTCGGGACGCGCCACCGCGCCGCCATCGGCATCACCGAGGAGACCGACTGCCTGTCGATTGTCGTCTCGGAGGAAACGGGCCGGCTTTCCGTCGGGACGTTCGGCGACCTGGCGCAGGGACTCTCGCCGACCGAAGTGCTGGAACGGATCAATCGTCATTTCGAAGCGCAGCGGCCGCCGGCGATGCCGGCCGATGAATTCCCCGCCGATATTCCACTGGCGCCGGAGTCCGAAGGCCACTCGGCCGAGAGGCTCAAGTCGTAAATGCGTTACTTCAAGTGGGTGACGGAGAACTTCGGGTGGAAGGTGCTGGCTCTGGCGATCGCAATTGCGGTGTGGATGCTGGTAGCCAGCGAGCCCGAGCTTTCGACCTTCGTCACCGTGCCGCTGACCTTCAAGAATCTTCCGGACGATCTGGAAATCAGCGCCGGGACGGTCAATGCGGTTTCGCTCGAACTGCGCGGGCCGGCCGGCGAGCTGCGCAACCTCGGAGAGAGCGGTGGGCAGCGGCCGGCCGTGATCGTCGATATGACCGGCGTGCAGCCCGGTCAGCGCACGTTCGCGATCGGCGACGGCAGCGTGAAACTGTCGCGCGGCTTGCGGCTGTCGCGCGCCATTCCGTCGGTGGCGCGATTCGAGTTCGAGCGGCGGCGGTTCCGCATGATCGACGTTCTGCCACGATTCGACGGTCTGGAGACGAGCGGTTACGAAGTGGCCCATTTCGCGGTGGAGCCGAGGCAGTTGCAGATCGTGGGGCCGGCCAGCCGGGTGGCGCGGATCGCTTCGGTGGTCACCGATCGCGTGGACGTCACGTCGGTGGTCGGCGCGTCGGAGTTTCACGTCAATGCCTTCGTGGAAGATCCCTATGTGCGGTTCGCGGGCTCCCCGCAGGTGACGGTCACGGTCAGCATGAAGAAGAAATAGAACACGGAGGAGCACAGTTGGGGAAACAGCTTTTCGGGACGGACGGAATTCGCGGCGTGGCGGGGGAGTACCCGCTCGACCCGGCGACCGTTTATGCGTTTGGCGTGGCGCTGGGGCGCGACGTCACGAGGACGCAGAGCAGTCCGGAGATCCTCATCGGGGCCGACACGCGTGAATCGGGCGGATGGATCGCCGATCTGGTGGCGGGCGGTCTGGCGTCCCGCGGCGTGCGGGTGCGCCACGCGGGCGTGATCACGACGCCGGGAGTGGCATACCTGACGCGCACCGGGTCTTTTCTGGCGGGGGTGATGATCTCGGCGTCGCACAACCCGTATCTCGATAACGGCCTCAAGGTCTTCGGGCATAACGGCTTCAAATTGCCGGACGCCGAGGAGCACGAGATCGAGCAGGAGTTGTTCCGGATTCTCGAGGAGGGCGTGGCGCCGCAGCCCGCGAAGCTCGCGGTGGATGAATCGCTCGAACGTTGGTATCTGGATTTTCTCGCGGCGAGCGCGACCGGACGTCTCGAGGGATTCCGGATCGTGCTGGACTGCGGCAATGGCGCGTCGTACCGGCTGGCGCCGGAGTTGTTCCGGCGGCTGGGCGCCGAGGTGACCGCCATCAGCACGGAGCCCGACGGCCGCAACATCAATCTCGATTGCGGCGCGCTGCACGTCGAGCGTCTGCAACGCGCGACGGTGGAGCACGGGGCGGATTTCGGCGCGGCTTTCGACGGCGACGCGGACCGCGCCATCTTTGTCGCGCGCAGCGGCGTCGTGAAGGATGGCGACGCCGTGCTGCTGGTTTCGGCTCGGGCCTTGCGGAACGCGGGGAAACTCCCGGGCGATCTCGTGGTGTCCACCGTGATGGCCAATCTGGGGCTGGAACGCGCGTTGGAACGGGAAGGCATCCGCATGGTGCGCACGCCCGTGGGCGATAAATATGTCCTCGAGGAGATGGTGCGGCTGGGCGCGGTGCTGGGCGGCGAACAGTCGGGGCATGTGATCTTCCGCGAGTACGCGACCACCGGAGACGGCCTGCTGACCGCGCTGCGCGTCTTCGAAACGGCGCGCGACGCCGGCATGGGACTCGACGAACTGACGGCAGATCTCGAGGTGTTTCCGCAGAGGCTGGTGAATGTGCGGGTGCGCGAGAAGAAGGCGCTCACCGAGTCGCCGTCGGTGGCGCGCGAGATTCACCGCGTCGAGGAGGAATTTGCGGGCTCCGGACGCGTGCTGGTCCGCTTTTCGGGGACGGAGCCGCTGGCCCGCGTGATGGTCGAAGGGCCTGACATGGGGCAAGTCGAACGCGCGTGCGCGGCGATCGCGGAGGCGATTCGCAAGGAGATGGGAGCGTAGCCGGGCACGCGGGCCGGGGGCGTTAATTCACCCAGGGGCCGCGGCCGTGTTTGCGCATGTAGACCTGAAACTTCTTCTTCGCCCGCTGCAGTTTCCACTGGCGGTAGGCGGCGCCGGCGTCCGGCAGTTTGATCCTCGGCAGCCGGCCCTTCAGGTATACGTATCCGAACGCCATGCCGCCGAGATGCGCGATCGTGCTGATTCCGGTGTTCGGGCCTAACGTCATCAGCAGCTCGATGGCCGCGTAGATCATCACCATGTACTTGGCTTTGATCGGAAACAGGAAGTTCATCAGCACGGTCTGGTTCGGATAAAGAACGCCGAAGGCCACCAGCACGCCGAAGATGGCGCCGGACGCTCCGATCGTGGGGCGGACCCAGTCTCCGATCGCCATGTTGACCGCCAGCACGCACACGCCGGCGGCCATCCCGCAGAGGAAATAGTATTTCAGGAATCGGCGCGTGCCCCAATCGCGTTCGAGCTGCGTGCCGAAAAACCACAAGGTCAACATGTTGAACAGCAGGTGGGTGATCCCGCCGTGCAGGAACATGTAGGTGAAGATCTGCCACACGAAGAGGCTGCGCACCGCGCCTTCCGCGTAGAGCGCGAACAGCACGGTGAGATTCCGCTGCACCGCGCCGCCACCGGCAAAATAAACCACGAAGACCGCGACATTGGCGATGATCAGCCACTTCAACCCAGGCGGGAAGTAGTCGTTGATGAAGGATTGACGGAAGCGCGGCTGAGGCATGGTGCTCTACCAGCTAGAATATCAGAAGCGGATTTCGTTCCCCTCAGGAAGTCGCCGCGTCGCCGCCCTGGCCGTAGCGATTCAGCACGCGCGAACACAGTTGCAGGCCGACAGCGGCGGCGAGCCAGACCTGCCAGTGCGAGAAGAGCCCGGAGGGAATGGCAAAGCTGTTGGTGAAATTCAGGTCGGCGGCGATCCGCCACAAGGCGAGGACCGAGGCAACCAGAGCCGCCGGGGTCAGCAAAGCGCCGGCGACAACGGCCATTTTTCGATTCCCTGGGCGCTTGCTTCTCAGCGTGGGACCTTTCCCGAAACGAATGCGGACAACCATGGCAGTGCGATACCAATCCTACCAATTTTTGCGGTAGATTAGTCGTTCAGTTCATCGAGAGGACATCATGCAACATTTCAAAACAGCAGTATTCGGCACTGGATTCGTGGGGCGCGTCCACCTGGAAGGCATTCGCCGGCTGGGCAATGTCCAGATCTATGCGATCGGCGAGCCGCAGATCGAGAAGGCCAACCAACTGGCCGCCGAATTCGGCGTGCCGAAGACCGCCGCCGACTATCGCGAAATCCTGGACGATCCCGCCGTGGACGCCGTCCATGTGTGCACGCCCAACGCGCTGCACTTCCCCATTGCGAAGGAGGCGCTGGCCGCCGGTAAGCACGTGATTTGCGAGAAACCGTTGGCGACGTCGGTGGATGAGGCGCGGCAACTCGTGTCGCTCGCCGCGGAGGCCAAGCGCCGTAACGCCACGTTTCACAATCTCCGTTTCTACCCGATGGTCCAGCACATGCGCCGGATGCGGGAAGACGGGGACCTCGGGGAAATCCTGGTGGTCCAGGGGACTTACTCGCAGGACTGGCTGTTGTACGACACGGACTGGAACTGGCGCATCGACTCCAAGGCAAACGGCCCCTCGCGATGCCTCGCGGATATCGGCTCGCACTGGTGCGATATGGCCGAACATGTGACCGGGCTGCGCATCACCTCGGTCTGCGCCGACCTGCAGACGTTCCACAAGACGCGCAAGCGTCCGAAGGGTCCGATCGAGACGTTCGCCGGCAAGACGCTGCGGCCCGAAGATTATGTCGAAATGCCCATCGACACCGAGGATTTCGGGGCAGTGGTCTTCCGCATGGGCGATCGCGCGCGCGGCGCATTCACCGCAAGCCAGGTATCTGCCGGCCGCAAGAACCGGCTGAATATCGAGATCTTCGGCTCCAAGGCGGGCGTGTCCTGGGACCAGGAGCGGCCGGACGAGTTGTGGATCGGACAGCGGAATTCGAGCAACCAGATCATCATCAAAGACCCGTCGCTGCTCAAGGAGAAAGCGCGCTCCTACGCCGATCTGCCGGGCGGCCACAGCGAAGGCTACGACGACACGTTCAAGCAGGTCTTCCGGCGTTTCTACGCCTCGATCGGCGACCTGGCGGCGCAGCCCGAGTATCCACAGTTCGTCGACGGGCTGCGTCAGCTCACGATTCTCGAAGCGGAGCTGCAGAGCAACGCTTCGCGCGCGTGGGTGGACGTTCCCGCCTTCCAGGCTGCTACGGCCTGACGCCCAGCGGGAGGATCGTCACGCAGTTATCGTTGAGGCGGAGGGAGTCGATTTTCCATGCGGCGCCCTCGCGCTTCAAGATGAAGAAGGCCGCCGCGGTGTGTTTCCCCATGCCGTACCGGTTCGCGTCGGCGTCCGCCAGGGCGACATCCGGCGTGACAAACCGGACTGCTCTCATTTCGAAGTAAATCTGCGAGACCTCCTGCTGCCAGCAGCGCGTCAGGTCCGGCAGATCCGGCTTCGGGACGAGCACGGATTCGCGCTCGTAGGTGTTGTTGAAGGTGGCGATCGCCTTGCGGATGGCTGTCCGGTCGCGAGCCTCGTCGGCGCGGAGGAAGAGCGGCAGAAGCAGACACATGAGGAGCTTCATGCCTGTGGAATGCCCCGGGGCGCGGGATCCTTTCAGGTCCGTTACGCCAGGGCCTGCTGCAAATCCTCCAGCAGGTCGTCCGCGTGCTCCAGGCCCACCGAAACGCGCAGGAGATTCTGCGGCGTGCGTGACTGCGGGCCTTCCACCGAGGCGCGATGCTCGATCAGACTGTGCGCGCCGCCCAGGCTGGTCGCGCGAATGAACAACCGGCAGCGGGCGGCGACCGCCATGGCTTCCGCGCGCCCGCCCCGCACTTGGAACGAAAGCATGCCGCCGAACGCCGACATCTGCCGCGCGGCGATCTCGTGTCCAGGGTGATCGGACAGCCCGGGATAGTGCACCGCTTCCACCCGCGGATGTTCGCGCAGACACTTGGCGATCCGCGCCGCGTTCTCGCAATGGCCGCGCATCCGGTACGGCAGGGTGTCGATTCCGCGCAGCGACAGCCAACAATCGAACGGCGACGGCACCGCACCCCCGTAGTGCTGGGCCAGGCGCGCGCGCTCGAACAGATAGTTGGGGTGGCGCGTAATCAGCGCGCCGCCGACCACATCGCTGTGCCCGCTCAGGTACTTGGTGGTTGAATGCGCCACCATGTCGATGCCGCAGTCTAGGGGGCGTTGCAGGACGGGTGTGGCGAACGTGCCGTCGCAAACCGTGATCGCATTGGGCGCCGCGGACCGGGCCAGTCCGGCGATGGCGGCCAGGTCGGTCACTTTCATGAGGGGATTCGAGGGCGTCTCGACCCAGATCAGCCGTGTAGTGGGGCGGAGTGCGGCGCGGACCTCGTCGAGTTTCGTCATATCCACATACGACGTCTCCAGGCCGGCCTTGCCAAAGACGTTTCCGAGCACTTTGCGGAGCCCCCAGTAGACGTCGTCCGGCGCGGCGATGTGGTCGCCGGGCTCGAGTCCCTGCGCCACGGCGGACACGACCGCCAGTCCCGAAGAGAAGGCCAGCGCTTCCTTGCCGCCCTCCAGGTCCGCCAGGCACTCTTCGAGCGCGCGGCGGTTGGGGTTGTCTTCGCGCGAGTAGCTGAAGCCCAGCGGATATTCGCCCTCGGCGGTCCGTTCGAAGGTGGTAGACAGGTGAATCGGCGGCGTCACGGCGCCGGTGGCCGGGTCGATGCGGCGTCCCGCATGCACGGCGCGCGTTTCGATCTTCATCACTGCCCAGTGTACCGTTTCGCAATTGGGTGGGTTGCCCCACCCAGGCGGACGGTTTCGTCGAATTTTACCTCTTATTTTCTGATGTTTAACGCTGGCAACGGAATTGCAGCAACGCCGGGTCATATGGCCTACGTCATTACCGACACCTGTACGAAGGACGAGTTGTGCGTGCAAGCCTGCCCGGTGGATTGCATCCACCCGAAGCAGGACGAAGCGGATTTCGCCGACGCGCCGCAGCTCTACGTGAACCCGGACGATTGCATCGATTGCGGCGCCTGCATTCCGGTCTGCCCCACGAATTCGGTCTATTCGGTGGACGATCTGCCCGCCGACCTGAGCCGGTTCACCGCCCTCAACGCTGCCCATTACAACTAGAGCGCGGGGCCTCCTGGTACAGTCTGAACAGGAGGCCTCCATGCGCTACCTTCTCTTGCTCGCCGTTCCCCTCGCGCTCGCCGCGCAGCCTGCTGACGCGGACCAGAAGATCACCCAGGCTTTGATCAGCGAGATGCAGCAATTGCGCCTCGCGATCGAGCGCTCGACGTTGCTGGGCGCGCGCACGCAACTTGCCATCAGCCAGTTGCAGATGCAGGAGAGCGCGATCGCGCGTCTCTCGCCGCAGATCTACGAGCTCCGCGCCCAGGCGGCCGGAATGGCCGGCCATCGCGCCCGTCTGACGGAGAGCATCCACGATTTGGAGCAGCAGCGCACCGCTCCGCAGATTCCCAACGGCCCCACGAAAGAAATGATCGAGCTGAAGATCAAGGAGACAAGGCTCGAACTCGAGCAGACCATGGCGATGGAAGCGAGCCGGTCGGCGCGCGAAAGTGAATTGGCGATTCAGCTCCAGGCGGCGCAGAACCAGATCGCCGATTCGCGCAATCGGATTGCCGAAATGGAGCGGGCGCTCGACGCGGCCATCCAACAGTTGCTGAAGAAGTAGCGCGGCCATGCTTGGAAAGCCCGCGATCCATCCTCTGATACGCTGGAATCAGCACCAGCATTCATGAAGAAACTCCTTGCCCTGAATCGCAGCGAAATCGCTATCCGGATTTTGCGCGCGGCCAACGAACTCGGCCTGCGCACCGTCGCCATTTACTCCCAGGAGGACCGCCTCGCGCTGCACCGCTTCAAGGCCGACGAAGCGTACCTGGTCGGCGAAGGCAAAGGCCCGGTGGAGGCTTACCTCGACTTCGAAGGCATCGTCGCTCTTGCAAGGGAGAAAGGCGTCGATGCGATTCATCCAGGCTACGGATTCCTGTCCGAAAACCCGGCCCTGGCGCACGCCTGCGCCCATGCGGGTATCACTTTCATCGGTCCGAGCTCGCACCTTCTCCAACTGCTCGGCGACAAGACGGCGGCCCGCCAACTCGCCCAAGAGGCCGGCATCCCCGTCGTGCCCGGCACCGAGCATGCGGTCACGAATCCGAAGCAGGCCGCGAAAATCGCGGGCGAAATCGGCTTCCCCCTAATCATCAAAGCGGCGTTCGGCGGCGGCGGACGCGGCATGCGCGTGGTGGAAAAAGCGGCCGACTTCGCCGGCAAGCTCGAAGAGGCGCGCCGGGAGGCCTCGGCCGCCTTCGGCAACGACGCCGTCTTTCTGGAACGCTTCGTGCGCCGCGCCCGGCACATCGAAGTGCAAATTCTGGGCGACCGTCACGGCAACATCGTCCATCTCTATGAGCGCGACTGCTCCGTACAGCGCCGCCATCAGAAGGTGGTGGAGGTGGCGCCCGCCGTTTCGCTCGACCCGGCCATCCGCCGCGCGCTCGCCGGCGCCGCGGTGAAGCTCGCCAAGGCTGCCGGTTACTACAACGCGGGCACCGTCGAATTCCTGGTCGACGCCGATTCGGGGGCGTGGTATTTCATCGAGGTCAATCCACGCATTCAGGTGGAGCACACCGTCACCGAAATGGTGACCGGCATCGATCTGGTGCGCTGCCAGATTCAGGTGGCGCAAGGGCTCGATCTGCACGGCCCGGAAATCAATCTTCCCCCGCAGGACCAGATCCCGTTGTACGGCTACGCGCTGCAATGCCGCATCACCACCGAGGACCCGGCCAACAATTTCGTTCCCGATTACGGCAAGCTGTCCACGTACCGGTCGCCGGCCGGCTTCGGCATCCGGCTCGACGGGGGCTCGGCCTATGGCGGCGCGGTCATCACGCCCTACTACGATTCCCTGCTGGTCAAGATGACGGCGTGGGGACGGGAGTTCCGCCATGCCTGCCAGCGCATGGACCGCGGCCTGCGCGAGTTCCGCGTGCGCGGCGTCAAGACCAACATCCCGTTCCTCGAGAATGTCGTCAATCACGCCGACTTCCAGGCCGGCCGCGTCACCACGCGATGGCTGGAGGAGACCCCCGAGCTATTCCGCTTCACCGCGCGCCGCGACCGCGCCACCAAGCTGCTGACCTATCTCGCGGACATCATCGTCAACGGGAACCCGACCATCGCCGGGAAGCCGTGCCCGCCCCGCCTCGCCGCCGCCCCGGTGCCGCGGCGCGATCCTTCCGCCCCGGCCGCAGGAACCCGCCAGCGGCTGCTCGAGCTCGGTCCGGAGGGCTTCGCGCAATGGGCGTTGAAGCAGCGCGGCCTGCTGCTCACCGACACCACGTTCCGCGACGCGCACCAGTCCCTGCTCGCCACCCGGGTGCGCACCTACGATATGCTCGCCATCGCGAACTTCGTGTCGCACCGGCTGCACAATCTCTTCAGCCTCGAGGTCTGGGGGGGCGCCACGTTCGACGTCACGATGCGGTTCCTCCACGAGGACCCGTTCGCGCGCCTGCGCCACATCCGCGAGGCAATCCCCAACATCTGCCTGCAAATGCTGCTGCGCGCCTCAAACGCCGTAGGCTACACGGCGTATCCCGACAACGTCGTGTCGGAGTTCATCTTCGAAGCCTCCGCGCAGGGCATCGATATCTTTCGCATCTTCGACTCGCTCAATTGGCTGCCCAACATGAAGGCGTCCATGGAAGCGGTTCGCAAGACGAAGTCGGTCTGCGAGGCCGCCATTTGCTACACGGGCGACATCCTCGATCCCAAGCGCGACAAGTACTCGCTCGATTACTACGTGCGCATGGCGAAGGAGCTGGAAAGGATGGGCGCGCATATCCTGGCCATCAAAGATATGGCCGGCCTGTGCCGTCCCTATGCCGCGGAGAAGCTCGTCAAGACGCTGCGGCAGGAGATCGGAATTCCGATCCACTTCCATACGCACGACACCAGCGGCATTAACGCGTCCTCGGTGCTCAAGGCGGCCGACGCCGGCGTGCACATCGCCGACGGCGCCATCGCATCGATGAGCGGGCAGACCAGTCAGCCGAACCTGAACTCGATCGTGGCGGCGCTGGCGCATACGAAGCGCGACAGCGGCATCGACGTCGACGCCCTGAACCAATGCGCCGATTATTGGGAGGTGGTGCGCGAATACTACGCGCCGTTCGACACCGGCCCGAAGTCCGGCTCCGCCGAGGTGTACCTGCACGAAATGCCCGGCGGCCAATACACGAACCTCAAGGAGCAGGCCGAGTCGATGGGTCTCGGCGCGCGCTGGCACGAGATCGCGCGCACGTACGCCGACGTCAACTTCGCGTTCGGCGACATTGTGAAGGTGACGCCGTCGAGCAAGGTGGTCGGCGACATGGCGATCTTCCTCGTCAACCACAACATGACGGTGGCGCAGTTCGAACAACTCGGCCCGGACCACAACCTGACGCTGCCGGCGTCGGTGATCGACATGTTCATGGGCTCGCTCGGCGAGCCCGACAGCGGTTGGCCCAAAACGCTGCAGAAGATCATTCTGAAGGGGGCGAAGCCGCAGCGCGGAAGGCCCGGCGCGAACCTGCCGAAGATCGACCTGGACGAGACGGCGGCCCTGATCGAGAAGAAGATCGGGCGGAAGCCGTCTCGCGACGAAGTGCTCAGCTACCTGATGTACCCCGACGTTTTTCTGAAGTTCGCCAAAGCGCGGCAGCAGTACGGCGATGTCGACGTCCTGCCGACGCCGGCGTTTTACTACGGGATGCGCCGCGCCGAGGACATCTCCGTCGAACTCGAGCCGGGCAAGGCCCTGGTCATCAAATTCCAGACGGTGGGCGACCCGCATCCCGATGGCACGCGGACGGTCTTTTTCGAGCTCAATGGCCAGCCCCGCGAAGTGACGATTCGCGACCGCAAACTGGACGTGAAGGAGCAGCCCAAGGCGAAGGCCGACCCGAACCATGCCGGGCAGATCGGCGCCCCCATTCCGGGCGTAGTCTCGACGGTGGCGGTGCAGTTAAGCCAGCCGATCAAGAAAGGCGACCGCCTGCTGGTGATGGAAGCGATGAAAATGCAGAGCACGGTCTACTCGCCGGTAGCCGGAACCGTCAAGCAGTTGCTGGTGCAACCGGGGCAGCACGTCGAGGCGAAAGACCTGTTGCTGGTGATCGAGTAGCGGCGCTCACCCGCAAAGGCAGACGCGTTCGTGAGTCGTGACGAGCGTGGCGGCCAAATATCCCGCCAGCGCCGCCTCGACCGTCATTCTCTCCGCGAGCACGATCGATTCGACCCCGTGCGCCGCCAGCGCGTTCACGGCGCCCGTCCCGATCCCGCCGCAAATCACGGCGCGGCAGCCCTCGGCCAGTTCGGCGAAGCCGCGATGATTCCCGCAGGCGCCGGCGCCGCGGTCGCGCGCGGCGCGGGTGACGACACGGCCGTCCGCGATCTCGAAAACCAGGAAGGACGCGCTGCGCGCGAGATGATCGCAGACCGAAACACCGTCGGCCGTCGCGATCGCGATTCGAAAGAAATCCATGGACGTCCCTACGGTAACGCAAAGCGCGTTACGATGCGGTTGTGATCACCCCCCGGCTCGTCCGACGCGGCCGTTTTGCCGCCGGACTCCTCCTGTTCGCCATCGGCCGCCTGCCCGCGGCGACGGATGTCCGCGTCAATTTCGTCCTGAACACCACCGACGCCTCCGGCGCGCCCATCCGGCAGAATCGTTATTACTACGTTTACCGGCCAGACGGTCTATCCAAATCCGCGCCGGCGCCGGTAGTCGTGGTGATGGATGGCGGAGCGCCCACATTTCTGCATCGCAAGGCCGACGAAGCCGGCTTCGTGGCGGTCTCCGCTTCCTTTTCCGGGAATTCCTCCGGGACGCCCGGCTCGGGATGGGTCAACGACAATCCGCGCATCGTGGGGTATGAAGACTACGATTACGTCTCCGAGGTGATCAACCGCGTGCGAGAGTCCGACAACTGCACCGACGCGTTCGTCTGCGGCCTCTCCAAGGGCGGCCATATGTCGCTCGCATATGCGTGCGAGAGGCCTTCCATGATCCGCGCCGCCGCCTCGCTCGACGAGTTCATGGGACTGACGTCGAACATCCCATCGGCGCCCGTGCCGATCATGATGATTCAGGGGACGCTCGACACCAATGTGCCGTATACGATGGTGCGGGACACGGCCGACGCGTGGCGCGCCGTCAACGGACTCCTGAACGTCACGCCCGTCACCACGTACGAATCGTCGCGCCGCACGCCGGGCAAGGTCATGCAGGCGACCTGGCGCGGGGGCGCCGGCGGGACGCAAGTGGCGTTCGTCACCATCATCGGTGGGACCCATACGTACCCGACGCCGGCCGTCGAGACCGGTTACGATTTCACCGACGGCATGTGGGCGTTCTTCAGCCAGTTCCTGACCGCCGGGCAGGACGCGCCGAAAATCGTCTCGCAGCCGGTGAATAACGTGCAGAGCAGCGGCCAGCAGGCCAGCTTCTGGGTAGCGGCCACGGGCAGCAGTCCGCTGAGTTATCAATGGCAGAAGAATGGCGCGGACATTCCCGGCGCTACCGCGAACTGGCTGACCGTCCCCGCCGCCCCGGCCGACAATGGCGCGACCTTTCGGGCGGTGGTCCGAAACGACGCGGGCGTCGTGACCAGCCCCTCCGCCACGCTTACGGTTACGGCGGCGCCCAACGGACCGGTCGTGACGGCGCCGCCGGCGGATCAGGCGGTGGCCGCGGGACAACCGGCCACGTTCACGGCCGCCGCGGATGGCGATCCGCCGCTGCGCTTCCAGTGGCAGAAGAACGGCGTCGACATCGCCGGCGCGACCGGCGCGGTCCTCTCGCTGCCTGCCGCCATCGCGGCCGATTCCGGAGCGAATTTCAGCGTCGTCGTCGCCAATGCGGCAGGCTCCGTGAGTAGCGCCCGGGCCATGCTGACCGTGACCACGCCGCCCGGCGCTCCCATCCTGCTCGCCAATCCGGCGCGCGTGCGCGTGCGAACCGGCGGCGCCGGCGCGTTCTCGGTGCTCGCCTGGAGCGCGTCGCCGATGACGTACCAATGGCAGAAAGGGACTTTCACCGGGAACATGGCCGATATTCCCGGCGCCACTGGGGCGTCCTACGCAATCCCATCGGGCGCGCTCGCCGATCACCTGACGCTGTTCCGTTGCGTCGTGGCCAATGCGGCGGGCAATGCGGTCAGCGCCAGCGAGATGCTGTTCGTCACCGGCGACGTCAAGCCGCCCACCGACATCACCAGCCCCACCGCCGTCGCGGCGCAAGCCGGCGTCCCGTTTCAATACACGATTGTGTCGACCGGAGGGACAGCGCCGCTGACGTATAGCGCCGCTCCGCTGCCTGCCGGGCTGGCGCTCGATCCGATGACGGGTTTGATCTCAGGGACGCCGTCCGAAACCGGCGCCTTCGCCATCCTGTTGGAGGGGGCCAATAGCGCGGGAAAGTTCTCGCGCGTCCTGACCTTGACGGTGACCACGGACCCTCCCGTGATTTCGCTCGATGCCTGGCGATTCGCCACGTTCGGCGCCAGCGCCATCGATCCCTCGATCTCCGGGGACGCGGCGGACCCGGACGGCGATGGCTTCACCAATCTCGAGGAATTCCACGCAGGGTCGAATCCGCTCGATGCCTCCAGTGTGCCGTCGGCGCCCGCGGCGAATCGTTCCGACCGTCGCCGGGGGCCGCCGGTCGAGGCAAGAACGAGACGCGATCCGCGACGCGCCCGGCGGGCCTGACGCAGCGGGAACTCGCGCGGAACGCGCTGTTGCGGCAAACCTCGCGCGGCTCGAACTCTTACCGCAAGCCCCACATCACGAAGATCGCCCGCGCGCCTTCCAGGCTCCACTCGCCCATCCACCGGCCGATGTTCGTCGAGGAGATGAGCACGATCAGCAGCATGAAGCCAAAGCGCGCCAATTCGACATACACCCGGATCGGGACACGCGCCGCCAGCAGAAGTTTCGAGCCATCCAGGGGCGGAATCGGCAGCATGTTGAAGATCGCCAGGTACAAACTCAGTTGGACGCCCTCCGCCATAAAATGCGCAAACGTCGGGAACGACTTCAAAGTCCCGATCGCCAGGCCGCCCATGATCACCGCCATCACGATGTTGCTGGCGGGCCCAGCCAGCGAGACAATGGCCAGGCCATTCAACCCTCCTTTGAGTTTCGAGGGCTCGGTGCGGACCGGCTTACCCCATCCGAGAAAGCCCGAGCCGAGCAGCGACATGATGAACGGCAGCAGCGCGGTGCCGATCCAATCGACGTGCGCCAGGGGGTTCAGCGTGACGCGACCCTCGCGCAGCGGGGTGTCGTCGCCGAGACGGAGGGCCGTCCACGCGTGGGCGAATTCGTGGGGCGCCGTCAGGATCCACAGAAGCAGGACTTTCGAAAGCGCGCCGGCAATGTCGAGATGCATGAATAATGTTTGACTCGCGGACGGCGCCCCAAGCATCAGATTCGACGGGGGCAAGCGGCCGGCATCGGCAGTCTAGGGTCATTGTACGTGGTATCATAGGATTTTCACCATCACTTCTGTCCCGAGGTACAAACCCACTTGGCTTTAATTGAAGGTTGCAGGCACTCGCTGGAGATCGCCATCCCTGCCGAAGAGGTCGAAAGCGAAAGCAGCCGTGTGACGGCGGATGTGCAAAAGCGCGCCAAACTCCCTGGCTTCCGTCCGGGGAAAGCTCCTGCCTCATTGATTCGAAAGCAGTTTTCTTCCGACATTCGGCAGCAGGTGGTGGAGAACCTGATCCCGAAGGCCCTTCAGAAACAGATTGAAGCAGAGAATCTCAACATCGTCGGAAGGCCCGATATCACGGACCTGCATTTCCATGACGGCGAGCCGATGCGCTTCAAGGCAGAATTCGAGGTCATCCCCGAAATCGAACTGGGCGAGTACAAGGACGTCGAGGTCCCGTATGCGGACCCCACTGTCACGGACGAAGATGTCGAGAAGCGCCTGAACGAGATCCGCGACCAGAAGGCGCAGTACGTCAACATCGACCCCCGTCCGATCGAAGACGGCGATCATGCGGTCGTGGCGCTCGAAAGCATCGAAGGAGTCGAAGGCGATCCGGTCAAGCAGGACGAGATGGTGCTCGAAATCGGCGGGACCGAGACGTTCGATGCCTTTACGCAGAATCTGCGCGGGCTCTCGCCCGGAGACGAAAAGGACTTCGAAGTGACGTATCCCGAAGACTACGGCGCTGCCCGCCTGGCGGGTAAGACCGTCAAATTCCACGCGACCGTGAAAGGACTGCGCCGCAAGGACCTGCCGGAACTGAACGATGAGTTCGCGCAGGATCTCGGCGACTACCGGAATGTGGATGAGGTCCGCGACGCCATCCGCAAGGCGATCACCGCGCAGCGCCAGCACGAGGCGCAAAATGAGGCCAAGAACAAGATTGTGGACAAGGTCGTGGACGCGCATGAGTTTCCGGTGCCGGAGGTCTTCATCGACCGTCAAATCGAAAACCGCGTGCAGCAGAGCCTGCGCGCCATGGCCGGGGAAGGGCTCGATCCGCGGTCGCTCAAGCTGGATTGGAGCAAGGTCAAGGAGGCCCAGCGCGACAAAGCCGTTCGCGAGGTGAAGGCGTCCATGCTGCTCTCGCGCATTGCGGAGCGCGAATCGATTCACGCCACCCGGGACGAGGTCGATAAGGAAGTAGAGCGGCTCGCCAAGCAGAATCGCGAGCCGGTCGCCGCCGCCCAGATGCGCTTCGAGAAGGACGGCACTCTCGACCGCATCGCGAATCATATCCAGACTGAGAAGACTCTCAACTTTTTATTCGAGCATGCGCGCAAGACTGCTTAACCAACGGTATGGGCCTACGAATCGGGCAGAAGTACCCGGGGCCACCCCCATGTCACGGAGCACATTGCTAAGGAACCCCGTTCAGGTGATAATAGGAACGAAATCGACGGATGGTCCCTATCCTCAAGGCAGACGGGATCCGATGTCCCGAATGGAGCCCCAGGCGGAACAGGAGAAAACTGCGTGAAGCGTGCCGGATCCGATGATGCTTTACGATGTTCGTTTTGCCATAAGAGTCAGGACGTAGTCGGAAAGCTCATCTCTTCCCCGAGCGACTACCCTCGCGCGTATATCTGCGACGAGTGCATCGCCGTCTGCAATTCGATTCTCGAGGACGACAAGGTCGAAGCCCCGTCCGGAACCCCGAACAAGATCCCGAAACCCTTGGAAGTGAAGGAGTTTCTGGATCAATACGTAATCGGGCAGGAATCCACCAAGAAGAAGCTGGCGGTCGCGGTGTACAACCACTGCAAGCGGATTCACATGAACCGCATGCGGAACACCGAAGTGGAGCTGCAGAAGTCGAATATCCTGCTGATCGGCCCCACCGGCACCGGCAAGACGCTGATGGCGCAGACTCTGGCCAAGATCCTGGACGTGCCGTTCGCCATCGTGGACGCCACCACCCTGACCGAAGCCGGCTATGTGGGCGAGGACGTCGAGAATATCATCCTGAAGCTGCTCCAGGCGGCCGACGGGGATGTCCAGAAGTGCCAGCAGGGCATCATTTACATCGACGAAATCGACAAGATCTGCCGTAAAGACGAGAATCCGTCGATTACGCGCGACGTTTCGGGCGAGGGTGTGCAACAGGCGCTGCTGAAAATCCTGGAGGGCACGGTCGCGAATGTGCCTCCACAGGGCGGGCGCAAGCATCCGCATCAGGAATTCACCCCGGTTGACACCACCAACATCCTGTTCATTTGCGGCGGGGCCTTCGTCGGGCTGGAAAAGGTGATTGCGCGGCGCACCGGCAAGAAATCGATGGGCTTCCTGCAGGAAGACGGCGCGGCGGGCGTCAGCAACCCGAAAGTCGCCGGGATCAGCGGGCGGCGCGATATCGACCTGCTTTCGCAGGCGCAGCCGATCGACCTGATCAAGTTCGGTTTCATTCCCGAGTTCATCGGCCGCCTGCCGGTGAACGCGGTGCTGGAGGACCTGGACCGCTCCGCGCTGATCCAGATCCTGAGCCGGCCCAAGAACGCTATCGTCAAGCAGTATCAGAAGTTGTTCGAATTCGAGAACGTTCGCCTGAAGTTCAGCGACGAGGCTCTGGAAGCCATTGCCGATCTCGCCATGGAGCGCAAGGTCGGGGCGCGCGGGTTGCGCATGATTCTCGAAGATCTGATGCTGGATTTGATGTATTATCTGCCCTCGTATAAAAAGGTCCGCGAGTTCCAGGTCACCAAAGAGATGGTGCTGGCGCAGAAAATCAGTCTTACAATATTAGAAAAGGCCGGCTAGCGGGCTGGGCCCGGTGGCGATCGTGCCACTACCCTACCCTCGATGTTCAGGCGCGCCTGGAGACCAGGGGGCAGGCTTCATACCCCCTCGGGAGAGCAATGCTTACTTCAAAGGAAAAATCCGATACAAAACGTCTGCCGATGATGCCCATCCGCGACGTCGTCATCTTCCCGTATATGATGACGCCATTCGTGGTGGGACGTGAATCGAGCGTGCGGGCGTTGGAAGAGGCCATGGCCGGCGATAAGAAGATCTTTCTCGCCACCCAGCACGACGCCTCCATCGACGAACCCAAACCCAACGAAATTTACAACGTAGGAACGATCGTTAACATCGTCCAGAGCCTGAAACTGCCCGACGGCAATATCAAAGTCCTGGTGGAAGGCGTGGAGCGGGCCAAGGTTGTCTCGATCAGCGACGACGAAGGCTTCTTCCGCGCCATGGTGAAGACCTCCGGTTTCAAAATCGAGCCGGGTCCGCAGCTCGACTCGCTCATCAGCCGGGTCACGGGGCTGTTCGAACAGTACGTCAAGCTCAGCCAGAACCTGAATTACGAGACCATGATCGCCGCCATCCGGGTGGACGATCCTGGCAAGCTGGCGGACACCGTCGGCGCCAACCTGCAGCTCACCATCGAGGAGAAGCAGGAATTGCTCGAAATCTTCGATCCCATCGACCGGTTGACGCGCGTCGCCGAGATGCTGGATATCGAGATCGAGAAGCTGAACGTCGACCGCACCATTCAGGGCCGCGTCAAGCGGCAGATGGAAAAGGCGCAAAAAGAGTATTACCTCAACGAGAAGATCAAAGCCATCCAGAAGGAGCTCGGCCGCGGCGAAAAGAGCGAGATCGACGAGCTGAAGAAGCGCATCGAGACGGCCGGTATGACGCAGGACGCCCTCGACAAGGCGATGGCGGAGCTCAAGCGGCTGGAGAACATGCCGCCGATGTCGGCCGAATCGACGGTGTCGCGCAACTATCTCGATTGGCTGCTGGCGGTGCCGTGGAAGAAGAAATCCAAGGAAATCCGCGACCTGAAGTACGCCGAAGAAGTGCTCAACGCCGACCACTACGGCCTTGACAAGATCAAGGAACGCATCCTGGAATTCCTCGCGGTGCGCCGCCTGGTGAAGAATCCCAAGGGCTCGATCCTGTGCTTCGTCGGGCCTCCCGGCGTCGGTAAAACGTCGCTCGGCATGTCGATCGCGAAGGCTACGGGACGAAAGTTCATCCGCATGTCGCTCGGCGGCGTGCGCGATGAAGCGGAGATCCGCGGCCACCGCCGCACCTACATCGGCGCGCTGCCCGGCCAGATCATCCAGATGATGAAGAAGGCCGGCACGCGCAACCCGGTGTTCATGCTGGATGAAGTCGACAAGATGTCGATGGATTTCCGCGGCGACCCGTCGGCGGCGCTGCTCGAGGTGCTCGATCCCGAACAGAACTACATGTTCGTCGATCATTACCTCGACGTGGAGTACGATCTCAGCCAGGTCTTCTTCATCGCCACGGCGAATGTGCTGCACACGATTCCGCCGGCGCTGCAGGACCGCATGGAGGTCATCCGCCTGTCGGGCTACACCGAGCTCGAGAAAATGGAGATCGCCAAGCGCTTCCTGGTGCGTAAGCAGAAGGAAGCGACGGGCCTTACCGAGGCGGAGATCGAGTTCACGGACTCCGGCTTGAACGGCCTCATCCAGTACTACACACGCGAGGCAGGCGTGCGCAACCTGGAGCGCGAGGTCGGCAATGTCTGCCGCAAGATCGCGCGCCAGGTGGTGAATCACCAGGGCGGCAAGGACAAGAAGCCCCAGGCGAAGGTCGTCATCGACGGCGAGAAGCTGCCGGACCTGCTCGGCCCCTGGAAGTTCCGCGACCTGACCACCGAGAAGAAGAACGAGGTGGGGGCGGCGACCGGGCTGGCGTGGACCGAAGTCGGCGGCCAGATTCTCACCGTGGAATGCACGCTGATGGAAGGCAAAGGCAAGCTGACCATCACGGGCAAACTGGGCGACGTCATGCAGGAATCGGCGCAGGCGGCCATGAGCTACATCCGCTCGCGAGCCCATCAGTTCGGCCTGCCGCGCGATTTCTACCGCAATCTCGACGTGCACATTCACATTCCCGAAGGCGCCATCCCCAAGGACGGACCCTCGGCGGGAATCACGCTCGCCACGACGATTTGCAGCGCGCTCACCCGCATTCCGGTGCGGGGCGACGTTGCCATGACCGGCGAGATCACGCTGCGCGGCAAGGTGCTGCCGATCGGCGGATTGAAAGAAAAATTGATGGCGGCGCACCGGCATGGCATCCTCGAGGCCATCATGCCGCGAGAGAACGAGAAGGATCTCCCGGATATTCCGGACGCCATCAAGCAGACCATGAAGTTGAACTTCGTCGAGTCGATGGACCAGGTGCTGAAAATCGCGCTGGAACGGGAACTCGTCGCGCTGCCGATGCCCCCCGGCGTCGAAGTGCAGCCGTCGCCCGACGAAGCCGTCGCCCATTAAGTGCATAGGATTTTTTGAAAACAGAATTTGTAGTCAGCGCCGGCAAGCCGGAGATGTTTCCTGGGGACCGGCTTCCGGAAGTCGCGTTTCTGGGTAGGAGTAACGTAGGGAAGTCCAGCCTGATCAATGCCCTCATCGGACAGAAAGGGCTGGCTTTCACCAGCAGCACCCCGGGTCGCACGCAAACGATCAATTTTTATCGTATCGACGGAGCGTTTTATTTCGTCGATCTACCTGGGTATGGATACGCGCGCGTGCCGCCCGGACATCAGCTCGAATGGAAGAAGCTGATCGACGCATATTTGGAGACAAGGGAAACCCTGAAACTTTCCTGTCTGGTTCTGGATACCCGCCGCGGATGGATGGATAAGGACCTGGAACTGAAGCGGTGGCTCGAGTATCACGGCAGGCCGTACCTGGTAGTCGCTACAAAAATCGACAAAGTGAATCAATCTGAATCAGAGCGCGGTTTGCGCGCCATCCGCCAGGAAGGCGTCGATCCGTTGCCGTTCTCGGCCGTCACCGGCCGGGGAGTGAGGGAAATTTGGCAAGCAATAACGAAAACACACCCACCACGGTAGGCACCGTCCCACCGCAGGAAAAACCGGAAAAGCCGGAAAAACCCACCGATAAAACACCCGCCCGCGAAGCCTCCGACAGCGATCACCAGACGGAAAAGCCCGCCGCGGCGAGTGTCCCGGCTGAGAAGCCTCACCAGGAGAAACCGCACGCGGAGAAGCCGGAGCGCGCCCCGCGCTCCAGTGCGCAAAAGAATGCCAGCGCGGCTGCCGCGCCGCCACCGGCGGCCGCGGCTGCTCCTCCCCCGGAGGTAAAGACGGCGGCCCCCGCGCCTCCTCCCGCGGCCGCGCCTCCAGTGGCCGCCCCGCCGCCCTCTGCGCCTCCTGCCGCGGAAGCGCCCCCCATCGAAGGCCATCTCGGCCAGCAGCGCCGCAAACAACAGGCCGCCCAGGGCGCCAAGAACGGCACTCCGACGCTCGACCTCGTCGAGCTGAAGGACATGAGCATCCAGAAGCTCAACCAGGTCGCCAAGGACATGAATATCGCCGGCGCCGCCGGTCTGCGCAAGCAGGAGCTGATCTTCAAAATCCTCCAGACCCAGGCGGAAAAAAGCGGACTGATCTTCTCCGAGGGCGTGCTGGAGTGTCTGCCCGATGGATTCGGCTTCCTGCGCGCTCCCGAGTACAACTACCTGCCCGGCCCGGACGATGTGTACGTGTCGCCGTCGCAGATTCGCCGCTTCGACTTGCGCACCGGCGACACGATTTCCGGGCAGATCCGCCCGCCCAAGGAAGGCGAGCGCTACTTCGCTCTGATCAAGGTTGACGCCATCAACTTCGAGCCGCCCGAGGAAGCCCGCAACAAGATTTTCTTCGACAACCTGACGCCGCTCTATCCCAACGAACGGTTGAAGCTCGAAACGGCCAAGGACAATTATTCCGGCCGCGTCATGGACCTGTTGACGCCCATCGGCAAAGGCCAGCGCGGGCTGATCGTTTCACCGCCGCGCACGGGCAAAACGATGCTGCTGCAGAGCATCGCCAACTCGATCACGACCAACCACGCCGAGGTCACCCTCATCGTGCTGCTGATCGACGAGCGCCCGGAGGAAGTCACGGACATGCAGCGCAGCGTGCGCGGCGAGGTCATCAGCTCGACCTTCGACGAGCCCGCCACGCGCCACGTGCAGGTGGCCGAAATGGTCATCGAGAAGGCCAAGCGTCTCGTCGAGCACAAGCGCGACGTGGTCATTCTGCTGGACTCCATCACCCGACTCGCGCGCGCCTACAACACCATCGTGCCGCCGTCGGGCAAGGTGCTGTCGGGCGGCGTCGATTCAAACGCGTTGCAGCGTCCCAAGCGCTTCTTCGGCGCGGCGCGCAACATCGAGGAAG
>CAZSQK010000032.1:0-79281 GCA_964608645.1 uncultured Solibacteraceae bacterium | reverse complement strand
CCACGCTCATCCGCTCCATGAGCTACACGCCCAACGGCCTCTTCAACCACACCGCCGCCATCTACCAGATGCTGACCGGATACCCGCCCGACCGCGTCTCGCCCTCCGGCCAGCTCGAACCGCCCAGCCCCGCCGACTTCCCCACCGCCGGCAGCCACGTCTCCAAGCTCAAGCCGCCCAAGGAAGCCGTCCTGCCCTTCGTCGAGTTGCCCCGCCCGCTCCAGGAATCGGGCGTCATCGGCAAGGGCGGCGCCGCCGGCTTCCTCGGCAAGGCCTACGACCCCTACCGCCTCTACCAGGACCCCGCCAAGCCGATCAAGAACGAGGACCTCGCGCTCCGCAAAGACATCTCCCCGGATCGTTTCAAGGACCGCTTCGAGCTCCTCAAGGGCATCAACGAATCCATGCCCGATCTCGAGAAGGCCCTCAAGAGCTACGCCATCGACGAATATTACGGCAAGGCGTTCGACCTCGTCCTCTCCGGGAAAGCGCGCGACGCGTTCGACCTCTCCAAAGAGACCGATAAGTCGCGCGAGCGTTACGGCCTCACCACCTTCGGCCAGGGGCTGCTGCTCTCCCGCCGCCTTATCGAAGCCGGCACCCGTTTCGTCCAGATGAATTGGCCCGCCGTAGCCAACGGCAATCCTGAGATCGATTCGTGGGACACGCACGCCGCCAATTTCGGCCCGCTCAAGAACCTGCACTGCCCCAAGCTCGATCGCGGCCTCTCCTCGCTGCTCGAAGACATGGACGCGCGCGGTCTGCTTAATGAAACGCTGGTCGTCGCCATCGGCGAATTCGGCCGCTCGCCGCGCATCGGCGTCAGCACCTCCGGCAACTCCAACGCCCCCGACGGCCGCGACCACTGGCCCTATTGTTATAGCGGCATCGTCGCCGGATGCGGCATCGCCCGCGGCGCGCAATACGGCGAATCCGATCCCACCGGCTCCTCGCCCAAGAACAAGCCGGTCCATCCCAACGACCTGCTCGCCACCACCTACTACGCCCTCGGCATCGACCCCGATATGGTCGTGCTCAACCACCTCAACCAGCCGCGCGAGCTCGTCAAAGGTAAAATCGTAGCGGAACTGTGGAGCTGACCGCTCAGACCGAGACCCTGCCCCTGCATTCGCGCACGCCGCTCGCCTGGGGCCGCGCCGTTCTGGCCAACCCCATCCCGCTGCTCATCGACCACGCCTTTCTCGAAAAGAAAGCCGCCACCAACGCCATGGAGTTGCTGACCCGCTGGCCCAACGACTGGCTGGAGGGCTGGGTCGAAACCATGACCGCTGTCGCGCGCGACGAAGCCAACCACCTCGCCCAGGTCGTGCGCATCCTGCTCAGCCGCGGCGCCCGCCTCGATCGCTATCACAAAAACCCGTACGCCAATGCCCTCCGCCAGCTCGTGCGGAAAGGCGAGCCCACCGAACTGCTGGACCGGCTTCTCGTAGCCGCCCTCATCGAGGTCCGCTCCTGCGAGCGCTTCGCCGTCCTCTCCGAGGCCGCCGACGACGAAGAGCTCTCCTCGTTTTACTGCGCCCTATACGCTTCCGAGTTCGGCCACTACTCGATTTTCCTGAAGCTCGCCCGCAAGTTTACGCGGCCCGCCGCCGTCGAAGCCCGCTGGCAGGAGATGCTCGCCGCGGAGGCCGAAATTCTCGCGCGTCAGGAGCCCGGCCCCCGTATCCATTCCGGTCCGCCCGATCAGCGTTTGTAAACCCGACCGCCCTTCATCACGAACACGACCCGCCGCACCGCTGTGATGTCCTCCAGCGGATTCCCCGCCGTCGCCACCAGGTCGGCCTCCATCCCCAGTCGCGAACCTCGCTCGCCTTCGCGGACGTGGTCAGAATCGGCTCGGCGGGCTCTTATGAGCGCCGCGACAATTGCCCGAGATTTTGGGTTCCCAAATGTGGCAACGTGGGTCCGTCGAGACGACACCCCCACCCACGCCACACGGTCGCCCGTTCTGAGACGCCAGAGGTTGGGAGCGCCCGTGGACGTCGCCGGCGTCCATTTACTCCTCTTTACGAGATCTTCTGCTGATGCTCTTGAATGCGCCGCCACCGTTCGTGCCTGCATAGACGGCGCCGTCGTCGATGAAAAGGGTCAAGACGTCTGTGTTCTCCAGGCCTGCGACCATTGGTGTCCACGTTTCTCCGCGATCGACGCTGCGGTATACGCCGCCGGTGATACCGGTCATGGTGGCGCGCACATCCACCTGCGTTCCAGCGTAGACCGTGGTGGGATTGGCGGTATCGATCACGATGCTTCGCACGAATTGCGTCGCACCCAAGCCGCCGCTCGATGGCCGCCAGCTAGCCCCGCCGTCCAAGCTTTTGTAGACGCCGCTTCCCGCGGTTCCGGCGTACACGATGCCCGGCGAATCCACCGATGCGGTGGCAGCGTACACGGACACGTTCGGCAGGCCCGGGCCAGCCGAAGTCCACGTGTCCGCGCCGTCGCCCGTTTTGAACACGCCTGACGTAGTTCCGGTGTAGAGCGTATCCGGCGCCAATGGGTCGACCGCGAGGGCCAGAACCGTGGTGTTACGAAGGCCCGCGTTGGCCGCGCTCCACGTGGCGCCGGCGTCGCGGCTGCGGAACACGCCGCCACCGACGGTGCCGACATAGATCGTTCCGTTAGGAGCAACGACGAGCGCACTCGCGCTTCGATTCGTCAAACCGTTACTGAGAGCGACCCAGTTCGCGGCCGAATCGCTGCTCTTGAAAACGCCCCCGCCGAGCGTGGCGGCATATAGGACGCTACCTGCGGAGGGGTCGAACGCCATTCCGGTAACCGTGAGATTTGTGAGGCCGGAGTTGGACGGAATCCAGACAAGGCCTCTGTCAGTGGTTTTGAACACGCCACCGCCAGTCGTCCCGGCGTACAGCACGCCGGGGGATCGAGCGTCGCCGATGATTTTGCTGACGATCGTGCCGGTCAGGTGGAACGTGGCCGGCCCCCAATTATTGCCTCCGTCGATGCTCTTGAACACACCGCTGCCTGCCGTTCCCGCGTAAAGGACGGCCGAGTTCGATGGATCCATCGCAATCGCGATGACTGACGGACTGGTAAGACCGGCGCTTGCGGCCGTCCACGTCAGCCCTCCGTCGCGGCTCTTGAAGAGCGCCCCTCCCGTTGTGCCGGCGTACACCGTGTTCGGCGAGCGCGAATCGATTGCGAGCGCCGCGGTAGCCTTCGTGGTCAAGCCGGAGCTCATGAGTGTCCACGTCTGGCCCGCATCGGTTGTCTTGAAGACGCCGCCGCCAGTTCCCGCATAGATAGTGCCCGGCGTTATCGGGTCAATGCTCAAGGCGCTCACGGTCTTGGTTGAAAGGCCGTTGTTTATCGCGACCCAGCTTGCGCCCCCGTCGGTCGTGCGGAAGACGCCGGCGCCGTTCGTTCCTGCATAGACCACGGTGGGTGAGAGCGGATCGATGGCGAGAGCGAAGATGAACAGGGAGCCGGTTTCGCTCGTAAAGCCGTTATTCACTTGCATCCAATTCGCTCCGCCATCGGTAGTCTTCACCATCCCGGCGCCGTTAGTCCCGGCGTAGATCGTCGATGGAGTATTGGGATGGATCGCAAGGCAGCGCACGAAGAGTGCCGAGGCGCTGATGTTGGCTGAATTCACGACGATGCTCGTGAGGCCGTTATTGATGGCCTCCCAGCGCCTTCCTCCGTCGAGGCTCTTAAACATGCCGCCGTCGTTATGTGTTCCGGCGTAAATGGTCGAGGGATTCGAGGGGTCGATCGCGATCGCGTAGACGGCCTTGTTGATGAGACCTGTATTCGCCGTTTTCCACTCCGCCCCACCGTTGACCGTTTTGAAGATTCCGCCGCCGGTAGTGCCGCCGTAAATTCTGGAAGGAGCCGATGGATCGATCGCCAGGGTCTGAACAGGCCCGCCATCCGGCCCGACACGGTTCCACAAGCGAGGTTGACCAAACGCCGTCTGCCCCGACCAAACGATACATATCAACAACGCGATGCGGTGACTCAATTCGATGCTCCATTCCAGGGACACAGTTACTGCGAATGGCGGTTTATGCCTTGACAGTCGGCCCACGCGCTTCTGTTCCGTGTCCCTCTTGCACGGGAGAGCGGCATTCCGCGGGAAAAGCGGTCAAAAAAAGTTTGCTCGAAACCGGCAACCCCGGCGCGCTCGCGACTTCACTGGCAGAGACGAAAAACTGTTCGCCCTTTTTCCATGAAAGTGACCGCTTCCGGCTGGAATTGGCGCTTAGCCGGTTGAGCAAGCTCTTTCGAGGAGGGAAGAACAATGAAAACGAAGATGCTACCGGCAATCATGACGGGCATGCTGTGGATTCTGACGTCCGCCACTCTCAACGCGCAGAAATGCAAGGACATCCCGCTAACCATCACTTTTCACCAGACGGCGATCCCGTCAAACTGGGACGGCACTGCCGACACAACCGCTGTCCCGGTTCCATCGGCGTTCGTTGGCGACGGCAACGACGTCTACGTTGACAGCTCCGGGGTGGGCGCAACCATTAAGTTTTGCAGCGGCACACATGACGCCGTACTGAATCTCCTCGTCAGCAAACGGCGGCTGACTGCTCGATTGCCCGCTCCGATACCCGATAGCGGCGCCAACCTCTACACGCCGCCGGCGGACTCTTACACTCGGAACGGGCTTCTAAACATTCGAAACATCATTTGCTTCGGGTGCGTCAGCCCGGGGCAGCCTTTCGTCACACACGTCCTGGTCGGTCTGGACACGTTGATGAACACAGAGAACTACAGCTTCCGTTTCCTGCCGTCGGCAAACCCAACGTCTCTCCCCGTGGCGGGAACCGTCCAATCCGACGACGCGGCTGCTGCGGCGATGTCCAATACTCCGAACGCGACTTCGTGGGCCGTCGTGCTGCCGCAACCGTATAACTGCGGTCAGGGCGTTTATCCGTCATGGATCGTCCGCGGAACCCTGCCGAACTCCAGTTCACAGCCGAGCTTCATGCAGGTCGCCACCCTCTTCGATAAGGACAGAAATCTCAATGCCGGACAATTCTCGATGCCGTTCGACATTCGCGTCCAGGCGAACCAGTGTTTCAACCCGGGATACTGATACCTCTCCGTCGGGCGCGTGTAGAATTGGTTGACATGTCCGGACCCGGAGACGTCACGGCTTTGCTTTCCGCTTGGCGCGGGGGCTCTTCCGATGCGCTGAATCGGCTGATTCCGATCATCTACGAAGACCTCCATCGCGTCGCCCGGCGGTACATGCAAGGCGAGCAACCCGGACATACCCTCCAGGCCACAGCGCTGGTTCATGAAGCGTTTCTTCGCCTGACGCGGGAGCAGGACCGGACCTGGGAAAACCGCGCTCATTTTTTTGCCGTGGCCGCCCAGATCATGCGCAATCTCCTGGTCGACCACGCACGGAGCGCTTGCCGCGCGAAGCGGGGCGGCGGAGCGGTCGCGATCACGTTCGAGGAGAGTCCGTTGCTCGCATCGCTCCAGCCCGAAGAGATGTTGATGCTCGACGATGCATTGCGCCGGCTGTCGGAAGTGGATCCGAGAGCCGGACGCATTGTCGAACTCCGCTTCTTCGTCGGCCTGACGACCGATGAAATCGCGGCCGTTCTCGGCACGTCCGAAAAGACCGTCCGAAGAGATTGGAATATGGCCAAGACCTGGCTGCGGGCGGAGCTCCGCAGCAGCCGCTAAGGGACTCGACATGTCACCAGGACGATGGGAAGAGCTGAAACGGATCTTCGATGCGGCGCTCGATTGCCCGCCGGCAGAGCGCGAGGCCTTCGTCCGGCGTGAGGCAGCGGATGATCCTGAGATGCTCGCGGAGGCCCTCCGCTTGATCGAGGAGCATGCGCGTAATACGGACCTCCTGTCCCAGCCCGCTCTTGCCGCCGCCCAATGGCATGAGGAGCCTCGGTACGCCTCTGGCGCTGTGCTGGGCCGCCGCTTCCGCATTGTCCGCTTCATCGCGCGTGGCGGTATGGGCGAGGTCTACGAGGCAGAGGATCTCGAGCTCGGCGGGCGCGTAGCTTTAAAAGCCATTCGGCGGCGCGCCGCCCTGGACGATCGGCTGCTCGCGATGTTCAAGCGGGAAATCCAGTTGGCGCGCCTCGTGACTCACCCGAATGTCTGCCGCATCTTCGACCTGATCCAAAACGAAGATCCCGGAGGCGGGGCATCCACTATCCTTCTCTCGATGGAATTGCTGGACGGGCAGACGCTCTCTGACCGCCTGGCGCAGGACGGCCCATTTCGCTTTCGTGACGCGTTGCCCCTTATCGAGGAGATCGCCGCCGGCCTGCAGGCAATACACGACGCGGGTATCATTCATGGCGATTTAAAGCCCGGAAACGTGATGCTCGCATCGCGCCCGGGGGAGAGCCGCCCTCGAGCAGTCGTGATGGACTTCGGGCTAGCCCATCCCGTGGCGGCGGACGCGCACGACCAGCTCGTGCGCGGCCGCACGCCCGACTACTCGGCGCCCGAACAAGGCGACGGCGCGCCTTTGAGCCCGGCCACGGACGTCTACTGTCTGGCTCTATTGATCGCCGACATGCTCGGCGTCCCGCGGCCGTCGCGGCTCGCTCCGGACGCCGAGCGGATGCCGGTACGCTGGTCTCGCTTACTGCGGCGCTGTCTGGCGAGCGATCCCTCCCGCCGTCTGGCGAGACCGGCCGAACTCGCCACAGCGTTGCGCGCTTCCGCAGCCCCGCTGCCACGGCGGGTCAAGGTCCTCGCCGGCGCGGCTGTATGGGTTGCCGCCGGCGCGCTCGTCGCGTCCTGGCTGTATCGGGAACAACAGGCTGGCACGGTCGCCCGCCAGCTCTTCACTACCAGCGAATCGGTCACAGTCTGGTCGGCTTCCCCCGATGGACGTATGCTGGCGTTCACCGATTGGGATACAGGCGACGTCGCTGTGCGCGACATAGGAAGTGGAAGGACAAAACGACTGAGCAACCGCACTCTTGCTGGCCATGTATATTCGGGCGGCGTCTGGAATGCGATTTTTTCTCGGGACAGCAAGCGCGTCGCCTACCGGTGGATGAACAGCCGTACTGAGTCCGACATTCGGACGATCGGCGTGGATGGCAGTGGGGAACGCGCCGTTTATCCGAATTTCTTTTATGCCGATCCGCTCGACTGGTCTCCGGATGGCGCGCATCTTCTGCTCGTCGTCTCCAAGGACGGGCTGCCTCATCGCGTCATTTCGATCCCGTCCGAAGGCGGGCCTGCCGAGGAGGTGAAGCTGCCTCGCGGGACACAGCTGGAACAGGTTCGCTATTCGCCCGACGGCGACGGACTGATCTTCGACGTGGAAGAGGCGGGTCGTACCGAAGTGCGCCGGCTTCGTCGCGGCCAGGAAACTGTGCTCGCCGGCAGGCCTGGCAACAGTTCGTTGATCGGATGGTCGCCCGACCGTCATCGCCTCATCGTTTCGAACGACCGCCGCGGGCGTAAGGGCATCTGGTCCGTTGCTGTGACCGGCAGCGGCCCCATCGGAGAGCCGGAGGAACTGGTCCCCGAAGCGCGCAACTGGGCGCCCCTCGGGATAACGCGCGCGGGGGCATTGTTCTACATCAACAATGCGAATTCGATGGACGTGTACACGGCAGTTCTCGACTTGGCCGCGAGACGCGCCGTTTCTGAACCGCGCCCCGTCATGGATCGTTTCATGGGTTCGTACTTCAATCCCGCTTGGTCCGACGATGGGCGAAAGCTTGTCTTCACCTCGAACTACGATCCGGAGCACGTGATCCTCATTGTCCGTGACGTCACAAGCGGCGCCACCCGGGAGCTGCGTCCGGACGTGAAGTTCCTGTGGCGTCCGCAGTGGTTCGAACATGATGCCGCCCTCATCGCGCCGGGCGCCACGCGCGACGGCGCGCCCGGCATGCTCCGGGTTGACCCGAAAACCGGAAAAACCAATCTTTATCGCGCCAGAGCGGACATAGATGCGGTAACGGAGGGGGTCTGGTCGGCAGACGGACGATGGCATTTCAATCGGTTTCAACAAATGGCGCGCGGGATTTTTCGGATGAATGTGGCGACCGGGAAGAAAAAAGTCCTTTACGTGCCCCCGGCCGGCGTGGACGTCGGCCTCGAGAATCTTGCGCTGTCGCCCGACGGGCGCACCCTGGCCTTTCATGCGCGCAACGACCTGCAGGGTTCGGCAAGCCTGATGCTGATTCCCGCAGACGGTGGTGAAGCCCGTGCCCTGCTTACGGTTTCCCAGCCCGAAGAGCTCCGCTTTGGCGCCTTTGCATGGGCGCAGGACTCCAAGTCACTGCTCGTTTCGCGCACGCGCTTAGGAAGAAGCGAACTCTGGTTGATTCCCGCTAACGGGACTTCTGGTTTCCAAATTGAGTTCCCTCTGATGGGCATCTTCAATCTTCGGCTGAATCGGGACGGAAGGACGATTGCGTTCATGACTCCGAATGCGCGTTCCGAAGTGTGGGTGCTCCGGAATTTCCTCTGAGATTGTGTGCGGAAAGGCGAGCCCACCGAACTGCTGGACCGGCTTCTCGTAGCCGCCCTCATCGAGGTCCGCTCCTGCGAGCGCTTCGCCGTCCTCTCCGAGGCCGCCGACGACGAAGAGCTCTCCTCGTTTTACTGCGCCCTATACGCTTCCGAGTTCGGCCACTACTCGATTTTCCTGAAGCTCGCCCGCAAGTTTACGCGGCCCGCCGCCGTCGAAGCCCGCTGGCAGGAGATGCTCGCCGCGGAGGCCGAAATTCTCGCGCGTCAGGAGCCCGGCCCCCGTATCCATTCCGGTCCATCCGATCAGCGTTTGTAAACCCGCCCACCCTTCATCACGAACACGACCCGCCGCACCGCTGTGATATCCTCCAGCGGATTCCCCGCCGTCGCCACCAGGTCGGCCTCCATCCCCGCCGCCACCGCTCCGATCTTATCCCCCAGCCGCAACGACTCCGCCGCCACCGACGTGCCGCTCAGGATCGCGTCCATCGGCGTGTCGCCGCCGTCCTTCACTCGATAAATGAACTCTTCGGCATTCCGCCCGTGCGCCCCCGCCACGCCATCGGTGCCGAGCGGCACCTTCACATGCGCCTTCCGCGCCCGCCGCAGCACCTCCGCCACCAGCGGCAGCCCCTTTTCCATCGCGGCGAAGCCCTCCTCCGTGTAATTGCCGATCCCCAGGAACTTCGGCCGGTTGTCGAGGTAGTTGTGCAGCACCAGGAAATTGGGGTCGAAGTACACTCCGCGCGCCGCCATCAATTGCAGCGTCGCGTCGTCCAGAAACGTGCCGTGCTCGATCGAAGTGCACCCCGCCTCCACCGACGCCCGCGCCCCATCCGGCGCGTGCGCGTGCACCACCGATCGCAGTCCCACCTTGGCAGCCTCGCCGCACGCCGCCTGGATCTGCGCCGCCGACATCGTCATCTTTCCGCCATCGCGAATGCTGGCCGTAGCGAAGATCTTCACCACGTCGGCCCCGTCCGCCTTGGCCTTATCGACGAAGGCGCGGATCTGCGCCGGGTCGCCCGTGTTCTCGTTGATCGATCGCAGGGACGTGATCAGCCGCGGCCCCGCCAGTTGCCCTTCTGCGATCCGGTCGCGCAGCTCGCGGTCGAGTTCCGCGCCGACGCTCTGCACCGTCGTGAACCCACCAATCAACGTCGCGTAGAGATTCGACGCCGCCGCCAGCGCCGCCTGTTGCGGCGTCGACTTCGACCCGCGCCCGCCCTGTTCCAGCCGTCCCTCCTGATTGAAATACCAGGTCGGATGGACGTGGGTGTCGATCCATCCGGGCATGACGGTCAGCCCGCTCAGGTCGATCGCCGCTTTTTCCTTCGCCGGCCCGACGCGCACAATGCGCCCGCCCTCCACCGCGATCTCCTGGTTCTTGAGCACGCGCCCCTTGCCATCGATCAGAGTCGTCGTCCGGATCACCACCGGCTGAGCCGACGCGACGGCGGTCAGCAGCAAAATACTGAGCCCGTTCTTGCACATGGTCGATAGTGTAATCGAAACGGTCCGCCAAGGCGTGCGGTCTCCTAACCTCCGCCGCCGCTCGGACGTCTGTTAGGGTAAAGCAAAGGAGGCCGCCCCTGAGCGTCTTTACCTGGCCCGCCGAATTCCTGCGCGATCTCCGCTATGGCCTGCGGAACCTGGCGCGGACGCGCTCGTTTACCGCCATCGCCGCCGGATCTTTGGCGCTCGGCATCGGCGGCAGCACTGCGATGTACAGCGTCGTGCACGCGGTCATCCTCGACCCGTTTCCGTACCGCGACCCGCATCGCCTGTTCTCCGTC
Source organism: uncultured Solibacteraceae bacterium (assembly GCA_964608645.1). Taxonomy (GTDB): domain Bacteria; phylum Acidobacteriota; class Terriglobia; order Bryobacterales; family Bryobacteraceae; genus CAZSQK01. Next base: position 69,007 of record CAZSQK010000032.1, on the reverse strand, counting down.
TCGGTGCGCGGCGATCGCGGGGGCAACGGGGGCTACTACTCCATCGACGATTTCCTGGAAATTACGGAGCGCAGCCAGGTCTTCGACGGTGTCGTCGCGTCAACTCTCTCCGACGTCACCTGGACCGGCGATGGCGAGCCGCGGCGCCTGCGCGGCAATCATTGCACCATGAACACCTTCGACGTCATGGGCGTTCCGCCGCTGATCGGCCGCGCCACAGCCCCCTCCGACGCGCTCGACGGCGCCGAGCCGGTCACCGTGCTCGGCTACAAGTTCTGGCAGCGCCAATTCGGCGGCGGCCCGGCCGTGCTCGGCCGCAAATTGCGCCTCAACGACAAAGTGCGCACGGTGATCGGAGTGATGCCGCTGCGTTTCATGTGGCGCGGCGCCGATGTCTACCTGCCGGACACCTTTCATCGCGGCCAGACGGTCGAGGGAGAGCGCGACGTCCACCTTCTGGGCCGGTTGAAATCCGGTGTGACGCGCCCCCGCGCCGAGGCCGATCTGCTGCCGATCCTCAACGACCTGCAGAGCCGCCATCCCGACACCTTCCCGAAATCGTGGAAGCTCCAGCTGCGCGATTTCGGCGAGACCTTCCCCAGCGGCATTCAGGACGCGTTGTGGATCCTCTTCGGCGCGGTCGGCCTGCTGCTGCTCATCGCGTGCGTCAACGTCTCCAACCTGCTGCTCTCCAGAGCCGCATGGCGAAGGCGCGAGATCGCGGTCCGCGCCTCGGTGGGGGCAGGCCGCGGACGTCTCGTGCGGCAGTTGCTCGCGGAGAGCCTGGCGCTGGCGGCCGGCGGCGGCGCGCTAGGCATTCTGGTCGCCTGGGCGGGTTTGCGCGGCATCATCGCCATGGTTCCCCCGAACACCATTCCCGACGAGGCGGAGATCACGTTGAACTTCCCGGTGCTCCTCTTCACCCTCGCGGTCTCGTCTCTGGCCGCCCTGCTCTTCGGACTGGCGCCCGCCCTGCACCTGGCCGGCGGCGACCTCATGACCCCGCTGCGGGAAGCGGGCCGCGGCTCGTCGGGTTCGCGCGCGCAGCGTGCGGTGCGCGCCGCCCTTGTGGTCGGCGAAGTCGCCCTTTCCCTCATGCTGCTCGTCGGCGCGAGCCTCATGATCCGCACCCTGATGTCGGTTCAGGGAACCAACCCGGGCTTTCATCCGGAGCGAGTCCTGACCATGCGCATTCCGTTTTCGGAGCAGCGGTATCCCGACGCCGCGCGGCGCAACGTCTTCCTGGAGGAGGCGCTGCGCCGGATCGCCGCCGTGCCCGGCGTCGCGGCCGCCGGGATCGATTCCGGCCTGCCGCTCATCTACGGCTGGAACTTTCCGGTGACGGCGGATGGCAACCCGCCTGTCGATTCCCAGCGCGTCCTGATCCACCAGACCAATGACAGTTACGCGCAGGCGATGGGCCTCGCGCAGGCGCAGGGCCGCTTTCTCACCGCGCAGGATGTGCATGCGGCCGTGCACAGCGCGGTGGTCAACCAGATGTTCGTCCGCCGCTATTTCCCCGGCGGCGAGGCCATCGGGCGCGTGGTCCGCGTGCCGCGCCTGCGCCAGCCGCCGTTCCGTCTGGCCGACGATTCGTTCCAGATCGCCGGTGTGGTCGCCGACACCGTCAACCGTGCTCCGACTCACGAGACCGTGCCGGAGATGTACATCCCGTACACGATTTTCGGCCGCGCCGACCGCATCCTCGTCCTGGCCAACGGCCGTCCCGAAGCGCTCCAGGTGGCGGTCAAGGCGCAGGTGTACGCGCTCGACGCGGTCCAGCCGCTGATGGAGGAGCAGACTCTGGAGAAGGTGCTGGCGCAGAACGCCTATTCGCGCCCGCGCTTCAACCTGCTGCTTTTCGCGGTTTTCGCGGTGCTCGGCCTGGCGCTCGCGCTCCTCGGCATTTACGGCGTGATCTCGCACGCCGTGGCGCAGCAGACGCGCGAGATCGGCATTCGCATCGCGCTCGGCGCCACCGTCCGCGAAGTGGTCGGCATGGTCATGCGCATGGGCGCCACCCTGCTGGCCATCGGCATCGCCGTGGGTCTCGCAGCCAGTCTGCTGTCGGTGAAGCTGCTCTCCGGCCTGGTGCAGGTGTCGACCTTCGATCCCTATTCGTTCGCCGCGGTGGCCGTTCTGCTCTTCGCCGCCGGCCTCTTCGCGAGCTTCTGGCCCGCCCGGCGCGCCGCCCGCGTCGATCCCGTAACAGCGCTGCGCGAGTAGTCCAGCCGCCGACGCTTTATCCTGGAGATAGGATGAAACGCTCGGGAATCGCCGACCTGCCGCTGCATGGCGGCCGCGTCCCGCCCTGGCTGGCGGAGCGTATGACCACCCTCGGCGCAGCCATCGCGGAAAGCGTTCTCTATCACTACGGACCCTCCGAATTCCTGTCCCGGCTGAGCGATCCGTTCTGGTTTCAGGCCCTCGGCAGCGTGATGGGGATGGACTGGCATTCGTCGGGCATCACGACGTCGGTGTTGGGGGCGCTGAAACGGGGCCTGAATCCGCGCGCCGCCGAGCTCGGGCTCTACCTCTGCGGCGGCCGGGGCCTGCATTCCCGCAATACGCCGGCCGAGCTGCGCGACGTCGCCGAACGGCGGGGACTCGATGGAGACGCCCTCGTCCGCGCCAGCCGCCTCACGGCGCGCGTCGATAACAACGCCATCGCCGACGGCTTTCAGATTTATCTCCACACGTTTGTCGTGACCGCGTCGGGCGAGTGGGCCGTGGTGCAGCAGGGGATGAACGAGGCCCGCGGCGTGGCGCGCCGGTACCACTGGCACTCGCAGTCGGTCCGCGACTTCACCGCGCAGCCCCACACCGCGATTGTCGGCGAGCATCAGGGCGACATCATGAACCTGGTCGACGCCGGCGCGCGCCCCGCGCAGGACGCGCTGCTGGCGATTGCCCGCGAGCGCCCCGACACGACCCTCGCCGAAATCCGCCGCCTGGCGATGCCGCGCCATCACGACGTGTGCGCCGAAGACGTCGATCTGAAGCGCCTCGGCGCCGTGTTGGCCGTGGCCTACGAGCGCGAGTTCCGCGACTTTGCCTCTCTGCTGCTGCTGGAGAAGCTCGGACCGCGGACGCTGCAATCGTTGGCGCTGGTGGCCGAAGTCGTCCACGGAGCGCCCAGCCGTTTCTCCGACCCCGCGCGGTTTTCGTTCGCGCACGGCGGCAAAGACGGCCATCCCTTTCCGGTTCCACTGAAGACGTATGACGAATCGATCGCGGCGCTGCGGCGGTCGTTGGACGCCGCGAAGATCGGCGATGCGGAGAAGCTCGACGGGTTCCGGCGGTTGAACGGTTTCGTGCGCGCGGTGGAATCCCGCTGCGCGCCGGAAGCCGATTTCGAAGCGACGCTGGCGCACGAGCGGAAGATCTCGCCGAGGCTCGGAGGACGCACGGTCTTCGACGATCGCCGCGGCAAAGCCCCTACCCAATTGAAGCTGTTCGGCTAAAGTGGAGCGAGCTTTCCCGCTTGTGGGCCAGGGTCCACGAGGCATTCGCCGCGGGTGTAACCCCTGCCCGGTGGGACAATGTGGGTGCGAATGCAGTCAGCAACGAAGTTCGTCTGCACGGCGCTGTTATCCGGGCTGGCCGTGGCCTGTGCCACTCTGACGGCGTACATGACCTCGATTTGGTGGCGCGGAGCGCGAGAGTATCCCGAACTCACCGCTCCTATCTGCGGGGGCGCGGTAGCATCATTCGTAGCCATCGTGCTCCTTGCCACGCTTCATCGGAGGCAACGGGGCAGGTGGGCCGTCATCAAAGTCTCCCTGCTCCTCACGGCGGCGTGCTTCTTCGCTGCGTCCGTAGTCTTCTTCACTGTCCTGGATAATTGTCGCCTCTCGTGTGGAACAAAGCTGAGGGCAGAATCGAGCAGCCCGAAAGGGAACTACAGAGCCATGTTGGTCTCGGAAACGTGCGCCGCACCGGCCCGATATTGCCCACCCATTTGGCATGCCCGTGTCGCCGGCGCAATCGAGCAGACTGTTCTTAGCATCGACAACGGCGGAGGCCTAGAACTGCATTGGCTGGCGGAGGATCGCTTGCAGATTCGCTACTCGCCGCTAGCTCAGATTTTGCGTCAGGAGGAGCGCGTTGGGGCGTTGCACATCTCCTATATCTCTTTCGGGATCCTTTGAGCGTGCGTTCACATTTTGGCGCGCTGCTGGGGATGGCGCCAATGAAAGCCATCTTTGGGTGTGGACCCTGATTTGGCGGCGGGCAGTTATGCGGCCTGCCCCTCCCCGAAAATCAAACCACAGCCGTTCCTCAGAATGTGATCTTCGCCGCCACCTGCAGGATCCGCGGGGGCACGCGCGTCGACGAGATCACGCCGAATGAGGCCGACGTCTGCGTCGCGTTGGGGCTGCTGAAATTCACGTTGTTGAACACGTTGAACGCCTCGCCGCGGATCTCGAGCTTGATCCGCTCCGTCACGGCGAAGACCTTATGCAGCGAGAAGTCGGTCTGGAAGAAACCGGGGCCGGTGAAGATGTTCCGCCCCGCGCCGTATTGGCCGACGTCCGGCGTGCCGAACATGGCCCGCTCCGCGTCGCTCAGGTAGCTCACCGAGGATCCGCTCTTCACCACGCCGCCGATCGCCGCCGGGTCGCCGGTGAAGGTCGCGCTGTTGGTCGAGTTCACGATCACCGTGCTGCGGCCGGAGCTCACGGAGAACGGATAACCGCTCGACCAGTCGATGATCGTGTTGGTGGTCCATCCGCCGATCACACGGGAAAGGACGCCGGCGCGCAGCCACGGCTTGCCCGGTCCGAACGGCAGTTCGTAAATGACGCCGGCGCGGAACTGGTGACGGATGTCGTAATCGCTCCGCCCCCGGTCGAGACGGCGGTTGTTGGAATCGGTCGGGGTCAGGAGGCCCTGGCCCGCGCCGTTGGTGTCGTCCGAAATATCGTCCAGGCTCTTGCCCCACGTGTAGTTCGACATGAACATCACGCCGTGCGAGAACCGACGGTTCAGCGAAACCTGCAGCGCGTTGTAGCTGCTGTCGGTGCAGGAGCAGCCCAGCGCCGCGACGGTGAACTGCGGATTGCGGAAATAGCCCTGCCCGAGGCCGGCCGCGACCAGGCGTCCGCCCACCACATTGTTGAGCACGCCCGTGTCGATCGCCGTCACGAAGCCGCCCAGGTCGTTATTGGCGAAATTGGTCGTGATGCTGGAAGGCAGGGTCGCGCCGTACGTGTCCAGGAGTGCGCCCACCGGGCCCGTGCGGACCCCGCGCTGCGCCGCGCGGAAGCTGTCCACGAACTGCGGCGTCAGCGTCACCTGGTTGGCGTTCATCATGCGGAACATGTGCGTGCCTTTGTTCCCCACATAGGCCAGTTCCAGCACGGTGTCCTTGAAGATCTGGCGCTGGATGCTGAAGTTCCATTGGTTCACGAATGGCGTGCGCAGATTCGGGTCGAAAAGCAAGGGGGTCGAACTCCGGTCGTTGGGCGGCACGCGCTGCACCGGCAGGCCGACGATTCCATTCGGCAACTGCGCCACCAGCGTCTGGATCGCCGGATCGCTAGCGCGCACCGCGGCGGGCACGGTCGCGCTGGCGGACGAGTTGGGGCGGAGGATGCTGGTGCGCGTGGTGCCCGGCTGGTTCTGCTCGACCACGTTTAACGCCCAGTTGACGAGCCGGTTATACGCGATGCGATACCCGCCGCGAATCGCCGTCTTGTTGTCGCCGAACGGCGTCCATGCGAAGCCCACGGCGGGCGCGAAATTGTTGGTGTCGTTGTTGTACCAGGTGCGGCCGGTGCCCGGCCCCGCGGGCAGCAGCGCCACGTCGCCGGCGCGGCTATCGAGCGGTTTGTCGTTGACCACCTGCATGCCCGACAGATCGAACGGCACGCCGTTGTACTCGTAGCGCACGCCCAGGTTCACCGTGAGCCGTGAGGAGATGCGCCAGTCGTCCTGGAAGTAGAAGTTGTACTCGCGGGCGCGCTGCAGGAATTTCAACTCCTGGTCGGCGGACGGAAACGTCTTGCCGTCGGAGTAGAAGACTTTGCGCACGGTGCCCACCACGCCCATCAGGTCGTTGAAGAGGCTGTTCAGCGTCGTCTGGTCATTGGTGTTGATGCCGGTCAGGTTGAGGGCGGGGTTCGTCGTGTCCGTCTTCAGAAAAACCGGGGCGTCGGCGGTGCCGAAGGTCAGCCGCGGGTAGAAATTGGTGGCGCGGCGGAACTGATCGATCGAATACCAGCGGATGTTGGCGCCCGCCTTGAACGTGTGGTTGCCGCGAATGAACGAGAAGTTGTCGACCGCCTGCCAGTTGAGCGGAATGCGCCCCGTGCCGCCCCAGTATACGTACGGGTCGGACTGGATATTGGAGATGATCTCGAATTTGGGGTGCGTCGGATCGAGGAACAGGAGGCTGTTGCGCGTGTATCCGAGGTTGAATTCGTTCACGTGCCGGGCGCCGAAGACGGAGTTGAGGCCGCCCGAGAATCCGCGGCTCGACGATTCGCGCGTGCGGCCGGGGAACGACGCCGGGTTCGCCGGATACCGGCCGAGACCGGTATTAATGTAGTCGCCGATCAGGTTATTCGTGCCCTCGTTCCAGCGCAGGTAGGACTGATGGCTGGACGTCAGGCGGTAGTCGACGCGCCCCAGGTAGGAATCGACCGGCGCGGTGGCCGGGGCGTTGAAGCGGAAGCGCGCGGTGTTGAATCCATCGCCCGCGGAGAAGTCGTTGGGAAGATCGGTGAGGGCGACCTGCTGCTGCATCGTCTTGTCCAGCCCTTTGCCGAGCGGGTCGCCGAGCGCCATGTTGTAGCTGCGGTAACAGTTCGTCGTGATGGCGGCGCCGCATGCCGGGATCTGCGGCTGGCCGGCCGAATTCACCATCGACGGAGCGTTCCGCGCGCCCACGGCGAAGCGGAAGATGCCGGCACGCGCTTCGGGCGTGAGCACCGTGCGGACCTGCGAAAGGCTCTGGGTCATGCGCTGCGACTGCCAGTTGAAGAAGAAGAAGACGCGGTTTTTCCGGATCGGCCCGCCCAGCGACGCGCCGAACTGATGCCGGATCAGGACCTCGCGCGGCAGGCCATCGCGATTGTTGAACCAGTCGTTGGCGTTGAACGCGGTGTTGCGGTGATATTCGTAGAGATTCCCGTGAAACCGGTTGGTGCCCTGCCGTGTGACCACCTGCACCTGGGCGCCGGAATTCCGCCCGTACTCGGCCTTGGCGACGCTGGTGATGACGCGATACTCTCCCACCGAATCGGGATTCATCATGACCTGCGACAGTTCGCCGCGCGGGATCACCGGGTCGCTCACGTCCACCCCGTCGAGCGTCGTGTACACGCCGCGGCCGCGGTCGCCGTTGACGGAGAACGTCACCGTCCCGCTGCTGCTGGTGGCTTGCGACGCATGGCCGGAGACGCCCGGCAGCAGCGCCATCAGGTGCAGCGGATTGCGCCCGTTCAACGGCAGATCTTCGATGGGCTTGGTGTCGAGGACGGTTCCGAGCGACGCTTCGGCGGTCTGCACCTGCGCGCCGGCCGCGGAGACGGTCACCTCTTCATTGACGGCGCCGGGTTCCAGGCGCACGTCGATGGTCAGCGGTTCGCCGACCTGGAGGTCGTTGCCGGAGCTGGAGTACTTCTTGAAGCCCTGCATGGCCACGGTGATCGTGTACGGCCCGAGCGGCACGGCCTCGAAACCGTACTGGCCGGAAGCGTTCGACATGACGACCCGTTTCAGACCGGTCGGTTCATGCAGCATTGTCACTTCGGCGCCGGGGACCAGGGCGCCCGAAGAGTCGGTGACGACGCCGCGGATGCGCGACGTAGTGGTTTGCGAAAAAAGCAGAGACAGAGAGAGCGCAGCGAGCAGAAGAACCCGATTCATCGACCCTCCAAGAGCGGATGGGTGTCATTATCGCCCGAATCCCGCGACCGGGCAAGCTCGGTCTTGGATTCGACGGCGGAAAGGGGCATAGGGACCGCCTGCGAAACGCGCAATCGAATGCGGGGCCGAGCGTAAATACTACGGACGAGGCCGACAAGGCGTGGACCCATTGCGTGGACGGGCTCGGCCGCCTGACGTGCGCCTGAATAGCCCCGCTATCCCACCAGTTGCAGGATGAAGCGCTCCATGACGATGCGGTCGTCCGGCCGCGCGTCACGCAGCCCGCGGTCCGCCTCGAAGATCAGCTTCATGGCGCGCTCCAGTTGCGGCTGCGTGAACTTCGACACCGTCTGGTAAACCTGTTCCGCGCGCGATCCCCACATCGGCACACCCGCGCGCGCGAAGTGCGCTTGAATGGCGCCGGAACTCTTGAGCCCGGCTTCCCGCGCGACGAGCGCCATGCGGAACTGCGTCGACAGAAAAGCCAGCGCGAGCGGCAAGTACTCGCCTTCCCGCGTGAGCGTGTCCAGAATCTCCAGGGATCGCGCCCGGTCGCGCCGTCCCATGGCGTTCACGAGCGCGAAGACATTGCTGACGCGCGCATCCGGCGCCAACGCCGCGATATCGTCCACGCCCACTTCCCTACCCCCCGCGAACAAAGCGAGTTTCTCGATCTCCACCGCAATGCGGGCGATATCGGCGCCCAATGCCTCGACCAGCAGGGCAAGCGCCGCGGCGTCGATGCGGAAACCGGCGGCGCGCACCAGCGATTCGGCTTCGCGCAGCGCATCCTGGCTCGAGAAGCGGCGCAGTTCGACGATGTCGGGGATCGCGGCATAAAACTTGCGGACGCGGTCCTGACGGCGCTTGTCGTCTCCTTCGAAATCGAAGCGGCTGGCTTCCAGGATCAGCACCACGCCGGGAGTCGGATTCTTGAGATAGTCGTTGAGCGGGCCGGCATCGCCCGCGCCACCGCCTTCTCCATCGTCCTCCTCCGCCGCCGCGGCCCGCCCCCTCGGCAGCGCGCCTTCCGCATTGACGGTCCAAATCAGGCGGTTCGACGCAAACAGCGAAAGCGACCGCGCGTCGTCGAGAACTTCCACCAGCGAGATCTCCGAAAGGTCGTGGCGCGACACCGCATCGTCGGGATACGCCGCCAGGAGCGTCTCCCGAATCCGCCGCCGCTCGTACGCTTCCGGGCCCAGCAGGAGAGCGGCCGGGGGCGCGGCGTCTTTCTTGACGCGGGCGAGGAATTGCGCCGGCGTCACTAGAACTTCTCCAGCAGCGCGGTGACCACGGAGCGGGCGATGTCCCGGCTCAGGCGCTGGATGGCGGTCCCACTCTCGTCGAAGTACTGTTGGGGGTCGGTGGAGATCTCGTAACGCTCGCGAAATTCGGAAGTCGGCCGGGAGAACAGCGCTTTCCCGGTCTGCCGGTCGGTCAACGTCAGTTGCAGCGCGACGATGGCCTGGACACCAGTCGCGCGCCCCGAAATCGGGTCGAAAATCGTGGGCGACGTAAAGAAATTGGCGACCACCCCCGTCAGGATGGCGTCGGCTTGATTGGGGTCGGCGACGATCGCATAGTGTGTCCGCGAGATGAGCTCGCGCGTGACATCGGCCGTCAACAGGACAGGCAGCCGGTGATTCGTGGAGACGTTGCCGAACGCCGGGACGGCGATGGTCTTGATCGTCTTCGGCAGGAGATTGGCGTGACCGCCGACGTGATACCCGCAGCCGGACAGCGCCAATAACGCAGCCGCCGGCAAGCCGAGGCCTCTCACAACAACTCCCGCGCGACCGCCACCGCATTCTCGGCCGCCAGGCGCAGATTGTCGGCCACGAACCAGAACCAGACGGCCTCGGAATCATTGCGGTCGGGAAGGATCGCGCCGACGGAAATCCCGCTCTGGCCCGCCTGTCCGACATTGGTCGGCGGCTCCAGATCGGCGCCGCGAACGTCGATGGAGTCCACTTGCAGGCTGTTCTCGAGCGCCTCCACGCCGGGATTGCCATCGAACTCCACCCACGCCGAAAAACTATATCCGTGAAACACTGGCGCCTGGATCACCCGCAGCGACGGCATTGGCGCCCCTTCTCCATCTCCGGGAAGGTCCAGCAGCGTCGCCAGGTGGCGCTCGATGCGAAGCTCGGATTCTTCCAGAGTGACCGGCGCCTCTTCCCCGTATTTCGCCAGCATCGCGAAGGACACCTGGGTGTCGAAGACAGCCTTGGGCATCGACTTGAACGAAAGCAGACTCACCGTTTGCTGCTGCAATTCTTCGACGCCCGGAGTTCCGTGCTCGCTGGCGGGCGCGAACACGTGGATGATCGAACGCCGGATGGGGTCGTTCGCCTGGAGACGCCGCAGGAAGAGCGCCATCGCAATGGCAGCCGGGTGCGCGATCACGTGCACGGCGGCGTCGCGGTGCTCTTCCGCGTCCGCGGAGGCTTCGATGATCGGCGCGCGCAGGCGCGCGTCCGGGCGTTCCTCCGCCGTGTACGTGAGGTCGATGATGGCGGCGTCGGGCGAATCTCCAGCGAGTTCCAGCGCTTTGCGGCTGGTCTCCTGCGAGGCGGCCAGAAAGATCGCGCGCGCCTCGCTGAGACTGCCGGCATCGAGCCCGCCGACCACCGCCGGCTCGTCGCCGACGCGCGTCAGAGCTCCGGCCTGTTCTTCGTCGGCGGCGATCAGCCGCAGATCGATCCCCGTGGAAGACGTCGCGACAATGTCGCGGATTTCGCGCCCGAGCAGAGAATCGCTGCCGACGAGCGCCGCGGTATGGGAATCAGCCAACTTGATGCTCCGGTGCGGCAGGTGGATGAGGGGGAGAGTGGCGGAACCGCCGGCGAATGATTCCACCGATGCGAATCACGATCCCGCTGCCGACATAGGCAATCGCCATCGCCAGAAAGACCGGCTGCGACCAGTTCCAGATCGCATAGATGAGAGCGCCGAAGATCACGATCAGAAGCGGCCCGTACGGCTTGTTCAGGCTGAGCCCCTTGAAGCTGTAGTAGCGCCACGTGCTCACCATCAGGAAGCCAATCAGCAGCAGAAGACCGAGCCATGCCACGGCGATGGGCCATCTTGTCACCGGCTCCGCGTCGGAGGCGTAAACGACTGCGCAGACAATGGCGGCTGCCGCGGGCGTCGGCAGCCCGACGAAATACTTGCGGTCCGGCCGGCCGGGGTTCTTGGGAATCGGGTTCTTCTGGATGTTGAAGCGCGCCAGCCGCGCCGCGCAGCACAACAGGAAAAGGAACGCGCTGAAGTAGCCGGCGTTGAAGAGGTTCTCCCGCCAGGACGGCGGAATGGTTGGATCGACGAACTGAATGCCCCACGCGAAGGCGAGAACCGCGGGCGCCATGCCGAAGCTGATGACGTCGGCGAGCGAGTCCATCTCGCGTCCAAACTCGCTGGTGGTGTTGGTCATGCGGGCGATTCGCCCGTCGAGACCATCGAGAAAGGCTGCCGCGCCAATGGCCTTGGCGGCAAAGGCGAAGTGCTCGGGCGCGCCGCCCGCATTCGATGCCGCCAGCATGGCCCCCTTGAAGGATCGGAGAATCGCGATGTAGCCCAGGAAGATGTTGCCCGCCGTGAACAAAGTCGGCAGGGCATACGCCGCGCGGCGGGGGCGCCGGTCGGGCGACCGCGGATCGACCAATCTCTCTTTAAGTCCCATGCGAAACTCCTCGGTCGATGCGGCGCGCAATGACGGTCGATCCGGCGGAGACGCGTTGCCCGGGACGGACGACGATTTCCCATTCGTGCCCGAGCAGAACGTCCATGCGGGATCCGAATTTGATCAGTCCGATGCGTTCCCCCGTAGCCACGCGGTCGCCGGGCTTCTTGTTAAAGACGATGCGGCGGGCGATCAGCCCGGCAATCTGTTTGAAGACCACCGCGGTGGTCCCATCCTGAACCGTCACGACGTTCTGCTCGTTGACCGTCGAGCATTCCTCGCGGCTGGCCACTTTGAAACTGCCCTTCTGATACTGGACCTTGCCGATCACACCGCCGATCGGCGTGCGGTTGACGTGGACATCGAAGACGTTCAGGAAGATGCTGATCCGGTTGAGCACGGGCGTTTCCGGTTTGACGGCGACCACCTTACCGTCGGCGGGCGACACCGCCACGGGTCCGGACGGGATCTCGCGGTCCGGGTCGCGAAAGAAATACAGACAAAATGCCGCCAGCAGCCACAGCGGCGCGCCGAACCAGGGGTTCAGCAGCCATGCGATCAGCGCGCCCGCGCCGGCAAGCGCGGCGGCATAGTAAATTCCATCCCTGACGATCACTCGATTCTATTGTCCCATGTGGGGCGGCCGCATAACCCGCGAGCGATCTCGCCGTGCGAGAGCGTACTTCTGAAACGAGGAACTAAGGGCCCGCCTACTCCTTCGCGCCTTTGATCCACTCGAGGATCGTGGCGTACTCCGGCGAGTCCTTCGTGAAACGAATGCCGCCTCCGTGGGCGAGCGTGGTCGAGTTCGCAACCCCCTCGCTCTCGGAGCTCGACGTCGGCTTGCGCAGAATGAGGCTGTTCTCCGGGTCCGAGGTGTCGACCACCCGCGTGGCCGTCCCATAAGTGCCATCGAACAGCGTGTGCGTGGCGTGGCAGTGGACGCACGCGTAACCGTCCTTGCCGCGCTTCGTCAGAATCGGCTCCACGTAGCCTCGGAAAAACGCTTCGTCCAGCCGGCGCTGCCCGCGCGCCGCCTGCGTCCTTGGCGCCCCCGCAGCCGCCGGGGCCGGCGCCGGGGGATGGAGCACCCGCGCCACCTCGGTCGCTTCCGGAGTGCGGTCGACTTTCGCCAGCAGCGCTTTCACCGCAGGGCCGGAGGGCCCCGCAATGCGGTTCACCTCGCCGAACCGCGATTCCCGCACGAGCAACGCCGCCTGTCCGGCCAACCGTCTCATCTCCGCATCCGTGGAATCGAGCAAGGGATCGATGGCCGCGGCCAGACGATCGGCCGACTCGCCGAAGAAGGCGATCTGCTCGATGTCGTTGCCGATCCGGTTGTACACCGGAGGCGCAAGTTTCGCCAGGTCGGATTCCGCGTCGTACACGTCGGCGCGGCGCAGCGGGAATTCGGTCAACGACCGCAGCAGCGCCTTTCTCTGCGCATCGGATCCCTTCGCCAGAACCGCCGCGAACTTCGTGGCGAGCCGCGACTCGACCGCCAGCCGCCCCCGCGTTGCCCGCTCCCGGTCCTCCGGACGCGGCAGCAGCGCGACCCAGTTGTTGTACAGGTACCGGATGTTTTCGTCGGCCAGGTTGTAAATGGCGTCCCGCAGATTGCTCGCCACCCAATCCGGTTGCGGCTTCGCCAGCCCTGCCAGGAGGGTGTCTTCGATCTTCTCTTTCGCCTGCTCGTCCGGAGTCCAGAACCAGAACTGCCAGAGCCCCTTCACCGCCTGCATGCGGACGGTGGCCACCGGGTCGTCCGCCAGTTTGGCCAGCGCATCCGCCATTTCCGGCCGCTTGCCGAGCGCCGCGAAATGCGCGGCGAACACGCGGGTGGCGCCCCAACGGGTCCGATCGTCCGGCGACGCAAGCGCCGTGGTCAATTCGGCCGAGGGCGTTTCGCCATGGCGGCTGTACGATTGGCGGAGGGCCCACGCCGCTGTCCGCTGCACGAGTTTGCTGGGATCGCCCAGCAGTTTCGCATCGTCGAATACCCCAAGCCGGCCCAGCGCCTCGACGGCCGCCTGCCGCACCAGAGCGTCCCGGGATTCCGCCGCGGCTTCGATCTGCTTCCTCATTGCCGGCGCCGGCGCGTCCCAGACTTGATCGAGTTGCTGCAGCGCCTCCACCGGATCGTCGGACAGCCGCTCGACCCGCGGCGCATTCCAACCCGTGGCGCGGCGATCCGCGGGGAAATACGAGCTGAGCGCGAGCACTGCCATCTGCGTCTCGCGGAATGGAGTGCGGAAATTCTCGTACGATTGCAGGGGATCGAGCCAGCCACCGAACGGCTGCTGCCGCCGCATCAGGTAATCGATCGCCTTGCCGACCTGCGGATTCGAGGCGGCAACGCCGGCGGCCTGCAGAGCCCACAGCGCATGGCCCGTCTGGAACTCCACCTCCGGTTGCGCCGCGTCGAAGCGCATGGCCCACTGCCCGTCGGGGCGCTGCAGTGAGAGAATCCGCTCCGCATTTTTCGCGATCTGCTCCCGATACCGCGTGGCGTCGATTTCGGCCAGCGCCTGCGTCTGGTAGCAGAGATCGACCATGTTCTTGACCTCGCCCTTGGCAATCAGGTCGCCCATGCGGGGATCTTTGGTCGCCGTCCAGGCGTACCATGCGACTTCGTGCCCGCTGACCAGCGGCGTATTGCCGTTGGTCTCGTCGGGCGGGAGTTTATCGCGGCCGTTGTAGTAGAGGTTAAGGTATTGCGCGATACCCTCGCGATACCCGGCGCGAGGCTCGCCCGAGATCTGCCGTTCGAAGATGTCGAGGAGATGCGACATCCGGCCGAGCACATTGGCCGGCGCGGAAATGACGCGCGCCCACACCGCGCCCGTCTTCTCGAAACCATAAAACGGCCGCGGATTGTTGTAGAAGCGCTCCGTCAGAAACTGGAGTTGCTGCCTCTGCACCACCGGATAGCCGTTGCGTGTCGCGTACAACTGCGCTCGCAGCGGAAAGTGGGTGGTATGGCAGGCGACGCACAGGGACGTTTCCTGGTGCACGCTGGCGACGCGATCGAACACCCCTCCCCGGCGCGGCGTATTGGCGTGCCAGGAATCCCCCGCCGCGAGAATGTAGTCGAGCGCGGTGCGGACCGCCATGCGCGGGTCGCGATACGGCGGAGGATCGTAAACGCGCGTCCGGAGTTTGTACTCCGGATGGCCGGCGTGCACGGCCACATAGTACGTTCCCTTTTCTTTCAGGATGCGCGGGGTGAACTTGTTGCCGGGAAGCGCCTGCACTTCGTGGGGAAGCGTGACCGGATCCTCGCCGTCGTAATACTCCTCGATCTTGCCGGCCGACGCGCGATAGACGGAGACGTTCACCGGAATCTGGTCCCGCTCCATCAGGTCGACTTGAAAGAAAACGAGCTTCGGCGCGGGCGACGTGAATTCGAATTTGTACCAGTCGCCGCCGGTGCGGTCGGCGAGGGACTTGCGCGTCGTTCCGGGAACGGGGATGTAGGCCTCGTCGTCGCCAAATGCGAAGACGGTCTCGCCGAGCGGAATCGTTATGGCATCCTGCCATCGGCGGGCCGGGAGACTCTTGACGACGGCCGATTTCGGCCAGCGGTTTATCGTCAGCGAAAACTGACCTGCGGCCGCATCCGTGGCCCGCACCACGATGGCAGCGGCGCCCGCCTGCGCGACGTGGAACTGCGCGTAGAAATCGGCGTCGCCCGCGTGCAGTGTTTTCGACGCCAGCACCGCGCCCGCCTGCCGCACTTCGACCTCAATACGCGCTTCGGGGCCAAGCGCGCGCAAGGGGCTAACCGAATAGAGGAGGCTGTACGAGGCTGCCGGACTGAGACCGTTCAGCAGGATCTCCCCGGACCGGACCGCCCCGCTCCTGCTCATTACCGGCGATAGCGGCGCGGCGCTCGCGCATAGGGACGCCACCGCCAACAAAACCCCGACCCGCATATAGTTGTGCCCTCGAATTTTCTTATTCTATTACGGGCACGGGGGTTTGTGGAACTAGGCGGCTTCGGGTATGGATTCCAATGCGCGTTTACAGCCGTGGGCGGCGATGTGGGACCGGTATGCTGCCCATGCCGCTCGGGACGTGGCGCAGGATTCGACAAAGGCGCTCCAGGTCGCCTCGGCGGCGCGGCGGTCCATCCCGATGTGGACGATCTGTTCGCACCGGCGCGCGGCCACATTGAATGCGGCGAGCCTGCGGATGTACTCCCCGCGCAGGCGGTGCGCTTCGGCGCAATGCGCCGGGCCGTCGAGCATCCCCGGCGGTGGCGCCGGCGCCGCTGGAACGGTTCTCAGGAGGCTTACGCGAAACCGGTTCACGCGTTCTCCTTGCGCACGGCCACGGAGTACCCGGTTTCGTTGGGCTCCCAACGCACTTCGAGAACTTCGCCGGGGCCGACCCGGACACCGAGAGGTTCCACCACTACCTCGTGCCGGGAAACGAAGCGTAAATGGTCGTGGCCCTGCCGCCAACGGACCGGATAGGGCCGCCCGGCCTGTCTGTGGGCCCGGCAATTTGCGGCCATCAGCGCGGCGCTCCAGATACTCGACGGTGCTGTCTCGGTGCGTCTCATACTTCACCCTATTGGCTTCATTTTGAAGGAAGCCGGCAATCTAAACCATCCGCTTCACTCGGTAAATTTCGAGCGGCGAAATACCACGTCCTACTGATATCGCCGGACGTTAACCCCGCCGTTCGCAGCGTCCGATTTTCGTAAGCCCGTGCGGACCGCGAAGATAACCAGATCGCTGACACAACGGATTCCGAGCTTTTCCATGATGTTGCTGCGGTGCGTTTCCACGGTCCGCACGCTGATATTGAGGATCGACGCGACCTCTTTGTTGCTCTTGCCCTCGGCAATCAGGCTGACGATTTCCTGTTCCCGGGCGGTGAGACGGGACTTCTCCTCGACGCGCCTGGGAAGCCCCGAGTGCAAGTAGCTGTCGAGCAGCGTCTGCGATACCTTGGCGGTAAAAAACGGCCGCCCTTCGGCCAGGGACTGGACAGCGGTCACCAGGTCCCGCGCGGCGTCGGACTTCAGCAGGTACCCCTTGGCGCCTGCCGCCAACACCTCATGGATCAGCGTATCGGAATCGTGAATGGAGAGGACCAGAATCCGGATCTGGGGCGAATGGCCGACGATTTGACGGATCGCTTCCAGTCCGTTGAGCTCCGGCATGCTCAAGTCGAGCACCGCGATATCCGGCTGAAGCCGATGGCTGAGTTCGACGGCCTCCCTTCCATTGCAGGCTTCGCCGACGACCTCCCAGTTGGCATTCGCCACGAGTGTGTGGCGAACGCCCTGACGGACGAGCTCGTGGTCATCGGCAATGAGGATCTTGATTTTATTCATGAATCGGAATCACCAGTTGTAAGGTCGAACCGCGCGATGTGGACTGAATCTGCAAACTGCCGCCGAGAAAACGGGCCCGTTCCCGCATCCCGCCAAGGCCGACACCGGTCGCGCCCGGATCCCCGGCGGGGTCGATCATCTGCGCGGGAAAGCCGTGGCCATCGTCCGCGACCGCCACTACGAGCTGGCCCCGCGATTCGACCAGACGCACGGCCACATGGCCCGCCTCGGCATGCCTGTGGACGTTGGAAAGGGCCTCCTGCACGAACCGGAAGGCGGTGGTTTCGGCAGCGTCGTCCCACCGTTTGTGATCCGTGGACGAGTAAAAGTGCGCGGGGATCCCGGTGCGTTTCTCGAAACCGGACACATAATTGCGGATCGCGGCTTCGAGTCCGACGTCGTCCAGCAGCAGGGGGTGCATGAGGTACGACATGGCTCTCACCTCCCGGATCGTGCTCTCCACAATCGGCGCGCATTCCGCAATCATCTTCTGCGCTTCCGGACAATCCTCGATTTCCCGCAGGTTGGACACCAGGCTCAGCTTCAAAGAGATCGCCGTCAAGCTTTGAGCCGTCGAGTCGTGCAATTCCCGGGCGAAGCGCCTGCGCTCCTCATCCTGCAGCCGCATGAGCTTCGCCGAGAGCTCGCGAAGATTCTCGTTCATCGCGGCAACCTTTGCCTGCGCGACGACCCGGTCCGTAATATCGCTGGCGCTCCCAATCACCCGATGCGGCATGCCGTCCGCAGAAGGGAGCACCTGCGCGCGCACGGCCCAGTGGCGCACGATTCCATCCTCCTGGATGACGCGGTACTCTTCGTGATAGGCCTCGCCGGTCGCGAGCAGCCGTTGGAGGGCGCACCCGATTCGGGGCCGGTCATCGGGGTGCACAATGTGGAGCCACCCTTCATAAGTGCGGGGGAGATCCGCCGCGCGGCGCCCGAACCGCTCTCCAGGCTCCCCTAGCGTTTCGACTTCGCCGCTCTCCACGTTCCACTCGAAGATGACATCCGATGCCGTTTCTGCCGCCAGCCGGAAGCGCTCCTCGGAATCCCGAAGCGCCCGTTCCGTCTCGCGCCATCGACGGGACTGATCCCGCTGTTGCAGAGCTCGCCGGACCGCCGGTCCCAGCATGCCTAGACGATCCTTCCAGACGTAATCCGCGGCTCCAGCCTGCATCGCCGCAACGGCGGTCTCTTCCCCGGCGCCGGACACGATGATCGCCGGAATGTCGGGGTTCCTCCGGAGGACACTATCGAGGAGCCGCAGCGTGTCGCGAACGGGCGATGTGTAATCCAAGAGTATGAAGTCGAACTCTTTGCTGAGGTGTGAGAGGAGATCTTCTTCGCCGCGCACGCGGGTCAACTGCGGAACGAAACCGGCGCGCCGTATTTCGTCCAGCAGGACGTCGGCGTACGCGTCTTCGTCTTCGAGCATCAACAATAATCGGACCGAATCGGGCATGCCCACTTCATTTGTAGCAGCGGAAGACTGTACGGGAAAATACCTGTGCTTACGCACAATCTCAGGGAAATACCCCCATCAACTAATACCCCCAATTGTGGGTATTCAGGCTTCAGCCAGTGACGATATGGTTGCGAATCGCGTAACGGACGAGGTCCGATAGCGACCCCAGTTCGAGCTTGGCCATGACGTTGGCACGGTGTTTCTCAACCGTCTTCGGCGCAATCTGCAACAGCCCGGCGATTTCCTTGCTGGACTTGCCTTCCGCCACCAATTGCACCACCTCTCTTTCCCTGGATGTCAAAACGTCGGCCGGCGCGGGGCCGGCTAGATCGCCCGGTCCCCCGGTGATGAAGCCCCGCATCATGGCTTCGACGACTTTCGGCGTGAAATAAGGCTTGTGCCGCCGGACGGTGTCCACGGCGGCGATCAACTCCGCGCCCGCATCGCTCTTCAGCAGGTACCCCCGCGCGCCCGCCGCGAACACCTGCCGGACGAGCTGATCGGATTCGTGCATGGTCAGAATCAACGCTTCGGTGCGGGGCCGCTCCTGCAGAATCCGCCGCAAGGCGTCGAGCCCGTTCATATCCGGCATGCTGACGTCCAGGACGATGACATCGGGCCGCAGTTCGGCGGCGGCGGCGATTGCTTCGCGCCCGCTGCTCGCCTCCCCGCAGACTTCCCACTGCGGCTGTCCGCCGAGCAGGGCCGCCACACCCTTGCGAACGACTTCATGATCGTCAACGACGAGAATTCGCGTCTTGTTCATCCTTCCCCCGCAATGGCAGCCGCGCGGCAATGGTCGTTCCGCTCCGGCTGGAAGAGATGTCGAGGTGGCCCCCCAGCAACTGCGTTCGCTCGCGCATCCCGGTCAGACCCAACCCTAACTCTGCTGTTTTGTCCAGTCCGCGGCCCCAGTCGATGACTTCGAGCACCACTTCATCGCCGGAGCGGTAGAGGCTTACGACGGCCAGGGCGCTTCCAGAGTGCCGATGGACATTGGCAAGCCCCTCCTGCACAATTCGGAACAGCGCCAGTTCGGCGTCCGCCTCGAGACGGCCGAAATCCGGCGCGATGCGAATCTCGACCTGAATCCCGCTGACCCGGCGAAACCGTTCCACATGGGAACGAAGCGCCACCGCGAGGCCCATTTCTTCGAGCAGCGGAGGATGGAGGAGATAGGAAAGCGTCCGCACTCCGCGGGAGCATTCGGCCGCCAGTTCGAGCGCCGCGTCGAGAAACCGGTCATGCAGCGCGCGGTCGATGCCGGCATCCCGCAGCGAGACGAGATTCATGCTGAGCGCCGCCAGCAATTGGGCGGCGCCGTCGTGCAACTCGCGGGCGATCCGGCTCCGCTCCTCGTCCTGCACCCGCAACAAGTCCATGGAAAGCTGGCGGATGCGTTGATTCGCCGCCTCCACCGCCACCCCGCCGGATTTCCAGGGCGAGATGTCCTCGCTGATGGCGAGGCAATTCCCCAGCCCCGATTCCGGATCGGCCATCGCCGCGATGCTCTCGCGCACCCAGCAAATCCCGCCGTCTTTCCGCAGACAACGGGTTTCAAAGACCGCATTTCGAGCGTCTCCGCGAAAAACGCGGCGCGCCAGGGCGAGACTCGTGGGACGGTCCTCCGGATAGGTGATGGACTCGTAGTCCATCGACAGCAGTTCCCGCTTGGAATAGCCCGTCATCGAGGAGTACGTGTCGTTGATGAAAACGAACCGGCCGGAGCTATCGACGACGGATACACCAACTCCGAGACCGTCAACTGCGTGGGAGCGGAAAATGTCGATCGTATGCGCGCCCAAAATGGGTTCCTTACTGCAGATTTGGGCGAATGGCGTTCGTCATGCGCTGTCGGCACAAGCGGCGGCCACGGAGCGGGCCCTTGCTACTAAGTAAATTATACCATGGATGAACGGTATGGTACCGAGAATGGACGGTATCGCATCATCCATAACCCTTGCTATTTCCTGTAAATTAATAATTCTACAAACGTCGTCAACTTTTACATGAATAAGGTCTGAAATGCAGGGTTATCCGGTCCCCGAGAATCTCGTGCTGCGCTCTGTATCTAAGGCCAAACCTCCCATCGCCGGGAAGCTCGAGCATGTGACGTTCGAAGCCGGCCAAAAGCTGTGGAGCGAACACGAGATCAAGCCGTATGCCTTCTTCCCGCTGCGGGGAGCGATTTCACTCCAATTGTCTCCGGGCGCCGGCAAGCGCGTGGAAGTCGCCATCGTAGGCCGCGAAGGCTTCGCTGGCGCCTCACTGGTCGCCGGTTGCGAGCGGACGCGCATGTCCGCCGAAGCGATCTGCGGCGGCGAAGCATTCATCATGTCGCGCGACAGCTACCGCCGATACCATGAAGTCCCGGCGTTGCGCACGGCGATCGATCGGTACACCCAATTGTTCGTGACGATGCTCTCGCGGATCCTGGTATGCAACCGGGTCCATGTGATCGAGAAAGTCTGCGTCGGGCGGCTGCTGCTGATTCACGATCGGATTCAAGGCGATTCGCTGCACCTGACCCAGGACGCCTTTGCCAAACAACTGGGCGTTCGACGCGCCAGCATCAGCCGCGTAGTGACCGGATTGCAAAAGGCCGGCGCCATTGCTTACGACCGCCGCGGCCGCGTGACGATCCAGGACCGGCAGCGCCTGGAGCGGCTCGCCTGCAGTTGCTACCATGCCATCAAGTCCGAGTTCGATCGCCTCGTGTATCAGCAGGGCGGGCTGTAAGACCTACTTCAGCATGGGAAAGAGCTGGCGAATCCGGTCGTCGTTCGGCTGGGCGCCATACTCGCAGATTTCGAAGGCCTCATAGTACTGTGCGGCATTCCCCTTCTCCGCTCCGTACCATTTCAACAGCGACGCGCGGACGTCCGGAGTGATCCGGCTGGTGCGCGACCGCTTGAGCCACGCCTTGCGGGCGGCCGGGTCCTTGGGCACCTCCGCGAGCCGGCCGTCCACCCAGGGCAGCCACTCGTAAAACTGCGAGACGTGGGAATCGAGGGCGTCGATCTTCTGATCGATCACCTGGTCCAGAATCACGGCCACATCCGGCCGGAAGGGATTGGGCCGTTGGAAGCGGTCTTCGTAATACAGAAAAACAGGATTTTTGCGCAGCGCGGGGACCTCCGGAACCAGCGCGGGCACGACGACCATATAAGCGGCATCCTGCACCAGCACGCCTGTGTATCGATGGTCCGGATGATAGTCGTTGGGCCGCGGCGCCAGCACGATGTCGGCGTTCCATTCGCGGATCTTGCGAATGATCTGCATGCGCACGTCCAGCGTGGGGAGCAATAGCCCGTCGTGGTTGTCGAGAACGTCGTACTCGATGCCGAGACGGCGCGCCGACTCCTTCGCCTCACCGAGCCGCCGTTTGGCCAACGCCGGACCGTGAATCTCGTGGTGTCCCACGTCGCCATTGGTCACCGATACGAACTTCACGGCGTGTCCCGACTTCGCGAAGAGCGCAGCGGTTCCGGCCGCGCGGATATCGCAATCGTCGGGGTGGGCGCCGAACGCAATTACTCGAATCTTGTCCCCCTGCGCGAACAGTCCGGTCACACCTGCGAGCATCAACACGAGTCCTTTCATGGGCGGGTCCTCCCGACTCCACATTATGCACTACGCGTCACCGGCTGGCCTGCAGGCTCCCGCCGCCATACGGCCGCAATTGGCTCCACCGACGGCGTTCCGTCGAAGTTGAGCCACTGATGGGCCGCGAAGTCGTACAACTGGCAGGTCCGCAGGTGTCTTCGGAATGTGAGTGGGGACCAGCGATAGACGATGGCCTCCGGCGCGCCGTCTTCCACCTCCTCCTGCGCCTCCCGCAGGCGGTAGAGGGGCACGGTCACGTCCATATGGTGAGCGGTGTGCTGCATGATGCTGTGGATCGCGATATCGACCGGAGCCGGCAGGACGATGTGGACAGTGCAGCGCGTCTGAGCGGCGGCGATCCGCCATTCACGCTCGTCGTCGAACCACGGAACGCGCGGATGCGTGTGATGCTCGAAGATCGCCCACCCCATGAGCCAATTCCACACGAAAAACGGCCACACGACTCCGGCGAGCAGGGAGAACCAACCGAGGCGGAGCGCGGCGCCGGCCCCAATCAACACATAGAGCGAGCAGAGCGCCGAATCTGCCGCGGCGGTGCGCGCCCAGAAGAGCCGCTTCCACCAGACTTCAACGCCGTAGTACAGTCCCACCCCGGCGGGGGAGCGATAGCAGCGTTCCAGGACGCGCCGCCAACGCGGCAGCTCATCGAATTGGGCCTTCGAGAAGGGGGTCCAGATGTAGTCGAGCGGCTTCAGGTTCGTGTAGACGTGGTGGGTGCGGTTGTGGCCTTCATCCCAGGCGCGGAAGGGGGTCAATGAGGGCAGGAAGGCGGCCCTTCCGATCCACCCGTTGAGCCGCCGGTGCGGCGTGTAGCTTCCATGACAGGCGTCATGTCCGACGACGAAGAGCATCGCGATCGCCACGCCCTGCAACGTTCCGAAGGCCAGCGCCGCGAGTGGCCGGACGGCGGTGAAGGCGGACCATGTGGCCGCGCCATAGACCGCCAGGTCGCCGAGGAAGATCGCCGCCGCAAGAACGGTCGATTTCCTGCGCATGGGACGAAGCCGTCTTCGTAACTGAGAAAGGTGATCCATGGTGTCTCCAAAGAGAGAAGCGGCGAATCGGCCGGGAACGGGACAGAACCCACATCGGCCGCTCATTTTCGCGTGTCCTGTTTCTCCCCGATCCTGCGCTTTTGCTAACAGGAATCAAACACATGCCAACCGGGAATCGGGTAGTCATTACAGGACTCGGCGTGCTCTCGCCGATCGGTCACGGACTCGAGGAATTCGAGGGAGGCCTGCGCGCGGGACGTTCGGGCATCCGCTTTCGGCCGGATCTGGCCGAGCTCGGCTTTTCCTGCCAGGTCAACGGCGTCCCGGAGAACCTGGACGGCCTGCGCGACCGATATTTCGACCAGGCCGTACAACTGGGGATGGACCGTCATTCGGTAATCGGCTGCATCGCCGGACTGGATTGCTGGGTGGACGCCGGCCTTTCCCTGCAGCGCGACGGGCAGGTGGACTGGGAGACCGGCATCACCTTCGGGACGGGGATCGGCGGCATCGAAACAATCGGCAGATCGCTCGCGCCCATGACCGACACGGGGCGAGTTCGCCGTCTCGGCAGCACGGTTCCGGAGCGCATTATGGGCAGCGCCGCCAGCGCCCGGCTGGGCGGGCTTCTCGGCGTGGGCGGCCAGGTGACGAGCAACAGCAGCGCCTGCGCCACGGGCGCGGAAGCGGTGATTGAAGGCTACTGGGCGGTGCGCGAGGGACGGTCCGCGCGCGTGCTCGCGGGGGGCTGTGAAGCCGACTCGCACTACGTCTGGGCGGGGTTCGACGCCATGCGCGTGCTCTGCCGCAAGTTCAACGAAACGCCGGAGCAGGCGTCCCGGCCGTTGAGCGCAACCGCCTGCGGCTTCGTGCCTGCCGCCGGCGCCGGCGCCGTGATGCTCGAGAGCCTCCAAAGCGCTCTCGAGCGCGGCGCCCGAATCTATGCCGAGGTCATCGGCGGGGCCGTAAACTGCGGCGGCCAGCGCAATGGAGGCAGCATGACTTTGCCGAATGCCGAGGGCGTGCGCCGCTGCATCCGGCGCGTGGTCCATGAAGCAGGCATTGCGCCCGAGCAGATCGATCTCATTTCCGGCCACCTCACATCGACGATGGCGGACGCCATGGAGGCGCGCAACTGGCGCTGCGCCCTGGAGCTGGATGCCGGCCGGTTTCCGCTGCTGAACGCCCCGAAATCGCTGTTCGGCCATGCGCTGGGGGCGGCCGGCGCCATCGAATGTGTGGCCGCGATTCTGCAGCTCTATCACGGTTTCGCGCATCCCAGCCTGAACTGCGACGATCTCCATCCCGAATTGGACTGGCTAGGCGACCGCATCCCGCGGCAGTGCCTGGAGCGCGATCTCCAAGTTGTCGCCAAAGCCTCGTTTGGCTTCGGCGACGTGAGCGCGTGCATCCTGTTTCACAAATACGAAGACTGATTGAGGAGAATGACCATGACAGCGCAACAAGACTTCACCCAACCGCTCGAACAGATCATCCGCCGCTTCGCTCCGAAGAGCAAAGGAGACCTGCGGCTGACCACTGAAACACGCCTCATCGAGGACGCCGGCATCGATTCTCCGCGCATGATCGATATCATCCTCGACATGGAGGATCGCTTCGGATTCACCATTGACGATCACGAGGTGCAGGAAGTCCGCACGTTCGGGGATCTGGTGACGCTGGTGAGCCAACGCGTGGCGCAGGGAGCGGATTAGATGCGATCCCAACTGAACGACACACTCGCAGACCTGCAGCAGCCGGGCGGCGTCAATCGCATGTTCGGCTCGCTGTGCGGCAATCTCGACAAAGTTCGCGCCTCGCTGACGGCGGAGGAATGGCGCGAATGGATCCAGACGGAGATGCGGCCTCATCCCATTTATCCCGTGCTGCTGGAGGACCCGTTCGTGAAGCACTCGGCGACGCGCCCCCGCGGTTATCCCGGCGATGCGGAGCTCCTGGACTATATCTACGGCAGCAACAACGTGCGTCCGCAGATCGAACGCGCGAGCGACTTGGGGCGGCGACTCTATTCGTACTCTTACGAGACCGCCGCGCCCGCCGCCGTGCGCAACCGCCGGACGTTGGCCGCGCGAGAAATCGACGCGGTGGCTTCGACGGGCGCGCGCCCGCACGTTCTCTCGGTAGCGTGCGGACACCTTCGCGAGGCGCAATTGTCGAGGTCGCTCAGGAATGGCCTGGTCGGGCGCTTTGTGGCGCTCGATCAGGACCCTCTCTCGCTCGAACTGGTGCGCCGCGAGTGGTCGCGATGGGGCGTCGAACCGGTCGAATGCTCCGCCAAGAAACTGATCCGAAGCGCCGGCGCCTTGGGCCGCTTCGACTTCATTTATGCGCTGGGCCTGTATGACTATCTGTCGGACGAAGCCGGCGCGCGCCTGCTGGGCAGTCTCTTCGACATGCTGAATCCGGGCGGCAAGGTCTGGATCGCCAATTTTGTCGACGGTCTTTGGAGTTCGGCGTACATGGAAGCAGTGATGGACTGGTGGTTGATCTACCGGCCGCCGGAAGCGTTGGAGAAGCTCACCCAGGCGATTCCAAGCTCACGGATCGCTTCGCAGAGGCTGTTCCTGGAGCCGGCGGAGAACGTCGCTTTTTTGGAATTGGTAGCGCGTTAGCGAATTGGCAAAACGCTCGCCGGCGTCGAAGATTCTCGCCATAGCGCGAGAGAAGGCCGCGTTAGAACGGCGCGACAGCGATTTCGCCCTTGCCCCAGACGGCCTGCCGTCCCACACCGGTCCATTGGGCGGCCTCCAGGTAGGGCAGGAATTCGTCTAAGGGGCCGGCGTACTCCGCTTGCCCGAGGAAGCCGCCGATCGAGTGGCTTTGTCCGGTGCGGCTGCTGCGGCGCTCGACGTCCACGGGCCGCAGATCGCACCGCGGCATTTCCACCGCGGCGGCGCGGGCGCCGATGGCTGCGAAATCGATCCCTAGCGGACCGGCGCCATAGAGCGTGCGCAGCGCGCCGACGCGGTCGCGGGCGCGGGCGAAAAGAACCGGGAACTCGGGGCGCGCGACGATGTGCTGTTCGTGTTTGAGTTCCGTGGGCGAGAGGAAGTCGATGCGAATCCGGCTGTGGCCTTGGCCGTGCGGCGAGAGATCGAGCGACACCGGATCGCCGGCGGCCGTCCGAAGTTCCGCCTTCCCGCGCCCCGGTCCGAGGCCCTCTCGCGCCGCCTCGGCGAAGGCTTGCGTGACGAGGCCGCGCGTGGCCGGGTCCAGCGTAAAGAGGTTCAGATGGAAGTGGAAACGATCGCCTGCGCGGACCATCATGCCGTCGAGATGGCGCGCGCGAAACACGAACGGCCGGGGCGGGTCGGCGAGACCGCTGGGACCGCCGGCAGCCCGGGGCTCGAAGATACGGACATAGTCGGCCGGCGCGGCGACGCGTTGCAGCGCCAGACCGAAAGCTCCGCGCAGGATATTGGCCGGTTTGCCCGGCGCGAAGTGGATGGGGTCGTGCGCCGTGAACTCGAGGCGAAGCGGGATGAGATCGAAGCGCACGGCGAAGATGGTGCGGATGACAGGAATTGAACCTGCACTCCCTCGCGGGAACCAGATCCTAAGTCTGGCGCGTCTGCCAATTTCGCCACATCCGCGGGCGTAGGGCTGCGACTACAAATAGATCTTAGCATCCGGGCTATGGCCCGCGACGCGTGCGCACCGGCCGCTGGGTGCGCAGATATCGATAGATTTCCCGCAAGTCGGCCGGGTCGAGGCGCTGCAGGCCGGCCCAGGGCATCGGACTCGGTTTGCCGCCGGGCCGCCAGTAGCGGAAGCGATTGACGAAATCGTCCTCGCTCCAGCGGCCGATTCCGGTTGCGGGGTCGGGCGTGAGGTTCGAACTGCGCACGCCGCCTTCGAAGACACGCCCGCCGCTGAATTTGAGCGACGGCACGGGGCGGCCGCGCTGCAAAGGCGTGTGGCAGTTCACGCAACTGCCGAGAGTCGCCAGGTATTCGCCGGCCGTCATCTGGACGGTTTCCGCCGGACGCGGCCAAGACCTCACGTAGGCGCGAACAACGAAATTCGATTGGCTCCGCGGCAGAACCTTCTTCACCGGGGCCAGGGTGTTCAAGTAGGCCACCAGGGCTGCCGCGTCGTCATCGGTCATGCGGCGGTAATTGGTGTAGGGCATGACGGGAAAGAGCGGCCGGCCGTCGCGCCCGATGCCCTCGCGGATCGCCCGGACTTTCTCCGCGTCCGTCCAGCGGCCGAGGCCGGTCTCGGGATCGGGCGTGATGTTTGGGGCCACGATCCGGCCGGGAATGCCCTTCTCAGGCCGCATCGGCGCCCCGCTGCCGTGGTGGCAGCCGTCGCAGTCCATCAGGTTCTGGTAGAGGTAACGGCCGCGCTCGGCCCTGGCCGGCGCGGTGAGGCCAGTCGGGGGGCGCACGTGGAGTGCGCACCCCGTCGATAGGACAATGTATGCGAGCCCCCAGACGCTACGCGACCACATGGGCCCGTTCCAACTCCGCCGCGTGTCCGACATGCAAGGCCAACATGCGCGCAAACCAGCCTGGATGGGCCGCGAGCACACGGATCGCGGCATGACGCAACCGGGCCGAACGGTCGAGCAGCAGCATCAGGTCCGCCATCGCTTGCGGGCGGCGCGCCAGGCGTCGATGAGCCGCCGCATACAGGGACAGATCGCCGGCAGCGAGAGCCCCGGCCAAGGCTTCGGCCTGGCGAAAGGCGAGGCATATCCCCTCGCCGGTCACAGCGTCCACCGACCCCGAGGCGTCGCCGGCCAACGCCACGTTCCGGCTGCATACGGATCGCAATTGGCGAGATGCGGTGATCCCTCCACGAATCGGGCCGGCCGGCTGCCCGAGTCGGCGCGCCAAACCGGGAATTCGGGCAATCGCCTCTTCCAGGCGGAGCTTCGGATCGGCCGAGATCAAGGCTACGCACATCTCCTGCGCCGCCACCGGCGTGAGGTACAGTTGGAACCGCTCGCCCCAGACGATCTCGACGAAATCGCTCCAGGGGGCGGTGTCGAAGTGCCGCCGGAAGCCGAACCGCTTCGCGTCGCGGCGGCAAGCGTCGAGGCCGGCCCAGCGGCGGACCTGCGAGTTTCCCCCGTCAGCTCCCACGATCCACCGGGCCCGAATCTCATCGAGCCGGGAGATACTGCCGCCCCACTGGAGGCGCACACCGGCCTGGCTGGCATGATCGAGCAGGATCTGGTGCAGGACAGTGCGGCGCATGGCCAATCCACAGCCGTGGGGAAAGGGCGCCTCAACCGTCCTCTCACCGTCACGAAAACGAATCCCGCGAAAAGCGCGCGCCGGAGCGCCGTCGAACGACACCCCGATGGCCCGCGCCGCGGCGAGTCCGTCGGGCATAATTCCTTCGCCGCAGGCTTTATCGATGGGGGGGAGAGCGGCATCCGACACCGTGACTGCCAGTCCCCGCCGCCGCGCCGCAATCGCGGTTGCCAAGCCGGCCGGTCCACCGCCGACGATGAAAACGTCCGGGGTTCCCAGGGAAGCACTCACGGTGAGGACCATCATACAGTACAGGCATTTCCGTTGGCATGAGGCGAAGGGAACCGGTAAGATGATCTCCAACCGTTCGTCACCAATACCATGTCTAAGCTGATCACCCTGGTTCTCCTGCTGGCCGCATTTGTCTCCGCCCAGACCTTTCGCGGCGGGATTCAGGGGAGTGTCACCGACTCGTCGGGAGCGGCTGTCCCTGGCGCGCAAATCACTGTCTCGAGCGCGGAGACCGGTCTGACGCGAACCGCGGGAACCGACGCGGAAGGCAACTACTTTTTCAACGAACTGCCGCTCGGCGCTTACAAGGTCACGGCGGCCAAGACCGGGTTTGCGTCGGCATCGGTCACACAGGTGCAGGTTTCGGTGGCCGAAACGCAGAAGATCGACCTGGTCCTCCGTCCGGGCGAGGCGCGCGAGACGATCGAAGTCACCGCCGAGGCGCCGGTCATCGAAACCACCGGGAATGCGCAGGGCGGGAAGATCGAGAGCCGGCAGATCGGCAACCTGCCGATCAACGGGCGCGATTTCGGCAAGGCGATCCTGCTCGCGCCGGGGGCCGTGGCGGATCCCGGCGCGGTGTCCGATTCGCCGGGGTCGTTCGGCACGGTGTCCGTCAACGGCAACCGCGGCCGGTCGAACAATTACCTGCTGGATGGCACGGACATGAACGACGGCTACCGCAACGATCCTGCCATTAACGAGGCGGGAGTGTTCGGAACCCCGGCGACGTTGCTGCCGTTCGACGCGGTGGCGGAGGTGCCCGTAATCTCCGGCGCGGACGCGGAATTCGGTCGAAATTCGGGTTCAATCGTCAATATTGTGACCAAATCGGGCACAAATTCGCTTCATTTGAGCCTTTTTCACCTCTTTCGGAACAGCAATTTGGACGCCCGGAACTACTTCAACAGCACGCAAGTGCCAAAAAATCCATTCCACAATAACCAGTTCGGAGCGGCGCTCGGCGGACCTGTGGTAAAAGACCACACGTTCTTCTTCTTCGCTTACGAAGGGCAGCGCGAAAGCGGCGGATTGCCGAGCCAGACCCACGTGCCGACGGACGCGGACATTCAGGCAGCGTCGCGATCGGAGACCGTGCGCGAGGCCGGAGGGGTCAATCCGGTGATCGCGAATCTTCTGGCGCGACATCCGTGGCCGTCGGCGAATATTCCGACCGACGCGAACGGCAATAACCTCCTGGCCACCACGTACATCACGAATCGGCTGGACAGCGTCATCGGCAAGATCGACCAGCATCTTCGCGCGGGCGACGTCCTGACCGGCCGCTATTATTTCGGCGACAGCGTACAGAGCTTTCCGCTGGCGCTGGTCGGCGGCGGCAATCTGCCGGGCTTCAACACCATCACACCGACGCGGGTGCAACTGGTTTCGATCTCGCTCACCCACATTGTGACGCCGCGATTCCTGCTCGAATTTCGGGGCGGGTACAACCGGTTCGCCGAACAGTTCACGCCGCAGGATACGCCCTTCGATCCGCGGTCGATCGGGCTGAACACGACGTACGCGAACGACACGGGCATGCCGCTGATTTATGTGGGCGGTGAGGCGACGCTCGGCGCCAATGCGTCCGTGCCGCGCGGGCGCTACGACACCAACTGGCAGTATTTCACGAACGCCTCCTACAATCGCGGCCGCCACAACTGGAAGTGGGGGTACGAGTTCCGGCGGACGTTCGTGAATGGCTACTTCGATAACGGCTACCGCGGACGGCTGATCTTCCCGGACCTGGAGAGCTTTCTCGCCGGGATTCCAGGCGGCAGCCTGACCAGTTCCAACCACCAGGCGATCGGCGATTCGCGCCGCGGCACGTTTCAGAACAATCACTCGTTCTATGGCAAGGACACGTTCAAACCGTCGCGCAACGTGATGATCGAGGCGGGGCTGCGGTGGGACTACATGGGTGTGATCGGAGAGGAGCGCAACCGCTTCAGCATCTTCGACCCCAAGATTCCCGGCCCACGGCAGGTGAATCAGCTCTACCCCAAGGACTTCAACAATTTCGCGCCGCGGCTGAGCGTGGCATACGACGCGGGCGGCAAAGGCAAAACGGTGGTGCGCGCGGGATGGGGCTATTCTACGACGCGTTTTCACAGGACTTCTTCGCCGGGCAGCTTCCGTTCAACACGTTCAACGCCGGACCGGCATACAACGACATCGGCGGGGCGAACCCGGTGCTCTTCAGCGGCACGGCGGCACTCAATGTCGTGAATGGCCCATGCGCGGGCCGTAACATCGCGATTCCCGGGACCAACCGCTGCGCGCCGCCGGTGTTCAGCAACTTCTCGGCGAGCGATATCTTCACGGTGGATCAGCGCGTGCGGACGCCGTATGTCCAGAACTTCAACGTGAACGTGCAGCAGCAGCTTACGGCAGGCGCCGGTCTGCAAGTGGGGTACGTCGGATCGGCGGGGCGCAAACTCTTCCGCTATCGGGATATCAATCAACTGAATGCGAAGGGCGACGCGCCGTACCCCGATTTCGTGTACATCAACCAGTTCGAATCGAGCGCGATTTCCAACTACCACTCGCTGCAGGCCAGCCTGCGGATCCGCCGCCGGCGGCTCACGTCGAACGTCAACTACACCTGGTCGCATTCCATCGACACGGCCAGCGACGGGCAGGACTTCGTGCCCAACGCCACCCAACCGGACAACAGTTACAACCCCGCCGGCGAGCGGGCCAATTCCAACTTCGACGTCCGCCAGCGTTTTTCGATCAACTTCCTGTATGAACTGCCGCGCGGCTTCGCGATCAACGGCGTCATCGCTTTGCAAAGCGGCCAGCCGGTCAATCTGAATTACCTGTTCGAAGGGGATTTCAATGGCAGCGGCGAGTACTTCGGCCGCCCCGACGTGGTGGGCGATCCCTACGCCGGGCGGCACTTCCCCGACACGTTTGTGAACGCCTCGGCGTTCGCCGTGCCGTGCCGTTGGAGCGCCGCCGACGAGTCCTGCGTTTCCGGCACACAGCATTTCGGCAACCTCGGGCGAAACGCCCTCAGC
The DNA here is from genome assembly GCA_964608645.1 of uncultured Solibacteraceae bacterium. Classification (GTDB taxonomy): domain Bacteria; phylum Acidobacteriota; class Terriglobia; order Bryobacterales; family Bryobacteraceae; genus CAZSQK01. The sequence continues at coordinate 37,474 of CAZSQK010000032.1, read as the reverse complement.
GGGCCGCCCTTCCGGAATGTCGATCTATCGGTAACGAAGTCGATCGCGCTGCGCGAGTCGCTCAAGCTGCAAGTGCGGATCGACGCCTACAACCTGCTGAACCATCCGAATTTCAGCAACCCACTACTGCCGAATTTCGGCCTGGACTTCCTCGGCGGCTCGCTTCCCGACGCCCGGGGGCGCGGCACGGGTCCGCTGCCCATCCTGACGACGCCCGACGTCGGCAGCGGCAATCCCTATCTTGGCGGCGGCGGGCCGCGCAACCTGCAATTGGCGTTGAAGCTCTCGTTTTGATGGCGCGCGGCGATCAGTACTCGCGGGTCTTGGTGATGCCGGGCTGCGGCACGGGGTAGCGGCCATCCGGTCCGAGGCGCAACGGAGCGGGGCCGTCCAGCGTCAGTTTGTCGACGTCCGGCGCGAACTCGTGCTCGCAGTTGAGCATCTCGTCGAACGTGATGAGTTGTCCGGTGTGGGCGGCCATGCGGCCCATCGAAGCGACCATGCTCGCCTCGGCTCCGCGCTTGACTTCGTTGTAGGGCTTATCCTCGCGAACGGCGGCGACGAGGTCGTCCCACTCCCAATCGTACGGCGACCGCTCGGGCTGCGGGTAGGACCAGACGAGCGACTCGTCCTGGGGAATCGGTTGACGGCTGCCTTCGATACGGGGGATCTTCTGGCCCTTGTAAATGCGCGTGCGGCCGGGGGTGTGGGACGACGTCGAGACTACGGCCGAGCCCTTGGCGCCATGGAGATAACTGGCGAACTCGTTGTGCACGCCCGGCATGTTGCGGCCGTCGAAAAAGAGCTTCGTGCCGTCGGGGTACGTATATTCGACCGCGTAGACATCGAAGTTCTGGTCGAGCGAGTTGCCGCGATAGTGGCGTCCGCCGATGGCCATCGCTTCCACCGGCCACGCGCCCTTCATCCAGCAGCACTCATCGATCTGGTGGATGTAATAATCGCTGAAGACGCCGCCGCTCGCCCATAGAAAAGCGTGGAACAGCCGGATCTGATGCATCAGCTCCGTGATGCCTTCCGGCTTGGGCGGAGCCGTGCCGCCGCCGGACCCCATGCGGTACGCGCGCATGGCCACGATGTCGCCGATGGCGCCGCCGCGGACCCGATCGAGCAATTCCTGCCGGGCGCGACAGTGGCGCACCATCAGGCCAACGCCGACCTTCAGATTTTTCTGCGTGGCGGCTTCGGCGAGTTTCAGCATGCGGCGCGTCGTGGGGCCGTCCACGGAGACGGGCTTCTCCATGAAGACGTTCAGGCCTTTCTCGATCGCATAGCTGAACTGGACCCAGCGAAACGCCGGTGGCGTCGCCAGAACGGCGATGTCGCCGGGCTTCAGGCAGTCGAGCGCCTTGCGGTAGCCGTCGAACCCGATAAATTTGCGATCCTCGGGCACGTCGATCTGGGCAGCGAACTGTTTGCGCAACCGGCCATGACTGTCGGCGAGTTTCGCCGGGAAGACATCGGCCATGGCGACGAGCTTGATCGGGCCGTTTTTCACGCCGAGCGCGTTCTCGGCCGCGCCGGTGCCCCGGCCGCCGCAACCGACCAAAGCCAACTGGATGGTGTTGTTCTCCGCCGCATGGACATGCGGCAGGGTCATGCCGGCGAGGGCGGACACCCCGGCGAGCCGGCTGCTGTCGGTAAGAAACTGGCGTCGTGACGTTCCGCTGCTGGTCTCTTCACTCATGGCTGAACCACCTCAAGGTCAACTTACTCCATTTCACGCCGCAGTGGAACCGCGATAATGAGGCAATGGCTCGCCTATTTCTCGCCGCCGCCGTGATCGGCGGACTGTTGGCGCCGGACGCCGCCCCGGCCGTGGAGCGGGTGGACGCTTCGACGCTCGACGGGAAGGTGTTGTTTGGCTACCAGGGCTGGTTCGACTGTCCGGGACCCGGCTCGCCCGAGGGGAAATGGTCGCATTGGTCCCGCGGCGTTCCGACGGCCGCGAGCCTGACGGTCGACATGTACCCGGATCTGCGCGAGTTCGATCCCAGCGACCTGTGCGCGATTCCCGGCATGACCACCGGAGGCCGGCCCGCGCACCTTTTCAGCTCGCGCAATGCGAATGTCGTACTGCGGCATTTTCGATGGATGGAGGAGTACGGTCTGGACGGCGTGCTGGTTCAGCGCTTCATTGGCGAGACGGCCCGCAAGCGCGCCGACGGCGATGTCGTGCTCCGGAACATCATGGCCGCAGCCGCCGCGACGGGCCGAGTCTTCGGCATCGAATATGACATCAGCGGCGGCGCGCCGGAGACCTTCGCGGAGCAACTGCGCGACGACTGGCGGTATCTCGTCGATACAGTGAAGGTGTCATCGCACCCGAACTACCTGCATCATCGGGGCAAGCCGGTGCTCTCGGTCTGGGGAATGGGGCTCTCGGATGTTGCCAAGCATCCGCCGGCCAAACCGGAAGACGCGGGCCGGCTCATCGCATGGCTTCGGTCCGAAGCGCCCGCTGCGTATCGGGTCACCTATATCGGTGGAACTCCGGCGCGCTGGCGGACGCTGCGGGCGGACGCCGCGAAGGACGCGGGGTGGACGGATGTCTATCGTGCGATGGACGTCGTGCAGCCATGGACGGTGGGCCGCTACCGGAGCGCCGCCGCCGTAGATGTCTGGCGTAAGGACGAGTTGGAGCCGGATCTGGCCGAGTTGCGGAAGAACGGACAGCTCTACATGCCGGTGATATTTCCCGGCTTCTCCTGGAACAATCTGAACCGTGAGGCCCCGCGCAACGCGATTCCGCGGGATCGGGGCGAGTTCCTCTGGCGGCAGGCCTATGATGCGCGCGCCGCGGGCGCCACGGTTTTGAAGATCGCCATGTTCGACGAAGTGAACGAATCGACGGCCATGTTCAAGGTCGCGCCGCGCCGCCGCGACGCGCCTGACCAAGGGTACTGGCTCACGCTCGACGCGGACGGCGCCGAGTTGCCGAGCGATTGGTACCTGCGACTGGCGGGGGAGATTACGCGGGCATTCCACGGACAGCGCCCGCTGAGTCCCGAACTTCCCGCCACACCCGGGCCGCCATATCGATAAGCGGCTGCGACTCACCGGAAGTGTCTTTTCGAAGCCCAAACGGGTTCGAAAGGGCCGGAGGTTTCATTGCGCGCGACCGATAATGGGGTAAGGAGATCGTGCCATGATTCCGAAACGAATCGCACCGGCGCTCATTCTGGCATTTTCCTTCGCGGCGGCGGCGCCAAGTTGGGGGCAGGCCGCCGCTACGCTATCGGGCGCAATCACCGGACCATCCGGGGCAGCGGTACCAAACGCGAAGATCTCGATTCAGAACGCGGCTACGGGCCAATCGACGGAAACCCGAAGCGACGCTGCCGGCCACTACAGCGTCCCGCAACTGGCGCCGGGGAACTACGAGGTCTCGGCCACGGCGGAAGGTTTCGCGGCCAAGGCGGGAACGGTCACACTTGCGGACGGCGCGCGTCAGACCCTGGACCTTGCGCTCCCTGCCGTAACTGCGCCTTCGCTGTCGGATCTCGGCTTCAGCCCGGAACAGAGCAAGGGCAGCGCGCAGGAGCAGGCGAGGCTCGACCGGCGTGCGCATATGCTCAAGACGCATCAGCGCCTGGGCCTGATTACGGCCGCGCCTCTGGTCGCGACGATCATCGCCTCGAGCGGCGCCAAGGAAAGACGGGGCACGGCATCGGGACGGGAGTTGCATGCGGCGCTGGGGTCGGTGACCGCGGGCATGTACCTGACGACGGCGTCCTTCGCGATCTTCGCGCCGAAAGTGGCGGGGACCAAGACGCGCGGACCGATTCGACTGCACAAGGCTCTGGCTTGGATTCACGGTCCAGGCATGATTCTCACACCGGTGCTGGGCGCGATCGCGTACCAGCAAATCAATCGTGGCGAGAAAGTTCACGGGATCGCCAGCGCGCACTCGGCTGTGGCTGCGGTGACGACGGTAGCCTATGGGCTCGCGATCGCGTCGGTATCGATCAAGTTTTAGGCGGCACTATGACGAAGAAGGCGGTGATGCCGATGATGTTGTTGGCGTCCGCCGGGATGGTCCGGGCGGATAGTCAATGGGTTCTGGAAAAATCCGTACTGACCTATCATGTTTCTCACCCATTACACCAGAGCGAGGGCGTCAGCCACGATGCCCGGGGGAAAGGCGTCTGTCACGCGGGACAGTGCGATTTCCTGATCGCCGTGCCGGTCAAGTCGTTTGAATCGGGGGACAGCAACCGCGATGTTCACATGATTCAGGCGGTGCGCGGCGCGCAGTTTCCGATGGTGACCGTGCGCCTGCGGCTGCCGGAAGGCGCCGCTTCGCAAACGACTCTCTATGCCGATCTCGACGTCGAGTTCGCAGGCCAGACGGCGCACTATAAGCAGGTGGCGTTTCAACACACGACGCAGGGCGCCGAGGCTCACATCACAGGGACGATTCCAACTACGATGTCCGATTTCAAGATCGACCCGCCCTCGCTCCTGGCGATCCCGACGAAAAACGAAATGCCGGTGCGGGTCGAGATGACGTGGCGTTCGCAGTGACGGTCAGTCCTGATTTCGTTCGATGCTGATGTATTTGGTGTCTGGGGACGGCGCGTCGAGCGCTTCCGCCGGGAGGTACGGATTGCGGACTACGAAGCCGAGACGCGCCCACTCCGTGACCATCTTCAGATCGCCCGCATTGGTTTGCGGAACGCCGCGCGCCCAACCGAGGAAGGACAACTTCGGCCGTCCCGCGTCGAGTGACACAACTTCATACGTCTGGAGCGGCCGATGCGCCGGCCACCACAGAGCGTCCCAGGTCTTGCGCTCGAGCTTCATCCACGGGTCGTTCTCGCTCATCGGATCGATGGCGTTCCATAGTTCGTAGGTGATATCGATTGTCTGCAAGGTGCACTCGTTGAAGTCGGCTTGCCAGGGCAGCGCCCCATACTTCGTGAGGTCGCCGGGTTGGAGGCCTCGCTCGAAATCGCTCGACTGGCTCAATTCGACTCCAGTATTCGCAAGGTAGTCCTGCTCGGAGGTCTGCACGGCGTTTTCGTTGGCCGCCGTCTGGCCGAAATTGTAGAAGTCGGGATCCGCCTTGAGGCGATACGGCTCTTTGTAGATGGAAGGATTTCGAATCACCCAGCACACCTCGCCGCCGGGGAAGAATGCGCCGCCGAGCATGCTCATGAGGACGCCACGGTCGAGGTCGCGCGCCGAATCGCCGAGGAGATGCTGATAGGGTAGATACGGATCGACCTGGGTATCGGGAACCCAGCGCTCGTCGACCTCGTTATAGAAGAGCCCTTCCGCCCATTGACGCAAAAGATAGAGCTGGTAATGCGTCAGGTGCAGGAATTTCGACGGCAGCACATTGCTGGTGGGATTGTCGCCGGCCAGGAGCGGCATCAGCGGGATGCGAAAGAGGCGATTGTCGGGCTTGCCTGCCGTCTTGAAGACATTCTCCTCTCCCGGCCGCCGCAAGAGGCCGTAGAGGTATCGGCGCATGTCTCGAAACGGGTCGTTCGTGGCCGCGGCAATCGCCTGCGTGAAGGTTATGCCGAGGAGCCTGCCATCGCGAAAATTGGTCATGGCGGTGTCGGCGATCTCCGCCACCGCCTCCGTCACGACCGCTTCCAGGCCGTCCTGTTGCGCGTCGCCGAGCGCCGCGGAGAGGGCGCTGACGCGCAGAACACCGCCCGACCAGCGGCGCACCGTCTCGGCGATGAATGGCTGGAGCGCGGTCCGCACCTCCACCTTAAAGCGGTCCTTGGCGTCCGAGTAAGCCGGGCCTCCGCGCTCATAGGCTTCGCTCCAAGCTCGCTGATAGGGCTCGGGCGGGCCCTCCGCGCCCGCGGGCAGGGTTGCCGACGCGAATGTGGCCGCCGCCTGTTTCAGAGCGGCGGAATCGAATCCATCGTGCCCGGCAGGCGCCTGGAGGCGCACCGCGGCGCGAGCGGCGCGAAGCTGATGGGTAATGCCGGAGGTTTCCCCCGTCGAGAGTGGATGCTCCTCCGTCTGAACTTTGACCTTGCGGCGCAACGCCTGGTCAACGACGTCGTCGAAGACGTGCAGGCGCAATTCGAGCTCCTCGAGAAAGAGCTCTCCGGACTGGTTTCGAATCGCGGCCGCATGCTGGCGTTCTTCGAGCACGAGGCGGCTGATCACGGGGGGAACGGAGAGCTTGGTCACGTCGAAGCTGCCGCGCTGCGTCTGATCGTGGGGCGCGTTGGATTGCATCAGCACATTGTTCAGGTAGCGGAATTCGTCGATGCGGAACAGGATGGGCCAGATATCGCGATAGAACCACGGCTTATAGGATGCGTTCCAGTCGAGGGGTCCGGCGTTCCAGTGCATCAGAGCGCCCATATCGGACGAGTCTATGCGCTGCGGACACGCGAACGTTCCCGGCACGCCAAACAGGCCGGTGCGATAGGCGAACTTGCGGACGGCGAGATCGTACAGCACATCGTCCAGGGTGACGAGATCGAGAATCTCCGGGGCATAGCGCGGATACCCGACAATGACCCACGCCGGATATTCCACGTCGACATAGCGCAGCGCCTGCACTTCGTCCGAATACATCACCAGGCGCGCCATCACGGGGCCGTCCGAGATATCGTCGAACCAGCCGTCGTTATTGGCGTAGTCGTTGATGGCGGGTTGTCCGACGCCCTCCAGCCAGGAGCCCGAATGCCCATGGCCGCCCAGCACCAGCAGGCGGCCGGCGTTGTCGGTGAGCATCTCGCCCAGCGTGTCGATGGGCCGCGGCGAGAGGTTCTCCGGTGGAAACACCGGCGCATAGACCGAACTGCCGTCGCGGCTAAAGGAGGCGCGCCGCCGGTCCCCGGTATTCACAAAACGCGGTCCCGGATCGATAATCAGACGCTGCCGCTGATTGGCTCCGGTGATTTGCGCATTGCGCAGCGGGCAGTCGCCGTCGTACCCGTGCTCGCCCCGCAAGCCGTGGAACTCGTACCACGCCGACTTCTTGTTCGCGAGGTGGGCGCGCCACTGGATGTCGATGAGCGCCCCGTGGTTGCCGCCGCCTTCGATCGCTTCCGCCAGTTGCAACGGGCGTCCCGCGGGAGACTCATCGTCATAGACATAGACCTGGAAACGGGCTGCCTGCCTTTTGATTCGACCTTCCGCATCCTTGAAGGACTTCACGGGGATTTCGCCGCCTTGCGTCGACTGAAGCGGATTGCCTTCGCTGTCGCACTCGGACGGGAGCGCCGCAGGCTTCTCCGGTGCGATGTAAAACTCGTCGGGGCTGTCTCCCACGCGCGCGACTCCGATGCTGGGATGGATGCGATATACCGGCTGCATTCGATGCTCCTGATGTGCTTGCGTCAGTCGAGGAAGATGAGGGACAGGCCTTCCAGGCGCAGCAATTCCGGGTCTTCCTGGTAATCCGCGCCGATCACCACCAGCGTAATCGCCAGGCTCCCCGCGCCGGCGTCGATCAGCCGGTGCGCGCACCTGGTCACATCGATCCGATGATTGCGCGGCGTATTGTGGCTGCGAGGCCGCAGATCGTACTTACGCGCGAGCGGGGGAGGAGGATCGCAATGGCCGGGTCCTCCATAGCAGGCGCCGTGCCCGAATATCGCGAGATAACCGGCATAGTTCGGATGATCGAGCGGCGTCGCGGCGTTCGCGTCCGGCAGGTTCAGAAAGACGCGCACGAAGCAGGATCGTTCCAGCTGCGGGACGCGATGCAGGCGGACTTCCACGCGATCGAACGAACGCCGCACGGTCTCCGGGATGTCCATCGGTTTCGAGACATAGCGTCCCACGGGCTGGGAGACGCCGACCGGCGCGATGTAGGCGCACTTGACATACTCGTAGCCGAAGCGCTGCATGTCGAGCGTCTCGCGGATGGTGTAATTCCAAGGCGTGAGAATCGCATCGGTGTCGACAGGCTCCGCCTGAGGGTGGAGTTGCTGCCAGTCCCACCACAGCCGGTCTATGTTGGAGTGCACCGGCCAGAAAATCGGGTCGTACGACGCCGTCAGGTTGCTAAACATGTCGCCGAAAACAGGCTGACTGTAGAGGTCATCGCGCGTGTGAAAGCGGCGCCCCGCCACGCGCACGGCTTTGTTGCGGTCCTCCGGCGCCGGGCCGCCGGGAGCGAACTTATTTTGGCCGCCGGTCCAGATGTGCATCGTGTTGTGCGGGTTCTGGTCGAGGAAGCCGAATGAATCGTCATAGAGACTGCCGCCGCCGAAATCGCGATAGGTGCGGAGACTCATGATCTGCTGCATATCCTCGGCGGTCGGGTAGTGATAGTGGACGCGCTGGTTGATGGTGATCGGTTTGCCACTCGAGTCCTGGTATTCGGCGGGGTAGCGGAGCGGATACCACAGCGAATTGGCGTCGAGCAGGGCGTCGATGAAGCGGTTACGCTGCTCCGGCGTGGAGAACCCGGCGCCAGCCGCATCGAGAAACGTGTTGGTGGAGGTGAAGAGCTGATTCACCAGCGGACGCAACTGGTCGATCTCCGCCGCGGTGAAGCCGGCCGCCTCCAGAAACCGCAGAGAGCGGGGGCGCAGGAACGCCTTGAAGGATTGCGGCAGGATGTTGCCGTCGAGCGGCGAAGTGGGTTTGTACTGGTCCATCGTCCAGTCCCAATAGGGAACCGTAACGCCGGGACAGTGGTCCTGCAGCGCCTGCTCGAATTCATAGAGGTACACGCGGTGCCACGGCAGGAAGCGTTCCCATCCGTGTTGGCAGTGGTTCTGGTGGATCAACGCGAGGTTGTTGTAGCTGCGCGAGTCTTCGGGCCATTTGTTGAGTTCGTACAACGCGCGCATGGCGAAGCGGAACTTCTCGATCTGCGTTTCATTCATGCAGTCGAGGTTCATGCGCTGCTTGGGCTCGCCGTGCTGATACAAGTAGTCGTTCACTTCCGCGTCGGAGAGCTCGACAGGGGCGGCATTCTCCTCCGCCGCAATGGTCACAATCCGGACCGGCGGCGCGAGCAGGTCGAAGGTCTGCGAGCGGCCGGTCGGGCTGCACCCATCGTTGATCCAGCCTTCGACGAGTTGGATATTCTCTTCGGACACCGCCGAACCGCCCCACGGGATGCGCGGAAACTGCGAGCCGTCGAACGGCGCCTGGCCGCGCAGACCCATGATCAGAGCCGACCGGGCGGCGCGCGTGTCGCATGGGTCGGCCGTGTGGGAGCAACAGGACTTGCGGCCGGATTGCGGCGCGATCAGTGGGATGCCGTAGAGCTTGGCATCGAGGAGCCGATCGAGCGGCAGTTCCCAGAACCGGCCCAGACCCCCGTAGTCGGCGGCGCTGTTTCCGGCCGCGCCGGCCAGAATTTCCTTAAACTGCTCGTACCTGCTCTTTGTCGTGGCTGCCATGATCGTTCTCGTTCGATGTGGAAATCGGCTGGTTTCCCGAGTGGCGGCGGGCCCAAAACGGCGCCGCCGGCCAACGCGCTTCCAGCCGGTAGAAGCGGGCCTTCGACTCGCCATAATGCTCGTATTCGGCGGCGATATAGTGCCGGTACTTCTCCAGAGCTCCGGCGCGGCCGCGGAGGAAGTCGTACACGGTGAAGGATGCGATCTTGCCCAGCCGGAGCGCGCGCACGATCCCTTGGGACGACAGCGGATCGAAAGCCGCCGCGGCGTCCCCAACGGCCAGCCATCCGGGAGCGGCGCAGGGGAGAAGCCGTTGCGAACGCGCCGAAAAGACAGCAGGCGCGAGTTGCGGCACGGCGTCCCCGATTCGCGCGCGCGTCAACGGCGCAGCCGCGAGATTCGCGCTCCAAGGCGCCTGGGCGCGCACGAGGTCCGCGTCGCTCATCCAAGCCGCCACGACGCGTCCGCCGGGAACGATGGCAGAGTACCACCAGCCGTGCTCCCCGGCCTCGATCAGCGTGGATCGATCCTGCGGAGCGTCGCCATGCGGATAGGTCAACACGCTGCAGACGCCGATTAACGCGTCGTCCGCGACGCGCCGGGCGCCGCGGCTGGTGGCGAACGATGCCGGGCGTCCAGTGGCATCGACTACAAAATCGGCGCGCGCGACCGCCTTTTCGCCGGCCGGAGTCCGCCACGATTCCGCAATCGTCTCGACCCCGGCCGCGCGGGCGCACTCGATCAGCATGCGGTCGAAGCGGGGCCTGTCGAGATGCCATCCGGGGCCGCGCGCAGAGAACAGAAACTCATTCTCGTAAACCTCGGGGCCGCCCCATGCGGCGCGCGTGCCCGGCGCTTCGAGGAAGTTCTCCGCGAGAAACGGCTGCCACAAAGCGAGACTTTCGAGAAGCGCGCGGCAACCGGGCGCGAGTGTCTCGCCCGGCCGCCAGCCCCCATTCAATGGGGTATGGAGAAGTGTCACCGGCCACGCCGGCGCCAGTTTGCGAAGCGATAGCGCCGTGGCGGCGCCGGCCGGCCCGCCTCCGATAACGGCGACGGAGGCTACACGGCCCATATCCGGTATCGGGCTCATCGAGCCCCTAGTGGTGCTTGACCATGGTCTTATTCGGGACCATTTCGACCAACTGCATCATGCCGCGATCCTCGTGCCCCAGAATGTGGCAGTGCAGCACATACTTGCCCGGGAAATCGAGGAAGCGATGACGGATGCGAATGTGCCCGGGGACAAATTTGTAATCGCCGGGCTTGGTTGGATCGGGATTGGGGACGGCCGGCTTGAAGAATCCGGCGGGAATGCCGACCGTATCCTGCCAGATGAACTTGGGCGGCTGCTTCTGCGGCTCCTCCATCAGCGATGGGTCGAACACTTCCACAATCTGAAACGGGTTGATGTGAATGTGGAACGGATGCTGCACCGAGTTCACGCTGCTGTTCACCAGGAGCCATTCCTCCGCGTCTCCTTCGAGCATCACCTTATTGATCACGCCTTCGTTGAACTGCTTTCCGTCGATCATAAACACCGGTTGCTGCGTGTTCTTCCGGATCATGCTGAATTCGACCTTGCGTGTGATCTGGATTTCGCTTTCCGGAATGTCGCCGAGGAACTCGGGAAACACGGGGTAGTTGGCGGGAGCACTCGGCTGCGTGGGGTCGTACCAACTGGTGTTCTCGCCGGCAAGCGTGCCGCCGACGCGCGCGCGCAGCACGACCTGGTTCCGCAGATCGCTGAACTGGGGCGGCCCGCCGTTCGGCGTCGGCCACCGGAACGAGGGCCAGAATACCAGCACATAGTCGCCCGCCGTCTGCGGCGCCTGAATCAGGAAATCGACCCGATTGCCGGGCGACACCTGAAAATTGGCGTCGGCCGCGTGGCGCACATAGTTCTCCCAGGCAAACTGCACGCCGTCCTTCGCGATCAACCGGAATTGCGGCACGGTCCCCCGGTCCGTGGGGATCGGCTGCGCCGGCACCGGCGGATTCTGGGCGAGCTGATCGAACCTGGCCACCAGCGCGTCGTATTTCGACCCTTCCAGGAAGAAATACGTGCTGATGCCATGCGATTGAATGCTGGCGTTGGCGATGCGCCACCATTGCACCTCTCCCGGCTTCATCGAGACTACAGGCTGCAATTGGCCATTGACGCACAGGGATTGCGGCGTGCCGCCGGTCATCAGGTTGGTGAGTTCCGCGAACAACTGCAGGACCATCACCTTCTCTTTGATCCTGGGGTTCGCAGCCGTTCCGCCGCCGAGGCTGAGAATCTGGCCGTCGTAATCCGGGCTGGTGAGCACGATCGCACCCGCCATGCCATTCAGCAACTGAATCGAAGTCGATCCATGCTGGTGCGCGTGATACCAATGCGTCCCGGGCGTCTGACCAGCCGCCGGGAACGCCTTCCCCTTCTCATACTTCGGCATCGTGAAATAGTAGGGGTAGTATCCGGGCCAATACTGCGGCCACTCGCCCGCCGCGGCCTCGCGGCTATTCGACATTGCCGCCGCGGCGCCGGCCGTGCCCATTTTGGAGAGGGTGGTATTCGCCGACTTGTACCATGCCTGATAGCGGTCCCACTTCGATTTGGCCGCCGGATCCTCACTCCAGCGCTTCGGGTCGGAATCCAGCGGCGCGCAGAGCTTGAACAGATCGTCGCATTCCCTGGTCGCATCGCCGAGGGCGATCTTCCGGTTCGGCAGCACGCCCACCAGGACGTTGTCCCCAAAACCGCCCGGCGTGGTATGCGTGCCGTGGAAGTGAATGTTGGTGGTGTTGGAGACGCGGAAACAATCGGGAAATTTGTCTTCGTATCCGGTCGTGGCATTCTTGGGATAGAGTTCCTGCCCCGCCGCCGTGCGCCCCACCTCGCAGCCGCCGCCTTCACCCGTCAATGGCGTGTCGTTGAAGCAGGTGGTGTCGATGCGATTCAGGAACATGAGCTGCACGGTATCGCCTACCTGGGCGCGCAACGTTGGGCCGGGCGACGCGACTCCAGTTAGCGTCACCGGCTTATTCTGGCGCAGCGCATTTACGTCGGCATAGCCATGGTAAGCACGTAGCATATGCGCCTTGCAGAAGAAGTTCTTGCCTGCATAGTAGGTGATATTCCGCTGTTCCGCCTCGACCGTTACCACCCCGCGCAGGAAGCCGTCAGCGCCACGCTTCAGTTCGCCGGGATTCACCAGCTCCTTGTTGATCGATGGCTGGCAATTGCCGGTCGACACGCAGCCCTGCTGTGCGTCTGCCTCCCCTGGGCCAAGCCAGGCCACGGCCGCGGCCGTCGATGCCGACGCCAGCAACCCGCTCAACAGCTCACGGCGGCTCGGCTCCGGACCGGCGGGGGCGGAGAGTTGATTCTGTTTCTCGTCTTTGGACACATCGAACTCCTGGTATTGAGATCGGAGCTAGGTCTTTGGGGGAGGCACGGTGATCGTGCCTTTTTCATTCGGGTGAATGGCACAGTGATAAGCGTAGGAGCCGGGCTGAACAATGCTCCTGGTTGGCGAATACTGGCCCGGCGCAATATCCTGCGTAAACCAGACGCCGGTCGCCGGATTGTCGGGGGTTGGCCGGTGGGACACGCTCTGATCCAGATTGAGGAAGGCGAACAGCCCGCCGTCTCCAGGCGGCGCCAGCGCCTGAGTTTGGGGATTGAAGCCTGTCTGAATCAACTGTGTCTGAATGGTGATCAGGTTGGGCGCGCTCACCGACCCCGTCTCGAGCGGATGCAGCTTACACGCGTACGGATACGATCCCGGGGCGTTCGCGGTGATCAACGGAGACGGCTTGGAGGGGCCAATGGGCGCATTCATCCATATCCCCGCAGAGTTGGTGGGTTGCGGCTCATGGGCCTCGGAGTCTTCATTCTCGAAAATGAAACTACCCCCGTCGGTAACAAGGTCGACCATCTGAGTCGAGGGGTTGAAGACGACCTTACCTCCCTGCCTTTGAATCCTGATTCTCTGCACTTACGCCCCTCCTGGTGTGTGACATACTTCCAGCGGGCGGCGCTCTGTAATTCGCATAAGAGACCGCATCGCAAAGTACTAGTAATTTGGATTTATTCTTACCGACTTATCTAATAGTGTCAAGCGATTCTATGAGTTTTGCGCCGATATCTTTTGGGCAAGCCAGTTCTCGATCTGACTCCTGGTGTCCGTCACGTGCCAGTCGGCCTGAATCGACGCCGGCAACTCAGGGATATCACGGATGTCCGGCTGGTCCGGATCTCCGCAATGAAGGATGGGTTGCGGATGATATTGCATCGCCAATTGCGCGCGCCGCGCCGCGTCGATTCCGGCAAGAACCGATATCAGGTAGAGGGCCTCGTCGATACCGGATGAGATGCCGCCGCCGGTGACGACGTTGCCGCTCTGCACGTAACGCCGGTAGTCGTCCACCACCGTGCAGGGGAATAACTTCAGGATGTCTTTATAGGCCCAGTGAGTGGTCACCGTATGCCCGTCCAACAAGCCGGCGGCCCCGAGCAGCAGCGCGCCCGTACAGACGGAGCAAACCAGCTGCGCGCCGCTGGCCTGACGAATGAGGAAATCGAGATAGGGATTGCACCCCGGTTTGCCGGCGGCAAGAACCGACGGGATGTCCGCGCCGCCAGGCACGAACAACACATCGTACTGCGTGCCGCCGGAAAACAAGGCCTGCGGCATGACTGTCACCTTCTCGAGCGACGTCACCCCCTCTTCATCGGCCGCGGCCAACGTGGACTCCAGCCCGGCGTACTGAAAAGCCTGTAACGGCCCCATCACATCCAACGTGTCGAAGGACTCATACAGCGGAAAGACTACCGTCATACCCATTACAGTTCCCCCTTCAGAATTCCAGACGCAGCGAAAGCTGAATGACCCGCGGACCTCCCATCGGCCCGCCACTCGTGCCCACCGACGTCGCGGCGGCCGATCCCGCAGTTTGGGTCACTTTTCCGAAGTTCGCATTGCTCAAGTCTCCGATCGGATTGGCGAAGTTCGTATGATTGAACGCGTTGAAGAAGTCCGCGCGAATTTGCAGGCGCGCCTGTTCGTTCCATCGCTGCGCGACGGGCACGGACCTGGCCATCGTGAGATTGAAGTTCTGCAAACCCGGGCCGTAGTAAGAGTTCCGTCCCGAGGTCCCCGCCTGTCCCGCGAGGTTGGCGCCGAACCATGAGGGATCGAATGCCGCGTCCGGATTGGCGTTGTTTTGCGGCAGAGGCCCGCTCTTCACGACATTGGGCCGGTTTCCGCCATCGGGACTCGTCCCCGGAGTGGATTGATTGAACCCGCTGGAGTCCGGACCGCCGTTGACGACGGTGAAAGGCAGGCCCGTCTGCAGGGTCGCAATCCCCGAGAACTGCCATCCGCCGAAAACGGCCCGATTCCACACCGCCGGCACATCCAGACTGAAGAATCCGACAACCCGCTGCCGGATGTCGAACGAGGACGGCCCGTGTTCGAGCCGCAAGTTCCGCGCATCGATGGGCGCTCCCGGCTCACCGGGCAGATTTCCCGACCCGAAATAGGACGAATTGTAGTCCAGCGATTTGCCAAGCGCGTAAGAGGCCTGGAAGAACATTCCTCGCCGCTGACGGTTCCGCGCCGTCAAAAGGAAACCGTCGTAGTGCGAGTTCCCGATCGACTTAGCGACCTGCGCCTGCCCAAAGCGATTGTAGGGGAAGACTTGCTCGTTGGGCGCCACCGGCCCACGGCGCGCCGGATCGCGCACAATTACCAGCGGCTGGTTCACGTCGACATACATTCCCAGATGCCGTCCGGCGCTTCCGTGATACCCTGCCTCGACGAAGATTCCGCCGATGCGGCGCTCGATCGTCAAGTGGTATAAGTACGCCTCCGCGCTGCGAAGCTGCGGGTCGAGACCCTGAAAATTCAGAACTCCCACCGTCGGCGTTCCCGGACCCTGCTGCCCCGCATTCGACACCAGCGGCACGTTCTGGTTGAACGCCACCGCCCATGGGAATTTTCCGGGCTGGGTCACATTCGCGCTTTGCGTCGTCTGCAGATTGTAAGGCGGCGCGAGCGCCATGCCCGACGGCACGTTGTTGAACAGATCATCGTACGCGAGGCGAAAAGCGCCGCGAATCGCCGTCCGCCCGTCACGAAAGGGCGCATAGGCGAATCCGAACATCGGCGCCACGTTGTTACGATCGGGGCGCATCCCGCCAGGCGGCAGGCGGAATCCCGCCGGGCGCAACACGATCGCGGACGGACCGCGCAGGGACGCATCGATATCGATCACCTGGGCGGTCCCCGCGATCATCGGGCCGTACCCCGGCACGAAGCTCGTAGCATGGCTGCGCCGCTCCGCAATTACGGACGGAAATTCATAGCGAACGCCAAAGCTCAACGTGAGGTTCGGCCGTGGCCGGTACTTATCCTGCCAGTAGAGATCCCACGGATGCCGCCGCCAGTCGGAGCGGGTGCTGCCGGTGCGCAGCGTGGCGCCGGTCAATTGGCCGCGTGAAAAATCGGCGAAGTTGGCGAAGTTGATCGAGCCGCGCGCGGACCGGTCCAGGTACCGCGAAAGATCTTCGCGCCGGATGTGGAAGCCCCACCCCCAGGTGTGCCGTCCGCCGACGCGCGAAACATTATCGAAGATCTCGATCGTATTCGAGACCCGCCCCTGCGGGAAGTTTTGATTGGACCCGAGGGCCGCGAAGCCGCCGCCCACGGTGATCGATGGAAGGCCCGCCGCCCGCGGCGCGCCCGGCAGAGCGCTTCCATCCGGCGCGGTGAGGAGCGTCGCCGCATCGAAGCCCGCGTCTTGGGGGACACGGTCCGTGCTGAAGCGCGAGTAGCCGAGCCGCACTTCATTGACAAATGCCGCCGTGAAGACGTGCGCCTCGTGCAGCATCGCCGACACCTGCCCGACGGGGCCCCGATTCCCGCCTGACAGGGGCGTGGGCCCGGGCACGACGCTCGAACCCCAGAACTCCGTCCATCGCGCCGACACCTGATCGCGGGCGCCGGCGCGTTGATCCGCCCGCACGAGACCGGTGTCATCGGAATCGAGCCCGCGCACATTGGCGATGTAGTTCAGGGCTCCGGGGACGTTGGGCAGGGGGTAGAACTGCAGCAGCCGCTGCGAGACGGGATCGGTCACGGCCCCGCGCTGTTCCAGAGCCGGCACAATGGTGGAACTCACCGCCGGCGCGATCTGACGGAATCCCTCGTACGATGCGAAGACAAATGTCCGGTCGCGCCGCAACGGGCCTCCGGCGGTGGCGCCGAACTGGTTGCGATTGATCGCATTCTTCGGCCCGCCCAGTTTGTTCGTGAAAAAGTCGGCCGCCGTCAGCGCCGTATTTCGCAGATACTCGAATGCCGACCCGTGCAGCGCGTTCGTGCCCGATTTGGTCACTACGTTCACCTGGGCGCCGGCGCCGCGGCCGAACTCCGGCAAGGGCACGCTGGACTGAACGGCGAACTCGCGCACCGCGTCGGTAATGCGGAACAGGTTCAACGGCTGGTTCGTCTGCGTGTCGATGTTGCTCGCACCGTCGAGCAGGTAGACGTTCGACTGCGACCGGATGCCGCCCACGCTGAACCCGGACCCCTGCGTTCCCGGCGCCGCAGGCAAGGTCCCCGCCGCCAGGAACGCCAGATCCAGGTATTGCCGCCCGTTGAGGGGCAAAGTCGCGATCTGCTGTGACCCGACAATCGTCTTGACGACCGGATCGTCCGTGTCCACGGAGGCGGCGGCCTCGACCTCGACGGTCTCTGTGTGCGGCCCGAGTTCCAGACGAACGTCCACCCGCGTCGTCACATCGACCTGCACGAGGATCCCGGCAATGGAGGCGCGTTTGAACCCCGGCGACTCCGCCGCCAGCGTCCAGACGCCCGGGGCGAGTTGCAGAAATTCGAACGTGCCATCGGACTGTGGGCGCGTGGATCGTTCCTCGCCGGATGAGCGGCAGACGATGGTCACGGCCGCGCGGGTCACAACACCGCCGCCAGCATCGCGGACGACACCCAGAATTCCGCCCACAGGCGACGACATGAGACCGCCGCTGAGGAGCAGTGCCGCGGCGAGCGCTCTAGCGATCGGAGGCATGATCTTTCGAGCGGCGATACACCGTGGCCACGCACAACGCGAGAGGAAGAATCACGAGCGCGGCGCGAAACAAGGTAAATACCGGAGGTGGGATTACTAAGTGAATACCAATGGGTAACAGAAGCGCGCCGAGGCACAAGGGACACTTCGGAAGAACGAGAAGCGCCAGCGCGGAGGGGCAGCAATGCGCACATACTTCCCGCGATACCAGTGGCGCCCGCCGCATGAACGCATATCACCGTATCACAGACAACGCCAATTCGCTATTGTTCTAATGTCAGGTGAATCACTTAGATAAGCGTCGGCCGCCTCAGCCACCCAGCGCTTCCCGCACACGCGCCAAGAGGACTCCCGGAGTGAATGGCTTCACCAGCAACTTCGGCCCGTCCGGCAAGGGACGGTCGGCATACCCCGACATCATGAGCACGGTCACCCCCGGTCTCGCCTTCGAAAACCGCTCTCTCAATTCCACACCGCCCATCTCCGGCATCACCACGTCGGTCAACAGCAAGTGGATTGGCCCTTCGTGCCGTTCGGCCACCTCGAGCGCTTCCCTGCCCGTGCCCGCTTCCAGGACCCGGTAGCCATTGGAGCGGAGCACGCTGCAGACGAACCGGCGCACGCCTTCTTCGTCCTCCGCGAGGAGGATCGTGCCGGTCCCCGGGTGTTCGCCCGATGGTTGCGGCGAGGCAGAATCGGCCTCCGCGGACTCCGGCGCGGCGGGCAGCAGAATCCGAAAGGTCGTTCCCCGTCCAACCTCGCTCTCCGCGGAGACCACGCCGCCGCTTTGGTGCACGATGCCGTATACGGTCGAAAGGCCCAGCCCGGTGCCCTTGCCCTTCTCTTTTGTGGTGAAGAATGGCTCGAATATGCGATCGAGGACGTCGGACGACATGCCGGATCCCGTGTCCGAGACCGACAATTCGATGTAGGGCCCCGGGGGCACTCCCTCCCGGGCGCCCGCCGCAGAGTCCGTGGTCGCGATGGTGAGTCTCCCTCCCCGGGGCATGGCATCGCGGGCGTTCACCACGAGGTTCATAATCACCTGTTCGACGTGTCCCGGGTCCGCCCGAATTACTCCCGGCCGCGCGTTCAAGTCCAGAGTCAATTCGACGTCTTCCCCGATGAGCCGGCGCAACATCTTGTCCAGGTTCGCTACCAGCGCGTTCAACAACAGGACTCGAGGCGCGCTCATCTGCCTGCGGCTGAACATCAGCAACTGCCTCGTCAGCGTCGCTGCGCGTTCGGAGGCGCGCGCGATCTCCTCCACCGCCTCCCGCGGCCGGCTGTCCGGGGGCAATTCGTCCAGGACCATCTGCGCATAGCCGCTGATCACGGTCAGGAGGTTATTGAAGTCATGGGCCACGCCTCCGGCCAGGCGCCCGACGCTTTCCATTTTTTGAGAGTGGTGCAACTGCTCCTCGACCCGGCGCCGTGCCGTGACGGCCGCCGAGTGCGCTTCCCGCCGCTCGGTGACATCGCGCCCGATGCACTCCACTCGCACCGGACGGCCGTCCTCCATCAGGAACCGGCGCTTGATTTCCAGAACCCGCTCCGCGCCTTGCTTGGTGCGAATGCGCCACTCGCTCGTCTCCTCCAGGCTCTCGGGAGGCGTTGTCTGCACCTGCGCCTCGGCGCGCGCCTTGTCTTCCGGCGCCACCAACTCGATCACATTCATCCGCAGCAATTCTTCGCGAGTGTAACCGGTCAGTTCCCGGATGCCGCGATTGACCTGGAGGAAACTCCCCGCAAGATCCCTCACATAAACCACATCGCTCGCATTTTCCACGAGGTCCGCATACCGCTGCTCCAGAGACGCCTCGCGCTGAAAGTGGGCACGGATCGTCTCCGTCTGGCGGGCGACGCGCCGCCGCAGCAGAGCCAGCCAGATCGCGGCCGCAACGACCGCGGCCAGCGCCAGGCCGGCCACACGCGTCGCGGTCTCCCGCGATAAGGGCGCGGCGGCGATCACTGCCACATCCGCCGTTGTCCGCGGCAGCAGCTCGAACGTGCGTGGCGTCCCCAAGCCCTGCGATTGCGCCACACACACTCCGGTCACGGCCACCTTGCTCCCAGGCGCGGCAAACTCCAGCAGGTGCGACCCCGCGCGCGCCGGCAATCGCGCCGTGAACGTGATGGGGCCATCTTCGAGCGTCAACGTCTCGTCCTGTGCGGTCCGGGCCCAATCCAGAACCGTCCCGACGACACGGACCAGGATCGCATCGGGAGCAGCCGTCGCGCCCGCGACACGCTGCAAAACCGAGGCGGCGGCGACGTCTAGCGGCGGTGGCGAATCGCCGTGCCCTTCCACGCGCACCAATGCGTCGTTCAACTCCGCCGAGAACGCGCCCGCCGAGGGGAATCCCACCGCCCTTACCAAGTCGCCGGGCCGGACCTCGGGCGCGCGCGCCGCGCGCACCAGCAATCCGTCCTTCCCGTCCTGTAGATAGACCCCAACAGGCGTTTGTAGTGTCGCGATTCCTTCTACGGAGATTCGATGTGGAAGCACCGCATCCGCGGTGTAGCCGAATAGCCGGCTCATGGGACGGCGCGGCGCATCGAAGGGGTCGGCCGGCCCCGGCTTATCCACCTCGAGATCGGCGCGGCGCGGAACCGCCAGCGAATCGGCCAGAAACTGTCCTCTGCTATTGGAAAATACCGCACAGACACCGCGAACCCGCACGGACGCATCCACCAGGCGTTCCGGCGGCGCGCCCGGATCGCGCACATATGCCCAGAGAAGATTGCCACCCAAGTCAATTCGCAGCGCCAGCACCGGCCAGCTGCGGGCCGGTGGCGCCATCATCTCCGCCGACCGCACTACGCCGGCGACCTCCACGTAGGTGTTATCGCAGGCTCCCGCCGCGAGTCTCTGCCAGGAAACCGGCGCAGCCTTAGGCATCGGCCCGTCCCCTGTGACGGTCACTTTGGCGGCCCGCAAGGCCGGCGCGAAATTCCCCGCTTCGGTTCGACCCTCCACCTCCACCCGCTGCCCCAGTCGCAACTGTTTAACGGCTTCGCTCCATGCCACGTAAATCCCGTCCGTTTCATCCTGGAGCGAAAATCCGTTCCACTCCGGCGCAACAAATGTGACAATGCCCCGCAATTTGACCACTTCACCCCGCCGCGCCTCATCCACGCCCAGCCGCTTCACCTGCCTCGCCGAAGTGAGGATCGCCGCCACACACACGTGTGACGCAATCAATAGCGCGCAAATCCACCCGATTCGCCGGATCACACTTTTACGATACCGCCCCAATAACGTCTGCCCATAAAGGGTGATGATTCAATCCGCGTGATATACCCACCACGTAAATTGATATGGGTAAGCAACGCGGGAGAGTCCCGGCCTCACGCTATCATCAAGATATGAAGCTGCTCTGGTGCGCTGCCTTCTGCGCCACCGCCGTGTCCGCGCAATCTTTCGCTCCGCTGGATGAAGCGATCAACCTCGCCATCGAACAGGGTAAGCTCCCCGGCGCCGTGCTGCTCATCGGCCACAATGGCCAGGTTGCTTATCAAAAGGCCTATGGCAAGCGGGCCATCGTGCCTCGCCCCGAAGCCATGACACTCGACACCGTTTTCGATTGCGCTTCGCTCACCAAGGTAATCGCTACCACGTCATCCGTCATGAAGTTGTTCGAGCAGGGCAAGTTTCGACTCAACGACAAGATCACCGATTACATCCCCGAATTCCAGGGCGGCAAGAGCGACATCACGATCCGCAACCTCCTCACCCACTTCTCCGGCCTGCAGCCCGACGTTCCCCTCAACACCCCGTGGACCGGTTACCAGCACGGCATCGACCTCGCCTGCACCTTCAAACCCGGCGGTCCTCCCGCCACACGCTACGTTTACAGCGACATCAACTTCATCCTGCTCGGCGAACTCGTCCACCGCGTGAGCGGCCAGATGGTCAACGATTACGCGCGGCAGAACATTTTCCTTCCGCTCGGCATGAAGGACAGCATGTTCCAGCCACCCGCATCGCTCGTCCCCCGGATTGCGCCCACCGAGCGCCATCCCGTCAGGACGGGCGCCCCGCTTCGCGGCGTCGTGCACGACCCGACGGCCCGCAACATGGGCGGCGTTGCCGGACACGCCGGCCTCTTCTCCACCGCCGCCGATCTTTCCCGCTTCGCCCAGATGATGCTCAACGGCGGGGAACTCGAAGGCGCCCGGATTTTCAACCCCCTCACGGTCGCCAAGTTCACCTCGCCGCAGACGCCGCCCGATCAGCCCATTCTGCGCGGTCTCGGCTGGGATATCGATTCGCCTAACTCCGGCAACCGCGGAGACCTCTTCCCCATCGGCTCGTACGGCCACACCGGGTTCACGGGCACCTCCATCTGGATCGATCCCTCCACGCAAACCTACGTCATTCTGCTCGCGAATAGCGTCCACCCGGACCTTCGCCCTGCCATCACACCGCTTCGCGGCAAAGTGGCGACCATGGCGGCCGCCGCGGTCGGAGTCGGCGTACAGAACGTGACGCTCACGGGCTACAACGAAACCGCCGCCGGGCCCGGCGCGCGCCGCGACGTGGGCCGTAACGGCGCCACCAAGACCGGTCTCGACGTGCTGATCGAGCAGAACTTTCAACCGCTCCGCGGCAAGCGCATCGGCCTGATCACCAATCACACCGGGATCGACCGGCAGGGCCGGCGCAACATCGACCTCTTCAAGCAGGCTGGTCTCCAGATTGCCGCCGTGTTCTCCCCGGAGCATGGCTTCCTCGGCAAGGAGGACCGCCCGGGCATTCAGGACTCGGTCGATGCCGACACCGGGCTCAAAATTTACAGTCTCTACGGCAATACCCAGCGCCCCACCGCGGAAATGCTCAAAGGCATCGACACCCTGGTCTTCGATATCCAGGATGTGGGGGTGCACTTCTACACGTACGAGACCACCATGGCCTATGCGCTCGAGGAAGCCGCCAAAGCGCGCGTCTCCTTCTTCGTCCTCGATCGCCCGAATCCCATCACGGGAACGCACGTCGAGGGTCCGCTGCTCGACGCAGCCAACAAGTCGTTTGTGGGTTATTTTCCGGGCGAACCGGTGCGTCACGGCATGACGATGGGCGAGCTTGCCCGAATGTTCAACGGCGAGAATAAACTCAACGCCGACCTCACGGTGATCCCGATGCAGGACTGGAATCGCGGCGATTGGTTCGACGCCACCAACCTCCCCTGGGTCGATCCGTCGCCCAATATGCGCAGCCTGAAAGCCGCCACTCTTTATCCCGGGCTTTGTCTGATGGAGAGCTCCCGCAACTGGTCGGTGGGCCGCGGCACGGATGCGCCTTTCGAACAGGCCGGGGCCGATTTCCTCGGCGGCCGCGAGTTGGCCGCTTATTTGAACAAGCGCCAGATTCCGGGCGTCCGCGCGTACCCTACGAGCTTTACCCCGTCGGAATCGAATTTCAAAGGCAAACGCATTGAAGGCGTCCGCTTCGAGATCACCAACCGCGACCTCTTCGATTCGACGCGCCTCGGTCTCGAATTAGCCGCTGCCGTGCAGTCGCTATATCCCGGCAAGATCGATCTGACGCTCAGCAAGCGCCTGATCGGCAGCGATGACGTCGTTCGCCGCCTGCATGCCGGCGAAGACCCCCGCCTGATTCAACAAAGTTTTCAGGACGCGCTGGCCAACTTCGTGAAGCAGCGGGAGCCCTACCTCCTTTACCACTGACGTCACTCCCCGCGGAGGGCCTCGGCAGGGTCCACACCCGCCGCCCGCCGGGCCGGGAACCAACTCGCCGCGGCCGCGACCGCGACCATCACCGCGCCCGACCCGCCGATTGCCGCCGCATCGTGCGCGCCGATCTCGAATAATAGCGACCCCACATACTTCGAACCTGCCCACCCGCATGCCGTGCCTACAAGCACGCCCGCGGCGGCCAGTGAGACTCCCTGGCGCAGCACCAGACCCACTACTTCTCCCGGCCTGGCGCCGAGCGCCATGCGAATCGCGATTTCCCGCCGCCGGTGCGCCGTTCCATACGATACGAGCGCGTACAACCCTCCACCCGCGAGCAGCAGCGCCGCTAGCGCGAACGTGGTCAGGAGGCGCAGGCTGAACCTCCGCGTTCCCATTGCCAGATCCACATAGCTCTCCATCGAACTCTCGCTCGCCGCCACGTCGGCGTCTACCGCCAGAATTTCCCTGCGCACCTGCGATGCCACATTCAACCCAGGCTGTCTACGAATCGCCCAGAAGAAATTGTTGGTCAGGAAGCGCGTCAGATCGACCGGAATCTGCGGAATCGGCACAAACAGGCAAACCGTGGGCGGCTGATCGAGCGCCAGTTCGCGCACGTTCCCCGACACGCCCACCACCTCCACGTCGCGCGCCCGCCCGGAGTTGTCTTCCACTTTGAGGTGGGAGCCGACGGGGTCCCGGCCCTTCCAATACACTTTCGCGAGCATCTCCGACACGATCACGACACTGCTCCCGGACGCGTTATCCCGCTCCGTGAAATTGCGCCCGCGCACGATTGGGATCTGCATGGCGCCGAAGTACGTCGGGTCGATCATGCGGTACTGCGCCGTCGGTTTCTCCTTCAAAGAGACCGGCGGCTGTCCATCGATAGTGAAATCGGCGCTGCCGAGCGGACCACTCAAGGGCAGGATCGAGATCGAGCCGACAGCCGCCACTCCGGGAATCGCGGCGACGCGCATGTGAAGCTCATCGCGAAAGCGCGCCATCGACGCAGGGTTTCGATACCGGGTGGCAGGAAGCGCCAGGCGCAGCGTCAGGAGGTTCTCCGCGCGAAACCCCGGATCGAGCGCCGTCATACGGTGGAAACTCCGCATGGCGAGGCCTGCCGCGATCAGCAGCAGGAGCGATAGTGTGACTTCCACGACCACCAGCGCCGAGCGCACCCGGCTCCGCGCGGCGGATCCGGCGCTCCCGCGGCATCCATCCCGCAGTGCGCCGCTCACGCCGCTGGCCGTGAACTGCAAAGCTGGAAAGACCGCCAGGATCGCGCCGCAGATCAATGCCGCGACCGCCGCCGCCAGCAGAACCACCGGCCCGATATGAACCTCTCCCGCCCGCGGCAACTCAGAGGGGCTCAACGACAGCAGAAGCGGAACTCCCCACACCGCAAACAGAATCCCGAGACCGGCGCCGGCTGCCGCCAGAAGGACGCCTTCCAGCAATACCTGCCGCGCCAACTTCCATCGCGTTCCGCCCAGCGCCACGCGGATCGCCATCTCCTTCCGCCTTCCCGCGGCTTTCGCGATCCAGAGGCTGGAAATGTTCGCGCACGCGATCAACAGCACGAACCCGACGGCCCCGAGCAGTGTCAAGAGCATCGGCCGGCTCGGACCCGTAATGTCATCGCGTAATGGAACGGCCGCGATCCCGGCGATCCAGGCGTTCGCCTCGGGAAACTCCCGGCGCAACTTCGCAGCTACCGCATCCAGATTGGCGCGCGCCCGGTCCGGGGTCATTCCAGGCTTCAGCCGCCCGAACACGCGGAGGAAGTTGGTCGTGTTCCGCTTCTCGCGATACGGATCGGTGTCGGGTGACAGCGGAACGGCGAAATCCGCCGTCCCGTTCCGCAGCGTTTGCCTGGACGGCAGGACGCCGACGATCACATGCGCGTCCCCGTTCAGCCGGATGGTCTTTCCCAGCACGTCGCGGCTCCCCGCGTACCGCCGCTGCCAAAGCCGCCACGTAAGCACGACTACCTTCGGACTGCCAGCCCGATCGTCTTCCGGCGTCAACGTGCGTCCCAATGCCGAGTCGACGCCCAATAACTGAAAGTAATTGGCGGTGACCCGAGCCCCCAGGAGCCGCTCGGGATTGGCGTCACCGGTGAGGTTGGCGTTCCAGCCGGCATATGCCGCCATATCGTCCATGACGTCGTTGCAATCGCGCACGTCGAGGAAGTTCGCCAGGTTAAACGGGTATTCGATCCCGTCCGGACGCATCGACCAGACGGCCACCAGTTCCTCGGGATGGCGCAAGGGCAACGGCTCGATCAGCACCGAGTGCGCCACCGTGAAGACCGAAAGGTTTGCCCCGATGGTGAGCGCCAAGGCGCAAATCGTGGGGACCGAAAACCGGGGATCCTTCCCCACGGCGCGCAACGCGAAACGAAAATCCTCGGCAAATCGCATATCCACAGAATGCGTGACGGCTATCCATGAATCAAATTCATTGTAGACATACATCACATGAGCGAATATAATCGTTCCGTGGAGCTCGAAATCCGTCATCTGAAGCTCGTGGAGGCCATCGCCAACGAGGGCACCATGACTCGGGCCGCCGGCCGCCTTTACATCTCACAATCCGCCCTGAGTCATCAGTTGGCGAATCTGGAAGCAGGCTTTGGGGTCAATCTCTTCCGCCGGGCCCCCCGCGGAATGCTCCTTACTCCAGCGGGCGAAGACCTGCTGACCACCGCGCGCTCGATTCTCGACCAGGTCCGCGCCGCCGAGCGCCGTCTGTCGCCGCTGGAATTGGAGGATCGCGGCCTGCTGCGTATCAGCACCGAATGCTATACCTGCTATCACTGGCTGCCATCGCGCCTGAGAGAGTTCCACGAATCCTGGCCTGGGGTCGAGTTGCGCATCGCCGTCGAATCGACGCGCAGCCCCATCGAGGCGCTGCTTGCCGGCAACCTCGATCTCGCCATCGTGTCTTCGCGCCCTCCGCAGAAGGCCATCTCCATCCGGCCGCTATTCGATGACGAACTGGTCGCAATCGTCAGCCCGCAGCACCCATACGCCTCGCGGCCGTTCCTCAATGCCGTCGACTTTGCATCCGAGCACCTCATTACGTACTCGGTGCCGGAAGACGATCTCACGATCTTTCAGGAGCTGCTTCTACCGGCCGGTGTCCGGCCGGCGCGCACGTCCCGCGCCGAACTCACCGAGGCCATCGTCGAGATGGTGAAAGCGAACCTCGGCATCGCGGTCTTTGCCCGGTGGGCTGTGGCGCCACACCTCAAGGCAGCCACCTTGAAGGCCGTGCCTCTCACGCGCCGCGGCTTCCATCGCAAGTGGTGCGCCGCGACCCTCAAGGCGGCCCAACCGCGGTATGTGGACGCCTTCGTCGAATTGCTCGCGCGGCACGGGGGGCTGGTATGATCACACCGCTCATCCAGCCCGATCTCCTCGACAGGATCGACGTCCGGGTTGGGACGATCCTCCAGGTGGAGGATGTCGCAGGTTCCGATAAACTGGTCGCCCTGCGGGTCAGTTTCGGCGATCACACGCGCACGATTGTAGCGGGCATGAAGCAGGAACGGCAGAACCCGCGCGAGATCGAAGGGCGGCAGGCGCTCTTCGTGGTGAACCTGGAGCCGCGCAAGCTGCGGGGCGTCGTTTCGGAAGGCATGCTGTTCGACATCGGGTATGCGGACGGTATCCGTCCGGTGCTGGCGGTCCCGGAGTCGCCGGTTCCCGACGGCACGCGCGCCGGCTAGCGCGGCAGGCTTCGCAGCCAGAACTCGAAGAGAATCAGGACGCGTAGTTGGCCGAGGTTGCAGTCTAATCCTTTTTCGAATTTCTCCAGCCTGTCGAGCAGGCTGGCGCGGTCGACGTATCCTCTCTCGACGCAGCGAATCGCCGCCGAATGCGCCAGCATCTCCGCCGCCATGGGCGCGAGACACCGGTCGTAAGCGCCGCCGAACGCGGCTTTCGATTTCCGGCGCAGCACCGCTTCGGGCAAGAGACCGGCGAAAGCGCGACGCATGAGCCGGCGCGGTTCGCCGGGACGGCATACCTCCGCGGGTGGGATCGACAGCATGAACTCCACTAACGGCCGATGCGCGAAGGGGTGCGAGTACGAAATGGACTGAAGCGCTTCCGGCGTCTCCAGCCGCCGGGAGGAGAGCATTTCCGCCAGGGCGCGGAAACGCCGCCTCCGATCCGGCGGCGCTTTGCGCCAGTTCAGGTCCGGGGGCCCGTCCACCGCTTTGGGCCCCGTGCGCCGCAGCCGCACCGAGAGCGAATTGGCGGTCGCGCGCCTCTCCCACGCCGTCGGCGTCAGGTCTGAATCGGCTGGCGGCGCCCATCGCGAGAGGCACAGCCGCGCCGCCCGCCACAAGATCGGATAAATCGGAATGCGCAGCGCCTGACTCCACGCGTACGCCTCGCGCCCTGCGTCCCGGAGCCGCAATCGCCGCAGGTAGCCGGCAACCTGGCCGGAGTCGTCGAGAGTGTTTCCCATTACGAGATCGCCCAGCTGCCCCGTCAGCAATGCGGTTGCGGCGATCGATTCCATTTGCCGCGCCACCCTCCGGTATCGCGCCTCCCACCAGCCCGGCGCGCTTCCTCCGGTATGCTCCGGAGAGACAAACGGGCACTCGGCAAGATCGAGATGAATTGCCGGAATCCGAACGGCCTCCTCGACTGCCCGAATGTAGCGCTCGTCCATCGCGCCTTCATGAAGGTAACTGATGGTCGTAAGTGGAGCGCCGAGGCGGGCCGCCATGCAGGCGATCGAGGAGGAGTCGAGGCCGCCGCTGAGTTCCGCCACTACATGCGCGTGGGGCCGAACCCGCGCGGCGACAGCATCTCGAAACAATTGCAACAGCCGCTCTTCGTAGTCGCCTTTGCCGCTGAGCAGGATCTCGCGACCGACGGGTAAATCCCAGAAGCGTTCGATGCGCGACCCGCCAGACGCAGCGCGGACGGCGCATCCCGCCGGCACGGCGCGGATTCCCCTGTAGGGAGTCTGGCCGCCGGCGCCGGAAAGGGAAAGGAACGACGCAACCCATCCATCGTCGAGTTCCGAAGCGCCGGAGGCGCGCTGCAGATCCGTTAAGGAAGAAGACCAGAGCAGGCGCTCCGCGTCGCGGTAGTAATACAGCGGGCGAATGCCGGCAAAATCGCTCGCCAGCACGACCGATTGGGTGTCGGCGTCGCGGATTGCGAGACTCCAATCGCCAACAAGCCCCGAGAGGCCGGCGATCCCGCGGCCACGGTAAAGGTCGAGCGCCAGAGAAGCGGCGGAAAGGGAAGAGACCGGATCGTCGAGGCGGCCGCCCCATTGAACGGGAGCGGAGTCCGCCGCGGCGGGGCGGGAGTCGAAGAAGAAGACCCCCGCGAGATCACTCATCTTATGCCACGTTGCAGGCTGCCAGCCGCGCGGCCGGGCCTGTCGCAAACCGGCACGAGCATGCGATCAGTCTCCCCACCATCTCCAGTTCGGCGGCGTCTCGCGGGGCATAGACCATCACGAGGGTCTGCAGAATACCGAGGGCATGGATCGGGTGGCGCTCCGCCCACCCCAAAGCAATCACGCTTTCCACCGCTGCCGGCGGGAGCGTGAGATGCGCGGAGCCGTCGGGCAGCAGATGGCAGAATTCGTTCGCGTCGATGAACGCCTCCCGCGGCCCCCCGGCAAAGCAGTCGCGTAGAGATAAGGCGCGGCACTGAGGCAGCGCGAGTCGGCTCTGCCGGGTCTGCACCCGGGGGAGATCCAGGCAGAGTTTCAGCAACCTCTGCGGCATATCCCCGGGGGCGGCCTGGTCGAGTTGCCGGAATGGCAGCCGCATGGTGCTGCGCGGGCGGGGACCAAAGCGGCTCGGCAGCATGCATAAATCAATCAGCGCTTGTGCAACCTGCATAGAACTTCCTCCGGAACATGGTGGCGTGTGAAGCCGATACCAGAAGCGTACGGCAGGTTCGAATTTCCTCCATCCCGGACATGAGCCATCACGGCATCCCCAAATTTAATGATTTTATTTCAACCAATTTGGGTATGGCCCGTGCCGGTCACTTTGTTGACCACGACGATGAATTCTGGCGCCTCGTTACGGACTCCGCGTATTGTAACGGCTACACTTTCGCGCGTGTGGACAGGATACCGGCCAGAGGAAAAAGAGCGATCTGTATTGTTCCGAAATATGTTCCATTTGAGGTAACGCAGTGGTTTTGGCAAGATGGCCAGCCCTCCAGTAATTCTCATCGTCGAAGACGACCCGGCAGTCCGGACGTTACTCGACCGGACAGTCGCCGGGCAAGGATGGCGGACCCTGCTTGCGGGCGGGGCCGTCGAGGCGGTCGCGGCAGCCCTCCAATATGACGGACCAATCCCGCTGGCGGTGGTCGACCTGGTCATGCCGGGTGTCGGAGGCCTCGATCTGGCCAACCAGTTGCGCATGGACCGCCCCACTACCAAGGTGTTGTACATCTCCGGGCGCCCCGGCAGCATCGAGGTGGAAAGCCTGCGCCACCGGGAACCCCAGGCCGTCCTGCCGAAGCCATTCACCGCCGCCGAACTGCTGAATCGCATCCGGCTGCTTCTACAGCAGTAACGCCGGCCCTGTGCCACAATGAGAAAATGTCAAGCGCCCTTCCCCCCGTGGTGGACCAGCCGGCACAGTCCGCGGTGGAACTCGAACGCGATTATCTCCTGCAGAACTACGCCCGCTACCCGCTCACCCTGGCGCGCGGCAAGGGCTCTTACGTCTACGACGCGGCCGGCAAGCGCTATCTGGATTTCATCACCGGCATCGGGGTGAACGCCCTTGGACACGCCCATCCGCGCATCGTAAAGGTCATTCGCGAGCAGGCCGGCCTTTTGATCCACACCTCCAACCTGTACTATCACAACTATCAGGGACCGCTGGCCAAACGCCTGGCCGAAATGACCGGCCTGGAACGAACCTTCTTCTGTAACTCGGGGACGGAAGCGATCGAAGGCGCGTTGAAGATGGCGCACTCCCACGGCCGCGCGGCCGATCCCGAAAAATACGAGATTATCGCCCTCGAGAACTCGTTCCACGGCCGCACGGTCGGCGCCTTGTCCATCACCGGACAGCCGAAATACCGCCACGATTTCGAACCCTTGATGCCCGGCGTGAAATTCGTCCCGGCGAACGATCTGGCCGCGCTCGGCGCCGCGTGCGGCAATCGAACCGCCGCCATCGTGTTCGAGCTGATCCAGGGTGAAGGCGGCATCAACCCCCTGACACACGAGTTCGTCGTCGAAGCCCGGCGTCTCGCCGATCACCACAATGCCCTCCTGGTTGCCGATGAAACGCAGTGCGGCGTGGGACGTCCCGGAACGTACTTCGCATACCAGCGCTCGACGCCTGTAATCCTACCGGATGTGGTGGTGGCGGCCAAACCCGTCGCCTGCGGCCTTCCCCTCGGCTTCATCGTGGCCAACCAGAAGGCCGCGGCGGCCATCAAGCCCGGGATGCATGGCAGCACCTTTGGCGGCAATGCCCTCGCCTGCCGGGTGGCCCTGGAATTCCTGGAATTGCTCGACGAACTGCTGCCTTCGATCCAGCGTGTCGGCAGCTATTTCCACGTCGCGCTCAACGAGCTGGCGCGGAAACACGCGGTAGTGAAGGAGGTGCGGGGCTTCGGCCTGATGCTCGGCATGGAACTCGCCGTCCCCGGCAAGTCCCTCGTGCTGGACGCGATCGGCGAAGGACTGCTGATCAATTGCACCCATGACACTGTCCTGCGCTTCCTCCCACCCTACATTGCCACCGAGAAGGAAGTCGACCGAGCCGTAAAGATCGTCGGTAAGTTATTGAGCAAGCTCAAGTAAGCCGGGCTGAATCCCTCGCCTACTCCTCGACATCAAATATCTTGATAGCGAGGAAATATGGGATTGAGAGTCCTGGTTTTTGCCGGTAGCACCCGCAGCGATTCGTTGCACCGAAAGCTCGCTCGCGCCGCCGCGGCCGTATTGCGGCAACGCGGCCTCGACGTGACGCTGGCCGACCTGCGCGACTACGCCATGCCGCTCTATGACGGAGATCTGGAGGTGGCCGGCGGCCTTCCGGAGAAGGCACGCGCGTTCCGCGACTTGCTGAGGCAACACGACGCCCTGGTGATTGCGTCGCCGGAGTACAACGGTTCCTTCTCCGCCCTTCTCAAGAACACCATCGACTGGACCTCTCGAGGCGCGCCCGGAGAGCGCCCGGCAGCGGTATTTCGCGGAAAAATCGCGGGGCTGCTAGCCGCGTCCCCGGGCCCTGGCGGCGGCCGTCGCGGTCTGCGTCATTTGCGCGAACTACTCGAAATGGTCGGCGTGGAGGTCCTCCCTGTCGACGTGACGATTCCGCGGGCCCACGAGGCCTTCGACAGCGAGGGACGTCTGGCCCGGCTCGAGGATAGCGAAGCAGTCGCGCGGCTCGCGGACGGTATCGCGGCTGTCGCGGCGATGCGGTTGCCCCAAACGGCTTAGGCGGCCGTCCAGTTGCGCCGCTCGACGATCGTGCGGGGCTCGTAGGTCTGTCCGGCGGCAAGCCGCCGCTCTTCGCGCTTCGTGGACCAGAGCAGGACCGGACCGAGGATCCGGGTCAGCATCCGGCTCATCAAGCCGAATTCGCGTCCGATCTCTTGCCGCAACCCCCGGACCTTCTCGGACATCGCGACATTCGCCCCGCGGAGATGCTTCTCCATGGCCCACAGCGCGGCGGCGTATCCATCCCTCAGGGAGCGAGCCTCCCATCCGAAGCGGGCGCGAACACGGAGATCGGGATCGTTCCGATAGCGCCGCCACCCTTCGAGCGTGGTGCGGCAGATCCGGTAGATGCTGGGCCCGTTGCGCTCGAAGTCGCGGCGGAATGCCCCGTCGAGAAACCGCTTGGAGTCGTCGCGCGAGATCGCCGCGTGCTGGAAGTTGAAGGCGTGCTGCCCGTGGATGTCCGCCAGATCGACGCCGTCCAGCATGCGCCCCTGTTGCGACATCTCGGCAAACAGCGGCGTGCCGGGAACGGGGGTGTACAGCATGAACTGGTGGAAGTCCGTGTCGTGGGCCACCGCGTACTCGATCTCTTCTCCGATGTTTTCCGGCGTATGGTGTTCGAGGCCCACAATCGTGGAACCGAGCAGCTTGATCCCATGGCGCCGCAGCTCTCGTGTAAGCGCCTGCGTGTCGGCCCCTTCCAGCTTGGTATACGACGACCGCGGGGACTCTAGCCCCATCCACACCCACGAAACTCCCAACTCCACCAATTCCCGCATGGTGTATTGACGAATCGCGTTGGCGGAGGAGAAGACGTACAGCGCCCAGGGCTTGGCGTGCTCCTGCATGCGCGCGAGCAGCTCCATGGCGCGCCGCTTGTGGAGCAAGAAGTTCTCGTCCATCATGAAGAACGACTTCACCCCGAGTTTCGCCTCCATCTCCGACATCACGCGGAAAAGCTCATCGCCGGTGTTGTAGAAGTTCAGGTATTTGCCTTTGCCGCCGAAAAACGCCGATGTGGTGCAAAAGTTGCAACCCATCGGACAACCGACCGACGGAATAATGGTAGCCGCCGTGGCGCCCTTCGCCTGCGGCAACTTGAGCCCGAGCGTCCTCGCATCGAAACCGGAGACAATCTCCGGGTGCCGGATGGGCGCGGTCTCGTCTTCGCCAAGAAAGCGCCGCATCCACGCGATGCCGTCGCCGCGCACGATGTGGTCGGCGTCCAGCAGGCGCTCCACACCCGGGATAGCGGCCACATGACCGCCGATGACGATCGTGGAGCGAGGCGAGACGCGGCGCACGATGCGGCACATCTCGCGCACTTTGCCGACATTGACGATGATCGAGGAGATCCCGACGATATCGTACTCGTGCGCCAGCAGTTCCGCCTCGAATGCTGCGCGGGTGGGAAAATCCAGGACCGTGGTCGGGGCCGAGACGTTCTGCTGGATCATGAGAATCCCCCACGACCGGTGAAACATGCGCAGCGAGAACGGCCCCTGCTCGCGCGTCACCTGGTTGTGGTACAGCTCCATGGGGTTGATCTTGCGGCTGCCGTATTGGTCGTCCTGCGCGTAAGGACCGAACACCGAGCTCAACAGGATGCGCGCGCCCGCGCCTTTGGGATGCGTATTCATTGGATTTTCAGCACCGTAACTCCTAATATAAAACGCGGTATCGACGCCCGAATGTAATAGATTTGTAAGGAGAATGATATGCTCGTGCACGTGGATTCCAAGATCCTGACGATTGCCTTCCTTGTTGCCTGCCCCGCATCCGGCTGGTCCGAAGACGCGGCCTCCATCGTCAAACGCATGATCGACGCGCAAAACCGGAACGCGAAGAGCGCCGAGCAATACACGTTTGTCGAAGAGACGGACCGATACTACTTCGACAAGGCCGGCCAGCTTCAGAAGGCCAGCTCCGAAACCAATGAAGTTCTCTTCGTCGAGGGAGTTCACTACAGGAAGCTGATCGCCCGCAACGAGAAGCCGCTGGAAGCGCGCGACCGGGCCAAGGAGGAGAAAAAACTCCTGCTCTTCGCCGCGGCGCAGCGCAAAGAGAGAAGCTCGGGAGTATTTCATCGCACGGTCAGTCTCGGTTCCAGCGAGGAAGTCCTTCAGATGTTCGACCTTCGCTACCTCGGCAAGGAAGAAGTTCGCGGCCGTAACACCTGGGTGGTCGACTGTGCCCCGCAGGCGGACCGGACTCCGGCGAACCAGCATGAGAAGGAAGTGCTCAGCTGGCGCATGAAATACTGGATCGACGAGGTGGACGGCGTCCCCATCCGGCAGGTGAATACGGTGGTCGGCGGACACATCGCCTTTAAGCCGGGAAGCACGTTGACCACCGAATATCGGAAGATAAACGACGACGCGTGGCTGGCGGAGGCGATGACTTTGGATTTCGAGGCGCAATTCAACAAGATCATCAAGGCGCGCGGCAGGACACAATACCGGTACTCGAAGTTTCAGAAGTTCGACGTTCAGTCCACCATTACGCTGGAGACTCCGAAATAGACGCGTCCCCAGCGATGCTATCCTGGCCTTCTATGTATCTGAAGATCCTGGCCCATCCGGTCTTTCCTCATTTGAACTTCCATATGCCGATGGTCGTGGACCTGCGCAATCCGCTGATCATGCTACAGGGGGAGAACGGCTCGGGCAAATCGACGCTGTTGAACTCGCTGCATTACGCGATTCGAGGGGAGCAGGTCGAAGGCTATGTCTATCGGCTGGAAACCGGCGGCGTGAAACTGGGGCGGAGCTACCTGTTCGACGCGGAGCAGCACAACCCCCGGACACAACTCGAGCTGTTCAAGGACCAGCCGGAAATGCTGGAGTTTCTGCGCGTCGCGAGTCACGGACAGGTGATGCTCTCCCTGTTCAGCGAGAGCTTTCCCAAGCTTCCGAACGGGACGGTGCTGCTGCTCGATGAGCCGGAAATGGCGCTCTCTGTTTCGAACCAGCGGCGCATTCTCAAAATGCTCAAGGAATTGGTGGACCGGAAGCAGTTTCGCGTGGTGTGCGCGACGCATTCGCCGGTGCTCATCGAGGACGCGCAGACCTACGTCATCGACCTCGACCGCCACATCAACCGCAACGTCTTGACGACCGATATGGGCGTGGAAGGCGCCAGCACGCTTCAATGAGCTGCTGCGACCGCATGGAGATGCTGATGGATCGCGACCTCGCGCGGCAGGCGCAGCCCCATCAGCTTTCAAATGGCACCATCATCACCGATATCGACACCGAATTTTTCCTGGTGTTCGGCGATGAGCGGCATCAGTTCGTGGGGATGAACTACTGCCCGTTCTGCGGGCGTGTCATCTCTCGCGAATTGTGGAATCAGGAGAAGAAAAAGTGACGCGAACTTTGCTCTGCGCTTTGTTGCTGGCCAGCGCGCCGGCGATTGCCACGGAACACCACTACCTCTACGCTGCGAGTCCCGGAATTCGCAACTATCTGGAATATGGCGGCATGGGGATCGTCGTCTTCGACATCGAGAACGGCTACAAGTTCGTCCGCCGCATTCCGACGTGGGACGCGCCCGCGGCCGGGCAGGAGGCGGAGAACGTCAAGGGGATCGCCGCCAGTGGCAAGACCGGCGTGGTGTACGTGAGCACGATCAAACGTATCGGCGCGTTCGACGCAATCACGGGCAAGAAACTCTGGGACAAAGCGTACGACGGCGGCGTCGATCGCATCGCGCTGTCGCCCGACGGCAAAATCCTGTACGCGCCTTCGTTCGAAGGGCCGCACTGGACCGTCATCAACGCGACAAGCGGCGACGTCATCGCAAAGATCGAGCCGAAGTCCGGGGCTCACAACACGATCTATGCGCCGGATGGGTCTCGCGTGTACATGGCGGGGCTGAAGTCGAACCTGCTGAGCATTGCGGACCCGAAGACGCATACGATCGTAGCGACAGTGGGCCCCTTCGCCAACCCAATCCGCCCGTTTACCGTGAACGGCAGCAACACCCTGGTGTTCGTCAACGTCAATAGCCTGCTTGGCTTCGAAGTCGGCGACATCAAGACCGGGAAGAAGCTGTACCGGGTCGAGGTGCAGGGCTTCCAGTCGGGCGCCGCGAAGCGGCATGGATGCCCGAGTCACGGAATCGCGCTCACACCGGACGAGAAGGAACTGTGGGTGGCCGACGGGGTGAACAATCGCATCCACATCTTCGACGCCACAGTCATGCCGCCGAAACAGGGGCAAAGCATCGCGGTGCGCGACCTGCCCGGTTGGATCACGTTCAGCATCGACGGCAAGACGGCCTGGTCCTCCTCCGGCGAGGCGATCGACGCCAAAACGAAGAAGATCGTCGCGTTGCTGAAGGACGAGGCCGGGCATGACTTCCAGAGCGAGAAGATGCTGGAGGTCGTGATCGACAACGGCAAAGTGGTCAAGGTCGGCGATCAGTTCGGCATCGGCGGCAAAAAGTAGCGCTACCGCATATAGAACAGGCTCAGGCGCGGCAGCTTGGCCTGCTCCAGTAAATTGCGCTCGAGGTATTGCTTCTCCAGCATGGTGAGCTGCTCGGCGGTCATTTTGCCGCGATACGGGCGTAGCTGGCGGTCGAGGTCCTGGCGCGCGAGCAGGAGCTCCTCTTCGGACTGGCGGGAGCGGGCGGTCGCAATCATCTTCTCTTCGAGGACCGTGAGGCGCTGTTCGACGGCTTCCAGATCGTCCAGCGGACCGGCCGCGACGCTGCGGAGGGAGTCGGCAATCTCGGGCAATTGCGGCGCGACGGCGGCGGCGTTGCCTTCAAGGTAGGCGCGGAGATCGTCGAGGGGGAACGGCGGCGCGGCTTCTTTTCGGGCGGGGGCGGCGCCGGACATGATCTGCGCTTCGGTCAGCACCGCCTGGGCGCAGAACGCCAGCGAGTTCACCATCTGCGTCTTGACCTTGCGCGCGCGCCACTTTTCGAACGCCGCGTCGATGCCGCGCAACACCGCTTCGAGCGGGACGCCGGCGTTCTTCCAACTCTCCACAAGCGCCCAATCGAGCGGCGACATCAGAAACAATGCGGTGCCGCGGGCGCGCTGGAAATGTTCTTCAATCTCCGTGAAATAGTTGAAGTAGTTGAGGATCAATGGTTCCGGTCCCAGATCATTTGCAGACCTTCGAGGGTGAGATGCTCGTCCACGGTCTTGATGAAGCGCGAACCCGTGGCGATCAGATGCGCCTGGCCCCCCGTTGCAATGGCCCGGGTATCCGACCCCATCTTCTCGATGATGCGCTCCAGAATTCCGTCGATCATGCCGATGGTTCCGTAGTAAAGGCCCGAGCGGATACTGCTGACGGTGTTGGTGCCCACGACATCCTTCGGCGGGCGGAAATCCACGAGCGGAAGGCGCGCGGTCTTGCTGAAAAGCGCCTCTACCGAAATACCGATGCCGACGGCGATCGCTCCGCCGAGATATTCGGCGTCGCGCGAGATCACGTCGAAGTTGATGGTGGTGCCGAGGTCCACGACGACGCAGGGGCCGCCGTACTTGTAGAAGCCGGCGACGCCGTTGACGAGCCGGTCCGCGCCGACTTCGTAAGGATTGTCATATTTGATGGCGAGGCCCAGATTGGTGCGGGCCCCCACGAACATCGGATCGGTGTGGAAGTAGCGCTGCGCCATGAAGGCGAGTGTCGAATCGATGGGCGGCACGACGCTCGAGATGATCATGCCGTCGACGGTCTCGATGTCGAGACCGGCCGGTGAAAACAGATTGTGGAGCAGGATGCCCCATTCGTCGGCGGTCTGCTCGTGGACCGTGCGGAGACGCCATTGGCAAAGAAGCTTGCCGCCGTCGAACGCTCCGATGGTGATGTTGCTATTGCCTGCGTCAAGCGCCAGCAGCACGT
>CAZSQK010000031.1:0-80539 GCA_964608645.1 uncultured Solibacteraceae bacterium | reverse complement strand
CTGTTTGGAAGAGAGGGGAGCTCGCCGAAACCTCGTTTTTCCGCAACCTGCTAGACGACCGGAAGCTGCTGGCGAAATTTCCGGACACCGCCAAAACCCCGTACGATGTGGGCATCGCCAAAACATTGGAATGGATGCGCACGTCTTCCGCGCCTGCGGCGTAGTACAGCCCATTCCAAAGGGTGGCCCGCCGCGCGCCATGGGCACTCCTGCCGAGTCTGAGAATTCATCGCTCCGTAAGCGTCTCGTGAGCGCTGCCGTATGGTGTCATGAGCGACACTGCCGTCGACGAGAGATCGGCAGGACAAGGTGGGATGGTGGGCTTGACAGAACTCGAATCTGTGACCTCCTGCGTGTCAAGCAGGCGCTCTAACCAACTGAGCTACAAGCCCTTGAGAAATACAGCCGAGCTACGCCTCCCAAAGGAAAAAGGCGGTGAAACCAAAGTATAACACGCCTATGCGACCGCAGCCTGCGCGGCGACCAGAGTCGGGCTGATCGTCAGCAGCGCATCCACACCCGCGATCTTCAACAATTGCAGCACCCGGCCTTCCGGGACGACTACCGCCATCCTCCCGCCGCCTTCCTTGAACCGGCCCGACGACAGAGTGATGATCCCGATACCCGAGCTGTCAATGTACTCCAGGCCGGTCAGATCGAGGATGATCTTCTTGACGCCTTTCTGCGCCAGGTCGTTGGTGAGCGTTTCCAGACGCTGACCTTCGCGGCCGAGAGCCAGCTTCCCGATCAGTTCCAGGTGCGTGACGCCAGGCGCGATTTCGCGTTCGTTGATTTGCAGGAGCATAGGTGTCGTGTACAGGATATCGCGGGTGTCACGGTTCCACAACCGACAGGATCGTCATCGGGGCGTTGCCTTCCAAGCGGTTGTTGACATAGAGGAACAGGAACCGGCTCTCTTCCCGCGCGCGGCCCACCAGGAGGCGCATCGATTCGCGCGCCTCCGGGTTGGGGTCCTGCACTTCGGTGTACGGAGAGAAGGTCGCCACCGCGTCCTCATAAACGCGCCCCCGGCGCAACAGGGCGCGGCAGACCGCGAAATCGGCGGTCATCGAATCGGGGATGGCGATCTGCTGCCGCAGTTCTGGCATCTTCGACCAGGCGTTATACACGTGTGCGACGCCATGGCTGCGCAGGCACGTGAAGTAGTCCTTCTCCAGAAGCTCGGGATTGCGGATCTCGACCGCATACCGGAATTCGCGGGGCAGCGCTGCCAGGAACGGGTCGAGCCGGTCAAGAAACTCCGCCGGTTCGGCGAAACTGCGGCGCCCGAAGGCTCCGAACTCGAAGATCAGCAGCGCGGTCTTGTCGCGATACGGCAACAGGGGCCGCAGGAACATTTCGTGCAGAACGTGCGCGTCCAGGAAGGCCTCGTTTTCCCGTCCGGCCTGCGCGCCGTAACGCGCGTGCGTGGGGAAGAGTTTGCAGGTGATCTGCTCCGGCGCTTTGAAAGCGAACTGAAATCCCTGGGGTGTCTGATGGAACAGGCGGCGCCAGAATTCTTCGGTCGGGAACTGGTAGAAGGCGAAGTCGCCGCAGACCGTGGGAAAGGTCTCGGCGTACTCGCGCAGGCATTCGGCCTCGAACAGCTTGCGCGAGAATTTGCCGCGGGACAGGTACCGCTCGCGCCGGTAGACTTGTCCGAGCCAGCCTTCGTATTTCCACGAACTCCCGCCGATGTAGATGTGTTGCGAAGCCAGCGCGTGCAGACGCGCGGCCAGGCCATCCCGATCGAATCCGCCGGGCTCCTCGAAGAGCGGTCCTACCACGCCTGCGCCGACCGGTAGTAGAAGGGATCCGCGCCCGCTTCGATCATCCCCGTGGGCAGCAGGCGCACCAGCACCGGCGCCGACCCGCTGGAGTAGCGCGAACGCATCTCGATCACGTGATGACGGCGCTGCAGCTCGGTGACCACCGCCGGACCAGTGCGCTCGTCGAGCAGCAGGCTACCCGGGCTCATCGCGTGATTGTCGAAGCTGGCCACCAGGTGCTCGGACTGGAAGCGCGGCGATTCGACGGCCTGCTCGGCGTTCATGCCCCACACCGTGGCATACAGCAGCACCTGCAGAAGCGATTGCTCCTGGACATCGCCGCCCGGCGTCGACAGCGTGAGCAGGCTGTTATTCGGCCCGACGACGAGCGTAGGGCTGAGCGTCACTCGCGGGCGCTTGCCGCCGGCGAGCTCGTTGGGATGGCCGCGCACCAGCAGGAAGCTCTGCGCGCGCTCGGTCAGCGGGATGCCGGTGTCGCCGGCGATGACCGAGGGCAGCCAGGCGCCGGAGGGCGTGATTGAAATCGCGATGCCGTCCTTATCGATGGCGTCGACGCAAGTGGTGTCCTTGGCGAGCAGGGCGTCGTCGATCTTATAGCGCGCGATGTCGGCGTAATAGGGATGCTTGGGCGGGTTCGGCTCCACGTTGCCGGGACGGAAATCGAGTGAGGCCTCGTTGGTGATGAGCTTGCGGCGCTCGGCGCCGTACTCCTTCGAGAGCAGGCGCTCCATCGGGATTTTCACGAACTTCGGGTCGCCGTAATACGTGTCGCGATCGGCATAGGCGAGCTTCATGGCCTCCGCGAGGGTGTGGATGTAGTCCGCGGAATTCATTTTGAGCTCGGGGATATTCACGCCGTCGAGGATATTCAGCGTCTCGATCATGGTCGGCCCCTGCGTCCAGAAGCCCGGTTTGTAGACGGTGTATCCGTGGAAGGTTGTGGAGACGGGCTCTTCCGGTTCCAGATGGAAGGCAGCCATGTCCTCGTAGCGGAGTAGCCCGCCGTTGGCTTTCGAAAACTCGTCGATCTTATGAGCGACTTCGCCGCGGTAGAAATAGTCGCGGACGGCGTCGATGGCCTTGGCGCGGGTGGCGCCAGAGGAGAGCGCCTTTTTTTCGACGGCGGCCATGGAGCGGAGGGTGCGGGCGAGGTCGGGTTGGCGGAAAATGTCTCCCGGTTGGCCCAGGCGGCCGTTGGGCATAAAGACGCGCCGCGAGCTCGGCCATGCCTCCAGATATTTGACGGCGCTGGCTAGGGAATACGCACGTAGTTCGTCGAGAGGGAACCCGTCGGCGAGTTCGACGGCGGGCTGTACGGCGTCCGCGAACGACTTGACACCATATTCGCGCAGCGCGAGAAGCCCCGCGTCGACCATTCCAGGCACGAGCGCACTGAGGACGCCGGCGACGGGGACCCAGTCCTTCATGCCCTTGCCCTCGGGCGGGTCCACGATCTCGTCCGGGCGCAGCTTGTGATTGCGGAAGAAATCGGCGGTGGCGAGCTTCGGCATAGTGCCGACGCCGGCGATCGCATGCACCTTGCCGTCTTTCGTGCGGACGAGGATCGGCGATTCCCCGCCGAGCCCGAAGTGGGAAAACTCCGTGACGGATGCGGCGAACATCGCGGCAATCCCGGCATCGACCGCATTTCCTCCGGTGGTGTACATGCGCATCCCCGCTTCCGTGGCGTACTCCGTCCCCGC
Organism: uncultured Solibacteraceae bacterium; assembly: GCA_964608645.1. GTDB lineage: Bacteria > Acidobacteriota > Terriglobia > Bryobacterales > Bryobacteraceae > CAZSQK01. The sequence continues at coordinate 77,046 of CAZSQK010000031.1, read as the reverse complement.
TGCGATGGCGCCGCGGGTGCCGCGGGAGGGCATCCGGATCGGTCGCGTGGCGGGTCCACGCTGAGGCCACGCGGTGGCGACGAGCGCCAGCAGGAAGGCGGCAAATCGGAGTCTCATGTTGATCCCATTGTAGGGGATGGACGCGCGGAGATTCCGGTGTGGCATTGCGCCCCGCGCCACAGGCTATAATCAGGGCAATCGTGAACGAAACGGAAGAGCCGTTGCCGCGCAAACAGGAAGACGAGCCCATGTTGTATTGTCCGGTCTGCTCCACGCGGCTCGCCGAGCGCAAGTGCAAGCTCTATTGCGAAGAGTGCGGCTACTACATGAGCTGCGCTGACTACTACTAAGAAACCGATATGTATCCTCCACTACAGGCGCCGAAGCGCCTCCTTTTCGGCCCCGGCCCGAGCATCGTGGCGCCCCGCGTCTACCAGGCGATGGGCCAGACCGTGGTCGGGCATCTGGATCCGTTCTTCTTCCAGGTGGCGGATGAAATCCGCACCCTTCTGGGTTATGCGTTTTCGACCGCGAACCAGTTCAATATCGCGATCTCCGGCACGGGTAGCTCCGGCATGGAAGCCGCGGTGGCGAATTTCGCGGAGCCCGGCCGCAAGTTCGCGCTGCTGACCAACGGCTTCTTCGGAGATCGCATCGGCGAAATGGCGCGCCGCCAGGGCGCCGACGTCGTCCGCTTGGCGAAGGATTGGGGACAGCCCTACGATTCGCAGGAGGCGCGGGAATTTATCCGCCGTGAGCGTCCGCACATGGTCGCGTTCGTTCAGGCGGAGACGTCCACGGGAATGTTCAATCAGGCGAAGCCGATCTGCGAGGCGGCGCATGAGGTGGACGCTCTGGTCATTGCCGACTGCGTGACGTCGTTGGGCGCGATGCCGGTCATGGTGGACGAGAACGGCATCGACGTCGCCTACAGTTGCACGCAAAAGGGCCTCGGCTGCCCGCCGGGACTTGCTCCCATCACGGTGTCGCCGCGCGCTCTTGAAAGGCTCAAGGCCCGCGCTGCGACGGTGCACTCCTGGTATCTCGATTTACAGTTACTCGACACGTTTTTCACCGGCCACAAGTATCACCATACAGCGTCGGCCACGCTCTTCTATGCGCTACGCGAAGGCCTGGCGCTGGTGGCGGAGGAGGGCCTGGAGAACCGGTGGGAGCGTCATCGGAAGAATCACCGCGCCTTCGTCGCCGGCATCGAGGCGATGGGGCTGACGATGCATGTCGCTGATTCCGACAATCGACTGTGGACGCTGAATACACCGCGCGTGCCCGACGGAGTGGACGACGGCAAGGTGCGCCAATACCTGCTGGAGCAGCGCTCCATCGAGATCGCGGGCGGCTTCGGTCCGCTGGCGGGCAAGGTGTTCCGCATCGGACTGATGGGCTACGCATCCACGCCGGAGAACGTGCTGCTTCTGCTCGAAGCGTTCGAGTCGGCGTTGCGGCATGCCGGTTACCAGCCCACCGGCGATGCGCAGCAGGCCGCCGCCGCAGTAATGCGGTAGCCGGTGTAGCGCCGCTTTCGAGCCGACATACCAGGGACATATGCGGGCGCTGCGCTGTCAGACCCGAAAGATGTCACGCGCGACCTGCAATACCGGCGAGGGATGCGTGTGTCGTTGACGCGGCGGCATGCTCCGGGCAGGTACGGCGCTACCCCGCCAGGCGGGCGGTGTCGGTTTCCGGCGGCATCAGCCGCAGACCGGGACGGCCGCACTCGCAGAGAGTGGATTCCACATGGCCAAAAGGGAGCCCAGCGGCATAGTCGTCGCGGATGTGCAGTCCGTTCTGCGCCTCGCATTCATAGCCCACCACGGCGCCTCGCGCGTCCAACAGCAGCGCGTAAACCGGGACGCGGAACATGTTCCAGAGCGCGTCCCGCTGCGTCTCGGAGAGGAAGGGACTCGCGAGCGCGCGGACCGGGAACACCGCCCGCGCCACTCGCGCGCCGACCGCTGACGCCATCACGAGCTCCTCAAAAACGCCGTAGAGCGCCGGTGAGGAGGGCTTCGCGCCCGTGGCGGGTGCAGGTCTCAGGTTCGGATAGAAGGGATGCCGAACCCGGCGCTGGAACGCTAGTCGCACATGTATTAGTGCGGGTCGCAGCCGAAGTTCTCAGGAAAAAAGACGCTCGAGATTCTCGCCGAGGATCAGGCGGGCGTCGGGCGCGCCGATTCCGAGGTCCGTGAGCGCCCGCGTCTGCTCTTCGAAGACGGGGGCGTTCCAGCCGCCCGGAAAAAACGACGAATCGGTCCCGAATAACAGCCGCCCTGATCCTAGTACGTCTAGTGCGCGGCGAAATACCGTCTTCAAATCCAACGCTTCATAGCGCATCCAAGAATTACTGCTCGAAGTGTCCAGGTAGACGTTCGGACATAAGTCGGCGAGCATCAGCGCCTCGCGCAGACATCCGGCTCCGAAGTGGGGAACCAGGAACGGCGTCCGCGGATAGCGCAGCGCGATGGCGTGCAGATCGAGGGGGTTCGAGAAACGCATATCGAACGGCGAAGGCAATCCCAGCTTCTTGCGGATCCCCACCGTCAGCACGCCGCAATGCACGAAGACGGCTGAGCGTTGCGCCGCCGCCTGCTCGAAAATCGGCGCCACCCGTGGGTCATGCAGGGAGTAGCGATGCATCGCGGGAAAGAGGCAGATTGCCTTCAGTCCGGGCGCGACCTCCGCACCCTCCGCCGTGGGATTCACCATGGCATATGCGAAGAATCGGTTCGGATACGCATTGGCGGCGGCGAGCACCGACGGCTCGTCGCCGGGGATGCTCGCGATCAGCGATGCGCGCTCCACGCCGTGACGATTGAACTCGGTGGCCCATTTCTCGGCAAGCCGAGTCGGGTCGACTGGCGGCAGCGTCCAGCCCATGCGCTCCTGCAGAACCGGCAATTCGGACGCCTGTCCCACCAGCGATTGGAAGAATTGGTGCGAGAAAAAATGGACGTGCGCGTCGCAGACGCGAAGATCACCCCAGGGTGTTTGCATCGGGCTTGTTCCAGTGCGTGATGCCGGCGGCGAGCGCCAACTGCGTCAGGCCGGCGACATTGTTCACGCCCAACTTCTTCATCATCGTTTTGCGATAACTGCGCACCGTTTGCAGGCCGAGGTCGAGGAGGACGGCGATATCCTTGCTGGTTTTGCCTTCCGCCACCAGCCGCAGCACCTGTAGCTCGCGGGGCGAGAGCGACTCCAGCGGGCTCCGGTCATGGGTGTTGAGGTCGCCGCGTTGGATGCGTTGCAGCAGCCGGTCGGACACCTGCGAACTGAGATAGGATCCGCCGCGCGCCACAGTCCGCAGGGCGTCCAGCAACTCGTTGGATGACGCCTTCTTGAGCACGAAGGCTCGCGCCCCGCTGCGGATTGCGCTGACCACCGAGTTCTCATCGTCATACATGGAGAGGATCACGACTTTGACCGCGGGACAGTGCCGCAGCAGCTCGGTGGTCGCTTCGATGCCGTTCATGCCCGGCAGGCCGATATCCATGAGCACGAGCTCGGGATGCGTTTTCCGGCAAAGCTGCACGGCGTCCGCGCCATTCTCCGCCTCGCCTACCACGCGGAATTCGGCGCCTCGCTCGAGAATCGTCTTCACCCCGTCGCGAACCAGCTTGTGGTCGTCAACCAGGACGATATCGAAGGCCATAGTCTCCTCAGACAGCAGGCGCGGTGGCCACCCGAACGGTGGTCCCGGTTTCGCGATCGCTGACGACTCTCACGTCCAGCCCGCCCTGCGCCGCGTAGTGCTCCATGCTTAACAACCCGAGGCCCCGTCGTCCGCCCTCGAGATCCGCCGGATCGAATCCGCGCCCATTGTCCCGCACCTCTAAGTAAGTTCCGGTCTTCCCGGATTTAACAGTGACCTCTATCATAGAGCAACCCGAGTGCTGCACGGAATTTTCCACCGCCTCCTGCGCGATCTGGTACATGGCCGAGGCGACCTTCGGAGCGAGCTTCAGCGAGGGATCCACATTCAGCCGGATCGCTCCGCCGAAACGGCCGCCGACGCGCGTGGCCAGCCGGTCCAAAGCCGGGCGGAGTCCGGCCCGTTCCACCGTCGACGGATTCAATTCGTAGCTGTACTCGCGGACGTCCTCCATCATCTCCTCGATCATTTTTTGCATTTCGACGATGCGTTCGCATGTTTCGGGAGAAATGGCTTCGAGGTCCATCCGCACCAGATCGAGCTGGAGGCCGAGGGCCGTCAGATTCTGTCCGATGGAATCATGCAGGAAGCGGGACGCGGACTTGCGTTCGAACTCCATGGCCTTCAGAGCGCCGAGCACGGTGTAACGGAGTTCCTGCTCGGCGGTGCTCCAGGCGGTGGTCTCCCGGGCCAGGGATCCGGCATAGCGGATTTCCCCGCCGATATAGATTGGGAACACGGAGATGTTCCAGGTGGCCCCGCCGTACCGTTCTCGCAGCGGCAGCAGTTCGCCGCCGAACGCGCGGGCGACGCGGGCCTTCCAGGCGCGCGCCTGGCCGGGTTCGAGGACCTCGTTCATGGCGCGGCCGAGTAAGTCGGCGGCGCGCTTGGCGAAGATTGGCGACGGATCGCCATAGATACGCTGGAACACGCCGTCGCGGTCCACGATCCAGTGGCACGCGGCGCTCTGCTCCAGGAATGCGTCGGCTAGCGAGACATCGGACACGCGGGCATCCTAACGGACGGCCATGATTATTTCTTCCGGGCGACGGCTTTGCGCACGGCCGCGGCCACATCCTTGGCCACCAGCCCGTACTTCTCGAGCAGTTCCTCGGGTTGGCCGGACTCGGCGTACACTTCCTGAATGCCGACGAACTCCATGACGCAGGGTTCCGTCTCGGCGACGACTTGCGCGACGCGCACGCCCAGACCGCCATCCACCAGGTGCTCTTCTGCGACCACGATCGCGCCTGTCTCGGCTGCCGCGCGCCGGATCGCTTCGCGGTCGATCGGTTTTACCGTGTGCATATCGACCACGCGCACCGAAATGCCTTCCCCCTCGAGCGTTTCGGCGGCGAGAATCGCCTGCGCCACCAGCAGGCCGTTGGCGATCACGGTGACGTCCCTGCCTTCTATGACCTCAATGGCCTTGCCGATTTCGAACTTCTGGTCCGGGTTGTAAATCGTCAACGTCTTGGGACGACCCGTGCGGATGAACACCGGCCCGACGTGCGCCGCCGCGGCCTTCACCAGCGCCTTCGCCGAGGGCTCGTCGGCCGGCGCGATCACCACGAAGTTGACCAGCGAGCACGCCAGCCCGATCTCCTCCACGCTCATCTGCGAAGGTCCGTCTTCGCCGATCGAGATGCCGCTGTGCGTGCCGACGACCTTGACGTTCAGATTGGGATAAGCCGCTGCCACGCGCAGTTGCTCGAAGCCCTTGTTCATGACAAACGCTGAGAAGCTGGAGACGAACGGGATCTTGCCGGCATACGCCATTCCACAGCCCGCCGCCACCATGTTGGCTTCCGCAATGCCGAAGGAGAAGAAGCGCTCGGGGAACTCCTTGGCGAAGTAGGTCGTCATCGTGGATTTGGACAGATCCGCGTCGCACACCACAATGTCCTTGTTTTCCCGTCCGAGTTCGACGATTGCGCGTCCGAACGCCTCACGCGTGGCCGCGCCCGGCTTCAATTCGAATTTGGTTTGTGCAGACATTTACTGGAGCTCCTGTAGAGCTAGCTTCATTTCATCCGCGGTAGGCGCGGCGCCGTGGAATTTCGGATTGTTCTCCATGAACGACACACCCTTTCCCTTGATGGTGTGGGCCACCACGCAGGTCGGCTTGCCCTTGGTCGCGTCCGCCTGCTCGAAGGCCTTGCGGATCGCGCCCAGATCGTGGCCGTCGATCTCGATTGCGTTCCAGCCGAACGCCCGCCATTTCTCGGCCAGGGGTTCGACATCCATGATGTCCTTGACGAAACCATCGAGCTGAATACGGTTGTTGTCGACGATCGCGACCACGTTATCGATCTTATGGAATGCGCCCGACATCGCCGCTTCCCAGATCTGTCCCTCCTGAATCTCGCCATCGCCCAACATCACAAAGGTGCGGTTCGGGCGGCCGTCCAGGCGGTCGGCGAGGCCCATCCCGATGCCGATGGAAAGTCCCTCGCCGAGCGAGCCAGTCGAGGCTTCGAGGGCATGGATGTACCGAACGTCCGGATGGCCTTGGTAGACGGAGCCCAGCTTGCGCAGGGTATTGAGCTGGCCGATGGGCGTCTCGGCGTAACCGGCCTCGGCCATAGCGGCGTAAAGCACCGGGGCGGCGTGCCCCTTGGAGAGGATGAAACGGTCCCGGTCCGGTTTCGCGGGATTCTTCGGATCGATCCGCATCCAGTCGAAATACAGCTCAACCACGATTTCGACCGCCGAAAGCGACCCGCCGGGATGCCCCGACTTGGCGGTTCCGGTCATTTCGATGATCTCGCGGCGGATGCGCTTCGCAATCTCTTGAAGTTCGGGTAACGGCTTAGACATGGAAACCCTCATTCTAGCAGGCGGGAGGGGAACAATCGGATAAGCGGCTGCGTATGAGGGTGGGAAGGGAAGTATATATGTTTTGCGATGCTTGCGGAACCAGACTGTCCGACAGCCAGCGCTTCTGCCCCTCCTGTGGAAAGGCGGCGGGCACCGTGCCGCTGATGCCGGTCAAAGGAAGAATTGCCGGCCATGTCCGGCTTCTGGGCATTTTGTGGTTGGCCAGCGCGGCGATTCACCTGATTCCCGGTCTCTTCCTGTTGTCGTTTTTTCGCCCTCGCGTGGGGCTTCTTCCCCCGGATGTGCCACATTTCGTGTTTGGGTTACTGCATATGGTAGGAGTGTTTCTGCTCGGGATGGCGGTCCTCTCCTTGTTAGCCGGCTGGGGACTGTTGGAGCGGCAGCCATGGGCCCGGACGTTGGGAATCGTGCTGGCATGCTTCAGCCTGATCAAGGTCCCGTTTGGCACAGCGTTGGGAATTTATACGCTGTGGGTGCTTCTGCCGGCGAGTTCGGAAGAGGAGTACAGACAGATCGCCAGGGCGGCATAGGAGGACGGACTTCTACGGTGTCGCTGTCTCGGCCAGGGGACGGAGCACGCGGGCTCGAGCAGGCGCGCCGGCAAGCTGTCCGACGGGACGCGATGCCGGGCTGAAGTCGAACCATCCGGCGAGATCCTCGTCGGAGGCGCGGCGGCGGCTCATGATGACGCGCCGCTGCCGGAGAGCGGCCGGCACGCGCCGGGCGACCTCCCAGAATGCCCTCAGCGATGACGGCTCCCACAACAGCGTGCCGCCCAGCACCAGCAGGTCGCGAGCGATCATCGGCGCCCAGCAGCGGCGGCACACGCCGGCAGTCGTATTCTTGATGCGCATCAGAAACCGGTTCTTCACCGAATGCATGTTGATGACGGCCGGGAGAGAATGGCGGTTTGCCGGCGTCACCGTGCGGACGTGCCGTCCCACGGCGACCGGCGTGTACAGACAACGCCAGCCGAGCAACTGCGCCCGCCAGGCGACATCGGCATCCTCCCGGTAGACGAAGAAATCCGGATCGAAGAAATGTCCATCGATCGAAACGTCGTCGATCATGCGCCGCCGGAAGAGCGCCGCCGCGGCGCTGGCGCCGAAGACGTACTCCATCCGCTCGAAGTACGGCCCGTCCAACTCATGCCAGCCGCGGTCGAAGTGCCGCATCGCGGGGGTAAAGAAGATTCCCGTGGAATCGATGCGCGCATCGGGCAATGGCTCGAAACCGGGCCCGATAGAAAGCAGCTTGCCGCAGACCGCTCCGGCTCCCGAGTCCGATTCCCCCGCTTCCACCAGGTGGCGGATAAACCCCGGCTCCAGTAAGACATCGGGATTCAGGGTCAGGACCCACTCGGCGGAACTGGCGCGGATCGCCCGGTTCTGCCCCTCCGCGAACCCCAGGTTGCTGTCGCTGAAAATCGTCCGGATGCGTCCCCGGAAGTCTCCGAGAATTGCCCTCGTACCGTCGGTAGAGGCGTTATCTACCACGACTACTTCAATTTGCGGCCCCTTCTGTCGAAGGATCGATTCCAAACAACGCCGGATATACAGGCTGCTATTGAAGGTGACGAGCGTCACGCAGACTTTAGAATGAGCCACAGTTTATGAGTCCGTCAGTTTCTAAGACCCGAGGGGGCCGCGGTCAACTACACTGAATCCCGAGAGTTCCAACATTTTGTCAAAAAAAACTTCGCAGCGGTGTAGTTGAATTCGAGACCTTTCGGGTCTTTGGTATGGCTTGTAACGATGTTGGTGTATCCCGTGGGTGATCGGTTGGTGGGAATCCTCCGGCAGGAACGGACCGGATCGGCGTTGCAAGATCGCGTGAGCCAGTTGTTCGAAGAGGCTCGCGACGATGTATACCGGTACCTGCTGACACTGGGTTTGCATCCGCCGCGGGCGCAAGAGGCGGTTCAGGAGGTTTTCCTGAGGCTCTACGCCACCTTGAAAAAGGGAGAAGTGATCGAGAATCCGCGGGGTTGGGTGTTTCGGGTGGCTCACAATTACGGGCTGAAGGTGCGGGAACGGCAGGTTCTGGAGACGCCCTTCGATCCGGCATTGGAAGCCCGGTTGAGCACCCCCGGGGGAAATCCCGAGCACGAGTTGTTGGAGCGCGAGCGAATGTTACGGTTTCATCACGCGGTGGAGGGGCTTTCCGAGCAGCAGAAGCGATGCCTCTTTCTGCGGATGGAGGGGTTGCGGTATCCGGAAATCGGCTCCACGCTTGGCATCAGCGCCTCGGCGGTAGGAGAGTTTCTGCGACGCGCCATGGCGCGGTTGAAGAAGGTGCGAGATGAGTAGCGTTCATACCCATCCCGAAGACGGTGTCCTGCTGCGTTTCCTCGACGGCGAACTGCCGGCCCGTAAATCGCGGCAGGTGCGCGTCCACCTGGAAGCCTGCTGGGCGTGCCGGACGGAAGTTGAGGAGCTCGAAGGCGCGATTGCCGGTTGCGTCCATTACCGAAAAGACGTGCTGCAGGCGCATATGCCCCCTCCACCGGCGGCGTGGGACGATTTATCGGAAGGATTTGCCAGGATCGACTCCGAGGTGGGGGTTGAATCGTGGATGGCGCGGTTGAGCCGGGTGCTCGCCGCGCCGCCCGCGCGGCGTTGGGCCCTGTCGGGCGCCGCCGCGATGCTGCTGGCGACCGGGCTTTACTACCAGTTCCGCGAAACGCCGTCCGTGCAGGCTGCGACTCTCTTGAAGCGCGCCGTGACGGTGGCGGCGGCTCATCCCGCGCCGGCGCGGCCGATCCGCATGAGCACCAGCCTGAAGAATCGCGCGGTGATTCCGGCGATGCTGCGCAGCGCGCGGTACAGCGCCGAGAATCCGCTGAGCGCCAAATCGTTCCAGGAGTGGCGGGACGGCCTGCCGTCGAAGCGCGACGAGGTCACCACCGTTCCCGACCCCGCATCGCCCGGCCGGAATGTCTACAGTATTCGGACCGTCGCGGCGGAAGGCGACCTGGCGATCGCCAGCCTGATGCTGCGTGTCACCGACCTCCATCCGGTCGAGGGCCGTTTTGAGTTTCGCAATCGCGAATGGGTGGAATACGACGAGATTTCGGACGCTTCGACGACGGATGGCGGGTTGCCCGCCAGTACGCGTCTGGAGGCTCCGATGCGGCGGACCGTAACACCAAGCCGGTCAGCCGCCCTCCCGTCCGGGGATCCGGCCTCGATCTCGGGGGAGCTACGCGTTTTGGTAGCTCTTCACGAGATCGGGGCCGACCTGGGCGACCCTGTGGAAGTGAATGTTTCAGGTGGCCGCATCCTGGTCAGCGGCGTCGGCGTGCCGTCGCAGCGGCAGCGCGACATTCACGGCGCGCTGGATGCGATGCCGAATGTGACCGTGCAGTTTGCCGAGCCCGCGCCTGCGGCGTCCGATGCTCCCGGCAGCGGCGTGCCGCCAGTTGGCGCCACGCCGTCGGGGATCCAGGCGCGCGTCGAGCAGCATCTGGGTGGGCGCGCCGAGTTCGAGCGATTCAGCGGGCATTTACTGGACGCGATCGATAACGCCATGGCGCGCGCTTACGCCCTGCGGGCGTTGTCGCAGCGTTTCCCGGAAGGGACCGCCATGTCTGACTCGGACCGCACGCTGCTCGGAGACCTGGCGCGGGAACACGCGCGGATGCTGAACGCGCAACTCAACGAGCTTTATCGCACGCTGTCTCCCGTGCTGGTATCCCTGGGCGGCTCGTCCGCCCAGGGACGTTCTTCGAGCAGCCGTAACGCGTGGCAACCGGCCGTCGAAGACGTCTTCCAGTCGTCGCGGCGCGTCGAAGTGCTCCTGTCCACGCTGCTCGGCGTGACTCCGGAGCCGGCCAACGCGCAAGTTCCGACCGATCTCCAGGCCGCCTTCGCGGACGCCCGGTCGGCATTAGAGAATCTCCGCTCGGTCCTGTAATCGGTTCGAGAGTCGGCCTTACTCCAGCAGTTTCTCCGAGTCGCCAGCAGGCAGAGAACAGGCTGCAGCGCTCTCCGCTTGTTGAGATAGTTCGCGTGTCCGGTCCGCGCCTGATTTCCACCCTCTCGCCGCCTTCATCCCGCGCTACAATTCCTTCTATGACCAGGCGTGAACTTCTCGCAGCCGCCGGCGCGGCGTGCGCCAGCCCTCTTTGGGGGCGCAGCCACATCGATAAATCCCGCATCAGCGCCATCACCGACGAGATTGGCCTGTCGACAGATGAATCCATCGCGTTTGCCCACAAATACGGGTTGACCAATGTCGAGATCCGTAACCCCGCGGGAAGCAAGAAGGAATACTTCACGCTGCCCGAGGCCGAGATTCGGGCGGACGCGCTGCGCTTCCAGAAGGAAGGACTCCACGTCTCCTTCGTCAACACCAGCCTGCTCAAGTTCACCTGGCCGGGCACGGAGCCGGCACGCCGCCGCCCCGAGACCCCCGAGGCGCGCGAGAAGCGCCTCGCCGCCGAGAAGGCCCGCTGGGACCGCCGCATGGACGACGCACGCGCCGCCTTCCGCTGCGCCCAGATCATGGGCTGCGACAAGGTGCGCGTCTTCACCGGAACTCGCGTCGATGATCCCAAGACGCTGTACTCCCGGGTCGCCGAGACCATCGGGGGCGAATTGGCCTCGCTCGCCGAGAAGGAGAAGGTTTACCTCCTGATCGAGAATGAGGGCTCGCAGAATATCGGCACATCACAGGAACTCGCCGATGTCTTCAAACTAATCAATTCCAAGTGGGTGGGGCTCAACTGGGATCCGCACAACGCCTACGGCAAGGAGAAGTCGTATCCGGACGGCTACGCGGTCCTTCCCAAGAAACGCATCCTCAACGTGCAGATCAAGGGCAAAGGTGTGATGCCCGCCAGTCCCGAAAAGGAGGACTGGAAAGCGATCATGCAGGCGCTCGACAAGGATGGATACAAAGGCAAGATCGGCCTCGAGACGCACCTGTTCGACGGCACCCTGATCGCCGCGGCGCACACCTCCATGGAGGAGATTATGCGCATCGTCAGCGAGCTCTGATGCAAAAGAACTTCGCCGTGGCCTTCGCCATAGGGCTCGGTCTGATCGCCGTGATTGTTGGCGGCGTCCTCTACATGCAGCGCGGCGCCCGCGTGGGGCTTACCGGCAGCTTCCTGAAGGTCCGTACGGCGCCGCTTGACGATAACAGTTCGGTGGCGGTGGTCGATTTCCGATTTCGCAACCCCGGCGACGTCAATTTCGTCGTTCGCGCTGTCACGGTGGTTCTCGAGGATGCGGCTGGCAACCAGGTGGAAGGCCGCACCGTGTCTGAAATCGATGCGAAGCGCCTATTCGAAGGCATTCCTTTGCTCGGGCAGAAGTACAACGACACCCTCGTCACGCGCGACAAGGTCACGGCCGGTGCGGCGCTGGATCGCATGGTGGCCGCCCGTTTCGAGGCTCCCGAAGCGAAACTCGAGCAGCGCAAGCGCCTCCTGCTGCGGATCGAAGACGTTGACGGCCCGATTACGGAAATTAGCGAGAAGTAGGGCGAGCAATCCCATACTCTGGCAGCGGACTTGCAAGACATTCGGAGTGCAGGATCGACCCAATACTCCGCGCTCCGGAATCTGGACTATCGACGCTCAGGGGAACACCTTGTTCGCGAACGACACCATGGCCAGGATTCTGCGAACCACCGTGGCGGATTTGCTGGGCCGGCAGTCTTTCGAGTATGTTTTTGCGGAGGACGAACCCGCCGCGCGCCACCTTTTTGAAGCGAAGTCCCGCGGCGATATGAATCCTTTCGACTTTCGATTGCGCCGCAAAGACGGGACGCCTCTATGGGTGACCGTTCAGGGAACTCCGATGCACGACGAATCGGGCCGGTTTTCCGGCATCATCGGCACCTTTACAGTCGCGCGGAGGCCTAAGTCGAGCCGTGCCGTAAAGTCGAGAGAGGCATCGGCCGATATGTAGGTCGAATGCGATTCTGTCTCGTTTTGCTGGCATGGGCCGCTTGGGGGCAATCCCGCGAATCCATCGAGAAGCAATTGGCGTCCGTGGCGCGTCAGAGGGAGGCCATTCGCCGTGCGGCGGAAGTCGAACGGCCTGCCGCCGCTGAAGCGGCGGAGTGTATGGACGCCCCGGAGGACAAGGTGGTCCCCCTTCTCGAGAACGCGGCGAACGCGCAAAAACTGCCCGTCAAGCTGTTGCGCGCGGTGGTTGCGCAGGAGTCCGGTTTCCGGTCGTGCGCCGTCTCGAAGAAGGGGGCGAAAGGTCTGATGCAACTCATGCCCGCGACGGCGGAACAGTTCGATGTAAAGGACCCCTTCGACGCTCAGGCGAACGTCGATGCCGGCGCGAAGTTCCTGCGGCAACTCCTCGAGAAATACAAGGGTGATCTGTTGCTGTCCCTGGCCGCGTACAATGCCGGCCCCGCGACGGTCGACGAGGCCAAGGGCATCCCCGATATGGCCGAGACGCGCGAATACGTGGAGGCCATCGTCGGCAAAATGGGGATCAAACAAATTGACCTGCCGAATATCCCGACGCCCAAGCCCATTGAAAATTGAAGCCACCAAGGTGGCCGGTAACGTCCACCACTTCGCCGATGAAATACAGGCGGGGGACTTTCTTCGCTTCGAACGTCTTGGACGACAATTCCGCCGTGTCGACGCCGCCGGCGGTGACCTCCGCCTTGTCATATCCTTCCGTGCCGGCGGGCGTGAGGAGCCAATGGTGAAAGGCGGCGCTAACCGCTTCCATATCGTCGCCCGGCGGCGTGTGGACATCCGCGAGCCGTCTGGGGACGTAGCGCGTGACGACAGTGCGTGGCTCGGCGCGTCCGCGCCCTTGCAACTCGCGCATAACATCGAGGCCAGGCAATAGATCGATCTCGATCGGGCTGCCGCGCTTCCAATAGGAGGATGCCTGCAGGATGGCCGGCCCGCTGAGTCCGCGATGCGTGAACAGCAGTTTCTCGCGGAAGGCCGCTCCACCGGCATGAACTACGGCTTCCGCCGATACACCCGCCAACCCTCCGTACTTCGACAGATCGTTGTCGCTGAACGTCAGCGGAACCAGCGCCGGCCGGTGCGAAACGATCTTCAATCCGAACTGCTTCGCCATCCGGTATCCGAACGGTGTCGCCCCGATCTTCGGAATCGAGAGCCCGCCCGAAGCGATCACTAGTGACTCCGCCGCAATGCGCCTCTCCTTGGTATCGACCTCGAAGGCGCCCGTCACGCCGCGGATGACGGAATTCGTCTCAATCCGAACGCCCGCCGCATCGCATTCCCGCTGCAGCATGCGCAGGATATCGCGCGCGGAACGGTCGCAGAAGAGCTGCCCCAGGGTTTTCTCGTGGTAGGCGATGCCGTGTCGCTCCACGAGGCCGATGAAATCGCGCGGCGTGTACCGCGCCAGGGCGGACTTGGCGAAGTGCGGATTCTGTGAGAGGAAGTTGGCGGCCGTGGTGTGCAGGTTGGTGAAGTTGCAGCGGCCGCCGCCGGAGATCAGGATCTTCCTCCCGATCTGCGCGTTGTGCTCGAGCACGATCACCCGCCGGCCGCGCTTGCCCGCCTCGATCGCGCACATGAGCCCTGCCGCCCCACCGCCGATGATCGCCACGTCGTATTGCATCCCGCTCTATTGTGGCAAAGGCTGGTATTCTGGCGATAACCACGGAGGCAGCATGAGCCGCAAGGTCCTGATCGTCACAGGCGACGCCGGAGACAGCTACGAAGCCCTCTACGCATATCATCGGTTCAAGGAGGCGCATTGGGAGCCGGTGGTGGCCGCCCCGTCCAGGCGCCGGCTGCACATGATTTTCCATGACATCGAGCCTGGCTGGGAGACTTATGTCGAACGGACCGGGCATTGCATCGAAGCTGATGTGGCAATCACCGCGGTGGCCGCTCGGGAGTTCGCGGCGATCTTGATTCTCGGCGGCCGCGCGCCCGAGTACCTCCGGAACGACGCCAGCATGCTCTCCCTGGTCCGCGAGTTCGCCGAACAGGACAAATGCATTTGCGCCATCGGGCACGGCATTCAGGTGCTCACGGCCGCTGGGCTGACGAAAGGCCGGACCGTGACGGGCCACGCCCACGTCCGGATCGAAGTCGAGCGGAGCGGCGGGACCTACGTCAACAAGCCCGCAGTGCGGGATGGCCGTCTGATCACGGCTCAAACCTGGAAAGCCCATCCCGAGTTTTATCGCGAAGTCTTTGCCTGTCTGGGCTGACTGGCGCCTATTCCCGGCAGCAGATCTGGCTCGACACCAGCGCCGCGGGCGTCAGGGGCGTATTGCTGGCGAAGTAATTCTGCTCGCTCAGCCTCCGGTAGATGTCGCCGGCGATTCCGGCGGCTGCGGGTCCGATCGCGGGCTTCCCGCCCGTTAGCAACACCACCACGACCAGCTTGCGATTCCCGATGTCGTTGAACGAGCCGAACCAGCCCAAATGGGTATGGTTCTCGCTGCACGTTCCGGTCTTGCCGGCGATCGGCCCGTCTTCCCGCGCGCGATGGGCGGTTCCGAATTCGACCGCTCCCCGCATCCCCGGCTTCACGACCGGCACCAGGCTGTCGATCTCGAGCTTTCGCTTGACCCGCGGGATGAAATCCTTCGCCTCTCCCTGACTCTTCGGATATTGCAGATAATACAGCGTCCCGCCGTTCGCCACCGCGCTCATGAGAGCGGCCAGTTGCAGCGGTGTCTGCGAGATTTCCTCGCCGAAACTGGTCAGCATCCCGACACCGCCGTTCTTCGGCGGGGCCGACGGGAAGTGTCCTGCCTGCTCCCCGGGGATATTGAGCCCGGCCTTCTCCCCATACCCGAAAAGATGGGCATAGTAGCTCACCTTCTCGAATCCCAGTTTCGTGCCCAGCGTCGCGAAATAGTAGTTGTTGGAATGGGCGAGCGCGTACGTCAGATCCATCTTCATGCCACCCAACCGCAGTTTGGAGGCGGGATCGATCACCTTCTCGCTCAGTCCGGCCAGAGCGACGGACACCTTAATGGTCGAGCACGGTTGAAATCCCGAGCTCAGCGCCACCTTCTGGTTGACCATGCTCAGGATGCGGCCGGTTTGCGGATCGACCACGACCACCGAGCCGTTATATGGTCCCAGCGCCTCGACGGCGGCGCGCCGGATGGTGAGCTCCTCTCCATCCACGAAATCGCCGGCGGTGGAATCGGCATAAGTCGGCTCCGTCCATGGCCCGCCACGAATGATCGGGGCTGGAGCAACGGTAGCCTGCCGCTGCGTGACCGAAACCGCCTTGGTGAGCGTAACTGCCTTGCGGACGGGCGCCGCGGCGGCATGACGCTTTCGTCTTGTGGGAGCGGCCTGCAGGGCCAGCCCGGAAAGGAGCAAGGATAGGAGTGCGATCCGTAGCGCCCTGGGGAGTAGAAGTGCTTGTAACCTGATCATATGCAGAACAACGGGCGTTGTTACCGGGGGGGCGAGTCAGAGCAACGGTCATCAGCTCGGCCGGAGCAACCAAGCTATGATCATTCTCCACGTCCGGCAGGTGGTCCGTCAAGCTCTCTTTCTTGTATTTTATCACGCAAGTGAGTTCGCCCACATTAATTTCCCTTAAGCCTTATCGACAGTTAACATAGAAAGTAGGACCTCAGAAATTGCTTGAAGTGCTTCAGCAGGAAATCATGGAGTGCCGGCGTTGTCCGCGGCTGCGCGAACACTGTAGCAATATCGCTACACTCAAGCGCCGCGCTTACCGGGACTGGGACTATTGGGGAAAGCCGGTCCCGGCCTTTGGCGATCCCCTCGCCCGGGTGCTGATCCTCGGTCTCGCGCCCGGCGCGCACGGATCGAATCGCACCGGCCGGATGTTCACCGGCGACGCCTCCGGCGTCATGCTCTACCGCGCCCTGCATCGCACGGGATTCGCATCGCAAGCCGAAAGCCTGTCTCGTGACGACGGCATGGTCTTGCGCGACCTGTACATCACGGCGGCCGCCCGCTGCGCTCCGCCGGGCAACAAGCCGACGCCCGCCGAACTGCGCAATTGCAGACCCTTCTTCGAGCGGGAACTCGACATGCTACCCACCTTACGGGTCATTGTCGCGCTCGGCAAGATCGCCTTCGACACCCATCTGGAAGTGTTGAAATCGCGCGGGATCATTAAGAGCCGCGCGCCGTTCGAGTTCGGTCACGACCGGGAATTCCACATCGCGCCGGACCAGCCCGTCCTGGTCAGCTCCTATCATCCGAGCCAGCAGAATACGTCCACCGGCAAGTTGACGGAGAAAATGCTGATTGATGTCTTCCGGCGCGCCGCCCGGCTAGCCGGCAAAGACCGCTAGGATCCTTCGCCCATGAGGACGAATCCCGACCCGTAAAAGGGATGCCGGAACTCGGGTTTGGCCATGAGGGACAACGCAGCCTGTTGCAAGGCCCGCGCTTTCCGTTCCACCCAGCTCCAGGTTGTAGTAGGCGGCCCCGAGCGCATTCAGCACCGTTCCGGAGCATTTGGACAGATTGTATCGGTTCCGCGGCGCGTTGTGGGCAGCTACACGGCCACTAGCTCCCGCACCCCACGCTCCGCCATCGGAACGAATTCGCGCCGTTCCTCGCCGATGTAGACCTGACGCGGCCGGGCGATCTTCTGCTCGGAATCCTGCAGCAGTTCCTGCCACTGCGAGAGCCATCCGACCGTCCGTGGAATGGCGAACAACACGGTGAAAGCGTCCGGCTGGAATCCCATGGCCTGATAGATGATCCCCGAGTAGAAGTCGACGTTGGGGTAGAGTTTGCGCTTGATGAAATATTCGTCGGACAGGGCGATCTGCTCCAATCCGATGGCGATATCGATCTTCGGATTGCGCCCTGTCACCTCGAATACCTCCTCGGCGACTTGTTTGATGATCCGCGCGCGCGGGTCGTAGTTCTTGTAGACGCGGTGTCCAAAGCCCATCAGTTTGCGCTTGCCCTCTTTGACCTGCTGGATGAAGCCGGGGATATTGTCCTTGCTGCCGATCTCGTCCAGCATTTTGAGGACTTCTTCATTGGCGCCGCCATGGAGCGGTCCGGAAAGCGCCGCAATGGCCGCCGCCGTGGTCGAGAAAGGATCGGCTTGCGAGCTGCCAACCGCCCTCATCGCATTCGTGCTGCAATTCTGCTCGTGATCGGCGTGCAGGATGAAGAGGACTTCGAGCGCCCGCGACAGCACGGGGCTGGCGATGTACTTCGGCTCCGTCCGCCGCCACAGCATATTCATATAATTACGCGTGTAGCTTTGTTCGGGGTCGGGGTAGACGTAAGGCAAGCCCAGCCGGTGCCGGTAGGCGAAGGCGGCGATGGTCGGCATCTTGCCGACGAGGCGCACGATCTGTTCGTGCCGGCCCTTGGCGTCGAAGATATTCCGGGCATCGGGATAGAACGTGGAGAGCGCCGCCACCGTGCTCATCAGCATCCCCATCGGGTGCGCGTCATGATGGAAGCCGTCCATGAACTTCTTCACGTTTTCGTGAACCATGGCGTGGCGCTGGATTTCGGCGCACCAGGCGTCGAGTTCCGGCGCAGTCGGCAATTCGCCGTTGAGAAGCAGATAGGCCACCTCGAGGAACGTGCAATTCTCCGCCAGTTGCTCGATCGGGTAGCCGCGATAGCGCAGGACGCCCTTATCGCCGTCAAGGTACGTCACGGCGCTCTGGCAGGACGCCGTGTTCATGAATGCCGGGTCGTAGGTCATCAGGCCGAAGTCTTCCGGGCCCGTCTTGATCTGTCGCAGATCCATCGCACGGATGGCGCCGCGGGAAATCGGGATCGTATAAGTTTGGTTCGTCCGATTGTCGACGATTGTCAGTGTTTCATTATCCATGCGTGTCCTCCTGGACCGCGCGTGCTGGTTCGGCGCATCCCTCTGCACGTAGATATCCATACCCGATTATCTTATTTATCTACAGATTGTGCAAAACCGGCGCGGGGGATTTCACGCACCTGGGTGGGGCATCGGCGGCCGTTACCCTTTGACCGCCTCTTCCGCCGTCGGGAAAAAAGGAAACACCTGGTCGAGCAGGCTGACATGGAACGATTGGAACAAGTGCCCCGTCGCTCCGGCCATCCGCATTTCGCCGCCGGCTGCCGCGATCTTGTTGTAGCTCGCGATGAAACGTCCGATTCCCGTGCTGTCGATGACCGTGACGCCCGAAAGATCGAAGACGATCGTCTTCTTCCCGTCGCGGAGGAAACCCTCCACCATGCGCGGGATGTCGGCGCCGTCCGAGCCGAGCATCAGTTTTCCCACCAGCGTGACCACGACGGTCCCCGGCGCCATGTCTTTATGGCTGATTTCGAGCGGCATGCAAGCACACAGTTTACCAGCCGTCCCCCGCAAGCGGATACATTAATACGGATGAGCTACTTTCTAGCGAAGACCGAGCCTGGGGTCTACTCGATCGACGACCTGGAACGGGACAAGCGCACGACCTGGGACGGAGTCACCAACGCTCAGGCTGTCAAAGCGATCCGTTCGATGCGCCCCGGAGACCGCGTCTTCCTCTATCACAGCGGTGGCGTCTCCGCCATCGTGGGCCTGGCCACCGTCCGTTCGGAGCCGCGGGACGATCCGAAGAACGCCAAATCCGCCATCGTCGATTTGGAATTCGCTGGCCACATCGACCCCCCCGTGACCCTGGCCGAGATCAAGCAGGAGCCCCGCTTTGCCGATTGGGCTCTCGTCCGGCAAAGCCGGCTCTCCACGATGGCAGCGCCCGAAAACTTCGTAGACTGGATACGGGAGAAGTGCCCGAAAGCGAAAATCTGAAATGCGCTTAGCCAAAACGCCTCAATGCCAGGAATTCGCGCCGTTGCCGCGCCGCTCCCGGTATTCGGGTGCGATCGTGCTTTGTCTTTGCGCCCTCGTGCTGCCCGCATTCCCGCAGGACGAGGTTCGCACGCAGGCCGCCGCGCTGGCCGCGCAGGGAAAGTATGCCGAGGCCGAGCCGTTGCTGGTGCGCGTGCTGGAAGGCCGCGAAAAGGAGTTCGGCCCGGACGATGCCGCGCTGACGCCCGCAATTGAGGAGTTGGCCGCGCTTTACCGGGCGGAGGGTCGCGCCGCCGACGCCGAGAAGCTGTATCTCCGCTCTCTCCAGATCAAAGAGAAAACGGTGGGCGCGCAATCCGTCGAGCTGATCCCGGATCTCAAATTGCTCGCCGGATTGTACGCCGGCATCGGACGCATCCCGGACGCCGAAAAGCAACACCTCCGCATCGTGTCGATTCGCATCAACGCCAAAGGCACGGACGATCCCGATCTTGCCAAGGATCATGCGGACCTCGCCGCCTTCTACACCTCGCAGAAACGCTTCGCCCTCGCCGAGCCCAACTTGCGGCGAGCCATCGATATCTCGCAGAAGCGCATCGGGCCGGAGGATCCGTCGCTCGTCCCGCTGCTGGATTCTCTGGCGAACGTCTTTATCGAGCAGAAGAACTTCGCCCCCGCGGAAGCGCCGCTGCGCCGCGCCCTCTCCATCGAAGAACGCGTCGAAGGACCGCGCAGCCTCAACATCGCGCCCCGTCTCGACCGGCTGGCCATGTTGTACTACATCGAGAAACGCTATGCCGACGCGGAACCGCTCTATCGCCGGTCCCTGGCCATCTGGGAAGCTGCGATGGGCGGCAATAATCCCGACCTGGCGACCACGCTCGATAACCTGGCCGTAGTGCTGGCGTCCCAGGACAAATTCGACGACGCCGAGCCGCTCTACCGGCGGTCGCTCGCGCTCCGGCAGACCACTCTCGTCGGCAGTCTCAATAATCTCGCCCAGGTGCTCGAAGGCAAGGAGCAGAACGGCGCCGCCGAACGGCAGTACAAGCAGGCCATGCTGCTCGCCGAGAAACTGACGGACACCAAAATGCTCACTTATACTCTGCGAAACTACGCGGCCTTGCTCCACAAGCTAAAACGCGACGTCGAGGCGAAGCGGATGGAGTCTCGGCTGAAGGCGCTCGAAAAAGAGTAGCCATGCCCTGTTTACCTTTGATATGATCCTTCGCCGGTAGAACAGGATCTGTATTCCTGTTATTCTGCGTCACACCGACATGACGCCGCCGACCGCGAAAGCTCCGTACCCGCTCCTGGTCCTGTTCCTCGTTCTCGCGACCGCCATCGCCGGTTTGGCCTACCGCTACCACGTCGCCGAGAAGGAGGCGATCGAGCACGAAGTCCACAATCAACTGGTCGCCATCGCCGACATGAAGGTCAAGCAGATCGCGGCATGGCGCAGCGAGAAAGTGGGCGAGGCGCGCATCATTCTCAACAGCCGCCTGACACTGGCGGGAGTTCAACGGCTCGTCTCCGGCCGGAGCGACCCCGCCGAGCGCGCCTATCTGGCCAATTGGATGGACGCTCTTTGCCGCGAACTTCACTATGCCGGTGTCACCCTCACGGATACCAGCGGCCACGTGGTGATGACCCGCGGCCGCCAGTTCGGCAGCAACGACCATATGCGGGACCTGGCAACTCGCACCGCCGCCATAGGCGACGTGATCCTGACCGACTTTCATCTGGATGAAGCCGGCGCACCGGTCCATCTAGGGTTGAACGTGCCCCTCCGTCTGGAGGCCGGGGCGCCTCCCTTTGGCGCCTTGCTGGCGGGGCTCGACCCGCAGGATTACCTCTTCCCGGTCCTGCAACGATGGCCGATTCCGACGGGCAGCGCCGAATCGCTCCTGGTGCGGCAGGACGGCGCCGGAATCGTCTTCCTCAGCCCCCTGCGCAAACACGACAACCTGTCCAACCTCCGCCTGCCGGCGTCTCGGACCGATGTGGCG
This sequence comes from uncultured Solibacteraceae bacterium, assembly GCA_964608645.1. GTDB lineage: Bacteria > Acidobacteriota > Terriglobia > Bryobacterales > Bryobacteraceae > CAZSQK01. Next base: position 55,795 of record CAZSQK010000031.1, on the reverse strand, counting down.
GCGGTCCGCGCCGCGATCGGCGAGGAGGGCACCCTCGAAGCGAATGACTATCGGGGTGCGCCGGTCTTCGCCGCTGTCCAATCGGTTCCCGGCACGCCCTGGCGCCTGGTTGCCAAAGTCGACGCGGAAGAAGTTCTGGCGCCGATGCGGTGGCGCTCCGCGTTGATGGGGGCGCTGGCCATTTCGCTCATCTGCGTTGCAGGCGCCGGAGTATTCGTCCTGTGGCGCCGCCGCGAAGTCCATTCGTACCGCGCCCGCTATGAAAGCGAGCTCGAGCGGCGCGAGGCGGCTGAGCGATATGACGCCGAGCGAAAGGTCATGGACGACGAACTGCGGCGCGTCATCGACGCTCTGCAAACCAGCGAGTCGCGATTCCGGGCCGCCTTCGAACAGGCCGCCGTCGGCATGAACCAGGTGTCGCCGCAAGGTAAATTCCTGCGCGTCAACCAACGGTACTGCGAAATCACGGGGTTCCTGCGCGAAGAATTGCTCCATCTCACGTTTTCCGACCTCACCCATCCCGAGGATCGGGAAATCGACTCCGTTTACGTTCCTTCCATTCTCAGTGGAGAGCGGCAGACGGCCACCTGGGAGAAACGCTATGTCCGCAAGGACGGCGCCGTCATTTGGGTTGCGGTCACCGCGTCTTTGCTGCATTCGGCCACGGGCGAGCCTCTGCATCTGTTGGGCGTCGTCGAGGATATTACGGCGAGGGTTCTGGCCAAGGAGGAGCTCCGGCAGAGCGAGGAGCGGTTCCGGCAGGTCGTGGAACACGCTCCCGAAGGGATCCTGGTGGTCGCGGGTCTTCGCATCCTCTATGCGAACGCAGCCGCCGCCAATCTGTTCGGCGTCGCGTCGGCGGCGCACCTGCTCGGTTGCGCCGTATTGGATCGCATTCACCCCGCGGACCGGGCAACCGTCCGCCAGCGCGAGGCCAGGGTTCTGTCTGGCCGGATCGCGGGACCGGCGGAACATCGTTACCTGCGAGTCGACGGACAGGCGTTTCCCGTCGAAGTTTCGGCCAGCCCAATTTCCTACGATGGCCAGCCCGCCGCGCTGGTGTTCTTCCGCGATATGACGGAACGAAGACGCGCGGAAGAGGAGCGGTCCCGTCTGGAGCAGCGGCTCGGCCAGGCGCAAAAAATGGAAAGCGTCGGCCGGTTGGCAGGTGGCGTCGCGCACGACTTCAATAATCACCTCACCGTGATTAACGGCTATTGCGACATGCTGCTGGACGCCCTCGGTCCGGATGACCCTCTGCGCGAAGAACTGGACGAGATCCGCGCCGCCGGCGACCGGGCGGCGGTGCTGACACAGCAATTGCTGGCATTCAGCCGCAAGCAAATCGTGGAGCCGCGTCCCCTGGTGCTGAACGAGGTGGTCGAGGAATACTGCCGCCTTGCGCGAAGGCTCATCGGGGAAGACATCGAAGTCGTTACGGACCTCGATCCGGAGTTGGGCGCAGTCCTGGCGGACCGCGGCCAAATCCATCAGGTGCTGATGAATCTCGGCGTCAATGCGCGCGACGCGATGCCGCACGGCGGGAAAATCATTGTCAGCACAACCAATGCCCACATCGACTTGCCGGAGCCCTCGGCGCAGGACGTAAAACCGGGCGCCTACGCCGTTCTCACCCTGAGCGATACCGGCGTCGGCATGTCTCAGGAGACCATCCAGAAGATCTTCGAGCCGTTTTTCACGACCAAACCCCTAGGGGTCGGGACCGGTCTCGGCCTGGCGACCGTGTACGGCATCGTGGAACAGAGCGGAGGCTTCATCCGAGTCTCTAGCCAACCCGGCCACGGCGCCACGTTCCGTATTTACCTGCCTCGGATTCAGGATGGCGCTCAGAGGCCTGGCAACGCCGTCAAACCGGCAAGCATCGACGTCCGCGGCCACGAGACCATCCTCGTTGTGGAGGATCAGGCGGACGTGCGCAGGCTTGCGACTGGCATCCTCAAGAAAAATGGCTACCGCCTGCTGGAAGCGGCGAATGGTCCCGAGGCGATTTCCGTGGCCGAGTCGTTTCCCGAGCGCATCGACCTTCTGTTGACCGACGTGATCATGCCGGGGATGACCGGCCGGGAACTGGCGCTCCACCTCCAGACCGCGCGTCCGGCTTTGAAAGTCCTATACACGTCCGGCTATACCGCCGACGTGATCGGCCGTGAAGGCGTTCTCGATGCCGGCGTCGACTACTTGCCGAAGCCCTTCGCTCCGGCGGACCTGTCGGCCAAGGTCCGGGGCATGTTAAGCGACGGAGCCGTGCGGCGGCGCGTTCTCGTCATCGACGACGACGCCGCCATTCGTAGCATTCTCTCGCAGATCCTGACGCAAGCCGGCTACGAAGTCCTCACGGCGCCCGACGGCGATGCGGGGCTGTGGACCGTGGAACACAATACCGTGCACCTTGTCATCACCGACCTCGTCATGCCGCAGCGGGAAGGTCTCGAAACCGTCAAGGCCTTGCGCGAGCGCTTTCCCGATGTCCGCATCATCGCGATGTCGGGCGCCTTTGGAGGCGACTTTCTGAAGGCCGCCGGCGTCCTCGGCGCGCAGGCGACGTTTTTGAAACCCATTCAGGCCGAAAGTCTGCTGCCAGCCGTGCGCGAACTGATCGGCTAGTCACAGCGCAAGGCGCAGTGAACACCTTGTCGCATCGATCGCTTGCCCGCGGCGTTTACCGGCTCAGGATGTCCACGTTGCTGTTTTGACCCATCAGGCGGAGGTCGCATCCGCCGCCGCCGATCTTCCCGTTGAGCGTGTCCTGCGAGATATCGCCGCTCACCGTGATCGCTGCGCCGGGGTCCGTGTGGATGCGTCCGAAGGAGGTCCTAGCGGAAAGGTTATAGCCGGTTCCTCGCGGAATCGTCACACGAATGGGGCCGAACGTCGTACGCAGCGAGATTGGCTTACAGCCCGCGCCACCCTTCGCATCCACCGTCACTGAGCCGTTCTGATTCTCGACGGTGATCGGGCCGGCGGCGTCCGATACGGCCACGCCGGCGAACGTCGCCTTGGCGTATACTTCGCCGCCGATCGCGCTCAGCTTGATGGGACTGTTTCCCGTGACGGCGCGCGCGCCTCCCTTAACGTTGCGCAGATCCACACTGCCGAAGGTCGTCTCCACGACCGCCGATTCGTTCACGGTGTCGCCGCGGATGGCCGAGTTCTGGGCGCGGATCGTTAACGTCCTTCCGATTCGGGAAAAGTAGATCGACGCGAAGGTCGTATGCAGATCGGCGATTCCACCGATGCCATTGGCGACGATCTCGCCATTCTGGTTCTGCACCGACAAATCGCCTTTCGTCCCGTTCACCGTCACGCGTCCGAAGCTGTTAGTGATTGCGATGGGGCCGCCCGCGTTCTCCGCGTCGATCGTGCAGTTGTTGCTGTGGACCGTAAGGCCCCGGCCCGGATTGACGACGCGAATGTTGCCGAACCGGTTCGAGACCTCGACCGCGCCGGTGATCTCCGCCGCGATGACCGAGCCGTTGGCGTTGTTCACCGTCACGTCGCCGTCGTTGTTGCGGACCTCGACATTGCCGAAGCTGTTCTCGATGCGTTGCCGGCCGGTGCCGGAGAGGAAGGTCACCGAGCCGTTGCCGCTATTGATGATGGCGGCGGCATGAAGATTGGCGACATCGGTGTTGCCGAAGCGATTGTGCAGGTCGAGGGGCGCGTTCTGCGGCATCGTAATGTCATAATCGACGCTATAGGAAAAGTTGCCCCGCCAGTTGTTGGGATAAACCGTGCGGACTGCCGGGGAACCCTCGTCCACCAAGATCTGGATCGCATCGACGCAGCGGCGCGCCTCGTCGGCGCTGGGCGCCGTGCACCGGATCGACGCCTGAATCTGCGCTTCGGGCCGCGCGTGCGTGCGAATGCTGACCCGGCCGTTCCGGTTCTCGACGCGCAGCGTCCGCCCCGCGGGGACCGCTACCGTCTTCGAAAAGTCGCGTTTGGATTCTTCGCGCGCCAACGCCGTGAAGGCGCACCCGCTAATGATGAGGAGATGAATCGCGCTTCGCATATTCCACCCATTCCTGTAAGGTTTTCTGCTTCTCCCGATAGACCGAAGCCAACTGCGTCTGCAGGTAAATGTTGTATCGGTTGCCTTCCACGGCCCCCTTCAACTCGGCTATCTCCGAGTCGAGAACGAGCAGTTTCTCACGGTATACGCCGGCCAGCGGCGATGGCGATTGCTCCATGCCGGGCGCGGCCACGATCGAGAGCTTCTCGATGGAGCGCGCATAGGCGGCCTCCGCCTGTTGCACCTGCTGCAAGGCGTCGTCGGTCAGGAAATCGCGACTCTCGCGATGCCACGGGCGCGCCAGCACGGCCGCCAGCAGCGCCACGGCGGCCGCGGCGAGCGTCCAACGCCAGATCGGCGTAACTCTACGGCGCGGCGCTGTCGCCGCGAGACCGGCCTGGATCTCGGCCCAAAGGCCGGGGCTCTCCCAATCCTCGTGAAGCTGCGGCGCGAGGCGCGAAATCTCCTCCCAAAGGTACAGTTGGCGCCGGCACGGCTCGCAGGTTTCGGCATGGGCGCGCGCGTCGGGCATGAGTTCTGGATACTGTAGCGCGCGGTCGAGATCGGCGCATTGGAAGATCATGGCCGCCTCTCCGTCAACATACGTTTGAGCTCCTTCTTGGCTTCGAACAGCCAGGCTTTGGAAGTCCCTTCGGGGATTTCCAGGATCGTCGCGATTTCCGAATGCCGCAAGCCTTCCACCTCGAACAACAAAAACACCATCCGGTGTTTCGGATGAATGCGCCGCAGCGCCGTCTGCAACGCCACCTTGAGCGCCGGATGACGGCCCGGCGCCGGCCGGCTCTCGATCGCATGCTCCTCGGGATCGGCCTCCCGCCGGCGCTTGCGAGTCACGTCATAGCAGACGTTGATGAGGATCCGGCACAGCCAGGTTCCGATTCCCGACTGTCCCTGGAAGCCGTGAATGGCGCGGAACACCTTGACGAACGTCTCCTGGACCGCGTCCTCCGCGTCCTCCCGGTTACCGACGATGTGGTATGCCACCGACTTCAACCGCGCCCCATGACTCTCGTAGAGCTGCTCGAAGGCGCGCAGATCCTGCCGCTGGCACGCGGCCAGCAGGTCGGCCTCAGTGGCATATTCCACGGATGACATGGGATGGGTTAGGGTCAGGCTTGCCCCCACTATTTTCTCCGTTTCATCCGATGCTTGGACGCGGGAGGGGCGGCGAGGGTTGGAAATGTTTGCGTGCGGTGGCCGGACGCCGCCCGGATGCGCCTACTTCCTGCCCGGCGCTGGTCAAATACTGGATGGCGGCGACGACATGGCCCAGGATCTCTTCGATATCATCGCCCTCAGATGGCCTGCACGCTGAGATATTACCATCTTCGGGTCTACTGATCTTAATTCCGTATTTACGGTGAAGCGCCTATTCCCGGCCCTTCTTCCACTCCTCTTCTTTGATCACGGCGATCCCACTCCCGCTCTTCGACACGAGCGTCTGAAACTCCCGGATCACATCGTCGAGTTCGCGCGCGAGAGCGTCCGCCCGCGCCACCTGCGAGTTCGTCGGGCGGCCCTCATATCCATTCACGTCCCCGTACAGCGCCGTGGCGAACTCGCGCAGACGTTCCTCGCCCGTAATGGCGCCCCCTTCCTTCGTCGCCACGATCTTCGACCGGATCCGATCGACCGCTGCGGCGAATTCCGTCAGCTTTTTCTCGGCGGCGGCGTCGCGCACCGCGAGAATCGCGTCCACCGCCCAGCTCATGTGATTGAGAAGCCCGGCCAGCCGGTTCACCAGCTCGAACTGAGCCCGCCGGTCTTCCACCGTGAACTGCGCCCGCGGGTCGAGCGCCACATTCACCTGCGTCGTGTACGCCTTGTCGCCGCGCGTCATCTTGACGGTGTATACGCCTGGCAGCACCCGAGGTCCGATCGCGGCGCTGAAAGCCGCCGTCGCCGCCGGCGGCACGAGCGGCGGCTTCAAATGCATCGACCACGTCGTCCGATTCACTCCGCGATGCTTGCTCGTGGCGACCGTGTCCACCAGCTTCCCCTGCGCGTCGAAGATCTCGATCTTGAGATCGCCGTAAATGTGCCGCGACCGCTGATAGTAGGGCAGAGAAACCTCGATCGGCCGGCTCGGACCCGTGAACGTGCCATCGCCCTCCGCCCATCCGCCCGAGACCTCCATCCATTGCGCCGCCGCCGGCACGGGCAGGAAGCCCGCGTCTTCACTCAGCTTCTCCGGCGTCAATGCCCGCAGCGGCGAGATGTCGTCGAGGATCCAGATGCCGCGCCCGTGCGTCGCCACCACCAGATCATGGGTGCGTGGGTGCACCACCATATCGCGCACCGCCACCGAGGGGAAACCGCTGCCCATGTACTGCGCCCATCGCAGCCCGCCGTCGTTGCTGATCCACAGCCCGAATTCCGTGCCCAGGAACAGCAGGCTGGCATTCACGGGGTCTTCCTTGATGACGTGCGCATACCCGCGCACGCCGCTAGTCTCCGCCGGCAGCGCCGTCCACGTCCTGCCGAAATCCGTGGTGCGAAAGACGTGTGGCTGCATATCGCCGGTCATGTGACGGTCGAGCGTGACGTAAGCCGTGCCGTCCGCGAACCGCCCCGCCTCCACCCACGACACCCAAGGATCCTGCCCGCGCCCCGCAATATTCAGGCCCACATTCGTCCAGGTCTTCCCGCTGTTGCGCGTCAGTTGCACGTTGCCGTCGTCGGTCCCGGCCCAAATCACTTGCCCGTTGCGCGGCGATTCCGCGATCGCGTAAATGCTGTTATTCATCTCCGCCGACGAGTTATCCACCGTAACCCCGCCCGACTCTTCCTGCTTCTGCTTCTCGGGATTGTTGGTCGTCAGGTCCGGCGAAATGCGCTCCCACGACTGCCCGTGATCGCGCGACCGGAACAGGAACTGCGCCCCAATGTAGATCGTCCCCTTTTCGTTGGGGCTCATCTGGATCGGCGTGTTCCAGTTGAATCGCAGCTTTTTCTCGCCATATTGCGGATAGGGCTTGATGGCGCGGGTTTCGTGGGTGAACCGGTTGACACGCCCGATCTCGCCGCCCTGCGCCTCGGCGTAAATGTAGGCCGGGTCCGACGGGTCCTCCCACGTCCAGAAGCCGTCGCCGCCGAACACGTTCTCCCACCGCGAATTCGAAATCCCGCCCGGATACGAAGAGTCCGCTACCCACGAACTGTTGTCCTGCAGCCCGCCGTAGATGTGGTACGGCTCGGCCATGTCGACGCTCACGTGGTAGAACTGCGAAACCGGCAGGTTCAGCGCGTGCTCCCAGCGCGTGCCGCCGTCCAGACTGCGCCACAGTCCGCCGTCGTCGCCGGTAAAGATCGTGTTCGAATTCGCCGGGTCGATCCAGACATCGTGGAAATCCCCGTGCGCGCCACCGGAGACGGGGCTGAAACTCTTGCCGCCGTCCACGCTGAGCAGCAACGGTCCGTCCACCTTAAAGACCTTGTCCGGGTCCTTCGGATCGACGATCAGGTTGCCGAAATAGAACGGCCGCCACACCATGTACTGGCTGGCGTCGAGCCGCGTCCAGTTAGCTCCGCCGTCGTCCGACCGGAACAGCGCGCTCTTGGCGGACTCGATCATGGCGTACACCACCTGCGGCTTAGAGGGCGCCACTGCCAGTGCAATGCGCCCATACGGCTTCGCCGGCAGGCCTTTGGCATTGGCATCCGTCAACTCGGTCCAGTGCTCGCCGCCGTCGGTGGACTTGAACACGCCGCTGCCGGGTCCGCCCGAACGAAACGTCCAGGCCTGGCGCCGGAAATCCCACAGCGACGCATACAGTGTGCCCGGCTCCTGCAGGCTCGTCGCGATCATCGCGCACCCGGTGGACCGGTTGGCGCCGCCCAACACCTTCCGCCACGTCTTCCCGCCGTCCGTGGTCTTATACACGCCGCGCTCGTCGCTGTCGCTCCACAGCCGCCCCGTGGCGCAGGCCCAGACGGTGTCGCCATTCTTCGGGTCGACCACGATCTTGGCGATGTGTTCGCTGTCCTTCAGTCCGGTGTTGTTCCAGTTCTCCCCGCCATCGGTCGACTTGTAGATCCCATCCCCGATCGAGACGCTGTTGCGCACCCAGCTCTCGCCCGTCCCGACCCACACGTTTTTCGCGTTCGAGGGATCGATCGTCACCGCGCCGATCGAGAGCGCGTTTGCCGAATCGAATACAGGCTTGAACGTCGTGCCGCCGTTAACCGACTTCCACACGCCGCCGCCCGCCGCGCCGGCAAACACCGTCAGCCGTCCGCGATCGGCCACCGCCGCCACCGCCGCGATGCGTCCACTCATTGCCGCCGATCCGATGTTGCGCGCCGGAAGTCCGGAGATCGTGCCCGAGTCGTACCGCACCGGCGCCTGCGCAGCTGCCGCGCCCGCCGCCAGAAGCACGCACGCGATCACCCGCATCTCAGCGCCCTCCTTTCGCCGCTTCGGGCATCTGGAAGAGCTTTTTCTCCAGGGGGACATTCACCTCCAACCGGTCGATCGTGATCTTGACCGTGTCGCCCGGGCGCTGCTTGCTCCCGATCTCCACCGAAAACGGATAGTACACTCCGCCCGCCAGTTTGTACGATCCCGGTTCGCGAAACTCCTCTCGCACCGCGCCGCGGATGAAGCGCACGTACTCCACGCGAATCTCGAGAAATGTCTCGGGGTCCAGGTAGTAATACGCGATATCGCCGTTCTTCAGTGTCACTTTCAGTTTGTGCGCGTCGTCGCCATCCACCGTGTCGTGCCCAAGATATTCGACTTTGTTGCCCTTCGCCTGGTAATCCACCAGCGGCCCGTAAAAGTCGCCGTCCTCCACCAGTTGCCGCAGTTCGTCCTCGCCCAGCCGCTCGGGATCCTTGCGCCCTTCGAAAGGCGAGATCTTCCAGCCGGCCGTGCCGTCGTACGCCTCGATCCCCGTCATGCCCTGGAGCGTAAAAGTCTCGCGGATCAGGTCCGGCGCCATGGCGTCGCGCCCGGTCTGCGCCGAAAAACTCCCCTGCTGCAGGTGGCCCGTCATGCGCAGCGTCTTGATGGATTTGATCTTGTCCATCCCGCCCTTGGCCAGAATGTTTTTCTGAATCAATTCATCGGCCGTCTGCCCATGGAGCAGGACCGCCGGCAAAGCGACTGCGAGCGAAAAGAGCCTGAACATGCGGAAACCCCCATGCCCATACAGTCTGCCATGAATCCGGTGAGAGCCGCTCAACGGTCACGGCGCGCGTCCACATAGACGAACGCCTCGATCCCCGATCCGAGCCGCACGCTCACGCGCTGGCAGTCTTTCACTTCGTACGCATCGGCTGCGGCGAGCTCGGCAGGGGTGATCGAGAACAACGTGCCGGCCACGGTGTCAACCGGATTGCCGGTCTGCCGCGCGATGGTGTGCCATGCGCTGCCGCTGGTAACGATCACGTCGGGGTCGGTGATCTCCAGTGGAGACAACGCATATCCCGGTAGCACATCCGCCCGTCCTTCCAGCGCGCGACCGAAAAGCGCCATTTGCACTTGCAACTCGCGTAGTGTTCCATAAGAGAACAGCCACAGCCGATCTTCCATAAGTCCTTCCAGTTTCTCACCGTCGAAGGCAAGTCTCCTGGCATGCGCGCCACGCCTGACATCGCGCATTGTGCTGCTGCCCGATCTTTTTGAGATCGCTCACCGGGCATCGCACAACATTGGCGCACCGCACCGGTATACTTTCCCCATGTTCACCAGACGAGAGTTCCTGGCCGCCGCTCCGTTGCTGGCCCGCCTCGCCGCCGCGGAGCGCAAACGCGTCAAGATCCGCGACGTTCAGACCATGACGATGCAGGGCGCCTCACGCACCTATCTCTTCGTGCGCATCATCACCGGCGATGGCCTCTACGGCATCGGCGAGGCCTATGGCTCGCCCGGCGTCGGTGTCAATGAGCAAATCCACTCCCTCAAGCCGTGGCTGCTCGGCAAAGACCCGCTCGATATTGACACCCTCTACACCGAGTTGGGCGTCCGCACGAAGGACCTCTCCGGCACGCGCACCGATGGCTCCGCGCACAACTTCCTCCGCGCCGCCAGCGGCATCGAGATGGCGTTGTGGGATCTCGCGGGCAAGGTCCTGTCGGTCCCCACCAGCACGCTGCTCGGCGGCAGATTCCGCGACCGCGTTCGCGTCTACGATCATGAGACCCCGCGCAATATGCTCGATAAGGCCTCTTGCCGCGAATGGGCGCAAAAGATCCGCGCTGACCCCAGCGGGTTCACCGCGCACAAATTCGGCTTTCCCCGCACCAACCCCCAAAACGATGCGGGCCGCGACCTGAGTAATAAACAGCTCTCCACCCGCGAACTGATCCAGGCCCGCCAGGGCTTCGAGAACTGCCGCGAAGCCATCGGGTGGGATCACGACATTATGGTGCACTGCCACTGGGAATACGACCTGCGCACGTCTATCCAACTCGCGCAGGCGGTGGAATCCATCCAACCCCTCTGGTTAGAGGATCCGCTGCCGGTCGAGTACTCGGATTCATGGAAGCGCCTCGTCGCGGCCTCCCACGTGCCCATCTGCACCGGCGAAAATCTGGCGCGCCGCGAGGGCTTCAAGGATTTCATCCTCAACCAGGGTTGCGACATCCTGCATCCCGACCTGCGCAATGCCGGCGGCTTCCTCGAAACTAAGCGGATCGCCGATATGGCCGCCGTGTTCGCCCTGCCCATGTCGAACCACAACACGGGAAGCCAGATCTGCACGTACGCCACGTGCCAATGGGCCGCGTCGATTCGAGATTACATCGCGTGCGAGACCATCACCGGACAGGGTGGCTGGATGGACCAGGTGCTATTACTCGACGGTCCCTATATCAAGGACGGCTTCGTGCAGGTCGCCGACAAGCCTGGTATTGGTATCGAACTGAACCCCGACGTCGTCCAAGCGCACTTGGCCGCCGGCGAAAAGTGGTGGGGCTAACCCGGCCGATATCCTTCCTGCAAGCGATCCGTCACCGTCATGACGGCGCTCTTCGGCCCGGAACCACAGGAACGGAGTGATCTTCTGTATCCGCGCCGCTATCCTACGCCGCCGCCTCCGCCGAGTTGAACTTCACCGATACGAGCCGCGACACGCCCGGCTCCTGCATCGTCACGCCGTAGAGCGCTTGCGCCGCTTCCATGGTGCGCTTCGAGTGTGTGATCACGACGAACTGCGTCTGCACGGACATCTCCTTCAGGAGTTTCGTGAGCCGCACGATGTTCGATTCATCGAGCGGCGCGTCCACCTCGTCCATCACGCAGAACGGACTCGGCTGGTACTTAAAGATCGCCATCAGCAGCGCCACCGCCGCCAGCGCCTTCTCGCCGCCCGAGAGCAGCAGGACGTTCTGCAGCCGCTTGCCCGGAGGCGAGCACACGATCTCGATCCCCGAGTCGTTCAGGTTCTCCTGGTCCGTGAGCCGCATCTCGCCCATCCCGCCGCCGAACAGCGACTGGAAGATTTCGCGGAAATTCGTATTGATCGCTTCGAACGCCTCCGCGAACTTCTGACGCGACACCAGGTCGATCTCCTGGATCGCCTTCTCCGTGTCGCGGATCGAATCGATCAGGTCCTGCCGCTGCACGCTGAGGAACTCGTGCCGCTGCTGCGCCTCCTGGAACTCCTCCATCGCCGCCGCGTTGACCGCGCCCAGACCCTCGATGCGGCTCCGCACTTCGTTGCACTGCTGCTCGGCTTCCGCGATCGCGTCCGCGTCGGGAACCGGTTCGTCGCCGCCTCCCAATTCCTCCACCGCGCAGTTCAGCTCCTTGCGGCTGGTCTCGTCGAGGAACTTCAGCTCGGCCTGCTTCCGCACGAGCTCGATCTCGATCTGCGACCGCTTCTCGTGCCACTCCTGCACCGCCGCGCGCAGCGTCTTCAACTCTTCCTCGCCCGCGCGCAGGGCTTCGCGCATGCCGGCGTCCTGCGCCGCCATCTCGTTCACGCGGCCTTCCAGCCCGGCGATCTCCTCGGCCAGCACGTTCACCCGCTGGTCCAGTTCGATATTGTCCGCCAGCAGCCGCGACCGCAATTCGCCCAACCGCTCGATCTCGGGCGCGATCGAGTTGCGCCGGTGGGTGGTCTCACGGAACTGGTGTTCGAGCCGCTCCATCGCGGTCCGTTCGCCGCGATGCCGCTCGTCCAGCCCCGCCAGCTCCGCGCGCGTCGCCGCATGCTCCTCGCCGATCGTCGCCGCCTGCCCTTCGAGTTTCTCCAACTCCTGCCGCTCCGCCTCCAGCGCTTCTTCGCGCTCGCCGCGCAGCCGTTCTTTCTCCTCTACCGCCGCCCGGTTACGCTCCCGCTGCTCCGCCGATTTCTCCGCGTCCCGCCGCAGCCGCTCCAACTCCAGCCGCGCCACCGAGAGCCGCGAATTGGCGCGTGACAGATCGTCGCCGAGCTTCCGCATGTCGTGATCGAGCGCCACCCGGTCCTTCTCGCGCGATTGCTGCAACCCGCGCAGCCGCTCCAGCTCCGCTTCCAGCCCGATGATCTCCTGGCTGATGACGTCCAGCCGACCCGTCATCTCCTGCAACGCGCCCTCGCGCGCCGCCAACTTCACCTTCAGCTCGCGCGCCTCGCGCTTCATCGCCAGAGGACCCGCGCCCGACTTCTTCCCGCCGGTCACCGTGTGCCCGTGGTAACAGACCCCGTCGGTCAGCAGAAAGTACAGGTGCGGATACGCCACCGAAAGCCGCTGCGCCGATGCCCGATCCTCCGCCAGGAAGCACAGGGACACCCGCGGCAGCAGATCCACCGCGCGATCTTTGAACCCATTCGTCAACCGCAGCGACTCGCTCAGCCGCGCCGCAATTCCCGTCTCCGGTCCGATCGCGGGCTCCGGCAGCCGATTGTGGCTGTTCCCGTTATCCTCGGGATGCACCAGGAACGTCGCGCGCCCGTCCAGCTCCGCCCGGATGAAGTCGAGCCCGCGCTCCGCCTGCTCCCAGCTCTCGACGACGACGTACTCCAGCTCCTCGTGGAGGAACTCTTCGGCCGGCTTTTCGAACTGCCGGTCGACTTCCACGTAGTCCGCCAGTACGCCCAGCGGCTTCAAGTCCGCGGCCTTGCCCTTTTCCAGCGAGGCGAACAGCCGCTTCACCGAATCCGTAGTGTACGTGCGATGCGCCAGCACCTGCTCCAGCGATTCCTTGCGCGCACGGATCTGCGACACCTCGCCGCGCACGCCGTCGATCTCGCGCCGCAGCTCGGCCGCCGTGCGCCGCCGTTCCCCGAGATCGCCTTCGGTGCGCCGCCGCTCGCCCGTTACCGTTTCCAGCTCCAACTGGCGCTGCGCCAGTGTCTCGGAGAGCTGCTTGCGCGCCGTCTCCAGCCGCTCGATCTCCGCGGCCGCGGTCTGCTCTTCGCGCGTCGACCGCGCCGTCTCGCGCTCGATTCCCGCCAGGTACTCATCGATCTGCGCCAGTTGGTTCTTCAGCGTCGAAGCCTCGCCGAGCAGCCGCAGAATCAACTGCCGCCCCGTCTCGATCGCTCTTTCCCGCTCCCGCAATTTGCCTTGCAACGCCTCGCGCTGCTGGTTGATCTCGATCATGCGGCCGCGCGATTGCGCCGTCTGCGCTTCCAGCGCGTCCAGCGTCTTTTTGTGGTTGGCGATCTCTTGGTCCAGCGTCTCCAGCCGGACACCGAGCTCCTGCGATTCCTTCTCGGCCTGCGCGATCCGTTGCTCGATCGCCCCGCTCTCCTTCACCTGGGACGCCAGCCGCCCGCGCGTGCGCTCGGCCTCGACGTTCTTTTCCGAGAGCTGCTGCCGCGCCTCCGTGAGCTGGTATTCGATCTCGTAGCAGGCCATCTGCCGCCGCTCGTGCGCCTGCTCCTTCTCCGACACCTGGTCACCCGACGACTTCAGCTCCGCCGCCGCCATGTTCAAATCGATGGCGCTCTTGGCCGCGTCCCGCTCCAGCAGACGGTACTTGCCCGAAAGCACGACTCGGAGCCGGCCCTCCAGCTCCGCTTTCAATTCGCCGTATCGCTTCGCCTTGGCCGCCTGCCGCTTCAGGGAGTTGACCTGCCGCGTGACTTCCTCGAGGATGTCGTAGACCCGCGCCAGATTCTGCTTGGCGCCTTCCAGCTTCGCCTCGGCCAGCCGCTTCCGCGTTTTGAACTTGGTGATCCCCGCCGCCTCCTCGATCACGTTGCGGCGGTCCTGCGGCTTGGAACTCAGAATCTGTCCGATGCGCCCCTGCTCGATGATCGCGTAACTTTCCGGCCCCAAGCCGGTGCCCATGAACAGCTCCTGAATATCGCGCAGGCGCGCCGCGTGCCCATCGATGAGGTATTCGCTTTCGCCCGACCGGTACAGGCGGCGGGTGATCGTGATCTCCCCGCTGCGCTTAGGCTGGTTCGCTTCCACGGGCTGAATCTTGTGCGCGTGCGCTTCGTCGTAGACTTCGGGGTCCACCAGCGTCATCGTGACGTATGCCATGCCGAGCGGCTTGCGGTCCCGCGTCCCGGCGAAAATGACATCCTCCATCCTCGACCCACGCAGGCTCTTCGCCGACTGTTCGCCGAGGACCCAACTGATGGCGTCGCTGATGTTCGATTTGCCGCACCCGTTCGGGCCGACGATCGCCGCGATCCCTTCCCCATTGAATCGGAGCTCGGTGCGCTCGCAAAAGGACTTAAATCCTTGTACTTCTACGCGTTTGAGTTTTAGCAAAGCCTATACCTCAGCGTTTCGGGGGAGTTGTAACTATACTAAACGCGACGGAGGCAAAAGTAAAGGACCCCCACCACAGCATCTTGTGTCCCCCGGCGATACCCCACTACATCTCGCCCACCATTCACCTCAAAGACGGCCATTTTGGGGACCGCTTCTCCTGGAAGGCCTGAATTCCCTCGCGCAGGTCCTCACTCTCGAAGATCTCGCGCCGCATCCGGCGCGCGATCTCGCCGGTTTCCTTCCAACTGCGCTCCCGCGTCTCCTTCACAAACGTCATCCCGCTGCTAATCGCCGTCGGACTGTGCGCGGCGATCTTCTCCGCCACCGTCAGTCCCCGCTCCACCGGGTTCGCCGCAACTTCATGAACCAACCCGAGTTTTTCCGCCTCCAGCGCGCCGAAAATCCGTCCGGAAACCGCCAGTTCGACCGCTCGCCGCTCCCCGACCGCCGCCGCCACCGCCCGGAACACCAGAAACGGCCACAACCCGAGGCGAATCTCCGTCAGACCGAAAGTCGCCTTGTCCGACGCGATCACCACGTGGCAGTTGGCGACCAAACCGGTCCCGCCGCCGAGCGCCGGCCCGTCCACCGCCGCGATCAGAGGCTTCGACAGGCGCGCGCCGATCGTAAAGAGCTGCTCTTGCGCGTGGTCAATCCGGTCGGTGGAGGCGACGCCGATCTCGCTCAAGTCCATCCCGGCGCAGAACGAGGGACCGTTCCCCGTCAGCAGGATCGCGCCGATTGCCGGGTCGCCGGCGGCCTCCTCGATGGCGGTTCCCAGCGTCTGGCAGAACTCCGCGTTCAGGGCATTCCGCTTTTGCGGCCGGTTCAGGGCAATGCGTAGAACGCGGCCGTTGCGGACCAGCTCCAGGTGATCGTGCATGATTGCGCTCCGTAGGCAGGCACAGGCTCGCTCTTGGCGTGCGGAGCTCACGCCGTCACCTGAATTATATCTCAACCTCGAGCGAGAGCAGCGCCGCGCCGAACGTCTTGCCTTGCGCGTCGGTCCGCAGCGAAACCGTGCCGCCGCCCCCCAAGGCGCGGTGCAAGAGGAAATTCAACGCGCCGAGATTCGGCAATTCGAAGCGCTCCACCGGCCCCAGCACGCGGTCGCCGAAATGGGCCTTCACCCGCTCCGCGGTCACCTGTTGCGTCAGCACGGGGTAGTGGTGGGGATCGTTGGCAATCACGCCGATATTACACGTGTCGCCTTTGTCGCCCGAGCGGGTGTGGGCAATCCGGGAGAGGGGAACTTTCATGGCGTCCTTGCCACTATCATAGTCCTATGCGCTTGCTGGCCGTCATTTCGCTCCTCTCGCTCGCCCCGCTCTATGCCCAAAAGCCCGCCGATGAAGCCGCGGTGCGCGACGTCGTCAAACGCTATGTGGACGCGCGCGATCGACGCGATCCGAAGGCGGTGGAGTCGCTCTTCACCAGCGACAGCGATCAGCTCGTTTCCTCCGGCCAGTGGCGGAAAGGCCGCGAGGAAGTCGTCAAAGGCACGCTCGCGAGTTCGGAAGCCACCGGCGGCAAACGGACGATCGCCGTCGAGACGGTTCGCTTCCTGTCCCCGGACGTCGCGATTGCCGACGGGCGCTACGAGATCACCGGAACCAACGCGGGCGATACACGCCGCATGTGGACTTCGATTATCTGCGCGCGCAAACCGGATGGCTGGAAAATCGCGGCCATTCGTAATATGCTGCCCGCCCCGCCCGCCCGTTAAGACCCGGCCATTGGCCCGCGCTGTGCTGCTCGAAGAGGCATGGCAAATGATCAACGGTTCGAGCAACTGAAGCAGAAGTACCAGTCCGTCATCAACGCGATGGGCCAGCACGGGGCGCATCTGCAGAATTTGAACATGGAGGGCGACAAGCTGTTCATGCGTGCGGAGGCTCCATCGCAGGAAGCCAAGAATCGCGTCTGGGACCAGATCAAAATGGTCGATCCGAGCTATGCCGATCTCACCGCCGATATCTCGATCAATGAAAGTCTGGCCCCGCAGCAGCAGCCACAGCAGCAGCAGGCGCCGCGCGCCATGGGAGCCGGAGTCGGGGGCGGCGCGGGGCGGCGGTACACGGTCAAATCGGGCGACTCGCTCTCGAAGATCAGCAAGGAAGTCTACGGCAATGCCAACGACTACATGAAGATCTTCGAAGCCAATCGCGACAAGCTCAGCGACCCGAACAAAATCCAGCCCGGCCAGGAACTGGTGATCCCATGAGTTGGCTCGATGCATTGTCCGGACTTGCGGACCGTTACGCGGGACAGGGCGGCGGGACATCCGCCGCTCCCGCCAACCCCCATCAGGATTATCAAGCGGCTGTGGAGCATGCCCCGCCGGAGGTGGTGGCGGACGGACTCTCGCAGGCGTTCCGGTCGGACCGCACGCCGGCGTTTCCAGATATGGTCTCGAACCTGTTCAACCAGTCGAACCCGGATCAGCGGGCGGGCTTGTTGAATCGGCTCCTCGGCGCCATCGGTCCCGGCGCAATGGCGGGCCTGCCGGGCGGACTCGCGGGACTGCTCGGCGGCCGGGCCGAAGTGACGCCGCAGCAGGCCAACCAAATCTCCCCACGGGACGTGCAGGAGATCGCCTCGCACGCGGAGAAACAGAACCCCTCGGTGATTGACCAGGTCAGCAGTTTTTACGCGCAGCACCCGCAGGTCGTGAAAGCCATGGGCGGCTTGGCCTTGACCATTGCGCTCCAGCACATGTTGCGGCGATGACGCTGGGCGGACTTGCGAGCCTCCTCAACAGGCCACACCCTCCGGCCGTGAAGGCAACGGGCGGCCGTGACGCCGGCCAGCCTACAGCGGCCGGAGACCGATTCCGGCGGTCTTGCCGGCTCCGTCGAGTGCGATCCGAAATTCGACCTTCGCATGCTCGAACGCGCCCTCATAGATGTCGAGGCCGCCCGGGGCCACGCTCTTGAACGTCAGCGATTGCAATGCGCCGAACTGTGCGAACATGCTTTTCAACGTCGGTAGCTGCTGGCGCGTGAGGTCGGCGAGCGCCGGGCTCATCATGTCGTAGTTCGGCTCCCCTTTTTGTATTTCAGCGATCGACCGCCGCAGCGCCGCTTCCGTCCCCGGCGATGGCGTCTGCGCCTGCATCCGCTTGGCTAACTCCGCCTTGTGCGCCTCGATTTCGGCCTGCGCGCGCTCGGTCTCCCCCGCGTTCAGGCGCTTCGCCACGGTGTCCCTTCCATTCTGGTGTAAGGTCGCTTGCTTGACGGCGCCTTCGCTATCGACATCGAATGCAAGCTGCGCATCGACCGCCTTGAGAAAGAAGTTTCGCTCGCCCTCGGCGAACACCTCGAATTTCGGCTGTCCCGTGAGCTGCGTGTAAAAGCGGTCGCCGTCGCGCGACATGCTCAGCAGGACATACCGGTCGAGCTGATAATTTCCCACGTAGCGGTCGAAGATCTTAGGGTCGACCTTAATCTCGGTGTGCAGTTTGGGCGGCGCCTCCTTCAGCAACGGATAACTCGTGTTCAGCAGATGCCGGCCGATATCGTCCTGCCCCGCCGCGGTCGAGATGTTCGAAAGCACCACCACTCCCGCGCGCGCCTTGGGATCGTACCCCATGTAACTGCGGTAGCCGCCCGTGCCTCCGTTATGCCAGACGATGGAGCTCCCATCTTTGGTTTGCACGTGCCAGCCGTATGCAATCTCCATGCCCGCTCCAGCCGGCTTTCGGATGGAGACCTCGTCGGCCATGGCTTGCGACAGCGGCGATTTGAGATAGCCGAGATTGGCCGCCAGGAAGGTGAGCATGTCGTTGGCGGTGGACCGCAGCGCGCCCGCGCCCGCCAGTGTGGGAATGTCCCAGTTTGCGGTGGGATTGGCAGTCGCCGTGTGCCCGATGGCGAGCCGCCCCTTCATACCGGGCGTCAAAGTGACGCGCGTGTCGGCCATCTCCAGCGGGTCGCAGATGCGCGCGCGCACCAGCGCTTCGTAGCTCATTCCGGCCCGCAGTGAAAGCGCATGCCCCAGCAGCCCCACCCCGAGATTCGAATACTCGTACTGCGCGCCGATATCGCGTGTGAGCTGGTGGCGCCCGAGGAATTCGTACATCTGCTGCACGGAGTAGTCGGCGTAGGGATTGCCAGCGTCCTTCGGGTTGAAATTGTCCGGCATGCGCGGCAGCCCCGAGCTCTGCGTGGAGAGATCCGCGAGTGTGATCTTGCGGCCGTTGCGCTCGGGCACCTTGACGCCGTCGGGGAGGAACTTCGCAACCGGATCGGTCAAGGCGACCTCGCCGCGGCGCGTCATGTCCATGAGCAGCAGGGACGTGAACACTTTCGTCATCGACCCAATCTCGAAGACCGTATTGCCGCCGGGCCGCCGCGGATCGTTCCTCGCCAGGCTCCCATACGCGACCACCCTGCGGCCGTTGGCGTCGATCACGCCCACCACGATGGAGACACCGAGGGTTTCCGACCCGACCCGCTCCGCCAGAATCTTGCGAATCTCCGCGTCGGGTGGAATCTGCCCGAACGCGGCCGCGCTGCAAACGATAGCGCCGATGAGATGCCGATTGATCATCGCTTCCTCCTTCCGGCCTCCTCAACATGATAGTCCCAGGCGGCGCCGCGCAAGAGCGCGACTCCCGGTTAACGCTTGAACGCGTTCGGGGGGGCGGGCTACAACAACCGACTTTTGGCTGATGTTCTTCGGAGAAGGGAACCTAATACCTGATAGACCTGGGGTGCTATCGATCTCCAGGAATTCGGCTGCGCTCATGGCGCCCTCCAAGTTCAGTTCATCTTAAGCATTGCAGGTTGCGGATTCTGGGATTGGCTGAAGCGGCCGCGCCGGCACTTCCCGGCGCAGGTGGATGGCATGGTGAAGGATGGCGGCTGTAGGCTGCTGATCGCCCGCAAACTGAAAGTCAGTCAGCCGGCCGCCGGCGAGCACCTGAATGGGCTGGTCTCCGCGGGCCTGATCCGCGGGAAGCGCGTCAAGCAATGGAGATTCTACCAGCGTGACGAAAAGGCCATCCGCAGAATGAAACGCGCCATGGACAAACTATGAGGGGATCCGGCATCGTGCCCCCGGTGCTAACAATACGGTCCACTCACTCGACGACTTCGACCCGCGTTGCGATCTCTTCCCTGGGGATCAGGGCCGACCAGTAGGCGACGATCTCGCGCACCGGGGGCCGGCCTTCGCCGAAACCCGTCGCGCCCGGAGGGCCGTTCAGGACGAGCGGAATCAGTTCGCGCGTGAACCGGTCGACCGCCTTCCGATCGGCGCTGCGGACCCCGATACGGAGCTGCACCTCGGGCGGGTCGGCATTGGGCGGGGCGGCGGGGCCGAGGCAGGCGTCGACGCCGAAAAACTCGGTGTAGATCTCGTCGAACGCGAGGCCGAGCTGCGCCAGGCGAGCGCGCACGATCGCGTCCGCAGCGCGCGCCTTCCCCCTGGCCTGCGGCCACGAATAGACCAGCGTGCCAATGGCCTTCCACCCGTTGGCATATGCGATCGACAGCTTCAACGAGGGCGGGCGCGGGCCGCCGCGGATACCGGTGACGCGCACACGGTCTGGTCCGGCGTCTTCGAGACGGATGCTCGTGAAGTCGGCGACGCAGTCGGGTGTGATGTAATTCCGCGGGTCACCGAGCTCGTACAGAAGCTGTTCCTTGACCGTGTGGCTGGAGACGCGTCCGCCGGCGGCGCCGTGCTTCGTCACGCTGAACGTCCCGTCGGAATCCGCCTCGATAATCGGGTAGCCGATATTCGCCATGTCGGGGATGCTCTGCCAATCGACCTGGCAATTGCCGCCAGTGCACTGCGCGCCGCACTCGATGATATGGCCGGCGATCGTCCCCGCGGCAAGCTTGTCGTACTCGTCCGGCTTCCAGCCGTAGCTGTGAATCATCGGCGCCAGGGTGAGCGCGGTGTCGGTGGAACGGCCCGCAATCACGACATCGGCGCCGGTGGCGAGGGCTTCGGCCAGCGGGAATGCGCCGATGTAGGCGTTGGCGCTTTGGATGCGATCGCGGATGGACGCGATAGGCTCGCCGGTGTCCATGTCGCGCATTTCATAGCCCTTGGCGAGGAATTCGTCGAGGCGGCCGAAGACGTCGTCGCCGAGCACCACGGCAACTTTGAGGCCGGGAGCGAGTCGCATCACTTCGCGCGCGCAAGCTGCCGGGTTGACACCGCCGGCATTCGCGATCACCTTGATCCGGCGCTCGCGGATCTGGCGGGCGACGCGCGCGATCAGGGGAGGGAAGTCGCGCGCATAGCCGAGATGGGGGTCGGCCTGCCTTTGTTTTTGCAGGATCGACATGGTGATCTCAGCGAGGTAGTCGAGCGCGAGATAGTCGATGGGGCCTTGCTCGACGAGGCGGACTGGCGCTTCCAACCAGTCGCCCCAGAAGCCTTGGCCATTGGCGATCCGGATCATGCGTGGACTCCGTTGGAGGCGCACGCCTCCAGGGCATAGCTGAGCGTCATGCGCGAGTCGAGCGGGTCGATGACGGCGTCGCAATGGCCGCGGGCGGCGGCATAGCGGG
The DNA here is from genome assembly GCA_964608645.1 of uncultured Solibacteraceae bacterium. GTDB lineage: Bacteria > Acidobacteriota > Terriglobia > Bryobacterales > Bryobacteraceae > CAZSQK01. Next base: position 34,552 of record CAZSQK010000031.1, on the reverse strand, counting down.
CGTCGAGCCAGCGCTCGTAGTCGGCGCGGGTGCGTTCGACGGCCTCCTGGATCTCCTCCGGCAGCGGGCCGCCGCGGTGTTTCTCCAACTCCGCGGAGTACAGCGCGACGACAGCCGATTCTCCCTCCATGACGCCGATGCGCGCGGTGGGCCAACTAAAGGTAAAGTTCGGGTCGAAGCCCTGGCCGGCCATCGCGTAATAGCCGGCGCCGCTGGCGTGGTTCAGAGTAAGCACGATCTTGGGAACCGTGGCACAGGACATGGTTTCGACCATCTCGGCGCCGGCGCGGATGATACCCTGCCGCTCCGCCTCGGGGCCGACCATGAAGCCGGAAACGTCCTGGAGGTAGATCAGCGGCTGGCCGAGCCGCTCGCTGGTTTCGACGAAGTATGCGACCTTGCGTGCGGACTCGGTGTAGATGATGCCGCCGATCCGCTTGCCGGCTTCGGTCTTCAGAAAGCCGCGGCGGTTGGCGACGATGGAAACGGCGCGGCCGCGGAGGCGGGCTGTGGCGCATAGCATTTCGGGCGCGAATTCGGGCTGGAATTCGGAGTAGTCGCCGGCGTCGAAGATGCGGAAGAGGACGTCCTCGATTTCGTAGGGCAGGCGATGGTCCGCGGGGAGAACGCCGTAGAGTTCGGCGCCGTCCCTGGCGGGTGGGTTCCCCTCGGTGGGACGCGCGGGCTCAGGCATCTGGCGGAAGCGCTGGCGGATGAGCTGGAGCGCTTCGGCGTCGTTGGCGGCCATGTGGTGGGCGACGCCGCTGATGGCCGTGTGCAGGCGGGCGCCGCCGAGCGACTCCTGGTCGATGACCTGGCCCGTCGCGCCCTTGACGAGATTGGGCCCGCCGAGCCCCATGAAACTGGTGCCTTCGACCATGATGATCACGTCGCTGAGGGCCGGCAGGTAGGCGCCGCCGGCGATGCACGGGCCCATCACCGCGGCGATCTGCGGGATGTGTAGCTTGCGGCGCATCAGCGAGTTGTAATAGAAGATGCGGCCGGCGCCGTACTGGCCGGGGAAGATGCCGTCCTGATAGGGGAGGTTGACGCCCGCGGAATCGACCAGGTAGACGATGGCCAGCCGGTTGCGCATCGCGATCTCCTGGGCGCGCAGGATTTTGGTGATGGTCTCGGGCCACCACGCGCCGGCCTTTACCGTGGCGTCGTTGGCGACGACGACGGACGGACGGCCTTCGATCTTGCCGATGCCGGTGACGACGCCAGCGGCCGGCGCCTGGCCGTCGTAGCGGTCGTAGGCGATGAGCAGGCCGGTCTCGAGGAAGTAGGCTCCGGGGTCGAGAAGTTTGGCGATGCGTTCGCGCGCGGTCATCTTGCCGGCGCGGCGCTGCCGTTCGGCGCGCACGGCGCCGCCTCCTTCGCGAAGGCGAGCCTCGAGCTTTTGCAACTGATCGACCAGGAGGCGCATGTGCGCCTGTCGCGCGATGTCCACGTTATTTAATCTGCGAGAAGTCCGCCGGATCCATGAACACCGAGACTACCTTTTCCACGATCTTGCCGTTGGCTTCGGACTCGGTGGCCACCTTCCTCCATTCGGGGTCGCTGCCGAAGTCCTTCCAGTTCTGCGTGGCGGCGGCGCGGCTCTTGTGGGCGATGATGTAGATCAGCGTGGTGTCCTTGCGTTCGTCCTGCGGAATCCAGTAGCCGATGCTCTCCATTCCGTGCTTGGCGAAGATACGGATGGTGTGGTCGCGGAAGCGCGTCTTGAGCGTCTCGAGCTTGCCCGGGAGGCAGGTATAGGTGCGCATTTCGAAGACGCGATCTGCGGCGAGCCCCATGGCCGCGCAGAGGGTTACGAGGAGGAGGAGTTTCTTAATCATGAGCCTAGTGTACTATCGGCGGACGCCGCGCTCGGTCGGTATTGTCGAGGAAAGCATAGAGCGGGGCCGGTCATCCAATATTGGTTGTGTCGATGACGTTGCGAAGCTCGGCAGCCAGCGCCCCGAGAGCCTTGCGGCGTCCCGCCCATCCGAGGGCGCCTCACCCAAGTCAGCGGATCGGGCCGTTCTATCGCTCAAGGCAGTGCTTCCAAACGGCCCACCATTCGGCTGGCGCACTGTGGAATTTCGTAGCCGTAGTTTAGCTCAGTCATCCCGGCGCTAATGTGCGACATCGGCGACGCACGACATTCGTGAGAAGTAGCCTCGCTGGAAGACCGGAGGGGCGCCCGCCATGTCGAGGTCGAAGCGGACCGTCAGGGGCTTGCCGCTCGGCAAAGTCACGGCGTCCTTGCCGATCCGGATGACCCATTCCAGGCTGTAGCCCGACCCCGCTGGCGTCCAACGCTCCGCCTTGGCGAAGAACTGGAACACGGCCCAAAGGCCTTCGTTGTTGGACCATGCGAGGTCCGGACCATTGCCGAACTTGACGGTCGCTTTCGCTTCATGCGCGCCGCCGCCCTGCCAGGTGAATTGCTTGCCCGCGGCGGCGCCACCCGAGTACGACAGCGTCTGCCCGTCGATCCGCAGACTGAGGTTCTGGATCCCGTCGGATTGCTCGGGTTTCAGGGTGTAAGTCAGGTGCGGATCCTGCGAGCCGCCGGCATAGACGGCATCCGAGAACCCGGCTGCGGCGATGAAGAAGTTAGCGAAGGCCGGATTGAGAGTGACGCCTGCCACGGAGGCTGGCGCATACGTCGCGCCTTGCTTCGGCAGTAACTTTTGCAGGTTCTGATCGTAGAAGGTCCAAAGGGCGCCATCGGGTTTGCGGAATAGGCCGTTTACCTCGGCGAGCGTCGCTTCGGCGGTGGCGGCCGGGTTGAACGGGTACTTCGCCATCACGGCGCGGAACTGTCCGCACAGGCTCTTTCCCTTGCCGTTCAGCTCCGCCGGTCCGAGCGTCCGCAGCAGCGCCTCGGCATAGACAATCGGATCTTCCAGGAGTTTCTGGACGGTCCCTTCGATATGGCCCTCGGCATCGATACGGAAACCCTGCGCCATTTGCCGCGTGGTGACTTTCGCCTGGGTGGCATTCGTGAGAGTCTGCGCGGCCGCGGCATCGTTCGGCTGCGGTTGGCCCGCGATCGATTCGATGGAAGTCTGCAGCGTCACCAGCGCATTCATGTAGTTCTGGTTGGGGGGCGCGATGAAACGGTCCGTGCTGCCGGGCGGCACAACCGTCTGAGCCGGTTGAAAGACGGACGCCACGGAGGGCTCATCAACGGCCGTGTGCTGCGACGCCACGGAAAACAATTCGAGCAGCGGAGACTGGTTGCCGGAGAGCTGCATGAGTTTCTGGGAAGCGTCCTTCAGGCCGGCATAGCGCACGACCGACGCGGATTTCAGATAGGTGCGCCATTCTTTGACGAAGTCGCCATAATAGCGGGCGCGAACCTCCTGCTCCAGCTTGGCGCGATCGATGGTGGCGGCGGCCTGGTCGCCGAGCACCCACTGCTCGCCGCTGAAGTAGCGGTCTGCGTGCGCGATGGCATCCTTCATGAACGCCCAGCCGCCCTTGGAGAACGCGCCGGCGACCTCGTGAGTCTCGATCACAGCCTGCGCCGAGCCGGGGAATTGGCGATTGAAATTGATGGGCGGATTGTTCTTGCCGGCCTCTGCCAGCATGAAGGCGTAAACCCGCTCGGCGCCGGCGAACTGCGCCAGGTATCGACGCGACCGATCGATGGCGGCGCTGTCGTTTTCCTTGGAGTAGGGGTTGTCGTCCTTCAATTCGTCGGCATAGAAATCGAACTGTTTCTGCGCCAGTTGGGTCCGATCCGGATCGACGGTGCGGCCATTCATCCACCACTTCATCAGCACTGGCGTGAGAAACAGCTTCGTGCTCTTGTCATGATGAGAAGTCGTGATCAGATAGGCCTTGAGCGCATCGTACGTGGGCCCGTATTCCGGGCCAGGCGTCGCCGGGAGGGAGCGCAGGGATTGCAGGATGCTGCCCTGCGTCTGCCCGAATAACAGTTGGCGAAATCGGTCGAAGTAGATGCGGCGCGCCTCGGGGTATAGGTCGTCGCCCGCATAGAGGCCCCAACGGTAGCTCCAGGGCGCGCCTTCGCGTCGGTACCGCGTCAGGGTCTCGACCGACTGACGGAGGGTGTCGAGCTTGCGGAGGCCGTCGGCCGATGCGAGGTCCGAGCCCGTCGATTCGCCGGCCGAAATGCCGAGGGCGGCTTCGCGCACCCGCGATTCCAGCGCGTGATTGCGGAAGAACGACACCGTAAATGCGACGCATAAGAGGAGGCATAGAACGGCCGCGGCGACGAACAAGATCCGTCTCGCGGAGCTGGTCTTGGTGCTCGCGCTGCTGGCGCCCATGGCTGCCCGATCGGCCAGAAGGATGTCGTTGAATAGGTGGCTCAGAAACAGCCATTGCGGGACTTTCCGCGTGCCCACGACGGGCGGCGGCGCGGCGGGCTGCGGCTGGACCTGCGCGCCCATGCGGAAGATGCCGGTCGCGCCCGACGCCTGCCCGAAGCCGCCCGGCGGCTGCTGCGCCGCGGCCACCGGAGCGGTTTCGTTGATGACGATCGGCCGAACTCCGGTGAAATAGAAGCCACGCAGGAAGGGGCCCACGGTTAATTGGCTGGGGCGGCACAGGTCGACGAGGAACTGCACCACGGACGCGCGGATCTTGCGAAATTCCCGGGGGAACTCATACGCCGCGGGCAGCTTTTCAGCGTCGGTCTCGCGCGCCAGGAACTCCGGCCGGGCGTCCGCCAGCGAGCGGAACAACGCCTCGAAATTCCCCGTCAGGCGCGCCGTCTCCTCTTCCGCGTACACGCCCTCGCTGCGTCCTCCGAGCATGGGGAGGGTCACACCGAGCACTTGTGTCGCTTCCTCATTGCTGAGGTTGCGGACGAACTCGGCGAAGTATGGCAGCCGGTCGGTCTTGGTGAACAGGACATACACCGCGAGGTTGATGCCCATCGCCTGCGAGATCTCGCCGAGACGGGCGCGCAGATTTCGCGCGGCCGCCGCGACCAAATCGGGGGCGCCGGGCTTGGTGAAGGTCTCACAATCGAAGCAGACGACCGCCGCGCGCGGCGCCTGTTCGCCTTTACCCACCACCGAGCCCCTCGGCTGTAGTTTCTGAACCAGACGGTTCCATTTGGCGGGCTCGGCCGCGAGGCGGCCCCCCGCCTCTACGAAGATCGCGCGCCTCGAAAACCAAAGGTTGGCGGCGCGCGTCGCTGTCACGCTGTTGTTCTGATAGACCTGGCCGGCAAGCAACTCGGGCTCCAAGCCCGAGTTCAGCATCACGCTGGTCTTGGTCGATCCGGTGTCGCCGAGCAGGATATATACGGGCAGGTTGCCGACGCGCGCGCCTTGTTCCAGCTTGGCGCCCGCGAGCCGGCCTTCGGCTTCCCGGATGAGCAGCGCGATCTCGTCACCCGAAGCCGACGCCGGTTCGTCGGCATTGGCCGCCGCCCGCCGCGCCTGCTTCTTCCGTTGCAGGAGCCAGACGACGATCAGCGCGATGAGCAGCAGCAGCGTGACGGCCAGTACGATATAAATGGTCGTCATGCGCGTTCTCCCGGCTGCGCCGCGATCCGCTGCGCGATGTGGACGCCGCTGCCGAGCGTCAGTTTGTAGCCGATAAAGAGAAGGATCATGACGACGGCGCAGATGGCCGCGATGATTCCGAGCTTGCGCACCCACGGATCGCGGCCGGACCGCACAGTCTCGGGGGGGAGCATCCATGCGGGAGAGAGCGCGCCGAAGCGGCCGCGAATCCGCCGGATCTTGTCCGCGGTAAGATTCATCACCTGCGAAAGCTCGCCGCGATTGCCCACGCTATAGCGGCCGCCGAAGCCGAGCAACAGGCACAGATAATAGATTTCGAGCAGATCCGCCAGGTCCGCCGAGTCGCCGCGGCCCAGCAGTTGCTGCAAATTCTGGAAAAAGACCTCGCCCGCGACGTGGGTGCCGAAGAGTTCCTCCTGCAACGGCTGCCGCGCCCAATCCGCGAAAATCGGATTGCGGGAATTCAGCACGGATTCATCCAGGAACGCTACGACCGCAAAGGTGGCGTGCTTCACATCGTCCGCGGGATATCCGGCGGCCAGCGCCTGGCTCGCGGCCGTCTTGATCGCGTCGCGGGTGTGATGCCGGAAGGCGTTGGCGTCGCTGACACCCTGGCGGGAGGCGCGCAGGCGCTCGATCGCCGTCATCACTTCCTGGTAGATGAGGCCCAGATTCTCGGGCCTTCGGGGATTGACCGAAGTGGTCATCGGCTAGTTCTCCAGAACGACTAAGATTTCGACTTCCGGGTCAGGAAGCTCACCCGGAACGTAAACTCCCACCCGGCGCGTTTGCACGAGGTGGTCCCAGCACGGGCCGGTCCTGCTGATGCCGAAATATTGAGTTTCCACGCGCGCCGAAATGGCCGGCGGCGGGACTGCCAGGTGGGTTAATGCCATTCCCGGCAGGGCGCGTTTCACCAGCTCCCGCACGAAGGGCGGTGTGCAAACCTTGACGAGGCGCGGGACGCCCGCCATCAGCTCCGCTTCGCCTACGTTCGAGCGGATCGCGAGCACCCATCGCGAACGGCCCAGGCAGCGCTGATCGGCGACTTCGCCTTCGTAGAAGTAGCTTTCGGCCGCCGACAGCGGAATCGAGATGCAATTCGTCGGCACAATGGTTTCCAGATGCGCCCGGACGTGCCGGTCGAGCCGGTCGAAACACTCGCTGAGATTCTCATGGTCGTAGAGCGGAAGCTCACGGGGATGCGAGTCCAGCGCGAAGGTGCACAGCGCGCCGGCGAGCCGCGAGAGCTCCAGGAACAGTTCCTCGGGGTGGCCGCGCTTCGCGACGAGGAGGTGCCGCAGTGGCGCCAGCGCGGAATTCACCGCGTGCAACAACCAGAAATTGGCGATCTCGCGCGTCGAAAATTCGGCTGCGCTGGCGCGATTCGGGCCGCGGCTGATGGTCGCGCTCTTATCGTCGAGGATTTCGATCAGCCGCTGCACGAGCAGCATCAGGCGCGGGCTGGCGCTGATTTGCAGCACCGGGGGCACGAAATTCGGGTCGGTGGTGAAATGTCCGGAGCCGTCGCGCACCACGCGAGCGACGGGTAGGACGACCAGATCGCCCGCGGTCTCGGTGTCGAGCAACAACCGGACATTCTTCCGCCCGAGCCGGACGGGACGCTCGTCCGCTCCCGTGTTCTCATCGTGGAGCACGCGCGACTCGGCGGAGTATCGCGCGCCATTGGCGGGTCCGTCGGCGAGCGAACAGTTGAGACCGTCGGGCTTGCGCGGGGGGATCGCCAGCATGATCGTGACGCCGTCGCGAGTCGGCGGAAAGAGGTCGGCCACCGCGCGCGCTTCGGGCAGCGCTTCGCTTTCCGGCATGTTGAAAGGGAGCCCATCGGGGAAGATTCCTCTCGCGTGCAACAGGGAGAGGGTGCCGTTATGGAGCGCGTCGGCGTCGAGTTCGACGCCCGCCAAACCGTACGCGGCAAACCACAACGACGACGTGGCGAACTGGATGGAATCCTCGAAATACCGGCTTTGGACCTGGAAATGGTGCGGGCCCAGGTACATGCCCTCCGACCAGACCACTCGTGAAAGTAGCTTCATAACGCGCTGCCGTTACTGTAGCAACCGCCGGCGGGCGCGAGCCAGAGAATTGCCTTCACAGAGCAGATTATAAGCCCCTGGACTAATTCCCGAAAGCAGTGCCATGATGAAGGGCAGGTAGCGGGGCCCATGAGATTCACTCAGAAATATGAGCTGCTGGACCCGGTTCCGGGAGAGGGCGGCAAGAGTTTCCAGGCGCGCCAACTCAACACCGGGCGCGATGTCGCGGTGCACCTGCTGACTGGCGGCGACACTCCCGAGAACCAGGCATTGCTGGCACGGCTGCGGAAATTGCCGCTGGATGCGCTCGCCAAAGTGATCGAGGTGGGCGACCATGACGGCGCGAAATTCGTGGTGACGATCGCGCCGCCGTACTTGCATCTCGACGAATGGTTGATTCAGCACGAACGGGCGGCACAGTCGGCGCACGACCAGGAGTTCAAGCGCGCGGGCGCCTGGAAAGTGCCGAGTGGCTTGACCGCAACGATTCCTGCGGCTCCATCCGCTCCCCCGCCGGCGGAGGCTGGCGAGTTCACGAAGATGTTTCAGGCGCCGCCGCCGTCGACGCAGGAGATCCCCACCGCTCCGTCCGCTCCCCCGGCGGCGGAGCCCGGTGAGTTCACGCGGATGTTTCAAGCGCCTGCGGCGTCAACTCGCGAGATGCCCGCGGCTCCGTCCGCGCCGGAGCCTGCTGCGCCTCCGCCATCCGGGCCCGGCGAGTTCACGCGGATGTTTCAGGCGCCGACGCCTGCCGGCGCCACGACGTCCAACTTCGTTCGCGTGTTTGACAAGCCGCCGGCCACTCCTCCGCCGGGCGACGAGCCAGGGCAATTCACCCGTATGTTCCAGGCCCCGCCGTCTGCTCCTGCGGAGCCACCCGCTTCGCCGGCGCCATCCTCGGGCGCGCCGAGTGAATTTACAAAAATGTTCAGCTCGCCATTGCCACAAGCGCCGGCTCAAGGGGATTGGCCTCCCGCGCCGCCGAAGCCGGCCGAAGCGGGCGAGTTCACGCGAATGTTCCAGGTGCCGTCGGCAGGCAAGGCCGTCCCGAATTCTCCTCCGCCACAGGCTGGAGAGTTCACGCGGATGTTCCAGGCTCCACTTCCGGGGACGCCACGAGGGCCGGAACTGCCGCAAGGGTCGGGGTTTCCCGCTCCGCCTCCGGCCGCTTCGCCGGCGCCGGGTCCGCCATCTTCAGACCCCGGCAGCTTTACAAGAATGTTCGGCAGCCCGGTCGCGGGTCCCGAGACGCCGATTCCGCCGCCGGCCCAGCCATTTGGCGGCGGTAGTGCGACGCAGGTGTTTTCGCGTCCTCCTGGGGGCGCCCCTCCACCCCCCGCGGCGCAGGGGCCAAGCGAGTATACGAGGATGATGTCCGCTCAGCCAGGGCCCGCGAGCGCTCCCTCCGCTCCGCCGGCGCCGCGGCAAGGCGCTGGTCAGGCGCCGGACTTGTTTCAGCCAGGCATGCCACAGATGCCGCAGGTGAGCTATCAACCGCCTCAGGCGCCACAAGTGAGCTATCAACCGCCGCAGATGCCGGTGTTCACGCCGCCGGTCGTGCCGCAACCGGTTGTGCCGCAGCCGGCTGCGACGGTGAAAGCGCCGTCCACCAATTTGGTCTTGATCGCGATCGGCATTCTGCTCGCGTTTTTAGCCGGCGGGCTGATCGTTTATCTGCTGGTTCGGCCGAAGGGCTAACCCGCCTGCGGTAGCAGGATGATGAGCTCCAATTCGGGATTCGGCAGTTCGCCGGGGATATAGGCGGCGAGGTTCCGCGCCCGCTGAATCGCCTCCCATGCGACGCCGGACTGGCTGAGGCTGAAATACTGATAGTTGAGCTTGATTGGTATCGCGCTTGGCGGCGCCGGCACATAAGTCAGGGGGACGCCCGGCAACGCCTGCCGCACCAGGTGCTCGATGTGACTTGCAGAGCACACCTTCACGAGATGCGGCGCTTTCCCAACGATTTCCGCCTGACTCGTCTCGGCGCTGACTGCCAGGTACATTTTCGTGTTGACCAGATACTTGTCGTTATCGATCGACGTGGCGTAGATCGACGGCTGCACGAGCTTCAACGGCAGAGAGACGAAGTTGCTCGGCACTACCGTTTCCAGCAGCGCGCGCAGCTTCTCGTCGAGATCCGTGAAGCATGCGCCCAGATCGTTGTGATCGTAGAGCGGCAAATCGCGCGGATGAATGGTCGTCGAGAATGTCGTCAGTGCGCCGGCCAGCGAGAGCATCGCGGTGAATAGCGACTCGGGGTGGCCGCCGCGCGTTTCGAAGAGGTGGCGAAAATGAGGGAACGCGGTGTTGATCGTATACAAAAGCCAGAAATTGGCGATATCGGCCGACGTGAAATCCGCCAATGTCTGGTTCTTTTGGCGGCGCAGCCCGGCGATCGAGCTGGATCGCGCCGAGAGAATCTCCACCAGCCGCCGCGCAATGGCCGTCAGGTAATCGCTGGCGAGGAAGTCGAGCACGGGCGGCACGAATCTCGGATCCAGCTGAAATGTTCCGGCGGCCGTCCGCCGCACGCGCGCGGCCTGGAGGGTCGAATAGCCATCGAGCGCCTCGCCTTCCACGAGGAGGCGGAGGTTCTTACGGGCCACCTGCACCGGCTTTTCGGAGAGCCCGGTATTCTCGTCCCGAAACAGCTCGATCTCCGCGCGGTAGCGGGCGCCGCCGTCCCGAGCCGACGTGGCGACGTTCAGGCCGCGCTCCTGATACTGCGGGACCGCGAGGTACAGGTCGAGAGTCGTCTGATCGGGCTCGAAGCAGTCCGCCAGCAACTTGGGAGAGGGCGCGGCGTCGGAGCCGGGAATGTCGAACAGAAGGCCGTCGGGCAGAATGCCGGATGCGCTCGAAATGCCAAGCGAGCCGGCCGCCAGCGCCTCCTGGCTGATTTGCAGCGAGCGGAAACCCCAGGGACGGAAGGTCAGGTTTTCCAACTGAAACTGCAGCAGATTTTCGAGGAACCGGTCCTGCAATTGAAGGTGTTGGGGACTGAGGAACGTGCCTTTTGTCCAGATCACCGGTTGCAGCCGCTTCATGGCAATCACAGTAGCAGAACTGGCGGCGGCGACGCTATGCGATCAACAGGCCGAGCCGGGCCAGCTTGTCGAGAGTCGTTGCCACTTCCCGAGCCACGACGCTCTCGGGCTGGTTCACGGCGGGCGCCAGTTCGCGCGCGAGCATGGACAGGTCGCGCGTTCCGTCGAGTAGCGCGAACAGGCGCCGCTCGACGTCACCCGCCGCCTCTACTACGCCATGACGAGGCGTAGTGATCTGTTCCCCACGAGACGCCTGCCACCGGGCAAGAGCGGTGGTCGTGGGAAACCTGCTGACCCGCGAAATGGAGCGGCGCCGAGTCGACTGGAGTTCAACCAGGCCGGACCCATAAAGCGCGAGCAGCATGGCCGCGACGCCTTCGCGGTCGGCCGCCTCACCGGCGAGTGCGCCGGCTGCGCCGGAGAGATCGTCAAAGGACAACGCCTCGGGCCACGCGTTGCCCAGGACGATCATAGCGGCCTTGACCACGGGGTGAACAGTGGTTAAGGACGCGCCGCGCTCCCCGCGAAACTCTTCTGGGATTCCGAGCCCCAGATCGGGTTCGGCCGATGTGGGCCTGGCCTGCGATGCGGCATACAACTTCGGCACGCGCTCGGCCAGCGGCTCTTCGGGGACGTCGATTTCCGCGCGGCAAAGCAATGTCTGCCGAAAGGCGCGGTTGCGAAAGAAGTCCCAGTACTGCTGTCGCGCGATGCGGTCGCCGGCCGCCCACTGGTCGCTGAGCGCTACGGCCGGTTCGGGGACGTCTCGCGGGCGCATGTCCACGAAATTCGCCTCCGAAAGGAATTGCAGCCCGTGCGCGGCGGCGCGCGACACGAAGTCGTGAAAGAGGACCGGGTGATAGATGGCGCCCATTTCATCATGGAAGAGAACCACCGGGGGCTTGTCGAGCAGCGATTGCGCCGTGGTCTTCCAGGGCGGCTGCTGCGTCTCGACCGCGGCGCCCAGGAATTGGCGGGCGCTTTCGATGCGCGCCGCAGGTTCGGCAAGGCCGCGCGTGTGGAACAGGAGCAGGTCCCGATAGACTTCACGGACGTGACAACCCGGCAGCACGTTGTAGCTGATGTACGCAATTCCGTGGGGAGCGAGATGGGCGGCGGCGATTGCCAGCAGCTTCTCGCGGACCGGCTCCGGAACCCACGAGTAGAGGCCGTGGGCGATGATGTAGTCGAAAGAGCCGAGTTCGGACGTGGCGTCCAGGATGTCCATCTGCTTCAGGCGCAGGTTGCGGAGACCGAGTCCGTCGGCGGTGACGCGGCCGAGTTCAATCCCGCCGGGCGCGAGGTCAATCCCTAAGAACTCGCTCTCCGGGAACTCGGACGCCATCGGGACCAGGTTTCCGCCATCCGCGCAGCCGAGTTCGAGGACGCGGCAACGGCGGACATCCGCCGGTTCGACGCCGTAGAGAATCGCCAGCGTGGCCAGCCGGTCGGGATGGGTTTGGGGGAACGGCGAACCACGATACGGCACCTGATCGTAAGCCGTCTGCATTCTTCCTTTGTAGCGCAGCCCACCCATGGTCGCGATGCTATGCTCACCTCATGGCCTCGACCTCGGTGTCGCCCCACCCGCTTCATCTGCTCCTCCCCAAGATAGGAACCCCGGTCGAGATGAACGCCCTGCGCGAACTTCTCGATCGTTGCGCATTTACCGCCGCCGGCATCTGCCAACGGCTGGCGATCCCCGAAGTGATCGAGTTCAAGGGGATCCGGCAGGGTCGCACGGACGGGCTCGAGATCGAAGGACCGGTCGATGTGTTCATCCGTCTCCTGCTCGACGGAGAGTTCGTGGAGCAATCGGTGATCGAAGCCATGCTGCCTGCGGGAGCGCTGCCGTTGCTCGACAGCCTGAACGTCGCTATCCGCGATTCGGTTCAATCCGACCGCTGGTTTTCCCCGATTACGATGTATCCCGCGGAGGGAAACCTGCTGCTCGCTGGAGACCGCGCGACCGCGCCAGACGGATCGCGCTACTGGCTGCCGCCGGACGTTGTGTACCCCGGGGTCATTCATAACACCCGCGAGTTCCTGGCGAGCCTTCCCGTTACGCCTTGCCACGCGATGCTCGACATCGGGACCGGCAGCGGCGTGGCCGCGCTAACCGCGGCGCGATACGCACAACAAGTTTGGGGGACGGACATCGCGAGGCGCTCGGCGCACTTCGCCGAGTTCAACCGCCTGCTCAATGGGGTAGAACACGTGACCATGCTCGAAGGGGACATGTACGAACCGGTGCGCGGGCTGACGTTCGACCGAATCGTGACCCACCCACCGTATGTTCCCGCCGCCCGGACCAAGATGATTTTCCGCGATGGCGGCGACGACGGCGAGCAGATCCTGCGGCGCGTGATCGAGGGGCTGCCGGAACATCTCCGCCCCGGCGGGCGCTTCTACACACTGGTGCTCGGCGCCGACTGTGAGGGCGAGGCGTTCGAGGACCGCATCCGCAAGTGGCTTGGTGATCGGCAGGGCGAGTTCGATCTGGTGATGGTTTCGCATTCGTTGCGTCCCCCCCGCGAGTTTGTCGCGAATTCGCTCGCCAAGGAGACCGTCGCAATGGATGACCTCAAGTACTGGACCGACTGCTGGCGCCGGCGGAACGCCCAGTTTCTGTTTTATGGGTCGATTCTGATCCGCCGGCACGAGGGCGGCCGCGATGCGCTGACGGCGCGCGTGCAAAAAGGCGAAGGCTTCCGGCCGGAGCACCAGGACTGGCTGCTGGATTGGACGACGGAAGCAGCCTGTCCGGGCGCGTCGGGCAAACTCCTGGGTTTCCATCCGTCTATTGCGCCCGATTGCCAATTGCGCGTGCTGCACCGCCTGCGCGATGGACAATTCACGCCGGAGCTCTTCGGGCTACAGACATCCGGTCCCTTCGAATCCGAGCTGCGGTGTCAAAGCTGGATGGTCGCGTTAGTGTCGGGCTGCGACGGGAGTAGGAACTGGGCCGAGCAGTTCGTGAAGGCCCGGAACGAGGGGCTCATCAGCTCCGAGGTCACCGAAGAGGAATTCGCCGGCCTGTTGGCGGTGCTGGCGGCGCAAGGAGTCCTGCGGATTCCGGAGCGACCCATGTGATATTTCGAACTGTAATGTTCCATGTCCAGTACCCACTATCCAGGGGGAGTAGTGCATCTGGGAGAAAACGCGGCATATAATCACAACTCGGACACCGCTGGTCAACGGCGCTTTTCTTTGATACAGCTATTACGGGGATACACCCGGCGCCTAGAGGTCCCGGGCAATGAAATCTCCGCTGCGGGGAGGTAACAGCCATGGCAAGACAAAGCACACAACATAAACTCGATCGGGTTCGCCCGCCACGGGTGCAGATCACCTATGACGTGGAAGTGGGCGATGCCATTGAAGTAAAAGAATTGCCGTTCGTCATGGGGGTGTTAGGCGATTTCACCGGCCAGCCAGTGGATCCGCTACCCCGGCTGAAGGACCGGAAATTCGTGGAGGTCAACCCGGATAACTTCGATGCGGTGCTGGAGAGTATGAAACCGCACCTGGCATTCTCCGTCGAGAACAAGCTCAGTGAGGATCCCAACGCCGGGAATCTGAAGGTCGATCTCCACTTCAAAAGCATGGACGATTTTTCTCCCGAAAACGTCGCGCGTCAGGTGAAACCACTGCGCGAGATGCTCGAACTGCGCGACCGGCTGGCGGATCTCCGGGGCAGCATGCAGGGCAACGACAAGCTCGAAGAAAGCCTGCGCGAGGCGGTCACCGACAAGGAGAAGCTCGCGAAGCTACGCAGCGAACTCGGCATCGAGGAGGGTTCCCATGAGTGATCCGCAAAAGGCCACCCTGGGGCAGGCGGCCGGCGAACAGACCGCCGAGCATAGCCTGCTCGATCAAATCGTGGAAGAGGGCCGCCTGGCGCGTGACCCCGCTGCGCGGGAGCGCGGCAAGAACCTGGTGAAGGAATTTGTCGCGCAGGTGTTGGAGGGGGCCATGACGGTCTCCAAAGACGCCGAAGCGATGATCAACGCCCGCATCGCGCAGATCGATCATCTGGTCTCCCTGCAATTGAACGAGGTTCTGCACCACAAGGACTTCCAGAAGCTGGAGGGGAGCTGGCGCGGTCTCAAATACATGCTCGACCAGAGCGAGACCAGCGACAAGCTCAAGATCAAGGTCATGAACGCGACCAAGAAGGAGCTCCTGCGCGATTTGCAGCGCGCTCCCGAGTTCGACCAGAGCGCTCTGTTCAAGAAAGTCTACGAGGAGGAGTTCGGAGTCTTCGGCGGGGCGCCTTTCGGAGCGCTGGTCGGCGATTACGAATTCAGCAAAGGGCCGGAAGACGTCGAGCTGCTGGAGAAGATCGCTCAAGTGGCGTCGGCCGCGCACGCGCCATTCCTGTCGGCAGCCTCGCCGGAGATGTTCAACCAGGACAGCTTCACCAACATCGACGCCGCGCGCGATATGGCGAAGATCTTCGACAGCTCGGAATACGCCAAGTGGAAAAGCTTCCGCGCCAGCGAGGATTCGCGCTACGTGGGACTGGTGCTGCCGCACGTGCTGATGCGCCTGCCGTACGGCAAGAACGGCGTCTCCGTGGAAGGTTTCAACTACGAGGAGGGAGTGGACGGTAGCGATCACTCCAAGTATCTTTGGGGCAATGCCGCCTACGCTCTGGGCGCGCGGCTGACGCAGGCGTTCGCCAACTATGGCTGGTGCGCCGCGATCCGTGGCGTCGAAGGTGGCGGCCTCGTAGAAGGGCTGCCGACCCACACGTTTACGACGGATTCGGGGGATGTGGCGTTGAAGTGTCCCACCGAGGCGCCCATCACCGATCGCCGCGAAAAGGAACTGGCGGATCTCGGCTTCGTGCCGCTGGTCCACTGTAAGGGGACGGATTACGCGGCGTATTTCAGCGTGCAGTCCTGCCAGAAACCGAAGATGTACGACAAGGAAGCCGCCAATGCGAATGCGCGGCTCTCCGCGCAACTGCCGTACATCCTGGCGATGTCGCGCTTCGCGCATTACCTCAAGGCGATGATGCGCGACAAAATCGGCAGCTTCATGTCGCGCAAGGAATGCCAGGATTTCCTCAACACGTGGATTCTCCAATATGTTGTGGGGAACGACGATGTGTCGGCGGAAACCAAAGCGCGGCGGCCGCTGCGCGAAGCCAAAGTGGAGGTCGTGGAGATCCCGGGAAAACCCGGCGCATACCGCGCCGTGGCGTTTCTCAAGCCACACTTCCAGCTTGACGAACTCTCGGTGTCCTTACGGCTGGTCGCAGACCTGCCCGCAGGCGCCAAGTAGACACAACAACAAGACTCCCGGCCCGCTAGAAGTTTCGGGGGAGCGGGCCATCTTCGGAAAGGAGCAGCCTAAATGGCATACGACGCATTTCTCAAGCTTACGGACATCAAAGGTGAATCGAACGACAGCAAACACAAGGGCGACATCGATCTCTTGAGCTTCAGCTTCGGAGTGACGCAGCCCGGAACATCGGCGCACGGCGGCGGCGGCGGCGCCGGTAAATCGACAGTGAGCGATTTCCATTTTGTCCATCATATCGACCAGGCATCGCCGGTGCTCTTCCAGAAGTGCGCCACGGGAGAACATCTGAAAGACGGCGTCATCACCCTCCGCAAGGCCGGCGGAACCCAACTCGAATATCTCAAGATCAAACTGACAGATATATTGATCTCGAGCGTGCAGCCCGGCGTAAACCTTCACAAAGACTCTTCTGATATTCCCCAGGAGCAGGTGTCTCTCAATTTCGCGAAAATCGAGATCGATTACCAGCCTCAGGGGGCCGATGGCAAGGCTCAGGGCGGGCCGATTCATGGCGGTTGGGACGTGAAAGCGAACCAGAAAGTCTGATCCGTAACCGTAGCGCCGGCCGCCCCGCGTCCCCGAGACGTGTAGCGGCCGGCTTCTCCAGCGCTTCGCTGCGGCGGCGCTTCGGGAGCCCTTCTCAATGACAGCCAGAGAACTTTACCGCGCAGGCCAGCTTGGGCCGGCGATCCAGGCCCTTGGCGCGGAACTGCGCGACCATCCTCTCGACATCCAAAAGCGAACGTTCCTGTTCGAACTCCTTTGCTTTGCCGGCGAGTATGATCGCGCCGGCAAACATCTCGATGTGCTCGCCGGGCAGGGGCCCGATTCGGCGACCGGCGCCCTGCTCTACCGCGCCGCCCTGCATGCCGACCGGATGCGAAACGACCTGTTCGCCACGAAAGCCTACCCGGACGTGGCGCCGGATGCGGAGCCGGTCGCGGGCACGCTGAACGGCCAGCCCTTCGAGTCGATCGAGGATGCCGATCCGCGTGTCGGTCCGCGGCTCGAGATCTATGCCGCGGGCCAATGCATGTGGCTGCCGCTGGCCCATGTGGCCGCGGTCGAGATGGAGCCTCCGAAACGGCTGCGGGATCTCCTGTGGGTGCCCGCGCTGGTTCGCACCGGACCGGCGTTCAAGGGCACGGAACTGGGTGAAGTTCTCATCCCGGCGCTCTCGCCGTTCAGTTTCCGGCATGCCGACGACGCGGTCCGCCTGGGGCGATCCACTGTTTGGGAAAAGCAGGACACCGGGGATATCGTTCCGTTTGGCCAGAAGATGCTGCTGGTCGACGGGGAAGAGTTTCCGCTGCTGGAACTCCGCCGCCTCGAGATTACGTCCGGGGCGATCGCGTCCGAACATCATGCCTCTGCGCAATGACCTGCTGAATCCGATTTCGGCCGAGAATCCCGCCGGCGAGAACCTCAGGTACGCTCCGGTCTACGACAAGATCAAGGAGGCGCGCCGCGAGGATGACGACGCTCCGCAGGGGGAGTGGAAGAGAGAACGCAAACTCGCGGATTGGCCTCTCGCAATCAAGCTGATCGGCGAAGCCATCGCCACCAAATCGAAGGATCTTCAGTTGGCGGCATGGCTGGCCGAGGCGATGCTCCGGCGCGAAGGGGTGGCCGGGTTGCGCGAGGCGCTCGACACCATTCGCGGCCTGCTGGAGAACTTCTGGGAGGGCCTGTATCCGGAGCTCGAGGACGGGGACGCGGAGTATCGCGCCACCCCTCTGCAATGGATCGGCGACCGGTTGGAAGGTCCGGTCAAGAGCGCGCCCATCACGCGCCGGGGCTTGAGCTGGTACCAGTACAAGGAATCGCGCACGATCGGCACGGAGGAATCCGCCGACACCGAAGAGAAGCGGCAGGCGCGCGCCGACGCTATCGCCGATGGCAAGGTCACGCAGGAACAGTTCGAGAAGGACTTCGAGGAGACACCCAAGAAGTTCTACGTGTCGCTAGTCGAGACGTTCGACGGGACGATCGAATCCCTGGCGGCTTTGGGACAAGTCTGCGACGAGAAGTTCGGCGATGTCACCCCGTCGTTCGGATCGTTGCAGCGGGCTCTCGAGGAGGTTCGCCAGACCGTATATATCCTGCTTCAGCAGAAGCGGGAGAAGGAGCCGGACGAGCCGGTGGCGGCGCCGGAGGTCGAGCCCGAAGTGGAAGAGGCCGTCGAGCCGGTTGAGGAAGATACGGCGTGGGCGGCTTCGGGCGCGGCCGCCGCTGCGGCGCCGGTTCGCGTCCTTCGCAAGAATGCCGCCCTCGCGGCCGAGCCGGCGGATCGGGAGGATGCGATCTCGCGAGTGGTCACGGCGGCGAAGTTCCTGCGTGCCTTGGATCCGTGCGGTCCCGCGCCCTATCTAATGTTGCGCGGGCTGCGCTGGGGCGAGCTTCGCGTGGGCGGAACGGAAATCGATCAGACGCTGCTGGCGCCGCCGCCGTCCGAATTACGTCAAACCCTCAAGCGCCTCTCGCTCGAAGCCAATTGGGCCGAGGCGCTGGAGACCGCCGAAACGGCGATGGGGCTGGAGTGCGGCCGCGGATGGCTCGATCTCCAGCGCTACGTGGGCCGCGCCTGCGCCGAATTGGGCGGCTACTACGACCCGATCCGGCATGCGATCGTCTCGGGCCTGCGGTCGCTGCTCGCCGATTATCCGCAGCTACCGGAACTGACCTTGCTCGATGACACCCCGACCGCCAACGCCGAGACCCGCGCGTGGTTAAAGGAAAATGTCGTCGCCGAGACTGTATACGTGCCGGCATCGCATGAGGCCCAACCGGACGCGCAACCCGGCGTTCCCGCACCCCCGGACGTATTCGAACTGGCCATGCAGGCGGCGCGCACCGGCCGGCCGCAACAGGGCATTGAGATGCTGATGCGCGAAATGGCGCACGAACGAAGCGGAAGGGCCCGCTTCCATCGCAAAGTGCAGCTCACGCAGCTCTGCGTGTCGAGCGGCCACGACGCCATCGCGATGCCGATCCTGCAAGAGCTTTCCGTCGAAATAGAACGCCGCAAACTGGAGGATTGGGAGTCGCCGGAGCTGTTGGCGCAGCCCCTGGCATTGCTCTACCGTTGCCTGGCGTCGGATGAAGGCAAAGCGGAGGAGCGGCAGAGACTCTACTCCTGGATCTGCCGTCTGGATCCGCTGCAGGCCATGAACGTTTCGAGATAGTCTATGGCGCGATGGGAACCGGAACAGACGGTGACGCAGTCCGTGCTCGAGCGGCTCATCGACCGCGAGCCCGCCAACAGCTCGGAACCGGCGCCGACTCGCGCCCAGTCCGTCCGGCAGTTGAAGGGATCGCTGCGCCGCGACCTGGAATGGCTCCTCAATACCCGCCGCACACCGGGCGCAGTAGGCAGTGAATTTCGCGAGCTCGAACGCTCGCTCTACAATTACGGGCTGCCCGACGTGACCTCTCTCAGCTGGGACTCCAACCGCGACCGCACGCGGCTGGCGCGCATGATCGAGCACACGCTCACCATATTCGAGCCCCGTCTGCGCAACGTCAAGGTCGCCACTCTCGAATCCGTGGCCGGCGCGCAGCAGGTGCTGCGGTTTCAGATCGAGGGTCTGCTCGACATGGACCCGTCGCCCGAGCTGATCTCCTTCGACACCGTCCTGCAACTCTCCAGCGGCGAGTACCGAGTTAAGGGGGACGCCGGTGCGGGATGACCTGCTGCTCTATTACGAGCGCGAGCTGACGTTCCTGCGCCAGATGGGCGCGGAGTTCGCGGCGAAGTACCCGAAAATCGCCTCCCGCCTGGTGCTCGAACCGGATAAATGCGAGGACCCGCACGTGGAGCGGATGCTGGAGGCATTCTCGTTTCTGGCCGCGCGCGTCCACCTCAAGATTGACGACGAGTTCCCGGAGATCACGGAAGCGCTCCTTAGCGTGCTCTATCCGCATTACCTCCGGCCCATTCCCTCGATGTCGGTAGCCCAGTTCCACGTGGAGCACGACCAAGTCACGCCTGAGACCGGCCTGACGCTGCCGCGCGGGTCCATGCTCAACTCCCGCCCGGTGCACGGCGTCCCCTGCAAATTCCGCACCGGTTACGACGTCACCTTTTGGCCCGTCGAAGTGGAAGAGGCCGAGTGGCGGTCGCCGGACCGGCTGCAGCCGGCCATCCGTTCCTCCGATGCGGGCGCGGCGGTGCGCATCGCGCTGCGCTGTCCGGGAGATCTCACGTTTTCCAAGCTCTCGATGGACTCGCTCCGCTTTTATCTCAGCGGCGAAAGCAACCTCGTTCACTCGCTCTATGAGGTGCTATCGAACAATTGCGTCCAAATCGTAGTGCGGGATGCGTCGCCCAAGTCCCGGCTGCAGCCGGTGATTCTGAACGGCGACGCGTTGAAGCCCGTGGGATTTGCAGAGGACGAGGGAGTGCTCCCATTTCCGCGCCGCTCTTTCCTGGGATACCGCTTGTTGCAGGAATACTTCTCTTTCCCGCAGAAGTTCTTCTTTCTCGATTTGACCGGCCTCGACCGGGTGTGCGCGGCGGGTTTCGGCGGCCGTGTCGACGTCATCCTCCTGATCTCGCCGTTCGAGCGCAGTGAACGGCGGCAGATGCTGGAATTAGGCGTCACAGCCCAGACGTTTCGACTCGGCTGCGCGCCTATCATCAACCTGTTCCAGCAGACGGCGGAGCCGATTCTGCTCGACCACACGCACTACGAATATCAGGTGGTGCCCGATGTCAGCCGCCGCAACGCCACCGAGGTCTTCGAGATTACCGATGTCGTGAGCGCCAATCCCCAATCGCAGGAGGTCGTGCGGTTCGAGCCTTTCTACTCGTTCCGGCACGGATCGTCACGGGCGAAGGAACAGGCCTTCTGGCGCACCTCGCGCCGCCCCTCCGGTTATCGCGACGACAGCGGCACGGACCTGTACCTCTCTCTGGTCGACCTTTCGTCGAGACCGGTCCGGCCGGGTGTGGATGCGCTGACCGTCCGCACGATCTGCACCAATCGCGACCTGCCGGCGCGCCTGCCGTTCGGCAACGAAGCCGGAGATTTCGAGCTCGAAGGAGCCGTCCCGCTGAAGCGGATCGTGGCGCTGATCAAGCCGACCGACACGCTGCGTCCGCCGGTCGGGAAGGATTCGCTGTGGCGGCTCATTTCCCAGCTTTCCTTGAACTACCTTTCGCTGGTGGAAGACGGGCGGGAAGCGCTGCAGGAGATTCTGCGGCTCTACAATTTCACCCGATCGACGTATTCGGAACGGCAGATCGAAGGGTTGGCCGGATTGACCAGCAAGCGGCACTTCGCTCGCGTGGTTTCGGAAGGAGGCGTCGTCTTTTCGCGAGGAACGCAGGTCGAGATGGAATTCGACGAGGAGCAGTTCGTCGGTGGAGGCGTGTATCTCTTTGCCGCCGTGCTGGAGCGTTTCCTGGGGCTGTACGTCACCATGAACAGCTTCAGCCAGCTTCGCGCGCGCACGCGGCAGAGGAAGGAGGTGCTGCGGCAATGGCCACCGCGAGCCGGACAGATGACACTTCTGTAGAACGCTGGCCGATCGCGGAGATGCTGGACCGCGAGCCTTACCGCTTCGAGTTCTTCCAGGCGGTGCGGTTGCTGTCGCGCATGGCATCGTCGCGCCAGGTGATCGGACGTTTCAGCAATCCGCGGGACGAGGTGGCGCGCTTCGGAGCGCATGCGAAAGTCTCGTTTCCCGCCAGCCAGATTCAATCGCTCGAACGGCGGGAAGAGGCTCCCGCGGAGATGCGCGTGAACTTCATGGGTCTGACGGGTCCTCTTGGGGTGCTGCCTCTCGCCTATAGCGAACTGGTGTTGGACCGCCTGCGGAACAAGGACACCGCCTTTCGCGATTTCCTGGATCTCTTCAACCACCGCATCATCTCGTTGTTCTACCAGGCGTGGGAGAAGTACCGTTTCTTCGTTCCCTACGAGCGCGGGGAGCGCGACCGCCTCTCGCAGCACATTCTGGCGCTGCTCGGACTGGGCACGCCGGGTTTGCAGGACAGGCAGGAGGTTGCTGACGATTCTCTGCTCTTCTACAGCGGATTGCTGGGGATGCATGCCCGGTCGGCGACCGGCTTGCGGCAGTTGTTGTCCGATTACTTCGGAGTTCCGGTGGAGATCGAACAGTTCGTGGGCGCCTGGTATCCCGTGGATGCGGACGCGCAATGTTCCGTGGGCGAAGGGAACGGCGACTCGGAGCGCCTCGGTTTCGGGGTCGTGGTGGGCGATGAAATCTGGGACCAGCAGGCGCGGGTGCGCATTCGCTTGGGACCCCTCGCCATGGAACAGTACCTGGATTTTCTGCCGGGGGGTGAAGCCCACAGGCAGGTCCAGTCCCTCACGAAATTCTTCGCGGGCGGCGAATATGACATCGAAATTCAACTGGTGCTGCGGCGCGAGGACGTGCCGCCCGTGGAGTTGATGTCCGGGGATGGAGGCGCAAAGCTGGGATGGACGAGTTGGGTGAAGTCCGCCGCCTTTACACGGGACCCCGGTGAAACGGTTTTGGAGCTATAGAGGAGACCCTTATGTCGATCAGTCTGAAGGCGATCGTTTCGAAATTGAACGACACGACGCGGAAAGCCCTGGAAGACGCCGCCGGCCTGTGCCTGGCCCGCACGCATTACAACGTCGAGGTGGAGCACTTCCTGGTCAAGCTGCTGGACATGCCGGATTGCGACTTCCCTCGCATCCTGAAGCAATTCGGCGTCGACAAGGCGCGCCTGGCGGCCGAACTCGGCCGCAGCCTGGATAAGCTCAAGACGGGCAACGCGCGCACACCGTCGTTCAGCCCGTCGCTGTTTCGCATGCTGACGGAAGCCTGGTCGATCGCCTCGCTCGAATACGGCGCGGGACAGGTGCGTTCCGGGTTCGCCGTCCAAGCGCTAGTGTCCGATGACGAGCTGGCGCGCATCGTGCGGGATATCGGCCGAGAGTTGCAGAAGATCGAGCCCGACGCTCTGCACAAGACGCTGCCCGCGATTGTCGCCGATTCGCCTGAATACACGGACGAGCCGATCGCCGCGAGCCCGGCCGCTCCTGGGGCGGGCAAGGCCCGCGGCAAGACCCAGCATCTGGATCAATACACCGTCAATCTGACGGAAAATGCCCGGAAAGGTAAGATCGATCCGGTGCTGGCGCGCGACTCCGAAATTCGCCAGATCGTCGACATCCTGACGCGCCGAAGGCAGAACAATCCGATCCTGACGGGCGAAGCAGGCGTCGGCAAGACGGCCGTCGTGGAAGGCTTCGCGCTCCGCATCGCCAGTGGGGACGTCCCGCCGGTGCTGCGCAATGTCACGCTGCGGACGCTCGATCTGGCGCTCTTGCAGGCTGGGGCGGGCATCAAAGGCGAGTTCGAGAATCGTCTCAAGGGTCTGATCGAAGAGGTGAAGTCGTCTCCTACTCCGATCATCCTGTTCATCGACGAAGCCCACACCATGATCGGCGCGGGCGGCGCCGCCGGACAGAACGATGCGGCCAACCTGCTCAAGCCGGCCCTGGCGCGCGGCGAGCTGCGGACCATCGCAGCCACGACGTGGTCGGAGTACAAGAAGTACTTCGAGAAGGATCCGGCGTTGGCGCGGCGCTTCCAGGTCGTGAAAGTCGAGGAGCCGACGGAAGCCAAGTGCCAGACGATGTTGCGCGGTGTCGTTCCCGTGTTGGAGCAGCATCACAATGTCCGCATTCTGGATGAAGGACTCGCCGCGGCCGTGAAGTTTTCGCATCGATACCTTCCCGACCGGCAGCTGCCGGACAAAGCGGTCAGCGTTCTGGACACCGCCTGCGCGCGCCTTTCCCTTGGACAGAATGCGACTCCTCCCGCGATTGAGGACCTCAATCGCGAGATCGACGATTATGCCGTTCAACTCCGCGTGCTCGAGCGAGAAGCCGCCCTGGGGGCCGATCATAACGAGCGGCTGGCGGCGATTGCGGGCCGGAAGCAACAGGCGGAGGCGCGCCTCGGCGAGTTGACGGTTCGATGGGAGAAAGAGCGCGACCTGGTGAGCCGGATTCGCGAGGTTCGCGGCAAATTGGAAGCGACCGCCTCGCCCGCGCCGCTGGCGGCGGAAGCTGGGGCATCCGCGGGCGATTCCGCCGCCGCGATTCCCGATCGCGATGCGCTTCGCGCCCAACTCGGCGCTCTCAACGCCGAACTGGACCAGTTGCAAGGCGAAACGCCGCTCATTCGCGTTTGCGTGGATGCGAATATCGTCGGTGACGTCGTCTCGGCATGGACCGGCATTCCGATCGGAAAAATGCTAAAGGATGAAGTAGAGACCGCGCTGTCTCTCGAATCGCACCTCGGGCGGCGCGTCATCGGGCAGGATCATGCGCTGGGGATGATCAGCGAGCGAATTCGCACATCGAAGGCCAGCCTGGAGGATCCGAGCAAGCCGATCGGCGTGTTCATGCTCGTCGGACCGAGCGGCGTCGGCAAGACAGAGACGGCTCTGGCGCTGGCCGACCTGATGTATGGCGGCGAGCGCAATATGATCACGATCAATATGTCGGAGTTCCAGGAGGCGCACACCGTCTCGACGCTGAAGGGATCGCCTCCGGGATATGTCGGATATGGCGAAGGCGGCGTGCTCACCGAGGCGGTGCGGCGCAAGCCCTATTCGGTGGTGTTGCTGGACGAGGTCGAAAAAGCGCATCCCGACGTGCTGGAACTCTTTTTCCAGGTTTTCGACAAAGGAATGATGGAAGACGGTGAGGGGCGCGAGATCGACTTCAAGAACACCATCATCATCCTCACCTCGAACGCCGGCACGGACACGCTCATGAAGCTGACGGCCGATCCGGAAACGATGCCGAGCTCCGAAGGGTTGGTCCGCGCGCTCAAGCCGGAGCTGAACAAAATATTCAAGCCGGCGTTTCTCGGCCGCCTGGTGATCATTCCCTACTTCCCGGTGCGCGACGAGGCGCTGAAGCAGATCGTGCGGCTGAAAGTGGCGAAGATCCAAAGGCGCTTACACGAGACGCACCGCATCGCCCTGACGCACGACGAGCAGTTGGTGGATGAGGTGGCGAAGCGCTGCACCGAGGTGGAAAGCGGCGCGCGGAACGTCGATAACATTCTCACGAATACACTGTTGCCGGAGATCTCCCGGCGGATTTTGGGACGAATGGCCGAAGGGCAGAAGCCGCAGCCGATTCACGTTCGGATCGGCGAGGCCGGCGCGTTCGAATATGACTGATTGGCAAAGGGAGAGGAACTCGTATGACCATCCATACCGACCGGCCGATGCAACTGAAGACTCCGCTGGGCGCGGACGCCCTGGTGCTGACGGCGCTCCGCGGCCGTGAAGCCCTCTCCGAGCTCTTTCACTTCGAGCTGGAGACGCTTTGGCAGGACACGAAGAATCCCCTTCCGTTCGATCAGCTCCTCGGGCAGAAGATCGCCGTGAAACTGGTCCATCGATCGGGAGTCCGGCACATCAGCGGAATCGTGGCGAAGATCACGCAGGCGGAGCGCGACGTGAAGTTTATGAAGCACCGGTTGGAGGTGGTTCCGGCGTTCTGGCTGCTCACACGCCGCCGGCGTAGCCGGATCTACCAGCATCTGAGCGTGCCCGACATCTTGAAAGATGTGCTGCAGGGCATGGACGTGAGTTACGAGCTGCAGGGCACGTTTGAGCCGCGCGAATACTGCGTGCAGTACCGCGAGAGCGATTTCGCGTTCGCCAGCCGTTTGATGGAGGACGAGGGGATTTACTATTTCTTCAAGCATACCGACGGCGCGCATAAGCTGGTGCTGGGGAACACGCCGCTCTCTCATCCAGCCGTTCCTTACCAGCCGAAAGTGAGGTACGAGGAGGCTTCCGGACACACCGCGGAGGAGGACCGGGTCCTTGACTGGCAGAAAGCCCAGGAGATCCGTTCCGGCAAATACGTGGCGTGGGACGAGTCCTTTCAATTGCCCGGCAAGCACCTCGAGGCGCAAAAGACGATTCAGGAATCGGCGCAGGTCGGGCAGATCAAACACAAGCTGAACGTGGCGAATGACAAGCTCGAGATCTACGATTTTCCGGGCGGCTACGCCCAGCGTTTCGACGGCATCGATAAAGGCGGCGGCGAGCAGCCTTCCAACCTGCAGAAGATCTTCGACGATAACAAGCGCACGGTCGATATCCGTATGCAGCAGGAGGCGCTCCCCAGCCTGCTGATCCACGCGCGAGGGGAACATGCGGGTTTCACCGCCGGTCATACGTTCGATCTGGAGGAGCACTTCACCGACGATGGCAAGTTCGTCATCGTCAGCGTGGAACACGACGCCAGCCAACCGGTGGGTGACACCGAGCTGGACAAGCCGTACATATATAGCAACCGGTTCACCTGCATCCCCGTAGCTTTGCCTTTCCGGCCGCAGCGCAACACTCCGATTCCGGCCATTCGCGGCGTCCAGACCGGAACCGTGGTCGGGCCCGCCGGAGAGGAGATCTACACCGACGAGTACGGCCGTGTGAAGGTCCAATTCCTCTGGGATCGCGAAGGAAAGAACGACCTCAACAGCTCCTGCTGGATGCGGGTCGGCACTCATTGGGCGGGCAAACAGTGGGGGGCCGTCCACATTCCGCGCATTGGACAGGAAGTCATCATCGATTTTGTGGAGGGCGACGTCGACCACCCGATCGTGATCGGGAGCGTTTACAACGCCGCGATGATGCCGCCTTACAAACTCCCCGACAACAAGACGCAAAGTGGCGTCAAGAGCCGGAGCTCGAAGGACGGCGGGCCGGACAACTACAACGAGATCCGCTTCGAGGATAAGAAGGGCAGCGAACAGGTCCTGATCCATGCCGAGAAGAATCAGGACATCGAAGTGGAGAAAGACGAGACGCACTGGGTGGGTCACGACCGGACGAAGACCATCGATCACGATGAAACCGTGCACGTGAAACACGACCGTACGGAGACCGTCGACCATGACGAGACCATTACGATTCACGGGCAACAGAGCAACACGATCGATAAGGATCAGAGCACGACGATCACCATGGGCAACCAGTCGATCGAGCTGAAAATGGGCAATCAGACGACCAAAATCGACCTGGGCAAGATCGAGACGTCCGCGCTGCAATCCATCGAGCTGAAGGTGGGGCCGAGCAGCATCAAGCTCGATCCGTCGGGGATTACGATTAAGGGGTTGACGATCACCGTCGATGCGTCGATTCAGGGGACCTTCAAGTCATTGATGACCCAGGTGACAGGGAGCGCGATGACCCAGGTGCAGGGCGGAATTGTGATGATTAACTAGGATGAGCGGCGCGGCGCAGGAAAAATCGAAAACGGCGGCGATTGCTTCGGCCGCGGAAATGTCCGAGGACGCGTCGGCGTTGGCGCGTCCCGAGCTCCGCCCGCGCGAGTTTGTGGCGTTGCTGGTCGAGAAGGAGCTTTTTGAGGATGCGGTGCGCTTCCTCGCTCACGCCCTTCCGAAACGGGAGGCCGTCTGGTGGGCATGGGTCTGCGCGCGCCGTTCGGCCGGAGAGCACGCGCCGCCGAAGATCGCGGCCGCGTTGCAGGCGGCCGAGAGGTGGATCGCGCAGCCGAACGAGGATAATCGCCGCGCGGCGATGGCCGCCGGCCAGAGCGCGGAGTTTGGGACTGCCGCCGGATGCGCGGCGCTCGCCGCGTTTTTGAGCGGCGGCAGCATGGCGCCCCCGAATGCCCCGGCTGTTCCACCCGGCGAGTATTTGACCGCCAAGGCGGTTGCGGGTGCGGTGATCGTGGCGGCTCTCGGGAAGGAGCCGGAAAAGGCGCCGGAGAAGTTTCGCAGCTTCGTGACCCAGGGGTTGGATGTGACCACGCGAATCAAGTTGTGGGAGCAATAGGAGGAACGCATGGGAATGCCGGCCGCGCGTGTCGGAGACATGCACGTATGCCCGATGTTTACGGGCCCGGTCCCGCATGTGGGCGGGCCGATTCTACCGCCGTGCGCTGTGACGGTGCTGATTGGGGCCATGCCGGCGGCGCGCGTCGGCGATATGGCCGTCTGTGTCGGACCGCCGGACGTGATCGCCCTCGGCTCGTTTACGGTGCTGACGATGGGGCAGCCGCAGGCGCGGATCGGGGACCTTTCGGCGCACGGCGGCGCGATCGTGCTCGGCATGCCGACGGTGCTGGTGGGGCCATAAAGGCTCCAGACCCGGTTACGTCCGCTGGCCGGTCTTTTGCCGGAAACTCGTCGGCGCTGTTCGCGGCCGCCATGCCGCTCATGATTCGCATGGAGGACAACGTGATGCCGAGCCGGCCCTCAATCGCCCCCCCGCAACTCGACCGCCATCAGCGAGTCCATGCCCATCTCGGTCAGGGGACGGTCGGGATCGAGACGCGAGGTCTGGGTGCGGAAGACGTTGGCCACCTGCTCGAGCGCCATGCCGCAGAAGGCGGATAGTATTGCGCGGCAGGTTGAGGCGAGAACGGTCCGCCGCCTTGCGGTTGCGCCTGTGGCGTTCCCGGAGCCGGTGGCCAGGGAACGCGCGGCAGGATATCCGATCGTGTACTGTTCGAGGAGCGGGCGGCCCTTCGTTTCGAGGATGACGAAAGGCAGGGAGGCGAGCGGACCGGCGGGCACGATCAGCAGCCGCTGCACGCCCGCCGGCAGGATCGCGGCGGCCGGCGCCCACACGAGTTCCGACAGGCGCGCAATCGCGGATTGCAGTTCGGCTCCGGCCGCGGGATCGGCCAGCAATCCGCGGAGCTGCGAGACACGGGCTCGAAGCGCGGCTGGTGCGACGGCGACGAGTCCGCTGCACGGTCTTCGCCGTCACGACGCAAATCGCGAAGCCGTCGTTCGATGCCCCGTACTCCACCAGGGCGGTTTCTTCAGGTGTCCTTACAGGAAGAATCGAACGCCGATTTGGATTAGCCTCGGGTAGTTCGCCTGGCTGGTGATCAGGCCAAACTGAGGACTCGTGAACGTCGTATTCGGCCCGTAAAACGTCGGAGTGTTCGAGATGTTCAACGACTCGGCGCGGAATTGGGCCTTCCATTTCTCGGCGAACAAGAACGTCTTGAACAGCGACACATCGAAGTTCACCTGGCCCGGACCGCGCAACGAAATCACCCGGCCCACATTGCCAAAGGTGAATTGCGGGGCAAGCGAGAAGGCGGCCGGGTTGATCCAGCCGTCGATTCGCTTCTCGAATGGCGCGTCGACCGCGGCCGGCACACCCGTCGCGTTGGGCCGCTGTGTGCTCGCCCCAATGACGCTATTATTGTTGGGCTGCGAAATCGCCAGCGGATATCCCGATTGCAACACGCTCACCACATTCACCGACCAGCCGCCGGCTGCGAAGTCGAGAAGCCGATTCTTCGCCAGGAAGTGCCTCCCCTTGCCGAATGGGAGTTCGTACGTCGATGCCAGGGAGAGACGGTGCGGAGTGTGAGACACCGATAGCCCGTATTCGTCTCCCAACCCATACGCGTTCTGCGGGCCGGAAGGGACGGTGCTATAGGAATTTGCCGTGGTGCCATAGCCTAAATCTGTATTTCGCGACCAGGTGTACGTCGCTAGCATGGTCAGGCCCTGGGCGAACCGGCGCTGCACTTTCGCGTAGAGAGCGTTGTAGGTCGAGTGGTTGGTCGCCGACGAGTTCACCGTTACACCGGTAAATTGCGGAAAGGGCAACAACAACTGAGAGCGCGCGATCGTCGGGTTCCCTACGTTCAAGATGCCGCCCCGGTTGTACATCGGATTCGCGACGTTTTGATTGAGCGCCGATCCCAGAGAAAGGTACGCCGGATTGAGCTGGTCGATATTGCGTCCGTCCTGCACGAGCCGGATGCCCCGGGAACCGATGAACCCTCCCGAAACCACAACGCCGCCGCTGAGTTGACGCTGCAAGTCGAGGGAAAACTGCTGGACGTAGCCGCCGGCGCGAGTGTCCCGGTCGTAGACCGAGATCGACTGGCCGACCCCGGTTAGACCGCCCGCTCCATTTCCAACCGGCTGCAGCAGACCTGCCGGATAAGGATTCTCCAGGGACGCGGCGGGCGTGAAGTTGTTGTCGATGGAGGCGATGATGGGGGTGGACTGCGAATACCCGAGCGTGCTCTGGAACGAGAATGGCAGCGGAGCCCAGAAGATTCCGTATCCGCCGCGGACCGAAGTCCTCGAATTCGCGGACCACGCAAACCCGAAGCGCGGCCCCCATTTGGCCGCCAGTGCATGGAACGCGTGAGTCGGATTCCCGTTCACGCCCGCGTATAGGACGCTTCCGGGGATTTTGAGATCGGGAACGGCGGTCTGCAGGGGATTCACCGCCGCGGGATCGAATCCCACGATGAATTTGTTGTTGGCGTCGGCCGGACCGCTCTCATGCTCGATCCGGAAACCGAAATTCAGCGTCAGACTGGAGCTGACCCGGAAATCGTCCTGTAGAAATACACCTTGGTACGTCACGTAGTTATAGAAGTTGGTCCCCACGATCATGCTGCCGCCGGTCGGATAGCCGAGCAGCATGGTTGCCAGGCTCGCGCCGGTGCCCAAGGTGGTCGTCTTGGGCGTCGCCCGCGTAAAAACGTCGCTGAAACTGAAACTGCTGGGGCCGATTGCCGGCGCGCCGTCGTGATGCAAGAGTCGATAATCGTACCCGGCCTTGAGGCTGTGCTTCCCGAGGAAGCGCGCCGCCGTCGCGTTGAAGCTCTTCGAGTGAAACACGTTGTCGCTCGTCGTCCCGCCCCCGTAGCTCGTCAGGTCGCCCATCGAGATGCTGGGAAATGCCGGAAAATTCGTGATGGCTGCGAGTGACGCCGGCAGCCCCAACTTGGTGAGGTCGAACCCCAGGCTGATCGGCGGCGTGAAATTGGGAAAGCGATTGAATCCGTAGCGAGCCGTGATCACCGTGGTGGGCGAGACCGTGAAGGTCGAATTGGCCTGCGTGGCGTCGACTTTGCGGTGAATCACGCCCTGGTTCGGCGATGCGATCTGATTCGGGAACCAGCGGTTGCTCGGCTCCAGGCTGCCATAGTGCAGGTAAGATACCGAGGCTTTCCACCAGCGGAACAGCTCATGGTCCCCCTTGAAGGTCATCTGGTCCGCCCGATTGAACGCGCGCACCGTGGAGTCGAAGTTGGGCGCGCCGTAATAGCTCCCGGGCGCGTTCGGGTCGGGATAGTAAGACGCCATGTTGAGTCCCACTCGGCTGAGCCGGTTGGCCGGGATGACATTTCCCGCGAATGGCTGGCGGGTTCCGTCGGACTGGGTGCTCAGGGGGTCATATACGATCTGCAATTGGCCGTTGCCGGCGCGGGAGAAGCTCTTGGAGAAATCGCCCAGCCGTTCCAAGCCGGTGGGAACCGACAATCGCGTTCCGGACGCGTCGTACTGGCGATAGGCCTCTCCGGTGACGAAAAAGAACGTGCGATCGCGGCCGTTGTAGACCTTCGGAATCCGCAACGGACCGCCGATCGACCCTCCATAGTTCTTGAACGGCTGGTCTGGCTTCGCCTGCCCGGCCCGATTGGAAAAGAAATTGTTGGCCAGCCAGTCCGTCTGACGAATGTAACCGAAGGCGCTGCCGTGCCAGTCATTCGTGCCCGAGCGCAGGAAGGTGTTGAAGGTTCCGCCGCCGGTCCGGCCCATCTCGGCATCGTAGGTGTTGGCCTGCACCTTCATCTCCTGCACCGATTCCTGCGACGGAATGATCACGGCCCGATTCGTCGAGTCCGTAATGGAGATTCCATCGAGCGTATAGTTATTCCCGCGCACCGGGCCGCCGGCGATGGAGATCTGCGACGAGCCAGATTGATCCTGCATGCGGTTGAATTTCGGATTGCCCACCTGCACCACTGCCTCGGAGAGCTTCGAGAGCATGAACGGATTGCGCCCGAGGTTCGGAAGGTCGACCAGTTTCTGCTGGTCGATCACCTGGCCGGTGGACGCGTCCGCCGTGTCGATCAGCGACGATTCCCCCACCACCATGATCTGTTCCGTGACCTGCCCCAGCTCCAGCGTCAGGTCGATCGTAATCGCCGTTTGCGTGGAAACGACCACATTTCGCTGCTCCGCCTTCTTGAAGCCGGGCGCTTCGGCGATCAGCGTGTAAGTGGCCGGTGTGAGCGCGGCGAACGTGTAATCGCCCTGGTCGTTGGTGAGCGTAGCCCGGGTCACAGCGGTGCCCACGTTCAGAATGGTGATCTTGGCGTCTGGAACGACGGCGCCCTTCGGATCGACGACGCGGCCTCGCAGCGACCCTTGAAACGACTGGCCCCAAACGAGCACGGAAAATAGAGCGGCGCAACACACGTATCGCATATCGAATCCTCACTGAAGTGAAATCAGCGGCGTGGCGAATGGCGATCCGGCTTGGGACCGGCCGCGGAGCGCCCACTCGGCGCTCCGTAGCCCGTTGTTCGAACCCGCGGCGTCCCTGACGCCTCGACGCCCGGCAAGAACCTGCCGGTCGGAGTGCTAGGCCACGATCTTCTCGTAGGCCGCCTTGAACTTGTCCATTTCTTCCTGAGTCCCCACCGTAACGCGAACCTTGGTCGGCCAGGCCGGCCAGACCCGTCCGATGAAAATCTTGTGTTCGGCCATCGCTTGCGCGAACTCCGTCCCGGGCCGCCCGACCTCCATCATGAAGAAATTGGTTTCGCTGGGAATGAATTGGACGCCCTTCTTTTGCAGGAACTCGAACGTATTCTCGCGGATTTGCTTGTTGATGGCGCGCCGCTCGGCTACCAGGGATTTGACCTTGAGACTCGCCGTGGCGCACGCCAAACCCGTGATCGGCAGCATTCCCGCGCCGTATGGCCGCATTTTGGCCAACAGGTCGGGACGAGCCATCGCGAAGCCCGCGCGAATTCCCGCCATTCCATAGACCTTCGAAAAGGTCCGTAGAACGACGACGTCCTTTCCCGCGGCGACCAAGTCGCAGCCCGGCTTGGCGGTCTCCGAAAAGTGAATGTATGCCTCGTCCAGGATCACCACCGCGTCCTTCTGCTTATTCGCCAGCAGGAAGTCGATGTCCTTGCGGGGCGTCACGGTGCCGGACGGGTTATTGGGATTGCAGACGTAATACGCGCCGGCGTTCGGATCCGCCTTGAACATGGCTTCGACGTCGTGCGTGTGATCGGCGCGAAGCGGCACTCGGAACACCTTGGAGCCGATGAACTCCGGCGCCCCTCCGCCATACCCCGGATTGGCCATCACCCAGCTTCTGGTTGGCGAAGTGAAAGCGCAGGATGCGCGATGCAGCGGATCGCTCGAGCCGGCAAATGGCGCGATGTGATCCTCTTTCACTCCTTCGATTTCGGCCACCGCCTTGGTGAACTCTGCCTGTTCTCCAAACGGCGAATAGCGGCCTCCGAAAGGCGCGCACTTTGCGATCGCCTCCAATCCCTCCTTGCAAGGGCCGAGAGGGTTTTCGTTGGAGCTGATCCGCACGGCGTCCGGGTCGGAGGCCCGGCGGTTGGCGGCGGGCCGCAGCGTGCGGCGCTGCGCGTCCTGCGCCATCGCGTACTCGTTGTAGAACGGAAAGGCCGCTCCCGCTGTCAGCAGGCGGGCAATCCGGCCGACGTCGCGGCGTGTGAATCCTCGTTGCAACAGGGATTCGTTGCGTTCTCGGGAAGGGGACATAACTCTCCTTTGCGTTGGAATGTGCTGCTCTGTTCGGGGAGCTAGGGAAGGGGCGAACTCCAAACGTGGCGTCCGCTGTTTGGTAAAGGATAGGGCCGAGTCGCCTGCGTGTCAAGAAAGAAATATTTTGGGGCGCGATTCGGTTTGGCCCACTCCCGGCCCGCGAAATCGCCGGTGGCGAAGCCGGCCCGGCGCAAGGGCCTCGCGATCGAGGACGGAGCCGAGCGAAGCCTTCAGCGCCTCTCGTTTTTTGTTAAGCTGTATTTGATCCTCGCGGTGGGCGTAGCTCAGCTTGGTAGAGCGCCGGATTGTGGTTCCGGTGGCCGAGGGTTCGAATCCCTCCGCCCACCCCACCTAAGTATGACAATCCAAATAACGTTCAGACCCGCTAATGCACAATCGTGACCGCACCCACGGCTGATCGGGTATTCGGACCTTTCCCGATCTCCATCGAACGCTGCGCGGGGATTGTTCACCGATGGGCGTCCACTAGGGTCACTTGCCGGTGTTTTTCAAGAACTTATCCGCGGTCGCGGCGGCATTGGAGAGGTTCTCCGCGGCAGCTTCCGTGTCACTGTCATTCAACGCTTACTCGCCGCATCGAGTACCACTTTAATCCGCAGTTACAATGCTTCGATTTCCGGGTGGACGCGTTTCTGCGCGTTCGTGCGGAACTCGTTCATCACTTGATCGGCGACAGCCTCCTTGACTGTGACGAATGCCATCCGCGATTGCAATTGCTGGAGCGCGGCCCGTTCTCCGGCTTCGCTGGGATGGGCGCTGGTGGGGCGGAGCCTTCGGGAGAAACCGGAATGGCGGCGCTCGGCGGGTTCCGGACCGGTCCGGCGGTAGGCGATTGTCCCGAATTGGGCTGGTTTGAGGATGGCGACAGGTCGACGGCTTGGCGCGACTGGCTGCCGGTCGGCGGCGCCGGCACCCCGCCAGCCAATCCCGCAAGCACGACGACGGCGTTCTGAGAGGCGAACTATGCGGCCTTGGGGTCAAATCGGCTGCTAAATGTGCGCCATTTCCTGGCCCCGGAGACCTCGCG
>CAZSQK010000030.1:0-81448 GCA_964608645.1 uncultured Solibacteraceae bacterium | reverse complement strand
GCTCAGCCACTGGATCGAAAGAGCTTAACCGTTCATTTTTGCGCCGGAAAGTAGCTAAGCTAGCGGCCCCCGCGTTGGCTGAAATGGTCTAGAATTCGAACCGCGCGCCGAGCTGCATCGTCCGATTGTTCTTGGCGCGGCTGATCGTGCCCCCGCTGATGATATCCACCCGGTTTTCCGGCAAATTGAAGTTCGGGTGGTTCGGCAGGTTGAACGTGTCCAGCCGCAATTGGAGCGCTTTGGTTTCGGCAAAGCGAATGCGGCGGGACAGGCCCATATTAGTCGCGATCGTGCCGGGACCGTCGAGAATGTTCCGCCCGGAAGTGCCGAACCGGAATGAGCCGAGCGGGACCGCCGGAAATGCCGTCCGGTCGAACCACTGATCGATCGTCGGATTGTCGAGGGTTCCCCGGGCGATGCGGTCCGGGCGGCTGGCGCCGCCGTTGGTGTAGTCGAACGTGCCCATCTTCGGGCTGAACGGCGGTCCCGTATAGATCGTCGCGGCGCCCGACAGCTGCCAGTCGCGAAGCAGGACGCTGTGACCGAGCGCCGGCGTCCACATGAAGCTGGCGGCGAAGGAGTGCCCAATGTCGAAATCGGAGCGTCCCCGCTCCAGGGCGAGATTGCGCGGGTCCTGCGCGGCGGAGAAGTTGTACTGAATCGTTCCTCCGGTGTTGGAACTTTCGTCGAGCGACTTGGCATACACGTACGATGCCCGCACGAAGAGCTGCCTGCTGAAGCGGCGGCGCACCGTGATGGTTCCGGAGTTGTAGGACGAATTCGATCCGTCGGAGATGATCTGAATGCTGGAGAATGCCGGGTACGGACGAATCGTGCTCAGCGCCTGCTCGCGATAGGGCTGGTTGATATCGTAGCGGCGCTGCAGGTGAGTCCCCTTCGACCCGGCATACGCGACTTCCAGCACCGTGCCGTGCAGGAACTCGCGTTCCAGGCTCAGGTTCCACGATTGCAGGTACTGCGATTTCGGCCGCGAGGATTCCTGCCCGTATGTGCTGGTCACGCCGCTGATGCTGCGGCGGGCCACCGGGAACGGGTTGGACGCCGTCACGAGGAGCGGATTCGTGCCGCTCACCGAGAACGTCTCGGTCACCGAAAACGGGAAGGTGTCGTTGTATTCGTCCATCCGGTACAGCGAACTGCTGCCGTGAAAGATGCCGTAGCCGGCGCGGATCACCGTCCGCGTGTCGCCGAAGGCGCGCCACGCGAAGCCGAAGCGGGGCGCGAAGTTGGCATACCTGGGTTTCACGATGGTGGGGGGCAACCCGGCGTCGGAGGCCATGATCGCGTTCTGCGACCCCAGAGTCGCAATCCTCTGGTCGAAGTCGGAGAGTGTTCCCTTGCCGGCGATGACGATCTTGCCCAACTCGGGCAGGAACATGGAGAGCGCGTTGTACTTCTCGCGGGGCGGCTTCATCAACTCGTAGCGAAGCCCGATATTCAGGGTCAGGCTCGGCGCGACTTTGAAATCGTCCTGCACATAGGCGGAGTAATTGGAGATGAGGTCGTACGGCCCGCCGGCGTCGAGTTGCCGGCGGGAGCTGCTGGGCCAGCCGAGCAGCATATCGGCCATCGTCTCTCCGGTGAAGCGGCCATTGAAGGTGAGGCGCCCGCGCGTGTCGCCGTACTGCCGCGAAAAGTACTGCATGCGGAGGAAATCGCCGCCGAATTTCAGTGAGTGGCGGCCGCGGATCCACGTCAGGCTGCCGGTGTACTGATAATTATTGAACGACCAGATCTTCGGATAGTCGTAGGCCGGCCCGAGGATGATGTAGCCGGTGGCCTCGAACTGCGGCAGCCCGCGCGCGATCGGATTGGTGGTTCCACCCACGAAGCCGACCGTGGACGCCCAGTCCTTCTCCGCGCTGTACGGCCACCGCTGGTTGTTGGTCTTACGCGAGAACGACGCATTGAGGTCGAGATACATCGTCGGCGTGATGGTCTTCAGGTAACGAAGATACGTCAGCAGATCGAGCGTGTCGTTATTCAGCCCGAACAGCGGCAGCGGAGAACGTCCGCTGACCACCGGATCCCACGACGAGTTCGGCCGCCAGAAAGCGCTCAGCGTCAGCCGGTCGCGATCGGTGAGGCTGTGGTCGAGTTTGACTCCGAAATTATTATTGCTGGTAGTGCTATTGCCCTGCGAGATGAAATTATTGGCCGAACCGGTGAGGTTGGGCTGCGGGAAATATTTCGCCATCGCGAGGGAGACCGGATCGAGCCGGCTGAGCGGGATCTGGTTGTTGGGGAACGGCGCCTTGGCCAGGGTGTCGGTAATCTTCAGCGGCCTGCCGAGCGCATCCACCGCGCGCGAGAAATCGCCGGTCAGCATCTCGGGCCGCGGCACGATGCCGCGCTGCGTCTTCCCGTCCACTACCCGCAGCGAGTCCCACGTGAACATGAAGAAGGTGCGGTTGCGCCCGTCGTAGATCTTCGGCAGATAGAGCGGTCCTGCGATCGTGGAGCCGAACTGGTTGCGACGCAGCTTGGACTTGGAGACGTCAAAATAGCCCGTGGCGTCGAACATGTCGTTGCGCAGGAATTCGTAGAACGCGCCGCGCAGGCGGTTGGTTCCGCTCTTGGTCACGACGCTGAGGACGCCGCCGGCGTACCGGCCATACTCGGCGGAATATCCCGACGTCATCATCTTGAACTCCTGCACACCTTCGAGGGGCAGGTTGACCACGGGGCCGGTGTTGCGCCGCTGCGTATTGTTCATGCCGTCGACGAGGAAGCTGATATTGTCGGCCCGCGCGCCATTGACGGCGTACTGCCCGTCGCCGCCATCGCCCTTGGGAATGACGCCGCCGGTAAGCAGCGCGAGATCGGAGAAATTGCGGCCGTCGAGCGGCATCTCGGCGATCTCCTCGTGGGTGGTCACCTCGCCGCGCGCGGCGCTCTCGGTGTTGAGCACCGGAGGCGCGTCGTTGACGGTAATGGATTCGGCGGCGGCGCCCACTTCGAGCGCGATATCGAGCCGTAGAATCTGCTCGACGGCAAGGGCGAATTCGGCGTGTTTGTAGCTGTGAAACCCCGCGGAGGAGGCTTCCAGCGCGTAGCGGCCGGGGTTCAGGAAGGGGATCGTGAAATCGCCGACTTCATTCGACGACGCCTGCTGGACCAGATTCGTGTCGAGGTTGGTGATCTTGACGGAAACGCCGGGGACGACGGCGCCGGTGGGGTCGGTGACGCGGCCTACGACGCTGGCCGTAGGCGTTTGCGCGGCGGCAGAGAACGCGACACCCAAAAGTAGCGCGACAAATCTCATGAAGCAATCTCCCGAATTACTGGAGATTAGGATAACGCCATTTGAATATCGTCAGGGCTTGCCGCTGACCTGCCGCACGGCGGCGGGGTGATTCCACGCTTCTGGTTTGATTTTCATCCCAAAGCCCGGGTCCTCGGGAACCTGAATGGCGCCGTCTTGCGGCGCGATGGGAGACTCGAGCATGGCGGGCCAGTCGCGCTCGTAGAAGCGCTGGCAGCTCTCCTGGATCCAAACGTTGGGCGATGCCGTGGTCAGGTGGGTGGTCGCATAGAAAAGCAAGGGGCCACCCGCCGTGTGGGGAGCGATGGGGAGTTGGTAGGCGTCCGCCATCGTGGAGATCTTGCGCGCTTCCGTGAGACCGCCGCACCAAGTCACATCGAACATGACGAATTTCGGAGTCCGCGACGCCAGGAAGCGCTCGAATTGCATTTTGCCGCCCATGCGCTCGCCGGCGATGAGCGGGAGCGGCGTGGCGGCGGCGAGCTCGTGGTACTGGTCGAAATTTCCCGGCATCAACATGTCTTCGAGCCACATGGGCCGGTACGGCTCGAGCGACCGGGCGATGCGGATGGCGGAGGGCAGGTTCCAGTTGGCGTGGAACTCGATGGCGATTTCGATCTCGGCCCCGAAAGTCTCGCGCAGCTTCCTGACCGGCGCGAGGGCCTGCGCGATGTCCTGTTCGGTGATGAACTGGTTGCGATTGCGCTGCGCGGCGCCGTCGAACGGCCAGATCTTGATGGCGCGGATGCCGCGCGTGTCGATCAGCTCGCGCATGATCTTCTCCGGCTCGCGATTGAAGTCGTACTTGTACGGGAAGCACGTATTGTAGAGCCGCACCTGCGGATTGGCCTTGCCACCGATCAGCCGGTAGACGGGAGCGTTCAACGATTTGCCGAGGAGGTCCCAGAGCGCCAGGTCGATCGCGCTGAGAGCCCGCAGCTCGGCGCCGCCAGCCACCTGGTAATCGAACGACCGGTAGAGATCCGCCCAAATGCGTTCGATATCGCGAGCGTCGCGGCCAATCAAAGTATTCGCGACGCCGTGGATGGCGGCGACCTCATTGGCGTTCCGCGGATAAGTTTCGCCGACGCCCGCGAGGCCGCTATCGGTCTCGATGCGGACCCAGGTCCAGTGCGGCCAGAAAGGGGCCGCCTCACGCGACTTCCAGTAGACGGTCTCGATGCGGGCGATGCGCATCGGCGGCGCGGAGTCCGCGGCCCGCGCATACGCGGCGGCCAGCGGAGTGGAGAGCAATCGCGAGAGGAACTTTCTGCGGCGCATGAGTTTCTGCCTTCCCAGACTGTACCGCGATCCCACCCGCGGTGAACGGCGCTACAATGCGGGCGATTATGCCTGGATCAATGGACCGCCGAAAGATCATGAGTGCCGCGGGCGGCGTGTTACTGCTCCGGCCGGAGACCGTGTTCGGGTCACAGGCGAATTCGACCATCGAGCTGGGTCTGGTGGGATGCGGCGGGCGCGGAAACTGGATCGCGCCGCTGTTCACCGAACACACCAACACCCGGTTTGTGGCGGCGGCCGATGTGATCCGCGCGCGGCTGGATCCGGCCAGAGCGAAGCTGGGCGTCGCCCCGGCGCGGGCGTATCACGGGCCGAATGCGCACCGCGAACTGGCGGAATCGAAGGTGGACGCGGTGGTGATCGAGACGCCGACCTACTACCATCCGATGCAAGCCGCGGCCGCGGTAAACGCCGGCAAACCCGTGTACTGCGCCAAGCCGGTGGCGGTGGACGTGCCGGCGAGCAAGGACTTCCTGGAGACGGCGCGGCGCGCGCAGACCCGCAATCTGAGCTTCTGGGTCGACTTCCAGAGCCGGGCGCGGCCGGTCTTTCAAGAGCTTGTGGCCCGTCTCCGGCGCGGCGATATCGGCAAGGTGGCCTTCGCCCAGATCTTCTATTACGCCGGCCGCCCATGGAAGGACCCGGCCCCCGGAATGGATGCGGGGCTGCGGCGGATGGTGACCTGGTTCGGCGACCGCGCCCTCTCCGGCGACATTATCGTGGAGCAGAATATCCACGTGATCGACATGGCGAACTGGTATCTCGGCGGGCATCCGGAGAAGGCGTCGGGCACGGGCGGGCGCGCCGACTGGTCGGGCACGGCGAATACGATAGGAGACGCGTACGACCATTTCTCCCTGACTTACTGGTATCCGGGCAGCGTGCACGCGAGCTTCAGCTCGAACCAGCTCACGCCGACCTACAGCGACCTGTGCGTGCGCTGCTTCGGGGTAAACGGATCGGCCGATACTCACTACGGCGGCCTCGTGCGCATTGCCAGCGCGGAGAAGGAGAAGACCTGGAACGGGACGGAAAAGGACGACACGTTTACGGGAGGCTGCGTGGCGAACATCAAGGCGTTCATCGAGAGCCTGCAGACGGGCAAGCCGATCAATAATGCGGCGGTGGCCGTGGAGAGCAATCTTACGGCGATTCTGGGCCGCACGGCCGCCTATCAGCAGCGCATGGTGACGTGGGAAGAAATGATGGCGTCGGGGGAGCGATGGACGGTCGACCTGCCGCTCGCGTGGTGACGGCAGCGCCTCGCAGGACGCGCCTCGCCGCGGCGTTGCGGCATCAGGAGCCGGATCGCGTTCCCATCGATTTCGGGAGCACGTCCGTCACGGGCATTCATGTCAGTTGCGTGGCGGCGCTACGCGACTACTACGGCCTGGAGAAGCGGCCGGTCAAGATCCGCGAGCCTTACCAGATGCTGGGGCTCATCGAGGACGACCTCCGCGAGGCTGGGGATTGACACGGCCGGCGTCTTCCCCCGCCAAACCCTGTTCGGCTTTGCCGCCGAAGGGTGGAAAGAGTGGAGCTTCCGCGGCCTGGAGGTCCTGGTTCCGGGACAGTTTACGGTGCGCGCGGAAACCAACGG
The DNA here is from genome assembly GCA_964608645.1 of uncultured Solibacteraceae bacterium. Classification (GTDB taxonomy): domain Bacteria; phylum Acidobacteriota; class Terriglobia; order Bryobacterales; family Bryobacteraceae; genus CAZSQK01. The sequence goes on along the minus strand of CAZSQK010000030.1, from coordinate 75,260 downwards.
CGACCTGGTCATCTTCCCCGAAGGCGACCTCTCGGCGCCGCCCAGCGGCCGGCTGCCGGAAGGCAGCGCTTTCTTCGACACGATCGTGCGCCAGCCTCCCATCGACGAGGACCGGCTGGATCCCGAGGAGAATTGCGAGGAGTTCACGCCCGTCTCCGCCGCGGATCTCGATCACATCCGCCGCGAAGTGGAGCGGGCCTCCACGACGGGTTGCGGCATCGTCGCATCGTTCGGCGGCACGGCTTTCGGCGATATCGCGCTGGTGCCCGCGCCGTTTCTGAAATATCCCCGCGGGATTCGCGACGTCGCCGAGTGGTATATGGCGACCCGATCGCGCCGCGACTATGTGCATCGGGTCTTCGAGCGCCAGTGCAACGTGGGCATCGAAAACCTGAGCCGCATTCACGCGGCGATCGGCGGCGCGGTGGACGCCGTTTTCGTCTGCGGGACGGATTTCGGAACCCAGACGTCGGCCTTCTGCTCCGTCGCGACGTTCCGCGAACTGTGGTTCCCGTATTACAAACGCGTCAACGATTGGATCCATACCCATACGGCCTGGCGCTCCTTCAAGCACTCCTGCGGCAGCGTGGAACGGTTTCTGGAGAGCTTCATCGAGGCGGGATTCGATATCGTGAATCCGGTGCAGTGCTCGGCCGCATCGATGGATCCGGAGCATCTGAAGAAGACCTACGGTTCAAGGCTGGTATTCTGGGGCGGCGGAGTGAACACGCAGGAGACGCTTCCCTTCGGCTCGCCCGGGCAGGTGCGGGAGGAGGTTCTGCGTCGCTGCGAGATCTTCGCGCCCGGCGGCGGCTTCGTCTTCGACGCCATTCACAACGTGCAGGCCGGGACGCCGCTCGCCAATATCGTCGCGATGGTCGACGCGGTGCACGAGTTCAACGGTTGCCGCCCTCAGTGGGACCGGGCGTAGCGCGTCATGGCGAGCAGGTTTTGGGCGGGTGTGCCGCGCGGAATCTCGCAGCCGGCGGCGGCGATGTATCGACCGCCGGCTTGCCTGTGGCACTCCGCGACCGCAGCGTCGATGGACGCGGGCGACCCCTCGCGCATGACGCGCACCGGGTCGAGATTGCCGAGCAACACCGGATCCGGCCCCATCTCCGCCCTCGCCGCATCGAGCGGCGCCATGGAATCGAGGTCGATCATGTCGGCGCCCGTGGCTGCCATGCCGCGGTAGAGTCTGCGCGTCTTCCCGCAAATATGGAGCCGGACCCGCGCGCCCGCCGCCTGGATTCCCGCCACAAGCTCCCGTTCGGACGGCTGCACGAATTCGTTATAGAGTTTCGGGCCGACCAGCGATGCAGCCGCATCGCCGACTCCGATCCAATCCGCTCCCGCGGCGATCTGCGCCCGCGCGAAGGTCAACTCCATCGCTACCGTGAAGGCAAACAGATCGCGCACGAAGCCGGGATCGTCGAAGAAGTCCAGCATGAGCGTGTTCACACCGCGCAGGTCGGCGCTCATGGCGCACGGGCCTTCGACCCAACCTTCCACCATGCGCTCGCGGCCGCAGCGTTCGCGCAACAGCCGCACCGCCGCGACACGGTCCGACATGCGCGGGGCGGCGCTGGGGTCGGGTGGTTCCAGCGTGGCGAAGCGGGTTTTATCCGACAGCAGCGCACGGCTCTCGACGATGGCCGGGGGCTGGTCATCGAACCACTCCACCTCGGCGCCGAGATCGGAGGCTTCCCGGGCGGGGTCGGAGATGGCGGACACGTAGTCGAGGTCGAACCTGTCGGCAGTGCAGGCTTGCGCTTCCACGAGCACGCGATGGTCGCGGGCGTAATCGCCGTATCGCGCGCCGATCTGGTCGGCGGCGAACATCATCGTGATCGGCAGCAGCGGCAGGCGGTCCGCCCGGCCGCCGGAAAGCATCGCCTGGACGCGCTCGCGTCCGGTCACGGCGTTTCTACTTTCACCGCCAGTTGGCGCGCCAACCCGACCGCCGCCATCGCGTTGGAGCCGTAGGCGTCGGCGCCGATCTCGTCGGCGAACCGCTGCGTCACCGGGGCGCCGCCGACGATCACCTTCACCCTGTCCCGCACACCGGCAGCCGCGAGCGCATCGATGGTCGCTTTCATCGCAGGCATCGTGACCGTGAGCAAGGCCGAAAGGCAGACGAGGCCGATGCCCCGATCCCGCACGGCCGCGACGAATGTGTCGGGAGCGACATCGGCGCCCAGATCTGTCACCTCGAAGCCGGCGCCTTCGAGCATCGCCGAAACGATGTTCTTGCCGATGTCGTGAAGGTCTCCTTTGATCGTTCCGATGACGACGCGGCCGGCGGTGTCTCTTTCACCCGCTGCGAGCAGCGGGCGGATCAGAACGAGCGCCGCCTTCATGGCGCGCGCCGAAAGGAGCAGTTCCGGAACGAAGTATTCCTCGCACTCAAAACGGCGTCCCACCTCGTCCATGGCGGGAACCATGTGTTGCTGCACGAGTCCGAGCGCGGCGGCTCCGTTCACTAGCGCCACCCGGGTCGCCTCGGCGGCCGCCCGGGCGTCCCCGTTCAAGATCGCGTCGTAAAGAGGAGACATATCCACCCGACTCGGATAATACGGACTCAATATACCATTTGGCCCGGCAAAGCGGGCTCGGCGGCGGGGGGCCGCTATGGCCCCTTACGTGCAGCTTCCTCATCGGAGGTTTTATGTCCTTTGGGCTCTATCTGGTGGGCTTTATCATCCTGATTATCGGCCTGGCCTGCGGCGCTTACATGATGCACGTTCCGCCGCGCTGGATCGGCGTCGGCGTCATCACGCTGGTCGGCATCGGCATCCTGACCGGCGTTACACACACGCGGCGCCCCGATCCTTCGTAAAATAGTGGGTTGATCGTCACACTCACGGTGAATCCCGCCATTGACCGCACTATCGCCGTCGATCGGCTGGCCTTTGAAGACCGGGCATACATCAAATCGAGCGGCGAATCCGCGGGCGGGCGCGGAATCAACTCGTCCGCCGTCCTTCACTCGTGGGGAGGGGAGACCATCGCGGTGCTCACGTCCGGAGGCGACTCCGGTAAGCGCCTCGAGGAGTTGCTCCATGGCTGCGGCATTCGTGTCGCGGTTGTGCCCATCCCGCATGACACCCGCACCAACCTCACCATAACGGACAAGCACGGTCTGACTGTCAATTTGAACGAAGCGGGGCCGGCGCTGGGCAAAGCCGATCTCGCGCGCATCGAAACCACCGTGCGCGACACGCTCGAAACCGCGCAATGGCTGATGCTCTGCGGCAGTCTGCCCCCGGGCGTGCCGGACGAATTCTACGGGAAGCTGATCGCTTTGGCGCGCCGTAAGAAGGTGAAGACCCTGCTTCACGCCGGAGGGGACGCCCTGCGTGAGGGCATCGAAGCCCGTCCGACCGTAGTCACGCCGAACCAGCAGGAGGCCGAGCGCCTGCTTGCGCGATCCCTGCTGACCCGCAGCCAGTATCTGGAAGCCGCCGAGCGGATTCGCGCGATGGGGCCGGAATCCGTCGTCCTCTCGCTCGGTAGCCGCGGAGCGATCGGCGCTTTCGCCGATGGCCTTTATGAAGCGCTGCCGCCGCGGGTCGACGCCGTATGCCCCATCGGCGCCGGCGACGCCTTGACCGCCGGGTACGTCTATTCCATGCGCCGCAAAGCCAACGCCGCCGAAGCCCTGCGATGGGGCGTCGCGGCCGGCACGGCCTCCTCGCGGCTTCCGGGTATGAGCTTCGCCAATCTCGCGCAAACCCAGGAAATGTGCAAACACGTCGAAGTCCGGCGCGCCGAGTAGAGCGTGCCGGACCAGCGGGCACAGCAGGGTTTCATCCGTTCCGCGGGAACCGTCTCCGCGGCCGTCGCGGTGAGCCGCATCACCGGCATGGCGCGCGAAATGGTGATGGCGCGTCTCTTCGGCGCGGGCGAGGTGTACGACGCCTTCCTCCTCGGCATGCGGATCCCGAATCTCGCGCGCAACCTGTTCGCCGAGGGCGCGCTCTCCTCGGCGTTCGTTCCGATCTTCACCCAATACCTTAAGACACGCGGCAAACGCGACGCGCAGCAGCTATCCGACCTTACGGCCACCGCGTTGATCATGGCCGTCGGCGCTGTCTGCGCGGCCGGGATGTGGTTCGCTCCGGAACTGGTGAGGCTGATGGCGCCGGGGTTCGCGCTCGTGCCCGGCAAGTTCGAGCTCGCCGTCCTGCTGACGCGGGTGATGTTCCCGTTCCTCGTGCTGATCGCGCTGGCGGCCCAGGCAATGGGACTCTTGAACTCTTGCGACCGCTATGCGGTCCCCGCCGCGGCGTCGATCTTCTTCAATATCGGATCGGTGATCGCCGGAGTCGGCCTGGCGCGCCTCGCGCCGGGGCACACGATCGTCTGCATGGCGGTCGGCGTGCTCGCGGGCGGCGCGCTGCAGTTGCTATGGCAGCTTCCGGCGGTCCGGCGCGAAGGCTTCACCTACCGGCCCCGCATCGATCCCGGCGATCCCGGACTGCGCCGCATTTCCGCACTGATGCTCCCCGCCTTCATCGGCAGCGCGGCGCTGCAGATCAACACCATCGTGAGCACCAATTTCGCGTCGCGGCTCACCGATGCGGCCGGGCACATCCTCAATGGCCCCGTAAGCTGGCTCGGGTACGCCTACCGCTTCCTGCAGTTGCCGCTCGGCGTGTTCGGCGTCGCCATCGCGTCAGCCACGCTTCCCCGCATCGCCAGGAGCGCGGCAGTGCCCCACCTCGACGAGTTTCGCGCGACGCTCGCCGATTCGCTCGGGATGGCGTTGCTGTTCACGATCCCCTCGTCCGTCGGACTCGCGATTCTCGGCGAGAGCATGATCGCCATCATCTATCAGGGCGGCCGTTTTCAAGCGTCCGACACGCATGAGACGGCCGCCGCGCTCGCCTGCTATTCGATCGGGCTGGCCGGCTATTCTGCGACCAAGGTCCTCGCCCCCGCCTTTTATGCCCTTGACGATGCGCGCACGCCGATGCTGGTCAGCACGGCGTCCGTCGCGGTCAATGCGGGCGCTTCGATGTTCCTGGTGGACGTCTGCGGGATGGGGCACGCGGGACTGGCGCTCTCCATCGCGCTCGTCGCTCTGTTCAGCGCCGGGGCGCTCTTCGAGCTGCTGCGGCGCCGCATCGGAGGTCTCGACACGCCGCGGATCGTTTCGACCGCCATTCGCGTTTGCGCGGCATCGGGGCTGATGGGGGCCGTGTGCTGGTCGGCGCAACGATTTGCCGCCTTGCCGCACGCCGCGAACCTGGCGCTTTCGGTCCCCCTCGGAGTGGCTACTTTCTATGCCGCCGCGCGCGCGCTCGGCGTTCGCGAACTCGAGGAGGTGAGGACCGCGTGCTACACTTTCTTAAGCAATGCTCCCCGACCTGAAGCTGGCGATCCGCCTCCAAGACATTGATAATCGTCTGGCGGAGCTGACGAAAGAGATCGCATCGCTTCCCGTCCATATCGCCGAAATCGAGAAAAAACTCGTGTCGCACGAGCGCAAGCTCGAAGCCGATCGCGCCGCGCTTTCCGCCAATCAGAAAGAGCGCAAGAAGTGCGAAGGCGACATCCAGATGCAGGAGCAGAAGATCTCCAAGCTCCGCGAGCAGATGCTCCAGGCCAAGACCAACGAGCAATACAGGGCATTCCAAAATGAGATCGAATTCTGCCAGAACGAAATCCGGAAATTCGAAGACCGCATCCTCGAGCTGATGGGCGAGTCGGAGCCGCTCGACAAGAACGTGAAGGCGGCGGAGGTTTCGCTCAAGGCGGAGAAGGCGCAGGTGGACGCTGAGAAGCAGCAGGCGCGCGAGCGCACGGCTGTGGACCAGAAGGCCGCGGCCGAGTTGCATGCCGAACGGGCCACCACAGTCAAAGAGATTACCCCGGCGATTTACCAGCGCTACGAGAAAGTGCGCAAGGCGCGCCGCGGCATCGCGGTCGCCGAAGCCTTGAATGGCCGCTGCTCGATCTGCAACATGGCGATGCGCCCGCAGTTCTTCCAGGACCTCAAGAAAGGCGACCAGGTGATGTCCTGCGAGAGCTGCCTCCGCATGCTCTACTACAATCCGCCGGTTTCGCTCGAAGAGCTCACCGGCGACCCCGCCCCCGCCGTCCGAAATTAGGTCGACGGCAACCCGCGGACCGGATCTCTCCGGCCCGCGTGCTCGGCTCCTACTGCCCGAAGGTGTAGCCCAACCACACGGTGTAACTGACCACCGCGTTCCGGCCGAACTGGGTCAGATTGTGCACGTAGTGCAGGTCGACCTGCGGCCGGATGAACCAGTGCTCGCCGGGATAGATCTGGACCCCGCCGCCGCCGTGCAATTGAAAGTGGTTCGAGCTGCCGAAGTACTGCGTGAAGTTCTGGCTGCCGACCAGGGCCGACGTCGACGTGCCGCTCTCGTAAAACTTGATATTGGCGCCGCCGATTCCGCCTTCTAACTTCAGCGAGGCGCGCTTCGCCTTCACCGGTTGCAGGATGGCGTTGAAATCGTAAAAGGTCACGCGCGACTGTAGGGAAATTCCCGGAATCCCCTGATTGGCCACCTGCTGCTGCAACACGACATAATCCTTCTTTCCCGGCTCGAACAAAACTTCGCCGCCGATGCCCATATGTTTCCACAGCATCAGGTCGCCACTGACCCCCATCATGAAGGTGCTCAGGCTGGGCGTGCTCGAGCAACCGCTCGAGCCGAGCGAGCAGGCAAGTAAGTTCTGATCGATACCGGTTTTCGCGGCCGGCGCGCTCGCGCCTCCAAATCCGACTGCGAAATCGACTCCACTCTGGGCGTTCGCGAACTGCAGACAGACTACCGGCAGCACGAACAACGGAAGGTAACGGCAGATACGTCTCACGTCAAAAGTCTCCTAGTCCTTCAAGAAATTTACGATCGCCTATTTTGAGGGGCCCTGAAATGTGCGGCACGTTGCAACCCTAGACGCTATGCCATGCACTTCGGTTTCAACAATATCCAGTCTAGCGCTTCTGGCATTGGGGACAGAAATGGGATGAACGCTGGGCCACCAAAACACGGCGGATTTTCGCGCCGCAGGTGACACACGGCTCGCCGGTGTGCTGATAAACCCGGTGGCTGAACTGAAAGAAACCTTTCCGCCCCTCCGCGTCGACATAGTCCGAGATCGACGAGCCGCCCGCGTCAATCGCCTCCAACAGCACCGCCACAATGGCGTCATGGAGCCGCCGCGCCCGCTCCCCACGAATTCGCGACGCCATCGCCTGCGGATGAATCCCGGCCCGAAACAACGCCTCATCCGCATAAATATTCCCAATCCCGCGCAGGAAGTCCTGATTCAGCAGGAGCGCTTTGATGCGCGTTTGACGGCGCTTCAAGCCCGCGGCGAAGTCCTCGAACGCCACCTCCAGCGGCTCCGGTCCGAGTCTTCCGATGCGCGCCGGAAACTCCTCGCTGTACTGCAACCGCCCGAACTGCCGGCTGTCATCGTACAAAAGGACGCCGCGATCCAGCGTCAGAATGGCGTGTGTATGCTTCCCCGGCGCCCCGCCGAGCAGCAGTTTTCCCGTCATGCCAAGGTGAATCGTCAAGTAACCGCCGCCCCGGATCGACATCAGGATGAACTTGCCATAGCGCTTCACTCCGGCGATCCTCCGCCCCGCGAGACGCGCCGCCATTTCATCCGGATCCCCGCCCCGCAGCACCCGCAAGCAGCGAAACTCCGCCGCGACGATCTTTCGGCCGATCAGCGGCGTGATCGATCGAGTGACGGTTTCGACCTCCGGAAGTTCAGGCACTCTTCCATTGTACGAAGCGGAATTGTCGGATTCGCTACAATCGAAAGCAGCGAATGCAGACGATTCTCGTAATTGACGACGATGAAAGCCTGCGCGACACCATCGGCGTAATGCTGGAACAGGACGGCTTTCGTGCCGTTCTGGCGGGCGACGGCCGGAGCGGGTTCGAGAAGGCCATGACGCTCAAGCCCGACCTTGTGCTGGTGGACCTGCGTTTGCCCGGCATGAGCGGCATCGAGATCTGCAAGCAATTGCGCGCCGCTAACGTCCGCACACCGATCGTCGTGCTCAGCGCCGTCGGCGACGAGGTCGACAAAGTCCTCCTCCTCGAAATCGGCGCCGACGACTACGTCGTCAAGCCGTTCGGAACCCGCGAACTGATGGCCCGCATTCGCGCCGTCCTCCGGCGCGCCTCGCCCGACGCCCGCAAGGTGATTCATTTCTCCGACACCGAAGTCGATTTCGAGCGCCGGATCGTGTTGCGCAAGGGCGAGGAACTCAAGCTCACACCGGCGGAGTACAACCTGCTGTGCTATTTCCTGCAAAATCCCGACCGCCCGCTGACTCGCGACATGATCCTCAACTCCGTGTGGGGCTATGAATTCTTCCCCAACACGCGCACCGTCGACGCGCACGTCGTGAAACTCCGCCAAAAGCTCGAGCCGGACGTCAACACTCCAAAGCACTTCCTGACCGTCCACGGCATCGGGTACCGCTTCGTCCCTTAAAGCCCTCCCAGGAAGCCGCTGTTTGTCCCGACCGAGAGCCGCCGTCCGTCCGAGCGGATCGTGATGAGCCCGTCGATGTCGGTCCGCAACACCACCGCGCGATGCCGCTCCAGGCGGTCGAGGACGTCAGGGTGCGGATGGCCGTAGCTGTTTTCGAATCCGGACGAGACGATCGCGAAGGTGGGAGCAACCGCCGCCAGGAACTCCTCGCTGCTCGAGGTCCGGCTGCCATGGTGCGCCACCTTCAGCACGTCTGCGCGCGCCGCGCCGCCCGCGTCCAGCAATCCCCATTCGACCTGACGCTCCACGTCCCCGCTCAGAAGAAACGCGTGGCGCCCATAGAGGACGCGCAGCACCAGCGAATCGTTGTTCTTCGGCGACTCGGCTGGGACATAGCCGGCCAGCGGCGCCAGCACCTCGACGACCGCGCCGCCGAACTCGAACCGCGCCGGCGCGAGGAGCGGACGGATCCGCGCCCCGGCTTTCACCGCCCGCTCGCGGACCGCCTCCCACGGCGGCGATTCCGGAGTGGCGCCCGTCCATACCTCCCGCGGATGAAAGTCGGCGACCAGCGCGGGAAGCCCGCCCGCGTGGTCCTCGTGCGCGTGCGAGAGCGCGATCACATCGACCGAACGGAACGACCGGCCCCATAGATACGGCGCCACGACATCTTCGCCGATGTCGAGCTGCGAACGCGACTGCCGGCCGAATGCGGGAATGCCGCCGCCATCCACCAGCATCCGCTTACCGTCCGGGAAGACCAGCAGAATACTATCGCCTTGCCCCACATCCACCGTCGTGATCTCGAGCTGACCCGGATGGACGTCGGCGGGGAACGGGTGCGCCAGTATCAATCCCAGGCAGACCGCCACCGCCGCCACCGACAGGCTCCGGCTCGTCCGTCCACGAGCGAAGGCCGCCGCGAGCAGCGCGGCGGACAGCGTCACGCCCAGCCACACGGGTGGTGGCGGAACACGCCAGTTCGGTTCGATGGCCGCATGCCAGCTCACGACCGCATGGGACATCCTGAGGAGCAGCCCTACGAGCCACGCCACCCAATGCCAGCCCGTCAGGATTGCGACAAACCCCGCGGGCACAACCACCCCCATCAGCGGAACGACAAACGCATTCGCCGACAAACCCGAAATCCCGAGGCGGTGAAAGTAGATCACCATCGGCAGCGCCAGGCCGAGTTGAACGATGGCGGAGACCACCACCACTTCGTAGAAAAAGAAAAGGACGCGGGCGGGAACGGTGACGGCGAGTTGCGGCACATGAAAAGTGGCCGCCAGCAGGCGCATCTCGATGCGAAACTGGGCCACGCGCGGCGGCTGGGTGAGATCGCGCCCCAAATCGGAGAGGGCCGCCAGCCCATGCGCCAACGGCCCGGAAGTCGCCTGGATCAACGGGCTGGCGAATGCTCCGAGAAAGCCCACCGCCAGAAATGTGAGCTGGAAGCTGGGGTCGAAGAGTTGCCGCGGGTCGGCCAGGAGATATCCGATCGCCACCGCCGCGAGCAGGTTCAGCGGCCGCTTCCGCCGAAAAAAATAGCCCGCGATGAAGAACAGCGTCAGACCTGCAGCCGACCGCACGCACGGCGTCTGCCAGCCCGCTACCAGAGCGTAAAGCCAGGCCGCGCACACCGTGAGAACCATCGCCACGCTCTTCGGCAGAAAACACAGCCGGAGGCAGAACAAAAAGAACGCCGACAGCACCGCCACGTGCGTCCCCGAAATCACCAATGCATGGAACGTGCCCGTGGACCGGTACTCGTCGGTCCAAACTCTCTGCAGTTGAAACGACTGCCCGATCAAAATAGCTTGCATCATGCCGGCCTGGTACGAATCGCCGGGGAACAGGCGGTCGATGCGGGCCAGCGCGTTCTGCCGGAGGTCCATGACCGCTTTCTGAAACCACGATCCGCAACGTCCCGGCATCACGCGGAGGCTTGCCGCGGACCCCGACGCGGTCCAGTAAATTCCCTGCTGGGCGAGATACGACTCATAGTCGAAAGCTCCCGGGTTGCCGAAGTTGCGCGGCCTGCGGACGCGAACGTCGGCTTCGACGATCTGGCCATACCGTAGCGCCGGCAAGGGCGCGCCGTCCTTTGTGAACAGCGTCATCTGCGCCCGCGCGCGCGGCTCCAGTTCGACCAGAAACCGCTCGCGTTCGCCGGAAATGGCCGGCGGCTCGACGACGCAGCCCCCGAGAATGACGACCTCTCGTCCGGTCGCATCGATCCACGGCGCTGGCGGCGGCAGATGCCGGACGAACGCGAGCGACCCCGTGCAGACGAGAGCCAGTGCGCCCACTGCCGCCGCTAAGACACGCGATTGCCGCCACCACGAGAGGAGCGCCAGCAGGCTGAACGCCGCGATGGCGGTGAGAAGTTCGGCGGTCTGGAAGGGCACGTAACGGGCGACCAGGACGCCCGTGGCGATGGCAGCCAGGGGCCCGAGCAGCGGGTCCTTCAACGACCGCGATTGTAGCAGCCTGTTGGCGGCCCGCCCCAAACAGTACCATATTAGTATAATTAGACCCTTATGTCTGCGAAACTGAGGAAACGCGTGGCGGATCTGACCGCGGAGTATGGCGGCGAGTATGCCATGCAACACGCCGGACGCCTGATCCGCCTGGCGGAAACCATCGCCGATGGCGCCCGGTACGACCAGGAGACCATGTGGCTCGCAGCTCACATGCACGACTGGGGGACCTTCCCTCGATGGTCGCGCGGCGACATCAACCATACGCAGCGCAGCAAGCAACTCGCCGCGGAGCACCTCCACAAACTGAACTGCCCCACCGCCACGATGGAGCGCGTCCTGGAGGCAATCGAGTACCATCACGGCGGCGCCGACGAGCGCTGTATCGAAGCTATTTTGCTGCGCGATGCCGACGCGCTCGATGGCATTGGCGCGATGGGCGTCCTCCGCGAGTTCGCTTCCATCCCCACCGAGTCGGCTGGCTGCTACACGCTCCCCGTAGGCTGGGGCATGCAGGGCGCGTTCGAGCGGTGCCGGATGCGCCTGGAAAACAACCCGCGTATGCTGCGCATGCCGAAATCGAAGGAACTGGCACGGGAAAAGGCGCGCGAAATGGAGTCGATCCTGAAATCGCTGGAGCGGGAAAGCTTCGGCTGCCTATGACGTCACCAGATGGTGATACACCAGCGCGATCGGCAATCCCACCACGTTGAAGTAGCACCCCTGGATCTTCTCGATGTATTTCGACGCCAGTCCCTGGATGGCGTAACCTCCCGCCTTGTCCATGGGCTCTCCACTCGCCACGTATTCGTCGATCTCGCGATCGGTCAGGGTCGTGAACCACACCTCCGTCACCGCCCAGTCGCGCGTGATCTCCGAACCGCGACGGATCGAGATGCCAGTCATCACCTCGTGCCGCCGCCCCGAGAGGATCCCCAGCATTCGGCGGGCGTCAGCCGTGTCGGCGGGTTTCGCGAGCATCTCGCCGTCGATGACGACGGTCGTGTCCGCCCCGAGAATCGTCTCCTCCGGCGCGCACTCGACCGCCATGACCTTCTCCTCCGCGAGGCGGCGCACATAGTCCTCAGGCTTCTCGCCCTCGCACGGAGTTTCGTCGATGGAGGCGGCGCGGACGACGAAAGGAATCCCCGCTTGCCGGAGAATTTCGGCACGGCGGGGGGACTGGGAGGCGAGGACCAACACAACTTCAGTGTAACGGGTCTGTGTTACTCTCCGGGGCGAAGGAGTTCGCCTTTATGAAATTCGCGTGGTTGCTGCTTGCGCCAGCCCTGTGGGCGCAGCCGGCCCCGGTGCGGATCCTCGTCTCCTATCATTCCGACACGGGCAATACCGCGAAACTGGGGCAGGCGGTTCAAAAAGGCGCCGCCTCGGTCAGCGGCGTCGTCGTCACGTTGAAGCGGGACGCCGACGTCAGGGACGACGAGATCACACAATACGACGGCATCGTCTTCGGAGCGCCGGTGCATTGGGCGACCGTCGCCGCCGACGGCAAGCGTTTCCTGGACCGGGTCGCCGCGGCGTTTTGGGCGGCAAAACTGACGGGCGACGGCCGGACCGCCGGAGTCTTCTGCACCGCGGGCGCGGTCTCCTCGGGCAAGGAACTGGCGCGCCTCTCGATGATCGCCGAGTTTCTGTCGATGCGCTTCACAATCGTCGGCGGCGCAGACGCCGAAGGCTACGGAACCCTGGGCCCCCAAGCTACGACCGGCCCCGGATCGGCTGGCGTCAATGATGCCGCGCAGGAAGAAGGCCGCCGCTTCGGGGAACGCTTCGCGAGGCTCACCCGGCAGTACCGCGGTGCTACCGTGAAACCATGAAGCACCTCCGCGAAGAGCTCCTCGTAAAACCCGGCAGGAAATTCCGCCTGGCCGATGTCGATCCCGGCGAGACCCATGGCATCGACCGCCAGACTGCCGAAGAGCAGCTTCAAAAGCATCGGAACCAGCTCCTGGAATTACAGAATTGCCTCTACGCCGAATCGCGCCGGTCGGTGCTCGTCGTGCTCCAGGGGATTGACGCGGCGGGCAAGGATGGCACGATCCGCCACGTGATGAGCGGCCTCAACCCGCAGGGCGTCGTCGTCAAACCCTTCAAGGTTCCCGAGGGCGACGAGCGGCGGCACGATTATCTATGGCGCGTCCATCAGGCCGTACCGGAATGGGGCCAGATCGGAATCTTCAACCGGTCGCATTATGAGGACGTGCTGGTGGTGCGCGTCCACGATCTCGTGCCGAAAGCGGTGTGGTCGAAGCGGTATGCCCAGATCAACGACTTCGAGCGCATGCTGGTGGAAAACGGCGTCCGGCTCTTGAAGTTCTTCCTGCTCATCAGCAAGGACGAGCAGGCGAAACGCTTCCAGGCGCGGCTGGCCAATAAGGAAAAAAACTGGAAATTCTCCGAAGCGGACACGAAGGAACGCAAATACTGGGACGATTACATGCGCGCCTACGATGACGTCCTGAACAAGTGCAGCACGAAACACGCGCCGTGGCACGTCGTGCCCGCGAACCACAAATGGTTCCGCAATACAGCCGTCGCGCAAATCCTGCGCGACGAACTGCGCGCCATGAAACTCCAATACCCGAAAGGGCCCGCCGGGAAGCAATAACCAGCCAGTCTGGTGCCCGAGATTAACTGGCAGTCAGACATGCAGCGTGTCTCACCTTCGCGTTCATCTGCGGCTGGATGATATTAGGAGTATTACCGGAGGAGATCGCGGGCCTACTTGTCCGGCGCATCGAGATCGCCCAGCGCGTACTGGATGCCGTCGAGATAGAAGCGCACGATGGCCGGGTTCCCGAACGGACCGGCGACGTGGCCAAAGCTCGCGTAGAACACTCTGCCCGCGCCGTAGCGCTTCACCCACGCGACCGCGAAATCCTTGTCGACGCGGTGGATGGGCTCCTTCCCCGGAATCCCGCGGACCACTTCCGCGACACCGGGGTCCGCGGGATCCAGCGCCAGCAGGACGCGCCGGTCCGCCCGCGTAAACGGCTCGCCCATCTCATAAATCTCGTCATGGACGACGAAACCATGGTTCTCGAACACGCGCGTCAGCGGATGCGCGGGCCCTTCGATCCGAATGCGCCAGTTGCCCGACGGCGTGAAGGGATGTCCCGCGAACGTCGCGCCAATCACCTCCGCGCCGGCCGGCCATTCCTTAAACGTGTCGATGGCCGCGTGAATGCCGACCACGCCGCCCCCTCCCTTCACGTAGTCGAGGAACGCCTGACGGTGCACCTCGTCCGGGATGCCGAGGTGCGCCGTGCTGTTCATGACGATGGCGTCGTATCGCGAGAGGATTTTGGGGTCGAGCACGTCGTAGTCGCGGCTGAACTCGACCTGGAACGCGCCCGTCTTCTTCGCCAACAGCTCGACCATCTTATTGGCCGCCGGCACGCCCGCTTTGTGCTGGATAGCGTCGGCGCGCCAGAACACCAGCACGCGCCGCGTCTTCTTCGGGACCGTCGTCGCCTTCGCCGGAATCGCCGCTTCGATCCTGCGGAGATCCTCGGCGGGCAGCGGCGGAAGGGGAATCGTCCACAGCCGGATCGTGCGATCGTCTCCCCCGGACGCGAGGGTCCGGCCGTTCGGACTGAACAGGAGCGCGCGGACGTCTCCGCTATGTCCCACGAGCGTCGCCAACAGATCGCCGGTTCGATTCTCCCAGATCCGGATGACGTTGCCCGCGGCGGCCGCGACTTGCGCGCCGTCAGGGCTGAACGCGGTCGTGGCGCCGTGATGCGGGGGCGCGGCTGCGCCGCCCTTGCGAACCAGCGGTCCGCCCTTGACGTCCCACGCGCTGACTAAGTGCGCCGAGTCTTCCGCGGTGAGTGTGTTGCCGTCGGAGGCATAGGCGAGGGCCACGACCGGCGCCGCCGCGACGGCGGTGAAGTCCGGCCGCCGGATGTCGCCCTGCGGGTCGGCGGTCGGGCGCGTGAGACTGGCGGTCTGCGCCGAACCGGCTGCGATGGCTAGCAGTGCGAGGACAATCGTCCGCATCGGAGCATCATATCAGCCCCGTTCCGTCACTTCAGCAAATCGTCGATGTAGCTCTTCAACAGACCCATGCTGGGGATCGGCACGACGAGTTGCCGCCTGCCGCGCGCGACCACGATCATCGAGGGCGTCTGGTTGATCTTGTCCTTCATCGCCATCGCCACGTCCGCGGCGATCGTCTCGTCGAGCGTGCGGTCGTTCGCCACCAACTGCCGGACCTTCTGCATGGCCGCCGGCGGCAGCAGTTTCGCCATGTGCGCGTCGATCGAGCCGTCCTTTTCCCAATCCTGCTGCGTCTTGAAGATATAGGCGACCGCCTCGTCGTAGAACCCGATTCGCCCCGCGGCGTTGACATACTTCGCCGCGAGCTTCGAGTATTGGTGCTGCGGCAGCGGATAGTCGCGATGAATCAGGCGCACCTTGCCGGTCTTGACGTATTCGGCGACGAACTGCGGCACCGTGCTGGCGAAAGCCATGGCGCAGGACGGGCACTGGTAGTCGGAATAAATTTCGCAAACCACCTTCGCCGCAGGCGACCCCGATTCCTTGTAATTGCCGATCAGATCGGCCGGCAGGGCCGCGGCCTTCTTCGGCGCGGCCGCCTGCTCCGCTTCGTTGGCGCACTCCACCGGATTGGCGCAGGCGCGCGGTCCCGACAAGGCCAGCAGGACGAGACCGGCGGCCATCGCGGCGGCCATCGCGCCGATCGATCCCGCCCGCCGCACGCGCCGCGTGCGGTCGCGCCGGCGCAGGAGGTCGAATGCCCGCGCGGCGTTGGGCTGCCATTCGCCGAAGGCGTTCAGCGAGGCCATGCGCGCGTCGACCCAGCGCGCCAACTCCTGCTTATTTTTCTCCATATGCGTGCAGATACTCCTTTCGGAACGCCTCTTGCGCGCGTGCGAGCAGGGTTCCCACCGAACCCGGTTTCACGCCGACCGCCTCCGCCAGTTCATCGTAGCTGAGTCCATGGCTCCGCAGCAGCAGCAATTCGGCGTCGCGGGGCTCCAAAGCGGCGAGCACGCGCCGCACCTGTTCCCGCTCCTCCCCGGCCGCATGGACCTCCTCCGGCGTCGGCGCCGCGGGGGGAGCGTCCGCCTGCCGCTCGTATTTGTTGCGGCGCTCGTGCCCGCGCAGTTCGTTGAGCCCCAGCCGCACGGCCGTGCGGTACAGCCAGCCGCCCGCGTTTTCGCCGTGCGCCTGCGGCGTCCGCCACAACTTCCAGAAGGCATCGACCGCGATCTCCTCCGCGCGTCCGGTGTCGCCCACGATGCGGGCGATGGCGCGCGCGATCCGCGCATAATTGGCGTGGAAGCACGCTTCGAAGTCCCAGGGCTCGGTTTCGGAGTCGATCCGGTCCATGATGTCGGTACGAGCGTCCACAATACCTCAACACCGCCCGCAGCCGGTTTGTGACGGGCCTGCGCTACCCTAGCCCATATGGCTAACAGCCTCCGCTACGGTCTCCGCCTCATGCGGCAGAACCCCGGATTCACCGCCGTGGCGGTCCTGACGCTCGGCCTCGGCATCGGCGCCAACACAGCGATCTTCAGCGTGGTGAATGCGCTCCTGCTGCGCCCGCTGCCGCTCGAGGACCCCGGGCGCCTGGTGTTGCTGAGCAATTCCAATTCGCGGCAGCGCGGCCCGGGCATTCCGTTTTCAGTGGCCACCTACGAGACCGTGCGCGACCACGCTTCCGCCTTTTCCGGAGTGACGGCCTATGCGAGCGACGGCATGTCCCTCACCGGCGCTGGCGATCCGGCGCAACTGCATGTCGCGCGCGTGGCGCCCAACTTTTTCGACGTCCTGGGCGCGCAGCCGATCGCCGGCCGCGCCTTTCAATCCGCCGAAGGCGACCCCGGCGCCGGGGCGGTCGTGCTCATCAGCCAGGGACTGTGGGAGCGGCGCTTCGGCTCGGACCTCGCGCTTCTCGGCAAGTCGATCACGCTGGCGCAGGCGCCGTACACGGTGATTGGCATCGTGCCGCGCGGCTTCGCCTTTCCGCTCGACGGAATCGACGCATGGATCACGCGGTTGACGCGCTACTCGCGGCTCTCACCGGAACAGGTCCGTAATGGCGGCGGGTTCCTGATGGGGATCGCCCGGCTGCGCCCGGGAATTTCACCCGGCAAGGCCGCCGCGGAAACTGCCTTGGTGGGCGCGCAATACCGGCAGCAGCACCCCGGCAGTCCCGACGCCGATCCCCAATCGCGGCTCTCCGCCGAGCCGCTGCAGGAGGTCCTTGTCTCCGGCATCAAGCCGGCGCTGCTGCTGCTGGCTGGCGCGGTCGGGCTGGTGCTGCTGATTGCATGCGCCAACGTCGCGGGCTTGATGCTGGCGCGCGCCTCCGGCCGCGCCCGGGAGATGGCGGTGCGGGCCGCCCTGGGCGCGGGCCGCGGCGCGATCGTCCGCCAACTCCTGGCGGAGAGCCTGTTGCTCGCCGCCGCCGGCGCCGTCTGCGGCGTCCTGCTGGCGCAATGGGGCGTGTCGCTGTTGGCCGGCGCCAGCGAACTGCCCGGCTATCAGCCGATCCGCATCGACCTGCCGGTGCTGGCCTTCTGCACCGGCATTTCGCTCGCCGCCGGGATCGCCTTCGGCCTGATACCGGCCCTGCAGGCTTCCCGCCCCGACCTCAATTCGATTCTCCGCGACAGCGGCCGCGGCGCCGCCGGTGGAAGAGGGCGGCATCGCGCCCGCAGCCTGGTGGTGACGGGGCAGATGGCGGTCTGCGTCGTATTGCTGATCGGCGCCGGCCTGCTTATCGAGAGCTTCCGGCAGGTGCGCGCCGTCAAGCCGGGCTTCGATCCGCGCCACGCGCTCACCATGTCCGTGTCGCTGCCGCCCGTCCGCTATCCCGACGACGCGCGCCGCGCGCAGTTCGTCCGCGAGACGCTGGCGCGCATGGAGGCGCTGCCGGGCGTTCAATCGGCGACGGCCTCGCTCGGCATTCCGCTGAGCATCGCGGTCATGGCGCCGTTCCTGGCGGAAGGCCAGCCGGCCGTTCCCATTCCGCAGCGGCCTCTCGGCGATTGGAAGGCGATCACACCCGGCTACTTTCAAACCATGGGAATCCCGCTCATGCGCGGGCGCGACTTCACCTGGCGCGACGACGCCTCCGCGCCGCCCCGCGTGATCGTCAGCCAGACGCTGGCGCGCCGCTTCTTCGGCGATGCCGACCCCGTCGGCCGGCATATCACCTACGCGCGCCGGCAAGCGGTGGCCGAAATCGTCGGCGTGGCGGGCGACGTGAAAAGCCGCGGCCTGGAATCCGACGCCGGCATGGTGTTCTACACATCCTACCCGCAGTTCGCGTGGCCCAACTTCTCGATCACGCTGCGCGCCGCGGGCGACCCGCATGCCTTGCTGAACGCGGCGCGCGCGCAGGTCTTCGCGGCCGACCGCGACCTGCCCGTGGTGAACCCGCAAACCATGGACGAGTACGTGGAGCACTCGCTGGCGGAGCGCAAACAGCTCATGTGGCTGATCGCCGGGTTCGCCGCGGTGGCGCTGCTATTGGCGGTGGTCGGGCTCTACGGCGTGATGGCGTATTCGGTGGCGCAGCGGACGGCGGAGATCGGCATCCGGCAGGCGATCGGCGCGGGGCGGCGCGACATCCTGCGGATGGTGCTCGGAGAGGCGCTGCGGCTCAGCGCCGCCGGAATCGGCTTGGGCGCCCTCGGCGCCACGCTGCTGACGAGGCTGATCTCGCGCATGCTGTTCCGGGTCAGCGCGACCGATCCGCTGACGTTCGCGTCCATATCGGCGCTGTTCCTGCTAGTGGCTCTGGCTGCGAGTTGGATTCCCGCGCGCAGGGCCTCCCGCGTGGCGCCCTGGGAAGCCCTGCGATAGCGGTGTTGCTATCATGAGGGCTTATGAAAGGCATTGTCTTGGCAGGGGGGACCGGCAGCCGGCTTTTTCCCCTGACGAAGATCACCAACAAGCACCTCCTGCCGATTTATGACAGGCCGATGATTTACTACCCGATTCAGACGCTGGTCGGCGCCGGGATCGAGGACATCATGATCGTCACCGGCGGCCGCAACTCCGGCGACTTTCTGCGCCTGCTCGCCAATGGGAAGCAGTTCGGGCTGAAGCACATCAACTATACGTACCAGGAGGGCGAAGGCGGCATCGCCGACGCGCTGGCGCTCGCCGAGCATTTCGCCGACGGGCAGAAGATCTGCGTCGTGCTGGGCGACAACATCATCGAAGGCAACGTCCGCGAGGCGGCCGACCGCTTCCGGCAGGAGCCCTGCGGAAGCCATATCCTGTTGAAGGAAGTGCCGGACGCCGAGCGTTTCGGCGTCGCCGAACTGGCGGGCGACCGCATTGCGGGCATCGAGGAGAAGCCGGCGAAGCCCAAATCCAACTATGCCGTCACCGGCATCTACATGTACGACGCGAGCGTCTTCGAGAAGATCAAGACCCTGGTTCCTTCGAATCGCGGCGAACTGGAGATTACCGACGTCAACAACGCCTACATCCGCGAGGGCACGATGAAGTTCTCGTATCTCGAGGGCTGGTGGACCGACGCCGGCACGTTCGATTCGCTGTTGCGCGCGGCGAACCTGGTGGCGCAATCGAGGGAAGGAGTGGCAAAAGCCGATGCCCGCGGAAACTAGTCCCGCGGCGTCCCGCCGCATCGCCTCTTCGGGCGACCTGGAGTTGGCCTATCCCGACAATCAGAAGGGCATCGGGTCGCTCATTCTCTCCCCGGAGTCGCCGGAGCTGATCGCCGATGTTCGCGTCAAGCCCTATCCGATTTTTCCCGACGACCGCGGGTGCTTTATGGAAGTGCAGCGAATGGGCGTCGGGCTGGTCGCCGACTTTCCGGCCGAAACCACGCAGATCTCCGCGGCGCTGAATTATCCGGGAACAATCAAGGCGTTCCACTATCACCTGCATCAGACGGACTGCTGGACTCCCGCGACCGGCATGTTCCAGGTGGCGCTGGCCGACCTGCGCCTGCATTCGCCCACCTTCGGCAAGCGCAACACGCTGTATGTCGGCGTGCTGCGCCCCTGGCACCTGCTCATTCCGCCCGGCGTGGCACACGGCTATAAGGTGATCGGGCAGGGCGAGGCGATGCTGATCTATCTCACCAACCGCTTCTACAACCCGAAGGACGAGGGACGCGTGCCGTACGACGACCCGTCCATCGCATACGACTGGGAAACCCAACACAAATGAACCTTCTCGTCACCGGCGGCGCGGGCTTCATCGGCTCGGCGTTCGTTCGCCTGATCCTGGCGGAGACCGATTGGCGCGTTGCCAACCTGGACAAGCTGACCTATGCGGGCAACCTGGAGAATCTCGCATCCATCGAAGGCAATCCGCGCTACCGCTTCGTGCACGGCGACATCTGCGACGAAGCGGCCGTGGCGTCCGCGTCCGACGGCGTAGACGCTATCGTTCACTTCGCCGCGGAATCGCACGTGGACCGCAGCATCCTCTCGCCCGAGCCCGTGATTCAGACGAATTTTCGCGGCTCCTTCACGCTGCTCGAAGCCGCACGCCGGAACTCCATCGGCCGGTTCGTGCATGTCTCCACGGATGAAGTGTACGGCAGCCTGGAAGCGCCGGCCGAAGCCACGGAGAGCTTCGCGCTCAATCCGAGCAGTCCGTACTCCGCGTCGAAGGCCGGGTCCGACCTGCTGGCGCGATCGTACTTCGTGACGTACGGCATGCCGGTGCTGATCACGCGCGCGTCGAACAATTACGGGCCGTATCAGTTCCCCGAGAAGCTGATTCCGCTGATGATCGCCAATGCGCTCGAAGACCGCGGCCTGCCGGTCTATGGCGACGGCATGCAGGTGCGCGACTGGCTGTATGTCGAAGACCACTGCCGCGGTATTCTCGCGGTGCTGCAGAAGGGGCGCGACGGCGAGATCTACAATATCGGGGGCAACCGCTCGCTGCCGAACCTCGAGGTCATCCACAAGGTGCTGGCCCTGACCGGAAAGCCGGAGAGCCTGATCCAATACGTGAAGGACCGGCCCGGACACGACCGCCGGTATGCCCTCTCCAGCGAGAAGCTGATGGCCGGGACGGGATGGAGTCCTCGGATGGATTTCGAGACCGGACTGGCGCAGACGATCGACTGGTACCGTTCCAACTCCGGCTGGGTTGAACGCGTCCGCTCCGGCGCATACCGCGAATATTACGATCGCAACTACACGGGGCGGTAATCATGCCACGATAGGGTGATGCGCGTGGCCATCGAGGCCGCGTCGCTCGCGCTGACGAGCGGCGGACTGGCGAGATACACCTCCGAGCTTTCGCTGGCCCTGGCGCGTTGCTTTCCGGCCGACGAATTCTTTCTCCTCTCCGACCAGCCGTTCGCGATGCCGGAAGGCGCGCCGGCGAACCTGCGGCGCGGCGGCGGTCCGCGCAATGCCGCCGAGCGGCGCTGGTGGCTGTGGGGCATTACGAGCGAGGCCCGGCGCCTCGGGGCCGACGTGGTTCACGGCCCGGACTTCGCCGTCCCGTATCTGTCGCGGGCGCCCAGCGTGGTCACGGTTCACGATCTTTCGCCGTGGATGGACCAGCGCTGGCATCATGCGGCGCAGCGGGTCAGGCGGCGCACTCCGGTGTTGCTGCGGCTGGGAATCGCGACGATGGTCGTCACGCCGGGGAACGCGGTCCGCAAGCAGGCGATCGAGCGATTCCATCTCGAGCCCGACCGTGTGGCGGCCGTCCCGGAAGCGGCCGCTCCCTGGTTTCGGCCGGTTCCACCGCCGGCGGGCGATCCGTATTTCCTCTTCGTCGGCACGCTGGAGCCGCGCAAGAATATCGGGCTCTTGGTGGAAGCGTGGCGCGAGGTGCGCCGCACGCACGCCATCGACCTGGTCGTGGTGGGACGGCGCCGCGCCGATTTTCCGCCGCTCGCGCCGGAGCCGGGGCTGCGCCTCGCCGGCGAATTGCCGGACGCCGCGCTGCCCGGGCTCTATTCCGGGGCGCTGGCATTTGTATATCCGTCGGCTTATGAGGGGTTCGGCTTGCCGGTGCTGGAGGCGATGCAATGCGGGGCGTGCGTGATCGCGTCGCGCGCCGTGGCGGAGGCCGGCGGCGATGCCGCCGTGTACGCGGACACCGTCCCGGAATTGGCCGCGGCGATGGCGGCGGCGGCGACGCGCCCCGAGTGGGTTGCCGGACAGCGCGCGCGATCGCTGGCGCGGGCGGCCCTGTTCTCCTGGGACCGCGCCGCGCGCGCGACGTATGAGGTATACCTGGAGGCGCGGAGGCGCTTTGCCCGTTAATCCATCCGCGCTGCTGCTGGCGGCCGAGACGCCGTATCCGCTGGCGGGCGGCGGCGCCCTGCGGACCGCCTCTCTGTTGCACTACCTGGCGCGGCGGTACGACACCGACCTCGTCGTCTTCCGCCAACCGGGCGAGGAAGATCCGGCGCGCCGCCTGCCCCCCGGATTGGCGCGCCGCGTGGCCGTGATCGAGTTGCCGCCGAACCGCCGGACCCCCGCGGCGCGAACCGCCCGTAACGCGCTACGCCTGATCAGACGGGTTCCCCCGCTGATGGACCGCTTTGCCGGATTCGCCGGCCCCATCCAGGCGGCGCTCGCGGGGCGCCGCTACGACATCGGTATCATCGAGCACTTCTGGTGCGCGCCGTACGCGGAGCAGATCGCGTCCTCCTGCCGGCGCACGGTGCTCGATCTGCACAATATCGAGTCCATTCTGCACCGCCGCTCCGCGGCGACAGAGAGCGGCGCGTCCGCCTGGGCGCATCGCGTCTTCGCAGGCGCAGCGGAGGATCTCGAACGGCGCTGGCTCCCCCGCTTCGACGAGGTGCTGGCCACGTCCGAGGCCGACGCCGGGGCGGCCCGCCGCATCGCGCCGGCCGCTCGCGTCACGGTGTACCCGAATGCCATTCCGTGGGTTCCCCTGCCGCGTCCCGGCGACGAAGAGGCGATCGTCTTTTCCGGCAATATGGAGTACCACCCGAACCGTTCGGCCGTGCGCTTCTTCAGGCGCGAGGTTTGGCCTCTTTTGCGGGAGCGCTGGCCGTCGCTGGTCTGGCGGCTGGTCGGCAAGAATCCGGAGGCTGTACGGGAGGACACTAAAGACGACCCCCGCATCGATGCGCGGGGGGCGGTCGCCGACGCCGTCGCAGAGCTCGCACAGTGCCGTGTCGCCGTGGTTCCCCTGCTCGCCGGGAGCGGGACGCGGCTGAAGATCCTGGAAGCGTGGGCGGCGGGACTGCCGGTGGTGTCCACCTCCATCGGCGCGGAGGGCTTGGGCGCCGTCGATGGGGAGCACCTGCTGATCGCCGACGACGCCGCCGCGTTCGCGGCCGCCGTAACACGGCTTTTGGCGTGCAGGAATTTTCGGGATACCCTGGGAGCGGCGGGCAGATTGTTGCTGGAAAAAGGGTTTACATGGGAGACCGCTTGGACCAAGTTGGATTTTTAACACAGCCACGGGTCACAATGCTCCGCTGGACGGGGCGCCGTTGATGCGCGTTGCCGTCGACGCACACGCCATCGGAGGCCACCTCACCGGCAATGAGGTTTACGTTCGGAGCCTGCTGAACGCATTTGGCGCCCACGGCCGGGATTGCGAATTCCTCGCCTACGTCTCCGCGGACGAGGCGCGCCGCGACATTCCCGGGCGAATCGCCACACGGCGCGTCTCGCGCAATCCGCTCCTCCGCCTCGGCTTCGACCTTCCCCGGAGAGTGCGGCAGGACCGCCCCGATCTGCTGCACGTGCAGTACACGGCCCCGCTGGCCTGCGCCGCTCCGGTCGTCGTCAGCGTCCACGACGTGAGCTTTCTCGAACATCCGGAGTACTTCAAGCGTGTCCGGGCGTGGCAATTGCAGAGCACGGTGAGCCGCACGGTGACGCACGCCGCCCGAGTCCTCACCGGCACCGAGTACGCCCGCCGCTCCATCCTGAAGGTGTATGGCGAGCTGGAGGAGGACAAGGTCGTCGTGGTGCCGTATGCAGCGGCGCCCGATTTCCGGCCGATTTCGACGGCGGCGGCGCAGGCCGCGGTGCGCGAGCGGTGCGGCATAGGCGGCCCCTTCATTTTGTGCGTTGGCGACCTGCAACCGCGCAAGAACCACATTGGCCTGATTCGAGCGTTCGCCGGCTTGGTCCGCGCCCACCCGCAGTGGAAGCACGACCTGGTCCTGGCCGGGAAGGAGACGTGGTTCGGCGATCAGGTGCGCAAGGCGGCTCGCGCGTCCGGGGCCGGCGAACGGATCCACTTTTGCGGTTTCGTCGGGGACGCCGATCTGCTGCAGCTTTATAACGCGTGCGACGTCTTCGTATTCCCGTCGTTTTACGAGGGCTTCGGCCTCCCGGCGCTGGAAGCGATGGCCTGCGGCCGCGCCGTAGCCTGTTCCAATACGACCTCCATGCCGGAGGTGGTGAACGGCGCGGCGATCCTGTTCGATCCCTACGTGGTGGACGAGATCGCGCGGGCGATCGCCGACCTGCTGCTCGACCGCGAGCTGCGCGCGCGCATGGAGCGCCTCGGTTTGCAGCGGGCCAGCCACTTCAGCTGGCAGAATACGGCGGCGCGGACGCTCGACGTGTACGAGGAAGTCGCGCGCGCTGGCCGCGCCGGAACGTTTGTAAGTCCCCAAAAATCGCGTCCGTTATACTGAGAGTAAGCCGAATGCGATCCCTCGTTTTCATATTCGCCGCCGTAGGAATCTGCGCGGCCGCGGCGCCGGCGCAACAGCCGGCGGCGAAGAACGCGCCCGCAGCGCCGAAGCTGACGGGCTTTCCGTTTCAGGACGAGACGTTGCGGTACAGCGTCCGCTGGCCCAGCGGACTGAGCCTCGGCGACGCGGTGTTCACGGCCCGCCATGCGGAATCGGGCTGGAGCTTTGAGACAACTCTCGACGCCGGCGTTCCCGGCTTCTCCATCAAAGACACGTACCGCTCGAAGGCCTCCGAGAAGGATTTGTGCTCGTCCGAACTGGACCGCAGCTTCGGCCACGGCTCGAAGAAGACGCGCGAGCTCACCACCTTCGAACAGCAGAAGGGCCGCGCGCAGCGCGTGACCACGCTGCCGCAGGACGGCGGCAAGAGCGAATTCGACATCCCTTCCTGCGCCCGCGACGCGCTGGCTTTCGTGTACTACGCCCGCCGCGAGATGGGGCAGGGCCGGGTCGCGCCGGAGCAGAAGGTGTTCTTCGGCGGCGGCTACTCGGTGCAGATGCGGTACACCGGCGAAATGACGGTCAGGCTGGAAGATAAGTCCGCCGTCACCGACCACGTCGTGGTGTCGGTAAAGGGTCCGCGCGCCGCGTTTTCGGTGGAAGTGTTCTTCGCCCGCGACGCCGCGCGCACTCCGCTCGTCATCAAAGTGCCCATGCCCGTGGGAACGTTATCGGTGGAGCTGGTCCGCTGAGATGCGGGTCGCCCTCTTTTCCCCGCTGCCTCCGGCGCGCAGCGGGATTGCCGACTACAGCGAAACGCTGATCGAGCAACTACGGAAGCGGGTCGACCTCGACGTCTACGGCGGCGCTACGCCGGATTTTCACGCCGATATCGCGCTGTACCAGATCGGCAACAACGGTTTCCACGGCTTTGTTTACGAGACTGCGTTGCGCCACCCGGGCGTCGTGGTCCTGCACGAGTCGAACTTGCATCATCTGATCGCCGATCTGACCATCAAGCGCGGCGATTGGGACGCGTACGTGCGCGAATGCGAATACCATGGCGGCCCCGAAGGGCGCGCTTTCGCCGAGCGCGTCCGCAAACTGGAGGTCGGGCCGGACTACGAAGGCCTGCCGATGACGCAGCGTCTGCTCGAGCGCTCGCGCGGCGTGATTGTGCACAGCGCCCACATGCGCGACGAAGTGCGGCAGGCCGGTTTCACGGGCCCGGTTGCGGTGATTCCGCACGGCGCGTGGATCCCCGAGGCCGACCGCAACGCTTTCCGCCATCGGCTGGGGCTCGACGAGTTCACCCCGCTGATCGGCATTTTCGGTTTCCTCAAGCCGTATAAGCGCATCGCGGAGTCGTTGCGCGCGTTCCAGCGACTGGCGCGCCTCGCGCCCACCGCGCGCATGATTCTGGTGGGCGAGCCGCACCCGGAGTTTCCCATCGAATCGATGATCCGCTCGATGGGGCTTTCCGCGCAGGTGCGCGTTCTGGGCTTCACGCCGATCGAGGATTTCACGGGCTATCTGGCCGCCTGCGACGCGGTGCTCAACCTGCGCTATCCGACGGTCGGGGAAAGCTCGGGCACACTGCTCCGGGCGCTCGGGCTCGGCAAGCCGGTGCTGGTATCCGAGGTCGGATCGTTCGCAGAATTCCCGGAAGATGTGTGCCTCAAAGTGCCGGTCGGGCCAGGCGAGGAAGACCTGATTTTCGAATACCTGAACCTGCTGGTGTCGCGTCCGGAAGTGGCCCGGGAGCTGGGCGCGCAGGCGAAGCGGTATGTCGCGGAAGAGTGCAACTGGCCAGCGGTAGCGGGCTGGTACGCGGAGTTCCTGGAAGCGGTGGTAGCAGGCCGCGAGTGGGAGCGCGAATGGCAATCGCGGCAGGAAGAGGCAGCCCCACCCGAACCGCTCCCTCCTTCATATCTCGAGTCCTGGGCGATCAACGACGAATCGCGCCAGTATCTCGACACCCACCAGACGCGGCTCGTGAAGACGCTTGAAATCACGCCGCCGGGCGGCCCCTGCGACCGCATTCTGGAGATGGGCGCCTATCTCCAGATCACTCCGGCGCTCAAGACGAAGCTGGGATATGGCGACGTGCGCGGCTGCTACTACGGCAAACTCGGGCGCACCGACCACCGCGTGGTGACCTCTTCCGAGGGAGAGACCTTCTCCTGCGAGATCGACCATTTCGACGCCGAAAAGGATCCATTTCCATACCCGGACGACCATTTTTCGACGGTTCTCTGCTGCGAATTGATCGAGCACCTTTTCGAAGACCCGATGCATCTGATGTCCGAGGTGAACCGCATCCTGAAGCCCGGCGGCCATCTCGTGCTGACCACGCCGAATGTGGCGGCGCTGCGCGGGATCTCGGCGATCCTGCAGGGCTACCATCCCGGCTTTTTCCATGCCTACATCAAGCCTGCCGCGTCGGGCGAGGTCGACGCGCGCCACAATCGCGAGTACACCGCGCGCGAAATTCACCGCCTGTTCGAAAATTCGGGCTTCGAAGTGACGCGCCTCGAGACCGGCGAGTTTCGCGATGAGCCGCATCCCGAGTTCGGCTGGGTGAACCACCTGCTGAAAACCTACTGGCTGGAGACGGACCTGCGAGGCGACGGCATCTACGCGGCCGGACGCAAGACGGGCGCGGTGCTGGAGCGGTACCCCGATTGGCTCTACTCATGACCGCCGCATATTCGAACACGGAAGTGAAGCTCGACCGCGTCGAGTTCGATATCCGCAACCAGTCGAACGAAACGTGGCGCGCGGCAGACGGCTTCGGCATCGGCTACCAGCTTTTCGACGCCGACACCGGCACCCTGATCGTCGACGGCCCGCGCATGCAGCCGGAGCGCGATGTGAAGCCGGGCGAGACGGCGCACGTGCGGCTCGATCTCGAGCTGCCGGTCGAGGACGGCAGGTATTACACGATCGTCTCGCCGATGAAGGAGCACGTGTGCTGGTATTGGGACCAGGGCTGGCCGTTCCTGCTGATCGAAAGCGCGGGGGGCATCGAACGGGTGCGCGTCGCGACCCGCGCGACGCTGCGCCGCGAGCGCTTGTGGCGCGGCATGGGGCGCGCCCTGACATATCCCGTGCTGACCGTCTGGCGCAACCGCGGACTGATTCGCGTGATGACTCGGCGCGACATTCTGGGTCGCTATCGGGGCTCGTTCGGCGGCTCGTTCTGGACGGTGTTCAATCCGCTGCTGCTGATGCTGACGTATTTTTTCGTTTTCGCGGTGGTGTTGGGCACCCGCTTTCCGGGCGACCCGAGCCGCTCCGGATTCGCCCTGTATTACCTGGCCGGGATGCTGCCGTGGCTGGCGTTCAGCGAGGCGGTCGGACGGTCGGCGACGGTGATGCTGGAGCATCGCAATTTCGTCAAGAAGCTGGTCTTCGCGGTGGAGACGCTGCCGGTCAACCTGGTGGCCGCGGGCCTAGTGACGGAGTGTGTCGCGATTGTGCTGTTCTGCGGCATGCTGCTGGTGGCCGGCCGCAGGGTGCCGGCGACCGTGGCCTGGCTGCCGCTGCTGCTGATCCCGCAGGTTCTCTTCACGGCGGGTCTGAGCTGGTTTCTGGCGGCCCTCGGCGCCTTCGTGCGCGACCTCAGCCAGATTCTCGGCTTCCTGCTGACCATCTGGTTTTTCGCGACGCCGATCTGCTATCCCGAAACACAACTGCCCGCCGCGGCCGCCACGTTTCTGACCAAGAACCCGATCTTCGTCCTGGTGCGCGGCTACCGCGCGATTCTGCTGGACCATCACGCGCCGCCGTTCGGCCCGCTGTGGAAGCTGTGGCTGCTCTCGACGATCGTCTTCGTCCTGGGCCACGCGTGGTTTTACAAGCTGCGAAAATCGTTTGCCGACCTGATGTGACCGATGCGCGCCATCCTCGCTAAACTCTCCGCCATTCTCCAGACCTATGGCCCGTGGGGCATCTTCGGGCTGGCCCTGCTCGACTCCATGGGGGTTCCGCTGCCAAGCGCCACGGACCTGGTGCTGCTCGGCATCGGAGTCGAGAGCGTGCATAACCCGTCGCGCGCCTACCTGGCGGCGTTCATGGCATTCACGGGATCGCTGATCGGCAACATCATTCTCTTTCATGGCGCGCAGCACGGGCGGCGGCTGGTCAGCCGGCGGGACGCCGAACCGGGACGCTTCCAGGGGTGGTTCCGGCGATATGGAATGCTGACCGTGTTCGTGCCTGCCGTCGTGCCCATCGTCCCGCTGCCATTGAAGGTGTTTGTCATTTCCGCCGGCGCATTCCGCACGTCCTTCGGCAGGTTCGTGGCGGTGATCGTCGCGGCGCGTGTGATTCGCTACTTCGGAATGGCCTACCTGGCGTTGCAGCTCGGCGCCGACGCGCAGGGGTTCCTCACGCGCAACGGCTGGACGGTGGTCGGAATCGCGATCGGGCTGGCTTTCGCGTTGTACTTCGCCATGCGATGGAGCGAACGGCGGAGCGGCGCGTAAGGCCGATGCACGCCACCCTCGCTGGACTCTCCGCCATCCTCCAGACTTACGGCCCGTGGGGCATCTTCGGGCTGGGCCTGATCGATTCCATGGCGGCGCCGGCGCCCACCGACTTGGTGCTCCTCGGCATCGGAGTCGAAAGCGTGCATGACCCGTCGCGCGCGTACCTGGCTGCGTTCATGGCATTCACCGGGTCGCTGATCGGCAATATCATTCTGTTTCAGGGTGCGAATCAAGGGCGGCGGGTGGTCGGCCGGCGGGACGCCGGAGCGGGCCGGTTCCAGACGTGGTTCCGGCGATATGGACTGCTGACCGTGTTCGTGCCGGCGTTTGTGCCCATCGTCCCGTTGCCGTTGAAGGTGTTTGTGATTTCGGCCGGCGCATTCCGCACGCCGTTCCGCAAGTTCGTGGCGGTGATCGTCGCGGCGCGCTTGATTCGCTACTTCGGAATGGCCTACCTGGCGTTGCAAATGGGCGCCGACGCGCAGGGGTTCCTCACACGCAACGGCTGGACGCTGGTCGGAATCGCGATCGGGCTGGCCTTCGCATTGTACTTCGCCACGCGGTGGGACGAGCGGCGGCGCAACCGGTAAGCGCGCCCAACCTTTTGCGCGGCGCCGGCGTCTAAGGACCGGAGGGGAGCACGTCCATGATCCGGAGCAGCGTAATCCTGGGTCTTTTTGCGGCCATGGCGGCGGCATTCGCCCAGCCGGCGGCGCCGGCATTCGAAGCCGCATCGATCAAACCGTCGAAAGCGGCGACGGACGGTTCGAGCTGGCACAGCCGGCCCGGTTATCTCGTGATGAAGAATCAAACGCTGGGGGGCTTGATTCGCGCTGCTTACAAGTTGCGGCCCGAGCAACTCTCGGGCGGCCCGAAGTGGATCGAAGCCGATCGCTTCGACGTCGAGGCGCGCGCCGCCGGCCCGGCGGACGATCCCGAGCTGCTGGCGATGCTCAAGACCGTTCTCGCCGAGCGGTTCCAACTCGTGACTCATACCGGCTCCCGGCTCGTTTCCGGCTACGCGTTGGTAGTGTCGAAAGGCGAACTGAAAGTGAGCACCGATCCCACCGAAGGGAAGTCGCGCTCGAGCAGCCACCGGGGGTCCATGGAGTTCGAGCGGGCCAGCATGGCAAAGTTGGCTGACTCGCTCGGACACATCCTGTCGGCCCCGGTCGTCGACCGCACCGGGGTGTCCGGCGTGTTCACGTTTAAACTGGAGTTCGATCCGGAGAGCGTGCGCCTGGCGGCGGACGGGGCCGCCGACAATCGCCTTGGACCTTCGCTGTTCACGGTGCTGCAGCAGCAACTCGGCCTGAAACTCGAAGGGCACAAAGAGTCGCTGGAGGTTGTGGTGGTGGATAAGGCGGAGAAGCCCACCGAGAACTAGTTTGGCATCACCCAGAAAACGGCAGAGTCGCAATTCAAGGGTCCGGCGCAGAGCTTGATGGCAACCAGCCCCGACGAACTTCCCGTGAGCGTCCCCACCCGGCATTCACCAGCATGAGCCCGGCGGTATAGCCGGTCGCGGAGCTCGCATATTGAACGTCCGTGCTTTCTACCGCGACCGCAGCTTCTGGCAGGCTGCGACTCCGGTTGTTAATTCCTTGCGACCATTCATTCCGACCTCCGTCCATTGCTGTCAGGCGCGCGCGTTCGGGTGTACCATACCGGGATAGCTCCGCGTCGCAGCTCACCTTTATCAACGGGGGGAGAAATGGTTCAGACGAGGATTCTCATTACGCTGTGCGCCCTCGCGGCCTCGGCCTTCGCGCAAAACTCTACCAGCACCTTGGATGGATTCGTCAAAGACGCCCAAGGCGCGCTGATCCCCAATGCTTCCGTGGCTGTGACCAACGTCGCCACACGGCAGCTCACCAACACGGTCACCGACGATAAGGGCCATTGGGCCGTGCCATCGCTGCCCGGCGGCGCCTACAGCGTCAGCGTCTCCGCTCCGGGCTTCAAGAAAGCCACCGCCGCCGCTGTCAAAATGGACGCGGGCATTCCGGCGACGGTCAGTCTCACACTGGAAGTCGGCGCGGTGACCGAGACGGTCGAAGTGACCGGCGGGGCCGAAGTCCTGCAGACATCCAGCGCAACGGTAACGACTAACCTCACCGCCGAGCAGGTAAAAGACCTGCCGATCCCCAGCCGCAACGCGACCGATCTGTTGATGACGCAGCCGGGTTCGCAAACCCCCGCCGGGCCTCGGAACACCACGTTTAACGGTCTGCCGCAGAGCACGCTGAACATGACCATGGATGGCATTAACATTCAGGACAACCTATTGAAAAACGGGTCTGGCGGAGCTCTTTACCCGGTGGTTTACCCGCGGCTCGACGCCATCGAGGAGGTCTCGGTCACCAGCTTCGCCGCCGGCGCGGAGAGCCTCGCCGAGGGCGGCGTGCAGATCAAGTTCGTCACCAAGAGCGGCACCAACGAATGGCATGGCGGCGCCTTCGACCAGGAACGCAACACCTTCTTTAACGCCAATTACTACTTCAACAGCATCAACCAGCTTCCCCGCGACCGCCTGCTGCTGCACCAGCTCGGCGCCCACATCGGCGGACCGATCCTCAAGAACAAGCTCTTCATCTTTTTCAACTACGAGGTCTTCCGCTTCCCGGCGACCCTCGATTCCGGCCAGTTGGCGATCGTCAATTCCAGCGCCCAGAATGGCATCTTCACTTACAAGGACGCGCGCGGCGCGCTGCAACAGGTGAACCTCTATCAACTCGCCGGCAACGCTGGCTTCCCCTCGACCCCCGATCCGATCGTCGCCTCCACCCTCTCCCAGATCGCCCGGCTGACCTCCGGCAGCGGCGGCAGCCTGACCGACCGCATCACCAGTAACAACGACTACAACCGCAATAACTTCCGCTGGTTCCCCAAAGGCACCCACAAAATCGATTTCCCGCAGGGCAAGCTCGATTACGTCATCAACAACAAGCACCATTGGGAGGCCACCGGCGGCGTCAATCCCTACCGCCTCGTCCCCGACATCATCAATGGCGTGCTCCCCATTTACCCCGGGTCCGGGACGGTGCTCGGCTCCCCGGTGGTAGTGGGTCAACGCGAGAATTTCTGGACCGGATCGACCGCCCTGCGCTCCGCGTGGTCGCCGCACTGGACCAGCGAGATCCGCTTCGGCATGTCCTCGGGCAACGTCATCTTCTCCGACGCCATCCAGCCTCCGCTCTTCGCGCAGTGGAGAGGGTACGCGCCGATTTTCAACTTCATCAGCAATCCCTACAACCGCTCCACATCCTCGCGCCGGAACAACCCCGTGCAACAGTTGATGGGCAGCGCCACCTGGGGTCACGGCTCGCACCTGGTCAACCTGGGAGGCAGTTTCTCGCGCATCAACGAGTGGCAGGAGGCGTTCAGCACCCAGACGATTCCGCGCATCACCTTTGGCATCGCCACCAACGACCCGGTCAACACCGGAGCCACCAACATCTTCACCGCCGGCAACTTCCCCAACAGCACGACCGCCGATCTGGCGAATGCCGCCAGCCTTTACGCGATGCTGACCGGGCGCGTTTCCTCGACGACGCAGACGGCCGTGCTCGACGAAAAGACTCACCAGTATGGGCCCTATGGCGCGGTCGACCGCCTGCGGCAATGGGAGTTCGGTTTTTACGCGCAGGATAGCTGGCGGATCGCGCCCAAGCTGACCTTGAACTTCGGCCTGCGCTTCGAAAACCAGAACCCGTTCCAGACCCTGAGCGGCACGTACACGCGTCCGGGCTACGATGGCCTCTTCGGCCTCTCCGGCGCCGGCAACCTCTTCAAGCCCGGCACGCTCACGGGATCCGTCCCCGTTTACAACCAGGTCCCCACGTCCGACATTCAGGGCTACCCGCCGACCCGATTCTGGGCGCCGACGGCCGGGCTGGCGTGGGTCATGCCGCAGTTGGAAGGTCCGCTCGGCTGGATCATCGGACGCGGCGGACGCGCCTCCGTGCTGCGCGCCGGTTTCTCGATTTCGCCCACGCGCGGCGATTTCGGCGGCATCACCGGCGTCTGGGGCAATAACCAAGGCAAGCAGCTCACCATCTCCACCGATCCCGGGACCACCCCCGCGGCATTCGGCGCGCCCGGCAGCGTGCTCTTCCGCAACGCCACGCTGCCCGTGCTTCCCTTCGCGGCCACGCCAGCCTATCCTCTGCCCGTCAATCCAGGCAACAGCGTCAACGACTACGATCCGCACATCAAGGCGCGCTACGTCGAATCCTGGAATCTCGGCTTCCAGCGCTCGCTCACGCAGGACACCGTACTGGAACTGCGGTACATCGGTAACCGCTCCGCGCGTTTCTGGTCCAACGTCAATCTGAACGAAGTGAACATTTTCGAGAGCAAGTTCCTCGACCAGTTCAAAATCGCGCAGAACAACCTGACGATTGCGCGCCAGCAGAATCCTGCCAGTGTCAATTTCGGCAACCAGGGTCTCGCCGGGCAGCAGGACATTCCGATCCTCTCGACCGGGCTGGGCTTCACCAGCGACACCAACACAGCCACGCTGCTGCAGCGCGGACAAGCCGGCGACCTGGCCTCCAATATCGCGTTCAACAGCGCCAACATGGCGCGCCTGCGGAGCGCGGGCTATCCCGCCAACCTGTTCACCGTGAATCCGACCACGTTGAACGGCGGCGCCAACCTCACGCGGAACCTCGGCGGCACCACCTACAATGCGCTGCAGGCCGAACTCCGACGCCGTTTCTCCAAGGGCCTGCTGATCGGCGCCAGCTACACGTGGTCGCATTCTCTTTCCACGGCCGGGAATATCCGCTCGGTGCGCGATATCGATGATCCGTACGAGACGCCTTCGGGCTTCGACATCCGCCACGCGCTGAAGCTGAATTGGGTTTACGAGTTGCCGTTCGGCAAGAACCACAGCGTGCTGGGCCACGTCGGAAATCCGATTCTCCGCACGGCGGTGAGCGGCTGGCAGTTTTCCGGCGTGTCGCGAGTCCAGTCGGGCACGCCTTCGCTCCTGCTCGGAGGCCGCGGAACCGCCGTCCCAAATTCGCAGGGCGACAACGGCGTCGTGCTCCACAACATCACCACTTCCGAGTTGCAGAGCATGATTTCGATCCGCAAGACGAGCACGGTGTCCGGCAACGGAGTGGCCAACGGCCTGGTCTACTACTTGCCGCAATCGTTCATCGATAACACGCTCGCCGCATTCGCGCTGAACAGCAAGACGCTGGACCCGAATGCCCCCTACATCGGCCCGGCGAACACCCCGGGCCAGTATGGCAACCAGGTCTACTTGTACGGCCCGTGGATGCCGCGTTTCGACTTCAGCCTGGTCAAGCACACGCGCTTCGGCGAGAAGAAGGATGTCGAGTTCCGCGCCAACGCGCTCAACGCCTTCAACCTGACGAACTTCTACCTGGTGCCCAACGGGGCCGGGAACATCAACGCCAACTCGACCCTTTTCGGCCAGACCACCAGCGCCTACCGGGACATCAATTCGACCAACGATTCCGGCGCGCGCATGATCGAATTCGGTCTGCGCTTTACGTTCTGACAGAGGGGAAGAGGAGATTTGCCACGCCAATCCGCCGGGAACGCAAAGAAAACCCAGGAAGTTTTCTTTGCGTCTTTGCCTGAGGGCGTTTTCCCGCCTTCTCCCTACTGAATCTGTACGAAGTTCCCTTGGGAGTGCGGCTCGCCAACCGGCGACGGCGTCAGGTCCTGCTCTCCACGCCAGAAATCGATGTAGCTGGTCTGATGGACACACGCTACCGTACAGCGCGGGGCGCAGCTTTTCGCCGTGCGGTATTCGCGCCGGATGTCATCGATCGAATATTGCTCCAGCGGCTTCGCCGGATAACCGCGCTGCTGCGAGCAGTAATGCACCAGCCCATCCTCGCAGATGTACAAATAACGCGCCCCAGCGCGGCAGCGCCACGAATTCTCCTTGCCGTGAGCGATGTTGTCCTGGAAATAATTCAGCCGCGCGTAGCTGCTCTTTTCCATGGCGCGCATGGCGCTGTAGACTTCGCGCTCCTCGTCCCGCAAAGGCTGCAACTGGCCGTCGCCATCGTGAATGATGCCGATGGTCGACGTGAAGCCCAATTCGAGAGCGCGCCTGCCGATCGCCTGTGCGTCATGCGGATTGCGGATGCCGCCGCCGACCACGGAGTTGATGTTCACGTGGAAATCCGCGTGCTCCGCGAGAAGCTGCAGCTTCTTGTCGAGCACCTTGAGACTCTTCTTCGACACGTCGTCGGGCATGACGTTGTCGATCGAGATCTGCAGGTGGTCGAGTCCGGCGCGATTCAGCCGCTTGATGCGCTCCGCGGTCAGAAGGTAGCCGTTGGTGATCATGCCCGCCAGCATGCCGCGGCGGCGGATGCGCCCGATGATCAAGTCGAGATCGGGATGCAGCAGGGGCTCGCCCCCGGAGATCGTAATGACAGTCGTTCCGAGGCCGGCCAGATGGTCGAGCCGCTGATACATCGTATCGAGGGCCACGGGCTTGGACACATCGTCGTACTCGTTGCAGTACGTGCAGGCGAGATTGCAGCGGCGCATCGGGATGACGTGCGCGAGAACGGGGTGATCAGTGGAGACCAGGCCCCTGGCAATCATGCGGATCTCGCGGATGCGGCGATGCGCGGCTTTCCAACCCCTCCTGAGACGTTTAGACAGTTCCGGCATATACCTGGGAAGTCCTTTTATTAGAGCACATCCTGGCCGTTTTGCCGACCCGCCGGAAGCGACTGGACGCGTTCCGGGGTTGAACGGTCGGGCGCGGCGGGTCAGTGCGTCATCGCGTACAAAGCGTAGTTGACCGCGATGCGCAGGCCGAGGTCGGAGAAGCGGGCGGGATACTGGGGAACGTCGGCCCATTCCCAGGAATCGCCGAGGTCCACATTGAAGCAGATCGCGACCATGATCCGGCCGCGATCGTCGTAGATGCCGCGCCAATGCGCTTCGCGGCCGTCCTTCTCATAGACGCGGCCCGAATACAGATACTGCGCGCCGGGCACCTGAATGCGGTCGTCGAGGTCGTAGATGGTGTGGAAGATGGGGTCGTCGTCGGGGATCTCGACGACGCGGCGGTCTGGGAAGACGCGCTTCATGCCTTCCATGAAGACCTCCCATTCCTGCGTGCCGTGAAAGTCGTCGCACATGAAGAAGCCGCCGCGCAGCAGGTATTCGCGGAAGGCGCGGATCTGCTGGTCCGTCAGCGCCCAGTGGCCGACCTCGACGCCGTAGATCCAGGGCCAGTCGAACTGATCGCCCTCGTCGAGATTCACTGGCTGCTCGACCGAGCGGACGTGGATGCGCGTCAGGCGGCGGATGGCCTGCACGACGTGGCGGTCGGAGCGGGGATAGTCGATGGTCCAGTTCGAAGAGCCGCGGGTCCAATCGTTGCCGTAATAGAACCCCCACCCATTCCACGGATACATGAGGCGCGCGAAGACGAACTCGGTCTTCTCGTTCCAGTCAGCGGGCAGCGGCATGTTCTCGTACTCGACCCCGGGAAACTGGCGGAACGGGCG
This sequence comes from uncultured Solibacteraceae bacterium, assembly GCA_964608645.1. Lineage (GTDB taxonomy): Bacteria > Acidobacteriota > Terriglobia > Bryobacterales > Bryobacteraceae > CAZSQK01. The sequence continues at coordinate 38,626 of CAZSQK010000030.1, read as the reverse complement.
CTGCAACGCGAACACGCCCCCCAATAAGACGAGCATGGCGGTGAGCAGGATGACGGCGCGTCGCATCAATGCGTCATCGCATAGCTGATGTAGTTCACGGCTATGCGAATGCCCAGGGCGGAGAATTTCTCGGGATAATCCGGGTTGTCCGCGTGCTCCCAGGAATCGCCCAGGTCCATGTTGTGGCAGATGGCGACCATGAGACGGCCCTTGTCGTCGTAGATGCCGCGCCAGACGGGACGGTAGCCGTCCTGCTCATAGGTCATTCCGCGGCTCCAGGCGCCCTCGCCGGGGACCTGGTAACGGTCGTCAAGGTCGTAAATGACGTGAAAGATCTGGTCGGTGTTGTCGATGTCGACGATCTGCCGGTCAGGAAACACGCGCCGCATGCTGGCGACGAAAATCGCCCATTCGTTCGTGCCGTGGAAATCGTCGCACATGAAGAAGCCGCCGCGCAGCAGGTACTCGCGGAGCCGTTGGGCGTGAAGGTCGGTGAGATCCCAGTGTCCCACCTCGACGCCGTAGAGCCAGGGCCAGTCGTACTGATCGTCGTCGTCGAGATTGATGGGCTGCTCGACGGACCGCGAGTGAATGCGCGAGAGGCGCCGCAGGGCGAGCATGAGGTGGCGGTCGGAGCGAGGATAGTCCATGGTCCAAAAGACGCCGCGTCCGCCTTGCCGCCAGTCGCCGCCGCCGAAGCGCCGTCCGAAGCCGCGCGCGAAAGCCGCGTTCGGATACATGAGACGCGCGAAAACGAATTCCGTCTTCTCCTGGTAGTCGGGAGGGACGGGGAAGTTGTTGTACTCGAAGGCAGGAAACTCGCGCCAGGGCTTCTTGAAATTCTGGAACGCGGAGAGGGCGCTGAGAAACGTGAGGCCGGCGGTCGCAAGCCACAGTGTTTTCCGAAGCGCCATTTGCCTCATTGTGGCACACCGGGGGGGCCGGAGCGGGCAGCGGGACGGGAATGTGCGTCTCGACAGAGGCGACGGAAGTGCCGGCGCGGAGCGCCATCGCCAAGCGATATGATTCATGCATGAGCCAACTCATGACCATCTCAACCTGGTTGTGGCTGTCGGCAGCGGCGCTCGATGCCTGTACTTGCGTCGTGCCGGAGAGGGACGGCGCGCAGTGGGGTGCGGTGGAAGCTTCGAGGTCCGCTGCGATAGTGTTCCGTGGAACCGCCCTGGAATCCGAGACTCTCCCCCAGCACCCGGAGATGCGTGGCCGCTCTCGATCCGTCGTGACGTTTCGAGTACAGGAGATTTGGAAGGGTAGCATGCGGCGCGTTTTGAAACTCTACTCTCTGTCGTCCGGAACCGACTGCGTGGGCGGTAACTACGACCTCGGACAGAAGTACTTGATCTTTGCATCGGAACAGCCGGCACAAGACCACAAGTTAGGCGAATTCTTCTGGTACGGCTGGACAGACGTGGTCCCGAAAGGCGCCCTCATCATCGAAGCCATGACGGCGTGTATTCCCGGTGGAAAGACTGCGGATGCGGTGGTCAAGACTGCGTTGCGGGAACTCGGAGAAGGTCGACGACCTACCCAATGATGCCCGCTCCGTGCCACTCCGGAAATTCATGCTGAAACGTCTCACTCTCGGGTTGATCCCACTGACCGCCTTCCTCGCTGCTCCAGGGCCACCAATGGCAGAACGGCGCATTCTTACGGCAATATCGGGATGGCAAGGATCAGGTCTATGAGATCGATACGAATGACACCGCAACCAGGCGTTGCGTCATCGTCGTCAGGGAGGAGCGACGCAAGAGCTTCACGCCGGGGCACATGAAGGCCGGCAAGGCCATTCGCTATGCCATTGAGGGGTCCGCCCTATATTTCGTGGACGGTGACGGCAACGAAAGAACCGCCCGCATATGGAAACAGACGCTGATGCAGCGCTGAACCATCCGATGGAACAGAAACAGCGAAAGGCACGTATGGGTAATCAGTGAGCCGCAGACGATCGACTGGCGCCGGGCCTTGGAAAGAAATGCTGAAGGTTCTCGCGTCGATCCGAGAGTGGCATCGACCGCGCCCTCATCACTCGTTGGCCGCGAGGTGGTGGCGGAACACCGTCGTTATGGCGCCCATCTGGCCTTTGGCGCATGTGTTTTTCGCTGGTCCCTGGTATGAAGGCGCTGGCTCGCTGGTGGGATATTCTCTCATCTACGCGCTCGGGGAGTACGGCTATTTCCACGTTTACGGCGGGAGTGAAGCGGAGTATCCCAATCCCAGTTTGCGATTACCGGGAGGTTGTATTGCGTCTCCTTCTTGTAATCGTGCGCCGTGGGTGTAATCATAATCGCTGCAGACAGTGAGCACCTGAATTCTCTCTCCTGATCTCTCCTTGTCCTGAAGCCACCGCCGCTCCGTATCAGAACGCTACGGAACCGTTGACGAACACCGTTGCTCCGTCCCTGCTCACTTCCAACGGGAGCTTCATGAGCGATGCGATCGCGCGGACGTTTTCCTCCAGGTGGCGGGCGGCTTGCGGCGTGCGGCAGACCCCGGTGATGCGGAGTTCGACGCGCTCGGCGGCGCGCGCTGTCATCGTGGTGTATTCGGTCTGCTGGAGCAGACGATTGACATTCGCGAGGTTCCCCGTCAGCGGGAGTTGCGCGTTGCCGCGGGCGACAACCCAGATGGGGTCTCCGGTCGCATATCGCAGGAGCTCCGGAGGATTTCCTTTGACCGCCGGCCCCGATACGGCGACGCGGGCGCCCTCGCGCGACGCCGTCACCAGATCCTTCCCACTAAGACCCACTACGGTGTACGACCCCTGCCGGAACGATTCCGGAATCTTCGAGTAGACCGCCGCCGTGCGCAGACGGTCGAGATCGATCCCGGCGAGCACGGTGGCGTCCGCCGGCATATAGGCCGCGAGCTCCGGATCGATCAGCGGTTTCGGGCCCGACCGGCAGCCGGCCATCAGGACGAGAACCGCGAAGATTGCGAGGGCGCGCTTCACGTTGCTCACAGCACCGGCGAATCGTTCCCCAGCAGCGCGCGGCGCACGATCTGGATCGGCGGATAGCCCTGCGCCATGAACGCGTCGTGAAAGCCCTGCAGAGTATAGGCTGCGCCCTTCATCTTTTTGTAGTCCTCACGCAGCTTGATGATCTGCAGCTTGCCGAGAGTGTAAACTAGGTACGTAGGATCCGATGTCCCGCGCTTGGCCTCCTTCTCCGCCACCGGCTTCACCTGGTAGCCTTCTTTCACGAAGAAATCGACCGCCTGCTCCATGGTCATCTTCCCGGTGTGCATCTCGATCCCGGCGATGAACCGGGCATTGCGCAGCAGCGCGTCCTGCAACTGGCCGAGCCGCAGCTTTGGATCGCCGTTGCCATAGCCCTCGTCGAGCATCATCTGCTCGCTGTAGTGCGCCCAGCCCTCGGCGTTCGAGCCGCACCCGATCAGTTTGCGGGCTTTCGACGCCGCATTGGCGATCCACAAGAACTGTGTGTAGTGCCCCGGGTAGACTTCGTGCACCGCCGTGCTGATAATGGTGCCGCGGTTGAATCCCGTGAGGTATTCCTCCACTTGCTCCTTCTTCCATCCCGGCTCCGGCAGTGTGACGTTGAAAAACGCTTCCTTCGCGACTCTCTCGAATGGCCCCGGCGTATCCATCGACGCGGTGGTGAGCGCCCGCATGAACGGCGGCGTCTCCTCTACGATCGGTGGCACGGTCGAGGGAATCGTCACGATATGCCGCGACTCCACGAAGCTCCGCAGCCCGCCCAGCACGTCGCGAAACGACCCAAGCAGTTTATCTCCGGCGGGATGATCTTTCTCCAACTCGTGCAAGATCTGTTCCGGCGCGCGCTTGGGGTCGATCTTCGCTGCCACCCGCCGGAACTCGGCCTGATTGGCATGCAGATCGGCATACCCGATCGCGAGGAGCCGGTCGAGCGGCGTGTCCACCATCTCGTCGTAGAGCAGCTTCTTGCGATAGTTGCCGGCGCCGATGCGGAATTCTCCCTTGGACCGCGGGAGCAGGTCGCTCTTCATCCAGGTTTCATACGACTTGAGCGCGGCGATGACACCCTGGTTCGCCTTGCGGAAATCCGCAAGCAGCGCTGCGTCCTTCACGTCCTTGAAAGCCGCCGGCACGTCCTTTTCGAAGAAACTTTCGATGCCGGACATCTGCTCCAGCGCGACCTCGGTGTAGATGCGCGGCGGATTGTTCAGATTCTCGCGGGCCGATTGCAACTGCCGCGGGATGAGCTTCTCGCGAGCGATCGCGGACTTCAGCCGCTCCGCTGGAGGGGCGAACGACCGGCTCATGATCGTGAAAATCGCGTTCGTCGCGCCGGACGAGTAGACGTCCGGGTTCTTCTCCCACATGCGGATGGTTTCCAGCGCCAGCAGCGTTCCGCGGATCTGGGCCAGCACCAATTCGCGATCCGCCGCGACGCCCGCCGACAGGCCCTTCGCGTCAAACCCCTGCGCCTCGGACTCGAACTTGCGAAGATCGCCGATTTCGGCCTGCACCTCGGCGCGCGACTCCGCAGACAGCAGCGAATCGTACTGGTGGAACCCCGCCTGGGTGGCGGCCACCGGATCGTAGCGGAAGGCCACCTGGTCGAAGTAGCGGTCCACGATCCTGGCGAATTCCGCATCCCGCGATTGGCCGGCGCAGGCGGCCACAGTCAAAAGGAAGAACCAGAAAGCCCTCACGCCTTGATTATAGAGGCCCCCTCCAATGCGAGAATGGAACGTTGCTGCCCGCCGTCCTGATCTTCGCCCTAACCTACGTGGTTCTCGGCATCGGCCGCCTTCCGGGCTTCCGCGTCGATCGCACGGGCGCGGCGATCATCGGCGCGAGCCTGATGCTGGCGACGAACGTCCTCACCTTGCCTGAGGCCTATGGGGCGATCCATTACGAGACCATCATGCTGCTTTTCGGCATGATGATCGTGGTCGCCAATCTGCGGCTCTCGGGTTTCTTCGCCATGGTCAGCGCATGGGTGGTGGAACACGCGCACGGGCCCATCAGCCTGCTGGCGGGGATTGTCTGCGTTTCCGGCGTGTTCTCCGCCTTTTTCGTGAACGACACCATGTGCCTGGTGCTCACGCCGCTGGTCCTCGAGATCACCCGCCGCCTCGGACGCAATCCGATACCCTATCTGCTCGCCGTGGCGATGTCGTCGAATATCGGCAGCGTCGCCACTATCACCGGGAACCCGCAAAACATGATGATCGGCGCGTTCTCCGGCATTCCTTACCGCGCGTTCGCGCTGGCGCTGGCGCCGGTGGCGGCCATCGGACTCGCACTCACGGTGGCGGTCATCGCCCTGCTCTATCGCTCCGAATTTCGCACAGCAAACACACTCCTGCTGGCTCACAAGCCTGTCCGCGTGCACCGCGCCCTGCTGTGGAAATCCGGGATCGCTTCCGCCGCCATGATCGTCCTGTTCTTCGCAGGCTTGCCCGTGCCGAAGGTGGCGGTGCTCGCCGGAGCGCTGCTGCTGGTCACGCGCCGCGTCAAGCCCGGGCGCGTCTATCGCGAGATCGATTGGGGCCTGCTCGTGATGTTCATCGGACTCTTCGTCATCATCGCAGGCATTGAAAAGACGCCGCTCGCGGCCGATCTGTTCGCCTTCGCCGGCCGCTACCATCTGGAGCGCACGGCTCCCCTCAGCGTCTTCAGCGCCTTGCTCTCCAACCTCGTCAGCAATGTTCCCGCAGTGCTCGTGTTCAAGACCTTCGTCCCGCGGCTCGCCGACCCTGTGCGCGCCTGGCTGACCCTCGCCATGTCCTCGACACTGGCGGGAAACCTGACGGTGCTGGGATCGGTCGCCAATCTGATCGTGGTGGAGACGGCGCGGAGGGAGGTCGAGATCCCTTTCTGGGAATACGCCAAAGCCGGCGTGCCTCTGACGCTGCTGACGCTCGGCGTGGGGATCTGGGTTCTACAGGTTTCCTGAGTTGACCTGGGCCGCCCGGATGCGGATTCCGATGTCCTTCCCCTTCGGAACCGCGAGTGGCAGAATCCCGCCCGGATCGGCCGTGCCCTCGAACATCTCCTCGTCGTCGATCTCGACTTCGTAGACACCCCTCGGCGCCAGTCCGACGACGAAGACGGCGTCCTCATCCTCGCCGGGCTTGACGCGGAACTTCATGCCCGCCTTGGCGAAGCAGATCACGGCCTGCTCCAGGGAGAGCGGCGGCGCCCCCGCCTGCGGATCGAGCGCTTTCAGCTTGCCGTCCTGGAAAAGCTGGATCACGCCGTCGAAATAGCCGAACCACGTGGCCGAGTCGTCCCAGCTCGACCGCAGGAACAACCGTCCGGATTCGGGATTATGGTAGACCAGCGGCACGTGATAGTAGCTCAGGCCCGGCAGGTACGGGTTCGCCCAAAGGAACTCGTAAGGCGCGCCCAACGGGCTCTTGAGGATGAACTTGTCGTGCATCAGCCAACCTTGGAGCACCTGGCTTTCGGCGCCGTTGACGTCGTAGGCCACCATGGCCAGCTCGGCGGCCCGCGAGAGCGTTGCCGCGCGCAGGTCAGGGTCTACGATCTTGCGTTGCGCGCCGATGTAATACTCGGTGTCGGGCCCATCGAAGACGGCCGGATAGTAGCTCATGAGGTGTTCGATCGGGAAATCCTTGAAGAACTGGCGGCACGACTCGCGTAGTTCGAGGATGGTGGCGTCGCGCATGGCGTGCAGCAACTCGAACAACGCATAGGCGTCCTCGCGCGGCACGAGCGTCTTGCCGGCCATCAGTCCGGGCGCCAGGTTCCCCTCCCACCAGCGATGGACAATGCGCTCTAATTCCCGTTGCGGCGCCTGTGGGACATGATCGAACAAAGCGATCGCGGCGAGGGCCCGCGACCGCGTCGACGGGACATCGCTATCCGCCGTGGCGGACAGACCTTGCGCCAACCGGGTTTCCAGATCCTTCCGTTGGGCGGCGGTGAGGAGGTCCTGGCACCAGTCATAGACGATCGCCATCTGCCGCAGATCGGCGCCCGGAGCGAGCGCGAAAACGATCGCCTCCTTGCCGATTGCCTGGTCGCCAGACGCCTGATAATACAAGGCCTGCGAGAATCCGCGCTCAGGCATCGGAGCGTTCCCCGCGACCAGGGCGGCGAACTGTTGCCACCGCATGGACGACCGTTCCCGCTCGCGGCGCAGCAAACGGAGGCGCTGCGGGCGGAGAAACAGGCGGGGGTGCTCGGCGGAGACCGTCACGGGCTCGTCGGATGGTGTTTGCGCCGCCGCCTGCCAGCACCAGATGGCCAGCCACAGGGTCCAGAATGCCCTCATCTGTACTGATTGTGTCATAGCGACACATGTCCTGCCCACCGCTTCCACATGGTCTCTTTTAGACGTTCCAGAAAATAATTGATTCAAAACGGCTTCTAGAGATTGACACGTGGTTGTCTGATTGCTAATTATGGTTCTGAATTGGCGAAGTAACTTCAAACCTGCCCTCTGCTGCAACAGGCAGGCGGAAGAAGAGTGAGCCGAAGAGACAGCGTGCTTGCGGGAGCCGGTGTTTGTACCAGTTTTAGCTCACTATTCTTCCCTTGTTGGTTGCTGCAGAGGGGTTTTTTCACTTCAACGGTTTCAACGATCTCTCCGGGGGATCACAGGTAGCGGTAGTTGTCTGGCGTTTCTGGTTGAGGAAAATTTTGGACGCGGACCTGACCAGGATCGTACCGATATAAGCTAAACCAGACAGCCCGACGCCGGATCCCAGCCCAACTTGGGCGAGCCGCATCGGAAGAGTCCCGAACGTCTGGGGACCAATCCGATGCGGTTTTTCTTTTGGGCCGCCTAAAAACCCTCCCCGATCACCATGAAGCCCGACCAGTAAAACGGATGCCGCGATTCGGGGCGCTTCATGATTGCCAGCTCCGCCAATTGCATGGACCGGGACTTCCCTCCCGATTCGGCTACGCCGCGATGAAAGCGCAGCATCAGATCGCTGGTGCTGGCGGCGTCCACCTTCCATTGGCTGGCCACCGTGGTGGGAGTGCCCGCGACGAATAGCGCCCAGCTCATTCCGATGAGCCCTTCGCCGTTGCTTCCGCCCCCGCGCGCCGTCTCGCAGCCGCTGAGCACCACCATCTCCGCGCTGAGGTTCAAGCTCATCATGTCGCGCGCCTCCAGTTGTCCCGCCTCGGCCGCGCCGCCCCGCGCCACCCGCAGGAAGGAAGACATCGGGTTTTCGTCCCGGAAGACGCCATGCGCCGCCAGGTGCACGATGCGCGACCGTGGCGCCTCGCGGCGGATCTGCGGCTCGTCCGCCGCCGGCCCGAGCAGCAGGCGCGTCTTCGATGCTCCGTAGATCTCCACCAGCCCCTCCGCTTCGCGCCGCATGCCGGGCAGGACCGCGGCGCCCACGATCAACACCTGGCCGCCGGCCAGCCGTTGCTTCTTCAACCGCAGCATCTCGTTCAGGACGGTGAGCGAGGGGGTATACGACACCGCCACCTCCTCGATCAGGTAGCGGCCGCGCGGCCCGATCAGAGCCTGGAAGGGCAATTGCCACAGGAATCCGTCGGGCACGATGACAAAGGTCTTCCTGCCGCGCAACTGCGCCGACGCGGGATCGATAAGCGCGCGATACAGGGCCTGCGCCGGACCGGCGAAGCCCAGGTCCCGCGTGGCGACCGCGTCGCGAAACTGCTTCACCATGCCCTCCAGCTTCGGCGCGGAGACCGGCAGCGTGTAGCCGCGCGTGACGGCTCCGCGTTCTCCCGCCGTCACCACAATCAGCGTCACGGCGTCGCCCGCGGCCACGTACTCGAGCAGCGCGGCGCCGGCTTCCGGCAGACGGGCCATCAGTTCCGCGGGGCGCACCGGCTCCGTCTCCAGGCGTTGCGCTCGCAGCTCCGGGTGGCGCGCATACAGCTCGTTCTTGAAGAGCCGGTAATCGGACAGCGCATTGTCGAGCCTTTGTCTGGCCCCGGGCGTGCCCGCCTGGCGCAAGCCCGCTACTTGGGCGCGCAGCAGGGCATCCTTTCTCCGCTCGTCATCCGTGAGCGCCCGGTCGATGTTGACGTTCCCGCTCCGCAACACGTCGAGAACCACACGCGCGCGGGACTGTTCGGCGACCAGCAGCGCTTCCTCATGACGCCCGCGGCTATGCAGCAGCTCCACCAGCCGGTAATAAACACCCGCCTTGTCCTCCATGTAGAGCATCGCCGTCTCCGGCTCCGTCGCAATGTGGTCGCGCGCAGCCTCGATCGCGCCAATGGCCGCGCGCAGCAGCGGCTCGGCCGCGGCGGCGCGCCCCAATTGCCGGAGGGCGTCCGCCAACACCGCGCCGGCGCGGCTCGCCAGCAGAGGCTCGTTGGTGCGCTGGCCGAAGTCCAGCGCCGGTTCGCAGAGCGCCACCGCCTCTTCCCACCGTTTCTCGTCGTTGTCGATTACCGCCAGGCTTACGTTGATGTGGTGGATGATCGAGGGCCGCGACAGACGCTGCGCCCATGCCCGCGATTCCTCCAGCTTCTGGCGGGCCGACCCATTTTCGTGCAGGCCGGACAGGAGGTTACCCAGGTGAAAAGGAACGGTCATCTGCGTTTCGTCGTCCTTCTCGGCGAGGGCCTGCCGCAGGGCGCGATCATAGGTTTCGCGCGCCAGGTTGGTCTGCTTTTTCCGCGCATACACCAGACCCAGGATGTCGATCGCATTGGCATATCCCCGCTTGTCCGCCAGTCCCTCGCGCAGAGCCACGTTCTCCTGGGCGTAGCGGAGGGCGAGTTCGATGTCGCCGAGCTCGTAGTAGAGTTCGCTCAGGTTTCCCAGCGCGTCGGCGATGGACTTGCCGGAACCAACCGACCGCGCCAAGTCGAGAGCGGCAGTGAGGTGCTGGGCCGCCGTGTCGAACTGGCCCATCGTGCGATAGGTGATGCCGAGGCCGACCCTGGTGTTCAGCTCCTCCTTGGGATCGCCCGCTTCCTGTTTTTCGAGCAAGGCTTTTTCGGCCGTTTCCAGATACAGATCGAACTGGTTGCGGTGCGCGTAGATGAGGGCGATATTGTTGAGGGCGCGTCCCTGGTATTTGTGATCGCCCAGCGCGGCGAACTTGACCAGCGACTCCTGCAGCTTGGCGAGACCTTCTTCTTCCCGATTCTGCCTGGCCAGCATCAAACCGACGTTATAGGCGCAGCTTGCGATCCCCGTCGCATCGGCGATGCGTGTCGAAACCTCGCAGGCGATCTCGAAAATGCGCTGCGCCGGGGCGAATTCGTTCTTGATGGCAACCTCGCCGGCGGCGGCGATGAGGGCGCGGCGGAGTTCGATGTTGACCAGCGGTGGGTTCGCGAGAAGCAGCCGCTCCCGCGCCGGCTGGTCCGCGGCGGCGATGAGTTGCGCCGCCAGGGCCGGGTAACGGGAGTCGGCCTGCTGCGCCAGCGCACAGGCCGCGAGCATCGGGAGGATAGCCCAGCAGCGCATCTACCTCGTCATAGATGGCGGATCGTCGGGGATATTCCCGGAGGGCGCCTGACGCCTCCTAAACCCGAAAGCGAACTTCCCCGCCGTCGCCGGCCAGCAGCAGGAACGGCTCTCCCCACTGTTCCTCCCGATCCAGGCTCCAGGGTTCCGCGCTGTCGTCAGGCTTCAGCCGCAAGCCCCAATCTCCGCCGGTAATCAGGTAGCACATGCCCTCGCCCGAGTCTTCCACGAGGCACGCGGTCGCGGGGCGCGGCGCGCCGCCTTCGTCGAGTCCGGTAATCTGCCGCCATCCGCCGGCGCCATCGCGATCGCGGCGCACATGCGTCACCACGCGCTCGGGAGACCGGCACTGGAACACCTGTCCCTCGACCGCCTCGCAATTCGGGTTTTCGGGAATTTGAATAAAAACCGGCATCCCAACAGCGTGCCACGAGATTCCCGGCCGCGTCACATCTTCAGAGATCCGACGAGGTCTGCAATCTTCTCGATCCGTTCCCTGCGGCAGAACTCGCCCAATTCGCGCGCGATCCGCAGGGGGGACCCGGGATCCCAGAAATTCGCGGTCCCCACCTGGACCGCGCTGGCGCCCGCAATCAGAAATTCGGCGGCATCTTCTCCCGTCGCGATGCCTCCCAGGCCGATCACCGGGATCTTGACCGCGCGCGCCGCCTGGAACACCATGCGCAACGCGATGGGCTTGATCGCCGGCCCTGAGAGTCCGCCGAAGCCGGCGCCGATGCGCGGACGCCGCGTTTTGGCGTCGATGGCGAGCGCGATAAACGTGTTCACCAGCGACAGGGCGTCGGCGCCGGCCTCCGCCGCCGCGCGCGCCAGGGGTTCGATGGCGCTGACGTTCGGCGAGAGCTTCACGACCACGGGACGCCGCGCCACCCGCTTCACGGCTGCGACTACTTCTCCCAATAGGGCCGGATCGCTGGAGAAGAAAATGCCGCCTTGCTTCGTATTGGGGCACGAAACATTCAGCTCGTAGGCGACGACACCGGGATGGTCCTCCAACACGCGCGCCACTTCGACGTAATCGGCGGTCTCGTGTCCGAAGATGTTGGCGAATACGGCCGTGCTCAGGCGAGCCAACTCGGGCAGTTTGTCGCGGACGAAGGCGTGAACGCCGATGTTCTGCAGGCCGATGGAGTTAATCATCCCGCAGCGGGTCTCGTAGAGCCGGGGCGGCGGATTGCCTTCGATCGGCTCCCGCGACAGGCCCTTCACCACGAAGCCGCCAAGCTGGTTGAGATCGACCTGCGACGCGAATTCCACGCCGTACCCGAACGTTCCCGACGCCGCCAGAACGGGATTGCGCAGCGCAATCCCGCAGATCGACGCCGCCAGTGTCATTCGGCGAGGGCCTCGCTCAGGACGCTGCCGGTGGAAGAGGACGGCGGCGCCACGCCCATGGCGCGCGCCAAGGTGGGCGCGAAATCGACGGCTTCGACGGTCTGCTCGAATTGGCCCGCGCGGAACTGGGGTCCGTACAGGCACAGGGGGACGCGGGCGTCGTAGTTGTACAGCGAGCCGTAGGAAACGCCCCGTCCCTGCCCGAAGCTCTCCACGTACTCGGGACGGTAGGACAGCATGACGTCGCCGGACCGCGTCGGGTGGAAGCTGTTGCGGAACCGGGTCTCCCAGTCGTTGCGCACCGAGCAGGCGCCTCCGGCGGTATAGTAACCCGCCACCGCGGGATGGCGGATCGCGGCATCGGCTGCCAGGGCGCGGAGGGGTTCGAGCGGCCGGACGCCATCGGATTTCAAATAAAGGAACGGATAGACATACTTCTCGACGTGGCCGCCGGCGGACCCCGCCAGCGCGCGCTCCACTGCTTCGGCGACCTGCTCTCCATGCACGGCCATGCGCTCACGCGATTCCGGCGCCGGCTCGGGAGGAGCGCCGTGCGCGCCGGCCAGCGCCAGCGTGAAGGCGCCCTCGCCGGGCGTCTTCGCCAGCTGCGCGAGGAGCAATTCCAGGCGGCGGTCGAGATGCAATGTCATCTGCTGCATGAGCGGACCGCGGGCGCCCGTCTCGTAGCCGAGTTGCCCCATCGCGCCGGCGATCACGCAGAACACTTCGAGGCGGTCGCTTTTGCCTGGGTTTTCGCGGACGATCAGTTCGTTGAGCAGATCGAACTGGGCCGCTTGGGCGAACGGCGATCCGCGATAGAGCGGCAGAAAATCGTGGGGCTGTTCGGCCGCATAGTAGAGGGTCCGCAACGGCGGCGCATCGGGCCGGGCGCCAAGCGCCAGCCAGCGCGCGTTGCGCGCGCTCTCGGCTGTCCTCTGCGCGTTGAAAGCGCCCAGCCACTCCGGAGTCTCGCCGTTGGTCGCGAACCGTCCCAGCTCGTCAAGCCAGAACAGGCGCGCCGCCGGCGTTCCGGCAAATAACCCCGCATGGGCTCGATTCATCGAAACCACGGTGACGCGCGCTTTCGGGTCGGGGGCAATCTGGGCCGCAAATGTGGTGGCTAGTAGCTCCTCATCTACGGGGTGGACTACCCGCATTGTGGTCTTGTCGTACCAGAGGTCCGCCACGATGCCGTGCTCGGCAGGCCAGGCACCCGTGGCCAGGGTCGCGATACCGGTCGATGAAAAAGTGCTCGAGCGGTGAAGGCAATTGTGAAAAAACGCCCCTTTTTCCAGCAATCTCCGGAATCCACCCGGGGCGAGTTGGGGGCGCACACTGTCGAGATAATCTGGCCTAAATTGTTCTAGTACTACTATTACCAATAACTTAGGCCGCGCCACGGATCCGAGCATCGAGCCGGCGACCCCGCCGAGGAGGTACTTTCCGAAATGTCGGCGGCAAATACCCATAAAAAAAGAGTTTAACAGACCGTAAAAGTAATGTTATATTGTTTTGTTCAATACTGTTCGCAGCCAAAACCGCCGATAAGGATAGCGGGGCAAGGTACTAATGACCGATGAAAACAGCGTCCTCGGGTTAGCCACGATCCGCCGGAATCGCGGTATTTCCCTAGAACAGATCGCCGAATCTACCAAAATCAGTGTACGCTCGCTCGAAGCGATCGAGCGGGGCGAATTCCGCAAATTGCCTGGTGGAATCTACAACACCAGCTATATTCGCCAATATGCGCGCGCCATCGATTATGACGAAAGCACGATTCTGGCGGTCTACCACAGGGAGATGACCCCGGCAGCCGCGCGTCCAGCGCCGCCAAGGCGAACGTTCGGCAGTTTCCGTCCGGCTTCCAGCCAAGTCTGACAGTGGGGCTGGTGTAACCCCGCCGCATTGGAATTCGCCCCAGCAACAGTTGTTTACCAATCAAGGAGAGAAAAATCGATGCGAGTTCTAAGTGTGTTGCTGCTGGCCGGAGTGGCTTTGGCCCAAGGCCCCGTATACAAGGAAGTAGCCAACACCCGGCAGATCATGCAGGGGATCATCCAACCGCAACAGCAGGCGATTGCAGCGGCCGCGAAAGAGACCGGACCAGCAGATGACCGCGCGTGGCGGGGCGTTACCCTGAACGGGGTTCTGCTCCAGGAAGCAGCCGAATTGCTGAAGACCAGCGGCCGCGCCAAAGATCAGGACGCTTGGGCGAAGGATGCCGACGCTTTGGCGGCAGTGGGGGCGGCGGTGCAGAAGGCAGCCGACGCCAAGGATCTCGCCGCATTGCAATCCGCGTCCGGCGGAATCAATGCCACCTGCCAGGGCTGCCATTCGGTGTACCGGCAGCGCGGCGGGCAGAAAAAGCAATAAGCCCGGTAGCGCCGGCCCTGGCGGCGGGCGCTACCCCTTCTTCTCCGCCAATCGGGTCGCGAACTTCGCGACGTTAATGACGGCGCGTTCGTGGGTCCCTTCGCCGATCTTTTCCTTCTCGTCCCACGCTTCGACGCGAAACTCGACGCGGCGATCCTTGACTGCCGTCACCTCACAGAAAAATGTCACGGCCATTCCCATCGGCGCCGCCGCCAGGTGGGCGACATTAACGTGCGTGCCGACCGTGTCATAGCCGGAATCGAGGAGCGGGAGCACGGTGTCGCGGCAGGTCCGCTCCATGTAGCCGATCATATGGGGCGTGGAGAGCACGCGCGCGCCCTCCATGCCGAGGAAATTAATGGCAACTTCGCTGGTGACGAGCAGTTTTTGCTCGCCTTTTGTGCCCACCGGAATATTCGCCATGCCCTATGCAGCCGCTAAGCCGGCGAGGACACCGCGCATGTAGCTGTAAGAGCGCTGCATGCCGGGCAGCGGATCCTTTCCGTTGATTTCGTATTCCAGGTTGACGCAGCCCGTATAGCCCATCTTCTTGAGTTGCTTGAAAATCGCGGGGAAGGGCATCTTGCCGTCGCCGACGTCCACCTGGAGATCGCCCGGCTTCTCGCCTTCCTTCTGAACGAACGTCGCCAAATCCTTGACATGCATGTCGAGCAGGCGGCTGCCGGCATCCGCGATGCTCTTCACGACGTCCGCTCCGGCGCGGGCGGAGTGCCCGACATCCATGCAGAGCCCAACGCGAGGATCGAGTCCTTTCACCGCTTCCAGCACGGATGCCGGGGTGGGGAAGTTTTTATCTTCCGGTCCGTGGTTGTGAATGGCGCACTTGATGTTGTATTCCTTCACCAGCGCTTCCACCACCTTGACGTTCTGCGGCGTCGGCGCGCAGACCATCATCGGCATGCCGGCGTGCTTCGCATACTCGAAGTGTTTGCGCATCGCCTCGACGGTGGACTCCTTGAGATCGATGTTGCCGCCACTCGTGATCTTCAGCCCGGCCGAGGTGAACTCCCTGGCGCCGGCTTCGATCTGATCCGGCGTGTCGGTCTGCTTCAGATGAACGTCCTTGATGCTGACATAAGGAATCTTCAGCGCCTTGATCATTTCGATAGCTTTGGCGCGTTCGAACAATCGCAGCGAGTAGCTGGCGACGCCGAGTTTGATCCCCCACGGTTCCGCTTCGATGACAGCGGCGGCCGGACGGACGCCGACGGCGCCAATTCCGGCAATTCCGGCGGCGGCCCCCAAGAATGTGCGGCGGGTGCTTTCGATCTTCATGCGGCATTTCCTCCCAATCGGAAGATCAATTTTAACCTTAAAGCGCAGGGAATCGGGGGCGCCGTGTGCGAACTCACATCCGGGGAGTGTGTTCGGCCCGTCCCTTGCTCTTTCTTCCGCAGGAGCACACTATGGCAGGCAAGAACACAGCAGTATTCGGAATCTACCCGGACAGGGTGTCCGTCGAAGAGGCCGTGGAGCACCTCCGGAATGCCGGCTTTCGAGGCACCGATGTTTCGGTGCTTTTCTCCGACAATCAAGGCACGAAAGACTTTGCTCACGAAAAGAACACCAAGGCGCCGGAAGGCGCGACGACCGGCGTGGTTTCCGGCGGTATCGCGGGAGGCGTGCTCGGGTGGCTGACGGGCATCGGGGCGCTGGCGATACCCGGTCTCGGACCGCTAATCGCAGCGGGACCGATTGTGGCGGCTCTGGCGGGCGCCGGAGCGTTAGGCGCAGTGGGCGGCATGATCGGCGCGCTGGCCGGAATGGGGATTCCCGAATACGAGGCCAAGCGTTACGAAGGCCGGATTCGTGAAGGCGGCATCCTGCTTTCGGTGCACTGCGACAGCAACGACTGGGTGAGCCGCGCCAAGGAAGTCCTGCAGCACAGCGGCGCCCAGGACATCGCGGCGGCCGGCGAGGAGAAAGGCGATTACGCGAACGCCGACAAACCGATGCCGCGCGTCCGCACCGCCAGCAACAGCGCCATCCTCACGGACGACGAACTGTACGAAGAGAAAGAGTAGTTGTCCAAGACTCTGGGGGCGGGGCGAAACGGCTGCCCCGCCTCTGAGTAGTCGAAGAATGCCACCAAGGATGTTGGCATGGCAAGTTGGAAACTTGCTCCGCGATTCAGGAAACGTCGTCAGGCTCCTCTGACGCCTCGATCACCTCAACGTCCATCAAAACTACCAGGCCTTCCTTGACCATCCCCCGAATTTCGGGCAGCACCTCACGGATCACCGGTTCGCTATCGACGGCCATGATCATCACCGGCTTGTCGTCTGAAATGCCGAAGAGCCGTTTGCGGTGCACCTTCATGTGCGCGCCAAATCCCATCATTCCCGCGACCGCCGTCGCGCCGTTGACCCCTAATTGACGGAGGCGCCGGATAATCGCCTCGTACAGTGGACCGGTGCGATAGATGTCCGTCTCATCCACATACACGATCAGCATCTTCACGGGGGCCTTCATGCATTCTCCTTTCGGGCAGTCAGATAGTACAGACTCGGAAGCACCATAAGCGTCAAAAGAAGCGTGGAAAGCAGCCCGCCCACGAGCACCGTCGCCAGCGGACGTTGAATATCGCTCCCGATTCCAGTGGCGCGCGCCGCGGGGACCATTCCCAGCATAGCCACCATGATCAGCATGAGGGTCGGCCGCAATTGCGCCTTCGCACCCTGAATGACGGCGTCTTCGAGCGTCGTGCCAGGCTCCGCGCGCCGGCGGTTGATCTCGGAAATGTAAAGCACGCCGCTCATCACAGCGACCCCAAACAAGGAGATGAAGCCGACGGCCGCCGAGACGCTGAGATTGATCCCACGCAAATAGAGGAAGAGGATCCCGCCCACGAGCGAGAAGGGCACGTTGACCAGCACCAGTCCCGCGTTTCCAGCCGAACCAAAGGTGAAGAACAGGAGGGCGAAGATGATTCCGATCGTGATCGGCAGGATGATTGTAAGCCGTTTGCGGGCCCGCTCCAGATTCTCGAACTGGCCGCCCCAATCCACCGAGTACCCGGGCGGCAGTTTGACCGCGCCCGCGAACTTCGACTGGGCCTCTTTGACGAAGCTCCCCTGATCCCGGCCGCGAATGTTGGTGCGCACCGAGATCTGGCGGATGTTCTCGCGACGCGCGATGATGCTGGCGCCGGTAACGACCTCGATCCGCGCCAACTGTCCGAGGGGCACGCGTCCGCCTTCATGGGTCGGGACCAGAATCGCGGCGATCGCGCCGGCATCGGCGCGCGCCTGCTCCTGGAACCGCACGGTCACGTCGAAGCGCTTCTCCCCTTCGAAGACGGTGCTCACCGGCTTGCCGCCGATGGCCATTTCGACCACGTCCTGCACGTCGCGGACGTTGATGCCATAGCGCGCCACCGCCTGCCGGTCGACCAGGATGCGCAGTTGCGACTGGTCCGATTCCTGCTCGAGGAACGTGTCCGCAGCGCCGGGGATCTGCCGCAGAACGGTCAGCGTCTGGTCCGCCAACCCACGCAATCGTTTCAGATCGCCGCCGCTGATGATGACCGCGAGATCGGCGGGCGACCCGGTCACCGCCTCGGTGACGTTGTCGATAATTGGCTGGGTGAGGCTGAAGTTCGCCCCCGGGATCTCCGCGCGCAACCGCGCCGAGATCTGGTCCACCAGCATCGCCTTTCGCATTCCCGGCGGCCACGTGTCATAGGGTTTCAACGCCACGAAAAACTCATTACGATTGGGGCCATATGGGTCGGTGCCCGCGTCGTTGCGGCCCGATTGCGAGCTCACGAGCGCGACTTCAGGAAACTGCTCGAGGATTTTGCGGATTCGCGACGCCTCTTCGGCCGATTTGCGCAGGGAGATGCCCGCCGCAAAATTGGCGCGCACCCAGATCGTGCCTTCATCCAACTGGGGCAGAAACTCGCTGCCGAGCGCCCCGGCAAGGGCGAAGGCTCCGAGCACAACCGCGGCGCCCGCCGCCACGGTAATCCCCGCGCGCCGAACCGTGCCTTTCAGAACCTGTTCGTAACGGTTATACAGCCAGCGCAGCACGGGATTGTCCCACGTCTTGCAGCCATTGCGGAACAGATAGGTGGCGAGCACGGGGATCAGCGTCAAGGCTAGCAACATCGATCCCAGCAGCGCGTAGCAAACCGTATAGGCCATCGGCGTGAACAGCCGGCGCTCGACGCGTTCCAGCGTGAACAGCGGGATGTACGCCGAGATGATGATCAGGAGGGAGAAGAAGATGGGCGATTCCACTTCCAGCGCCGCCCCCATGATCGTCTCGAACACGGTAGGGGCTCGCTTGGTGTGCTCGCGCTCCTGCAGGTGATGGACGATGTGCTCCACCATCACCAGCGTCCCGTCTACGATGATCCCGAAATCCAGCGCGCCCAGGCTGAGCAGATTCGCGGGAATGCCCGTGAAGTGCATGCAGACGAATGCGAACAGGAGGGAAAGGGGAATTGTAATCGCGGTGAGGAGAGCCGCGCGCACGCTGCCGAGAAACAACAGCAGCATCGTCACCATCACGATGAGCCCTTCGAGCAGGGTGTGCGACACCGTATGCATGGTGTTCGCCACCAGGTCCGTGCGATCGTAGATTCCCCGGATGCGAACGCCGGGCGGCAGGCGGTTCGTATTGATGTCTTCCACCGCATCGTGAACGCCCTGCAGCACCTCCGTGGGGTTTTCCCCGCGCCGCATCAGGACGATCCCCTCGACGCCGGTCTCCTCGCCGATTCCGAAGATCCCGGTGGGCGGCGCGGCGCCGATTTTCACTCTCCCGATGTCGCGAACGAACACCGGCACACCTTTGGTCTCCGACACCACGATGTTGCCGATGTCTTCCTCCGTGCGCACCAGTCCCACTCCGCGGATGACCATCGACTGTTGGCCGTTATCGAGCATTGCGCCGCCCGCGTTCTGGTTATTGGCGCCGATCGCCTGCGCGATTTGGCCGATCGCCATGTTGTACTTATTCAGAGCCGTGGGGTCGATCTCCACCTGATATTGCTTCACCAGGCCGCCGAAGGGCGTGACATCGGCGATCCCCGACACCTGTCGGAATCGCGGCTCGATGACCCAGTCCTCCAATTCGCGCAACTCGATATCGCTGTAGCCCTTTCCCTCAACCACATAGCGGTACAATTCGCCGATCGGGGTGGCGAGCGGTCCCAGAGTCGGCGTCACGCCGTCCGGCAGCTCCGCATCGCGCAGTTTTTCGAGAACGACCTGGCGCGCGAAATAGTCGTTGGTGCCGTACTCGAAGGTCAGCTCCACCACAGAGAGTCCGAAGATCGTGCGGGACCTTCGCGCGATCACCGAGGGCGCTCCATTCAGCGCGCGCTCGATGGGCACGGTGATCTGCTGCTCCACCTCCTCCGCGGCGCGGCCGGGGTAGAGAGTGATGACGACGGTCTGCGTGTCCGAAATATCGGGATACGCCTCCACCTTCAACTGCTGGAAGGACCAGATCCCCAGCGCGATCAGTCCGAGGGAGAGGACGATCATCACGAAACGCTGATGCAGCGCGGCGCGCAGTAGTTTGGCAATCATGTTATTGCGCCCGTAGCAGCATGGCGCCGTCGACCACCAAACGATCGCCCGCCCGCAGCCCCGTCAGAACCGCAACATGGTCGTCCATCCGGGCGCCGGTAGTGACCTCGACCGGCTGGAAGCGTCCCGGCCCCCGTTCCATCCAGACGATCGACTTGCCGCCCTCCTGCACCAGCGCGCCCACCGGGATCACCGGCGTCGTACGAACCGAATCGGTATGCCGGATGGTGCCGAACATCTCCGGCCGCAGGCGTCCGCGCGCGTTGTCCATCTCCGCGCGGACCTTGATCGTCCGGGTCTGCGGGTCGACTGTGTCCGCGATCCGCGTGACGCGCCCGCGAAAGGTCTCGCCGGGAAACGCCGCCAGGGTGACGTCGATGCGCTCCCCGGGGTCGATGAACCGGATTTGGCTCTCCGGCACATCCGAGGAGACCCAGACCGTGCTCAGATCGGCGATCGTCATCACCGGCGCATTCGTGTCGTTGCGATATTCGCCCGGCGCGATCGACATCTCCAGCACCTTTCCCGACATGGGGGCCGCCAGGGTGACCTTCTGCCCGAAGGAGCCGGGCTGCAATCCGAAAATCTGCAGCCGCCGCGAGGCCTGCTCAATAGCGGCCTGAGACTGATCCACCGCGGCCTTGGCTTGGACCAGCGCGTTCTCCGCCGTGAGGACATCCTTCTTCGCGACCGCGTTATGCGCGAAGAGGTCGGACGACCGGTCGTAGTCGGCCTGGGCCTTGTTGAGGTTGGCTTTCGCCTGCGTGAGCGCAGCCTGCGATTGGCGATAGGTAGATTCCGCGGCGTCCGCGTCGGGGCTCTCGATCGTGAGGAGGGGCGCGCCGCGCTTCACCGCGTCTCCGAGCTTTACGGCGACGCTGAATACGCGCCCTGCGACCGGCAGCGTCACATGCGACACAAGATTCGGGTTCGCTTCGATCTTCCCCGGCGAAACGACTTCGCCGAACGGGACAGGGGCCACCGTGACGGCGTCCACATGAATTTCCTTGATCTTCGGGGAATCGACCGGAATTACCACCGTCCCATCCGGGAGGCGCTGCTCGCCGGCCGCCGGCAAGGTTCCGGCGGCATTCGTCTTCTCTTCCCGCTTGCCGCAGGCGGCGAGCGCCGCGCACAGCACGATCGTGCCGATGATTCTCATTTCGACCCTCCTTGTGGAACGCTCGCTGTTGCCGGTGGCGCAGCCGCGCGGCCCGAGATCGAATCGATCGTATACAGGCTCCTCGCGTAATCCGCGCGCGCGTCGTTATAGCCCTGCCGGGCATCGTTGAATGCCCGTTGCGCGTCCAGGAATTCCACCAGCGACGCCTCGCCGCGGCGGTAGGAATACTCCATCGTGTCCCGCACGTCCTTGGCTTGGTCCAGC
Source organism: uncultured Solibacteraceae bacterium (assembly GCA_964608645.1). Taxonomy (GTDB): domain Bacteria; phylum Acidobacteriota; class Terriglobia; order Bryobacterales; family Bryobacteraceae; genus CAZSQK01. The sequence continues at coordinate 17,534 of CAZSQK010000030.1, read as the reverse complement.
AGACCATTCTCTATGCTCTCCAGCAGTCCGCGGGAGGTGTTGTATTGCACCCAGGCATTGCGCACTTCCGTCTCCACGCCCGCCTCGAGCGCGCGGATGCGCGCGGCCGCCTGCTGCGATTCCTGGCGCGCGCGCTCGATTTCGCCCTGATTCCGGTTGAAGAGCGGGAGCGGAGTCTGGAAAAACACGCCTAACGCATTGGCATTGCCGTTGTGAAACTCGCGGTGGTACTCGGTCCCGACGGTGTAATCCACCTTGCCCTGAGCAATCTGCGACCGCAGTTCCGCCTGCGAGCGCGCTTCGTCGCGGCGCAGGGCAAGCAGGTCGGGTCTCATCTCGCGGGCTTCCGTCTGGATTGTGGACAGCACGATCGGCGCGGTGTCGCGCCGCAGCGACCCCTCGGCATCGAACGATGGAGAGGGGCTTATCCGTCCCATCAATCCCTGTAGCTTGTTGGCTGCGATCTGCAGGCGCGACTCCGCCTGCCGCACGGCGCTCTGGAATTGCAGAGCCGCCACCTGAGTGCGCACGAGTTCGACCTTCGCGAGGTCGCCCGCTTGCACGCGGGCCTGGTTGACGTTGACGATACCCTCGAAGGCCTGCAGGTTTTCGCGCGCCAGCGCCAGGTTGTCCTTGGCCTGCAGCACGTCGGCGAAGGCATTCTGAACATCGAGCACCAGGGTTCGCGTGGTATTCAAGAGCTGTAGCCTAGCGACTTCCCGCACGCTTTCGGCGACTTCGATCCGCCGTTGCCGTTTGCCTCCGCGCTCGAGAACGAAATCCGTGCGGGCGTTCCACTCGGTGGGGCCGCCCTGGTTGTCATGGTTGAACGCGCGCAGGAAATCGATGTAGTCCAGCCCCGCGCTGAACACGGGATTCGGCCGAAGCCGGGCGGTCACAATCCGCGCGTCGGCGACACTCAGGTTGTATCGTTCCGCCAGCAAGTTGAGATTATGATCGATCGCCTCCCGCACAGCCTGATCGATCGTCACTTTGTCCGGCAGGGTCTGGGCAGCCAGAGTCCCGGCCAATAAGAGGACCACAACGCTTCTCAAGAAAGATCTCCTTCACGGTTTTTTGAGGGACGGCTGCTCAGACCGCACGCCAAAGGTAAATTAGCGCCCGTTTGCGGCCGGTAATTCGCCCGCAACGGCCAGTGTTCCCAAAGTAAGAATCGCCGAGTTAGAAAGAGGAGGGCGGACCGCGGCTGGCCCAGACCGAATGCCAGAGAACAACCCGGGATTCTTCCCGAGAGGGGGGCGCCACGGCCGCGGCAAGTTGGGGAGCGGGAGTGGACGGCTGGGGCCGCGCGGCCGGAGCGTCCAGAGACTCGCCGGTATCGGGCGAGTCCGATTCCTGCGCGGGGCCTTCAGCGGACCGTGAGGCCGGTCTCTGCAGCCGCGCGCGGAAATCGTCGAGATTGACTTGGTGGAAGTGGCCGTCACCGTCGTTGAGCACGACGGCCAGCGGCTCGCGATCGAAAGATTCCAGAATCAGGTCGCGATCCGCGTCACCGTCCAGATCGCGTAAAAACAGCCGGCCCGCCACTCGAGCCGTCCGCACCGTAATCGCGCCCGTTTCGAGGGAGCTCAGCCGGATGGTGATATCGAGAGCGTACCCGGCGCCGTCTCGGCGGCTGGCGCCCGCGGTCGCGACGTCCGGCCGGCGGTCGCCATCCAGATCCGCCGCAGCGATGAACGATCCAAAGGGCGAAATCCGTCCGCCCAGTTCCCCCGCTTGGCTCGCGGAGACGCCGAAAAACGCAGCCAGCAGCAGGGACACACCAGTGCCCCAGGAATTGGCGCGATTCTTCCGGCAGGCGATGTTCACAGCTATGAGGCTATTATAATCGCGCCGGGCGGCCTAAGCACCTGCGGATTTCGGTTTGGCGATCGCGTCGCGGAATTGCGCCGTATCCGTGTACTGCTGGAAGCTCACGACTTTGCCGTTATGAAGCTTCCATACGTGCACGAACTGCGCATCCACAGCGATTCCCGTCGCCTTGTATTTGCCGCGATAACGCCCGCGAGCGATGACGGTCTCACCGGACCCGATGATCTCCTCGGGCCCGACGGAAAATCCATCCCACTCGGTCGCGAGGCGGACGAACACGCCGCCCAGCACCGCCTGCGGCCCCACGTAGGGGTTGCCGTCGGCATAGACGAAGTTCTCCGCTTCGTTCCATATCAGGTCGGGAGAGAACATCCCCATCACAAACACCACATCGCCCCGCGCAAACGCGTCATACATGGATCGAATCGTCTCAGAGTGATCTTGCGCCATCAGTTCCCTCTCCGTCTGGAAGATTATACGTTACGCTTTCGCCAGGCGCACGACTTCGTCCCAAGGCTTGCGGTATTCCCGTTCCAGAAAAGCCGACGCCTCACGGTCTTCCAAAATCTCTTCCCGTTCCGCGTCCCACCGCAGCGTCCGGCCACCGAGCCGCAGCGAAATATTCGCGAGGTGGCAGGCGACCGCCGTTCGATGCCCCTCCTCGACATCGGCATTGGGCCTCTGCCGCGACTTGATGCAGTCCACAAAATTCCGCGCGTGGGCGCCAAACAGGTCGTTGGTGGCAGATTGCCGCATCGCTTCCATCCATGGGGCGGGTTTCTCAGGCGACACGACCGGTCCCCCGACCGGGTGTCCGCTCATCTGCGGAATCAGATTCTCCGGCGGCTGCCGCAGGTCCGGATAGACTTGAAATCCGCTGCGCGCGAGGGTCATGCTGCCTTTCGTCCCGAAGAACTCGAGCCCGTTGCCCTGCCCGCGCCCCACCGCGGCTTCGCGCAGCGACACCTGCAACGATAACCTGGGCTCGTAGCGGAAGATGGCGTCCTGTGTGTCGGGCGTCTCGCCGTTGTCCCGCAGCGACCACCGTCCGCCGATGGAGGATGCCGCCCCAGGTCCCTTCGCGTTCAGATACCACTGCACGATATCGATCTCGTGGGCGCCCAGGTTCGTCATTTGTCCGCCAGAGTAGTCCCAGAACCAGCGGAAATGGTAGATCGACCGGTGGGGGTTGTATGGCCTCTTGGGCGCGGGTCCGAGCCACATCTCATAATCCATTCCCGAAGGCGCGGCGGCGTCCGGCGGATCACCGAAGCCCGGCATGACGTTTCGCGATACGGCGATGCGCGCGCCGTGAACCTCGCCGAGATGGCCGGCGCGCAACAACTCGAGGGCCTTCGCATAATGGATGCCGCTGCGCTGCTGCGTGCCGGCCTGCACGATGCGGTTGTAGCGGCGCGCCGCCTGCGTCATCCAGCGGCCCTCGCGGACGAACAGCGTCAGCGGCTTTTCGACGTAGACGTCTTTTCCGGCCGCGCACGCCAGAATCGTCATGGCGCAGTGCCAGTGATCCGGAGTCGACACGACGACTCCCTGAATGTCCTTGTTTTCCAGGAGGCGGCGGAAATCGCGATAGGTCTTGGCGCCGGCCCCACAGGCGCTGGCGCCTTCGTCAAGCCTTCCGGCGTGAACCTCCGCCACGGCGACGCAATCGACATCCGCCAGCTTGCGGAAATCGACGACATGCTGCTTTCCGATGAGCCCGTACCCGATGAAACCCACCTGCACCCGATCGTTAGCGCCCGCTACCCGCGCATACGACGCAGCGGTCATGGCGCCCAGGAATCCCCGGCGGCTGGTCTTCATACTGCGACCTCCTGACCGGCCCGCTCCCGACAGGCGGCCGCACCGGCCTCACACCCGGCGACCGGCGTACAGCCGAAGCATATCACCGGGCGGCGCGCCGGTATACTAGTCCCATGCGGATGCTTCTCTTGTTGGTCGCTCTCCCCGTCTTCGCCGCCGACTGGAGCCCCCGTGCCGCCGCCGACTATCTCGACGGCCGGCAAAAGGAGTGGTTCGCATGGCCCGCAGCCAATGCCAATGCGACCCCTTGCGTCTCCTGCCACACCGGGGCGACCTACCTGCTGGCCCGTCCCGCGCTTCGCCGGCTTCTGGGCGAAGCCGAGCCCACCACTTACGAAACCGGCCTGTTGGACAGTCTGCGGAGCCGTCTCCCCAAGCGCACTCCCATCGAGCTTTTCCCGAAAGCTACCGAGCCGCACCTTTCGGAGGCCGCGGGGGTCGAGGCGATTTTCGCCGCGTGGTTCCTCCGGACGCCCGAAGCCTATGACCGCATGTGGTCCCTGCAGACATCCGGCGGCGCATGGGCCTGGAATAGCTTTGACCTCAATCCGTGGGAGCAGCCGGAATCCGCCTATTTCGGCGCGGCCATCGCGGCTCTTGCGACACAATCGGGCCCCGCCGAGTATCGCGGGCGTCCCGAGGCCGCCCGTCTGATGGCCTATTTGAAACGCGGGTTCGACGGCCAGCCGCTGCAGAATCGATTGATGGCCGTTTGGGCGTCCGCGGTCCCCGACTCCGCCCGAAAAGCCACCTTCGACGATCTTTGGAAACAGCAGTCGGCCGATGGCGGATGGCCGCTCGACGCGCTAGGCCCCTGGAAGAAGCAGCCGAAAGCCGCTCCTTCCACCGGCAGCAGCGCATATGCGACCGCCGTCGCCACCGCGCTGCTGGAGAAGGCCGGGGCGTCCGCCAACGATCCACGTCTCGCGCGAGCGCTCGACTGGCTGAAGTCCCATCAGGACCCGAAAGGCTACTGGGACGCCACATCAATGAATAAGGTCTACACAGCGGACTCGATGCCCGCCTGGTTCATGCGGGACGCCGCCACCGCCTACGCCGTGCTGGCGCTCGCCGGTCGACCGTAAGAGCGCCCCGATAGCGGTAGAAATCGACAGGTCATTCGTGTATCGTTAAAACAGATTTTCAGATCTGAGATTACGAATGAGAAAGCTCTCGCTTCTTCTGACACTTGCGCTGTTTGCCGTCACGCAGACAGCGCGGGCCCAATCGCTGATCGGCAGGAACCTGATTGTCAACGGGGACGGCGAAACCGGAACCGGGATCACCACGACCGAGGCAACCGCCATGGCTCCGCCTTCCGGATGGAAGGTGAAAGGAACTCTCACGCTCGCCCAGTATGGAGGCGCGAACCTGCTAGCCGCGTCGGAAGAACTGGCCCCCAAAGGCGGCGGCGTAAATTACTTCTCCGGCGGCAATAGCAGCGCGCCGAGCAGCGGCGCTCAGACCGTCGATCTGTCGGCGGAGGCGGCGGCCATTGACGGAGGCAGCGTCCTGTTTGCTCTCTCGGGCTACCTCGGCGCGGACTGGGCCGCCCACGCGGAATTTAAAGCGACGTTCAAGGACGGGGCCGGCAAGACGCTGCTGGTGACCAACCTCGATACGGTGACTCCGGACGACCGCGAATGGCTCAGCGGAATGCTGTATCGCATCACACGCGGGCAGATCCCCATCGGAGCGCGTTCTGTCGATTTGCAACTCGACATGATTCCCGACGCGCAGGCGTACAATCTGGCCGAGGCCGACAATCTCTCGCTCGTGCTGACGAATGGCAAGCTCTGGGGCGTCAACCTGATCGAGAACGGCGATGCCGAGGCCGTCAAGCCCTCCAACGACACGGAGATCGTCCGTCCCACGCCGCGGTGGAACACGCGAGGGACGTTCTCGCAAGTCGCCTATGGGATCGACGGCAATGCGTTCCTCGGCAAGGACGATCCGGGTCCTACGGCCCGGGGGCTGGCTTATTTCTGGGGAGCCACCAGCCAGCTTGCCTCCGGTTTTCAGTTGATCGACCTGGGCGGCGTCTCGCAGACCGTCGACACGGGAAGCCTCACGTTCTCGATGACCGGCTGGCTCGGCGGCGCCGCCGATCAACCGTGCACGCAGGCGCTTCGCCTGCGGTATCTCGACAAGGACTTCAATCCACTATACGATCAGACCCTCACGCCGAATCGCGGAGGCAAAAAGGGGCTGTTTCAGGTGTCGGTCAACGGCAGCGTTCCGGCCGGCGCAAGGCGAATCGAACTGAGCCTGGTCTTCGACATGAACGGCGGCATCGACCTCAATTACGGATTTGCCGACAACATCTCTCTGGTGATTACGAATCCGGTCTCCTCGGTCACGATCAAGGACCGCGGGATTGTCAACGCGGCGAGCCTTTCGTTCGGCGCGGTCGCCCCGGGCGAGATCGTTTCGGTGTTCGGCGAAGGTCTGGGTCCGGCGCTGGCTCTCGGGATGGAGGCCGATCAGAACGGCAAGCTCCTGACCGCGCGCGGCGGCGTACGCGTGCTGATTAACAGCGTGGCGGCGCCGCTCTACCTCGCCCAATCGGGCCAGATCAACGTGCAAGTTCCCTTGGAAGTGACGGGCACGACCACGACTATGGTTGTGGACAACAACGGCGCGCGTTCCGGTTCGGTAACAATCGACGTGGCCGGTGCGGCGCCGGGAGTGTTCACGGTGGACGGGTCAGGGAAAGGCCAAGTCTGGATGCTGAACGGCGACCTCACGGCTAACGGCACAGGCAATGGCGCGGCATCCGGCGCTTCAGTCACGTTCTTCTGTACCGGGCTGGGCGCCCTTGACGGAAGCGCCGCCACGGGGCAGATGCTGACCGGCGGCAGCGTTCCGAAGACGAAATCCGCGGTTACGGTCAGGATCGGCGGCCAGGCGGCGACGGTCAGCTTCGCGGGGGCGATTCCCTACGGCTGGCCGGGGCTCTATCAGGTGATCGCGACGGTCCCGTCCGGGCTGACAGCCGGTCCACAGGCGGTAGTCGTGACAGCGGGGAATGTGTCGAGCCCGGCGGGCACGACTATGGTGGTGAAGTAGACGAGCCCCACCAGGCTGAGTCGGCGAGAACGACAGACGTTTCGATCTGCCGCTCGGGCACGGTCCAGTAGCGCTTGAGAAGCGGGGCCTTCCGGTCGGCAGGAACGACTTGAAAGCCGTTTTTCTCGTAGAAGCGGATGGCCCATACGGCGTCCGCCCACGTTCCGATCAGCATCGGACCGTGCGCCAGCGTGTGCAGATGACCCAACAGGCGGGCTCCGATTCCCTGCCTCTGGCTGCGCGTGCGGACATACGCGTGACGGATCAGAATGACATCCTGAACGGGTTGGAGGCCCATCACGCCTTCGAGCACTCCCTTCTCCTCGTATCCCCAGAAGACGACGCCGTCGTCGATTTCATGCCGCAACTTATCTCGCGACATGTACGGCTCGGTCCAGCGATCGGCCGGGATGACGCCTTGATAGGCGCGCGCGCCGTCATTAACGATGTCGAAAATGGCGTCGAAGTCGCGGTCGTCACAGCGGCGGATCATGGCGTAATTGGATCACTGCCGGCGTGGAGGCGTCTAGAACGAAATTGCAGCGCGATAGCGGCTGGGAGTGACCCCGATCTGTCGAACGAAGGCGCGGGTCATGTGGCTCTGGTCCGCGAATCCCGACTGCATGGCCGCTTCGGCGGGTGTTTGCCCTTCCGCCAGAAGGCGTCGGGCGAGACAGACACGGCGCTGCACCAGGTAAGCGTGGGGGGTGATTCCCACTTCGCGGGAGAAGCATCGCAAGAACTGGAAACGGCTGACGCCCGAAGACGAGGCCAACTCCGCCAGGGATATTTGCCGGGCCGGATCAGAATCGAGGCGCTGGATCGCCTTGGCCACACAGGGCAACCGTCGGGAGCGCGACGGGGCCGCCGTGCCGTGGCGCCTCAGGAGGCACATTAACGAGCGGAGGAGATTCTCGTCTTGGGCGAGGCGGTCCGGCTGTTTGGATGTGAGGCAGGCAAACAACTCGGCGAAGTGGCGCGCGAGGAGCGGGTCGCGCGCGACGGGACGCACGACCTCGACGGAGCCCCGAAACTCCTCCTCCACCTCGGAGGCCATCAGCGCCGGGTCCAGATAGATCATCCGCCATCCGCGCGGGCCGGCGTCCAAGGGGACGCCATCGTGCATCTCGCCGGGATTCGCCATGATGACGTCGCCGGCCGAGGCTCTGACCAGGCCGGCGCCGCTCCAGGAGCGTTGCGCCCCAAACTCGATCACTCCAATGCTGAACTGGTCGTGAGAATGACGGGGAAAGTGGTGGTTTGAGACGAGCGTCATCGCCTCGATCCCCGAAATGGCCGACCGATGTTGTGTTACCTGATGGATCAGGGTAGGCACAGACGTCCATTCACGATATCGCATTGGAAGGGGGCGAACTTCCTGAAAGTTTTTCGGCGGCGCGTACGTCCAAAGGGTGTATGACGATCGGACGCCCCCCATATGGGGGTATGTTGAAGATTCCCACAAAAAAGTCAAAGATGTCCGAATATCGCGGAATCCTTTCAGGCTATACTGTGATTTAAGAGGGCAGGTATGAAAAAGTACGGCAAGTTCGCCGCTTTGATTGTCATCGTGATCGGGACGCTGGTCTGGCTCGCCACGGCCGGAATGAACGAGACGAAAACCTACTATAAGACTATTTCCGAGCTCGGCCAGATGAAGGATGAGGCGTTCGGGAAGCGGCTGCGCGTGGGCGGCGACGTCGAAGCCGGATCCATCCAGCGCGTGGGCAGTGAAGTGCGCTTCACCCTCACCCAGGACCCCAGCACGCATCTCAAGGTCGCGTACACCGGCAGCGACCCCCTGCCCGACACCTTCAAGGATGGCGCCCAGGCGCTCGCGGACGGCAAACTCGACAAAGACGGCGTGTTCCGGGCCTCCAAGATTCAGGCCAAGTGCGCTTCGAAATACGAAGCCAAACCAGGGCTGAAGCCCGGTGAGGCCGCTCCCAATATCAACACCGGCAAGCGTAGTATCTAGTTAAGAGGGGATATGGAAAATCTGGGTTCGCTGGCCATCCTTCTGGCCTTCTGCGTGGCGTTGTACGCCCTCGCGGCCACCGTCGCCGGCCGCATCAAGAACAAGCCTTTTCTACTGGTTAGCGGCCAGCGCGCGATCTACTCGATCTGGGCGCTGATGACGCTCGCGGCCGGCATCCTGGTCTATGCTCTGATGACCGGCGATTTCCGGTTCGCCTACGTCGCCGCGCATTCCAACCGGGCGATGCCGACCTTGTACAAGTTCGCGGCGTGGTGGGGCGGACAGGAAGGCTCGCTCCTGTTCTGGAGTTGGCTGCTCTCGACCTACGCCATGGTGGTGGTGCTGACCAACCGGTGCCGGCATCGCGACATGATGCCATGGGTCACCGCTGTCCTCGGTGTCGTGCAGACGTTCTTCCTGGTCCTCAACAACTTCGTCGCGAACCCCTTTCAAATGCTGGCGACGGACAAGCTGATCGTCGCGGTGCCGGATGGCAACGGTCTCAGTCCACTCCTGCAATACCCTGCCATGGCGATCCACCCGCCGATGCTGTATCTCGGCTACGTCGGGTTCGCCGTGCCCTTCGCCTTCGCCATCGGATCGCTCATCACCCGGCAGCCGGGCGAGGGTTGGATCCACACCACGCGCCGCTGGACGCTCATCACATGGCTGTTCCAGAGCACCGGCGTCATGCTCGGAGCGGCGTGGGCCTACCACGTACTGGGATGGGGCGGCTACTGGGGCTGGGATCCGGTCGAGAACGCCTCGCTTCTCCCGTGGCTCAGCGGCACAGCGTTCCTCCACTCCGTGATGATGCAGGAGAAGAAGGGCATGATGAAGGTCTGGAACATCGTCCTGGTCTCCGCCACTTTCTTCCTGTGCATCCTCGGCACGTTCCTCACACGGTCGGGGGTGGTGCAGTCGGTCCATGCGTTCGCCAGGTCGGAAATCGGCAAGTACTTCGTCACCTTTCTCGCGCTCGGGATCGCGGCTACGATCTACCTCATCCTGGACCGGCTGGATTACCTCAAGTCCGAGTCGGAGCTCGAATCGGTGATCTCGCGCGAATCCAGCTTCCTCTTTAACAACCTGATTCTGCTGGCGAGTTGCTTCGCCGTCCTCTGGGGAACGCTGTTTCCCATCATCTCGGAATGGGCCACGGGCGATAAGATCTCGCTGGACGCCGATTGGTACAACCGCCTGATGGTGCCCATCGGGCTGTTCCTGCTGCTGCTCACCGGGCTGGGCCCTCTATTCGCCTGGCGGCGCACGTCTACAGACAGTCTCCGCCGCAACTTCCAGTGGCCGGGGCTGGCGTCGCTGGTGCTGGTGGGCGCGCTGATCGCGGCGGGCGTGCGGCACTTCTACGCCCTGATCTCCTTTGGTTTCTGCCTCTTCGTCGCCCTGACGATCGTCATCGAGTTTTACAAGGGCGGAAAATCCATCGCCGCCAAGAACAGCATGAACCTGTTGCATGCGATGGTCGAGCTGACCCATCGCAACACCCGCCGCTACGGCGGGTACCTCGTCCATATGGGCATCGTTCTCATGTTCATCGGCTTCACTGGCCACGCCTTCAATCAGAACGAGGTGAAGGAACTCAACACCGGCGACACCATGCGGGTCGGCGTCTATGACCTGAAAATGGTGCAGCTCCTGCAGGGCCAGAACGAGAACTACCAGTGGCACCGCGCCATCATGCAGGTGTCGAAGAACGGCGAGGAGCTCGGCACTCTCGAGCCTGAAAAGCGCTTTTACACGGCGAGCCGCCAGGGAACGTCCGAAGTCGGCATCCGGCAGCGCCCCAACGAGGATCTCTACCTGAACTTCGGCGGCATGTCGGACGACAATCAGCGCGCGGTGATACAGGCTTATGTCTTCCCGCTGGTGTCTTGGATCTGGATCGGCGGCCTGGTGCTGATCGGCGGCACGCTGATCTGCCTCATCCCGAGCAAAGTGAAAATGCAATACGCCCGCACGCAAGTCGTGGGCTACACGAAGAAACATGTCCCGGTTGAAAAATAGTCTCCTCGCGCTCGTGGTGGCAGCCGCGGCCATCGCGCAGACGGCTTCGGAAAAGCCCAGCGTGGACGTCCGCCGCGTCGGCGCGCGCATCGCCTGCCAGTGCGGCTGTAAGGATTCGGTGGCCACGTGCTCCATGCTGGAGTGCCATTTCTCGAAGCCGGCCAAGGAGCGCATCGCGCAGTCGCAGGCGGTGGGGATGTCGGACGAACAGATCGTGCAGTCGTTCATTCGCGAGTACGGCGCGGGCGTTTACCTGGCGCCGCCTAACGCTTTCGGGTGGATCGTGCCGTACGCATCGCTGGCGCTTGGCGCGGGCGTCATCTGGCTGTTCTTCCGCCGCTATTACAAGCCCAAGCCGATGACCGACCTGGGCGAGGTCGAGATCGACGACCCCGCGCTCGCCAAGTATAAGGACCAGATCGAGAAGGACCTGGCGAACCTCGAATGATTATCGCCGTCACTTGTCTGATTGCGATCGCCGTTATCGCGTTCATCCTGGGAGTAAGGCCCAAGGATCTTCCGCAGCCGGAGCCGGTTTCTCCCTTTCAGCATCTCGACGAGCGAAAGGCCGCGATCTACGAGAACCTGCGCGACCTGCAGTTCGAGTATCGCGTCGGCAAGCTCTCCGATGCCGACTACCAGACCACGAAGCGCGACCTGCAGCGGGAACTGGCCGTCGTCCTGGCCGAAGTCGACAAGCTCAGCGCCTCTTTAGGCGCGACCGCAAGCGCGAAGCCGGCCGTACCGGCAAAGCCGCGCCGTCCGGGCTTCGCCTGCCCCGCCTGCAATGCCACCTTCGACAAGGCTCTGAAGTTCTGCGGCGAATGCGGCAAGCCGATGGAGGTGGCAAAGTGAGCCGGCTTTCAGTTGTGGTTGCGGGCATTCTTCTGGCTCTCCCAGCGGCGGCCGCCGTCACCGGGACCGTCATCAACCGGTCGACCGGCGCCCCGCAGTCCGGCGCCACGGTCGCACTGAACAAGCTCGGGCAGAACGGCATCGAGCTGGTCGACCAGGCCAAGTCCGACAGCCAGGGCAAGTTCACGATCGATCGGCCGACCCCAGGACCGCACGTCCTCCGCACCGCGTATGACGGGGTGACGTACAATCACATGCTGCCGCCCGGTTCACCGACTACCGGTCTCACCATCGACGTTTACACCTCGTCGAAGACCGCGGGCGATGCCAGGGTCAGCAAGCACATGGTCCTGTTCGAGCCTGCCAACGGCCAGATGCAGGTCAGCGAGACGTTCCTCTTCGCCAACACGGGTAAGACGGCCTGGAACAACCCGGACCAGGGCACTCTCCACTTCTTTCTGCCGGCCGGCGCGGGCGGCAAGGCGCAGGTGCAGGCGACCGCCCCCGGCGGAATGCCCATCGGAGCAGCCGTCGTCAAGACCGCCAAGCCCGACGTGTTCGCTGTCGACTTCCCGATCAAGCCAGGCGAGACGCGCTTCGACATCACGTACACCACGCCATACAACTCCGGTGAACCGTTCGCCGGCAAGGTGGTCAGCAAGGACGAGAATACGTACCTGATCGCGCCCAACGGCGTCACGATGACGGGCGACGGCCTGAACGATCTCGGCGCGGAGCCACGGACTCAGGCCCACATCTACGGGCTCCAGGGCGATTCCTACAAGATCACGTTGACCGGCGCGGAAGCCGCGCCGCCCGGGGCGCCCGACAGCGCCGAACAGCCCGACTCCGGCGGTCCGCAGATCGAGCAGATCATGCCGCGCGTCAATAATCAGACGAAGCTGATCCTGGGCCTCGCGCTCGGCATCCTGACCCTGGGGTTCGCTCTCTTATATCGCAACAACCCGAAGGAGTCGAATGACAGCGGTCGCCGTTGACGGACTCTGGAAGTTCTACGGCGATTATCCGGCGCTGCGCGACATCCACCTGGAGGCCGGCGCGGGCGGCTGTCTCGCGCTGATCGGCCGCAACGGGGCCGGCAAGACTACGCTGCTGCGCACCATGGCGGGCTTCTCGCGGCCCGGCAAAGGCGAGATCCGCATCTTCGGCAAACCGCCGCGCGACACGGAAACGCGCCGCCGCATGGGCTTCCTCGGCCATGGCATCTCGGTCTACGACGAGCTATCGGCGCTCGAAAACCTCACGCTTTACGCGCGCCTCTACGCGCTTCCGGACCCGCGCCGCGCCGCTCTCGACTGGCTCGAGCGCACCGGTCTCGACCGTGTGAAGGACGGCCTTGTCCGGGAGTTCTCCCGCGGCATGCGGCAGCGTCTCGCGGTCGCCCGCGCTTTCCTCCACGAGCCCTCCGTGGTCCTCCTCGACGAGCCCTTTACGGCGCTCGACGATAAGGCCATCGCCGTTCTCCAGCGACTCCTGCGGGAAGGGCTCGCCGCAGGCAAAACGATCGTCATGTCCACTCACCAGTTGCGGGAAGCCCTCGAGCTTGCCTCGCACGTCGCGCTGCTCGTCCGCGGAAAAGTGGCGTTTCACGGCCCCTGCACGCCGGAAATGGTCTCCGACCCCGGCTGGGTCTATGCGCGATACGGTGAGGGTTGATGCGAGTCGTCCGGCAAATTCTCACGATTACAGCCAAGGACCTGCGCGCCGAGCTTCGGACCAAGGAAGCCATCAACGCCTCGTTCGCCTTTGCCCTCGTCATCCTGCTGATGTTCAGCTTCGCGTTCGATCCACAGGAGGAGACGACGCGCGAAATCGCCGGCGGACTGCTCTGGATCGTCTTCGCATTTGCGGGCACGCTGATCCTGAACCGCAGCTTCGCCCGCGAGTTGCCCAACGACTGCCTGGACGCGCTGATCTCCGCTCCCATCTCCGGCGCCGTGCTGTTCCTTGGCAAGACCTTCGCCAACTACGTCCTGGTCTTCGCCGTCGAATTGGTCTCGCTTCCCGTGTTCGCCATCTTCTATGGGGTGCACCTGATGCAACACTTCGGACAGTTGCTACTCGTTCTCGCTCTGGGGACCTGGGGCATGACCGTCATCGGCACTATCTTCAGCGCGCTCACGGTCAACATCCGGCTGCGCGAAGTCATGCTGCCGATGCTGACCTATCCGATCCTGGTGCCGGTTTTGATGGGCTGCATGCTGCTGACCAAGGGCCTGGTGAACGGGCAGCCGATCGGGCCCGACACGCAGGACTGGCTGAAAATGCTGGCCGGCTTTGATGTAATGTTTACCGCCGTCTCGTTGATCCTGGTCGAGACGGTGTTAGTGGGGTAAAGAATGAAAGATACGATCCTCTATTCCGTCGGCGCCGCGTCGCTGCTCCTGCTGGCGCGCGATATCAATGTGATCGCGAGCCTTCCACCCGAAGCGGCGCAGGGCACGGTCTTCAAGATCATCTTCTTCCACGTGCCCGTCGCCATCACCGCGATGCTTTGCTCCATGGTCGCGCTCATCGGCAGCGTCCTCTTTCTGATTACGCGGAACTTCAAGTTCGACGCGCTGGCGGTCGCCGTGACCGAAGTCGGGCTCGCCTTCCTGGCCGCCAACCTGGTGACGGGCTCCATCTGGGGCCGGATCATCTGGGGCGTCTGGTGGGCCTGGGACGCGCGGCTCACCTCGGCTCTCATCTGCTGGCTCCTCTATGCCGGTTACCTGATGCTGCGGCGCGCCATCGAGGAGCCGACGCAGCGCGCCACCTTCGCTGCCGTCTTCTCGATTTTCGCGTTCCTGGACGTTCCCATCGTGTTCTTCTCGATCAAATGGTGGCGGACGCAGCATCCGCAGCCGGTATTCTGGGGCGGCGGCAGCTTCCCGCCCGATTGGAGCCGCGTCTTCGGGTGGCAGATGCTCGCGATGATGCTGCTCGCCATCGTGATGGTCGCGGTTCGCCTGCGCCAGGAAGAATCCCAGCGCGAGCTCGATTCCCTGCGCCGCATGGCGCATTCCTTCTGACGGAGATCTTATGCCACTGTTCCTGCTGCAAACCGCCGACGATGTGGTCCGCGAGATCGCGCGCCTCCAGCGCAATTACGAATTCCTGAGCTATGGCCTGACGGCCGCGTGGGTGATCCTGGTCATCTACGTGATGATGATGCTGGCCCGCCAGAAGCGGCTCAAGCGCGAGATCTCGAACCTGCGCGCAATGCTCGAAGAGAAGCGGTAAATTCCCAACCTCGGCGCCGTTCGCGCGTCCAATCGGAGTGAAACTGCTCCAGGACCTCCGCTACGGCGCGCGCCAACTGCGCGCCAACCCGGGATTTACCGTCGTGGCTGTGGCGTCGCTTGCCCTCGGCATCGGCGCTAACAGCGCGATCTTCCAGCTCGTCGATGCCGTGCGGCTGCGCACACTCCCCGTATCCAACCCGCAAGAGCTGATGTACCTCGATTTCGCCCCGAAGTCCGACCGCTCCGGCTGGTTCTCCACCCGCAGCGCGCGCTTCACCTACGCGATGTGGCAGGAGTTGCAGACGAAACGCGAACCGTTCAGCGGCGTGCTGGCCTGGAGCGCGAGCAAGTTCAACCTCAGTCCCGGCGGCGAGGCTCGTTATGCCGAAGGGCTCTATGTCAGCGGCGACTTCTTTCGCGTCCTCGGCGTGCAGCCGATCATCGGCCGCGGTTTCGCGCCGGAGGACGACCAGCCGGGGTGCAGTTCGCCCGGAGCCGTCGTGAGCTATGCCTTCTGGTCGCGTGAGTTGGGCGGCGATCCGGGAGCGCTCGGCCGCCTCCTCTCTCTCGATGGCCGCCGCTTCCCGGTCATTGGCGTCACCGGCTCCGGCTTCTCCGGCGTCGAAGTGGGCAACCGGTACGACGTGGCCATCCCGCTGTGCGCCGACAACCAGAAACGCCGCGACTCGAGGACCGCCTGGTGGATCTCCGCCATGGGCCGCCTCAAGCCCGGGTGGACCGAAGCGCGCGCCAACGCCTACATGCAGGCGATCTCTCCGGGTTTCATGCAGGCCACGCTACCACCGGCCTACCGGCCGATTTATGCCAAGAAGTTTCTGGGCAACAAGCTCGCGGCCACCACCGGCGCGACGGGAGTTTCGGGCCTTCGCCGCCAATATGAGAAACCCCTCTGGATCCTGTTGGGCGCCACCGGGCTGGTGCTCCTGATTGCCTGCGCCAATGTCGCCAACCTCCTGCTGGCGCGCGCCAGCGTGCGCGAGCGTGAACTAGCGATCCGCTTGGCAATCGGCGCGTCGCGGGCGCGCCTCATCGGGCAGCTCCTGTCCGAGAGCCTGATGCTCGCCTTCCTCGGAACGGCGTTCGGCATCGCCCTGGCGCAGATCCTCAGCCGCGGATTGGTCGCCTTCCTCACCACCGAAGGCAACGGTCTGTTCGTGGGGTTGGGTCTCGATCTGCGGATGATCGCCTTCACCGGGGCCATCGCCACCGGCGCCTGCCTGCTCTTCGGACTCCTGCCCGCCTTCCGCGCCACGCGCCTTGCCCCGGTGGCCGCGATGCGCGCCGGCGGCCGCGGCCTCACCTCCGGCCGCGAGCGGTTTGCGCTGCGTCGCGCCCTCGTCACCGCGCAGGTCGCGCTCTCGCTGGTGCTTCTGGTCGGCGCACTGCTGTTTGCCGGCAGCTTGCAGAAGCTGCTCGCAGTGGATGCCGGCTTCCAGCCCGAAGGTCTTCTCAGCGTCTCACTGGATCTGAACTCCGCTCACTATCCCAAGGAGAGGCGCCCGGCCGTCATACGCGATCTCGATGAGCGCCTGCGCGCCGTCCCCGGCGTGGTTTCCTCCGCTCAAGTTTTGATGACACCTCTCAGCGGCTCGGGCTGGAACGAGGAGGCGCGCGCCGAAGGCTCCGACACCAAGAAGGAGCTATTCTTCAACCGCTTCGCCCCCGGCTACCTGCGCACCATCGGCGCGCAACTGGTCGCGGGCCGTGATTTCAGCGACCGCGATATCGTCGGAGCCCCGGCGGTGGCGATCGTCAACGAGGCGATGGCCAAGACGTTTTTCAACGGCGCCAACCCCGTCGGCAAGACCTTCCGTGTAGAGGGCAGCGTCGGACAGCCCGACCGCGTGTACCAGATCGTCGGCCTGGTGCGCAACACGAAATACTATGAGCTCCGCGAGGACTTCCTCGCCACCGCATTCCTGTCCTCCACGCAGGATGACGACCCGGGCGGCGGCGCCACCTTCATGTTGCGCATGTCCGGCGCTGCGCCGCGGGTGTTCGGGGGGATCAAGGCCACAGTTGCCGCCGTGAATCCGGGGATCGCCATCGACTTCAAGATTCTGTCGACGCAGGTGCGCGAGACGCTGATGCGGGATCGTCTGATGGCCGTGCTCGCCGGCGCTTTCGGCATTCTCGCCGGTTTGCTCGCGACGATTGGTCTTTATGGCGTCATCGCGTACATGGTGGCGCGGCGGCGGAATGAAATCGGGGTCCGCATCGCGCTGGGCGCCGGCAGGCGCAGTGTCATCGGTATGGTGCTGCGGGAGGCGATGGGGCTACTCGCCGCCGGCCTGGCGATTGGAACGGGGCTGGCTCTCTGGGCGACGCGCGCGGCCGAGAAGATGCTCTACGGCCTCAAACCCAACGATCCCGCGAGTTATGCCGGCGCAATCGCATTGTTGGGCTTCGTCGCTCTCCTTGCCGCCTACGTCCCCGCGCAGCGAGCGTCGCGCGTCGAGCCCATGCAGGCGTTGCGCGAAGATTAATTGGCCAAGGTCGTCCTGGATATTCGTGCGGCTAGAGGAGACAGAAGTCAGAATGGCCGCGGCGGAGAGTTCCACGCCGACGTCCCGACGCCCGTTATCGGCGGTCCCGGCGACGCGGTTTGTTAGACGTGATGCGGCTGGCGAAAACCGTTGCGGCGCACACTAGTGTCCGGTTGAGCTGCGACTCAGAGTCCG